>DATJBH010000001.1:0-16726 GCA_035515455.1 Xanthobacteraceae bacterium
AGTCTGACCAAGGCGGCGTTCTGGCTGTCCAATCTCGACATTCCGGTCAAGCTCCTCGCCATCCCCGAAGGCGCGCTGATGGGGTTCAACGACGAGGTGCTCGACGTCGATCACGCCGACTACGCCAACACCTGCTGCATCGATGTGCCGGGCCCCGAGACCGACGAGATCGGCAAGCTCGCGAAACAATGGAACGTCTACATCATGGCGCAGGCCAAGGCGCGCCATAAGGACTGGAAAGACCGTTTCTTCAACATCGGCTTCATCGTCGATCCCGACGGCGAGGTCATTCTGCAGCACTACAAGATCTCGGCGCTGCTGCCGGTTGAGCGCTCGGTGTCGCCACACGATATCTACGACTGGTGGATCGAAAAATACGGCCGCACGCTCGATGCCTTCTGGCCGGTCGCCGACACCAAGATCGGCCGGCTCGGCATCATGATGGCGATGGAGGGCAACTATCCGGAGAACGGCCGCGGCCTCGCCATGAACGGCGCCGAAGTCGTCTACCGCGCCTCGATGCCGGCGCCGTTCACCGAGAACGACGTGTTCGAGATTTCCAACCGCGCCCGCGCGCTGGAAAACAACATGTACATCGTCGCGCCGAACATCGGCAGCTACCATCTCTACAACGAAGGCCGCCATTTCGGCATCGACGCCGGCGGCGGCCAGTCGATGATCGTCGATTATCGCGGCCAGCTGGTCGGCAAGCAGCGCGACACCAACGGCTCGACCTTCGTCTCGGGTGTCATCAATATCGAGGCGCTGCGCCACCATCGCGAAACCGCGCAGGTCACCAACTGGCTCAAGGACGTGCGCGCCGAGCTGGCGCAGATCATCTACGAGCAGCCGATCTATCCAAAGAACCGTTACCTCGACAAAATCCCCGGCAAGCACGCCGACTATAAGCGCGAGGTGATCGACAAGCAGGTGGCGCTGATGCACAAGCGCGGTATCTGGAAGAAGCCGGCGAATAGCCCGGGCTGAGCGGGCGCCACGGCGTCATGCCGTCCCTCATCGATCTCTGTCACGCCGGATCGGCGTCGCGCAGCCGCACGTTAAAGGGTCAAGACGCGGCGTCAAATCCGTGCAGTCCGGCGTCCGTGATCAGCCGCGCAAGCAGCCCCGAAGCGTTCGCCTCGTCGACGAATTCCGTCAGATAAGATAGGAGGCCATGCCGATGCTTGGCGACCGCCATGCCGACGCGGTTGATGCCGTAGCCTTCGTCGAGCACGCGGGAGCCCGGCAGCCTTTCCGCGTATTCGACGAGGATCTGGCGTGGCGCGGCGAAGGCGGCGGCCTTGCCGTTTTGCAACGCCGCGAATGCGTCGTCGGGCAGATCAAAGCCGATCAGTTCGGCATGCTTGGCCATGCGACTGAGCGCCATGGTGGACGCGTGATTGCGCACCACGCTGATTCGAATGCCCGCGCGATCGGCGTCGGCGAAATGGCGCAATGAGGAGCCGGCCGGCACCAGAAAGCTGTAGTCGAACTGGAACACGGCGGGCGTGAAATCGATTTCGGCGGCGCGCGACGGCTCAATTCCGAGAAAGGCGAATTCGCAACCGCCGGCCTTGATGCAGTCGAGCGCCGCCCGCGGCGTCGGTTGCTCGACGATCAGGAGTTTGGCGGGAAGCCGCGCCGCGAGCGCTCGCGCGATCTCGATCATCGCCCGGCCCGGCCCGAGCCCGCGCAGCGCACCGGTCGCCGCGTCCTTGGTGTATTGTGGCAAAAACATTGCCAGCCGGATGACGCCGGCTTGTGCGATGTCGGTCGTGCGCGGATCGGGTGTCATGGCTTCCGGGAAGGTGTCACCTCAGAACGGCCCCGCTTTTCCCACGAATGGCAATCGCGCTCAATCGGCGCCGCATGATTTTCACACGAGCGCTTCTTCCAGGCAGGCTCCGAATGGAAGGCAACGAATGCTACAAATTCTCGACGATCCGGAATTTCATTGCCGCCGCGAAGGCAAAGGACATCGGGGCCATCGTCGAGATCGGCGCCAATATCGGCGACGTGACGCTTTCGATGCACGACTATTTTCCTGCCGCCAGAATCATCGCCTTTGAGGCGGTGACGGAATATTACGAGATTGCCGCGGCCCGCACTGCCGCAATTCCAAACGTCACCGTCCACAACAAGGCGGTGACCGCGCAACATCGCTTTCTCGACGATCTTGGCGAACGGGGCCGCGGTGAGGACGAAGGCCTGGTCATTCTCAAAGTCCTGCCCGAAAGCGGCCCGGGATGGCTCGGCGGCTCCATGGTGCTGCCGCGGGATGACGGACGCATCGCCGATCCCGGCGAAGTCCATGGCTATCTGAAGCTTGCCCAGGCGGTGACGCCGGTGACGCTTGCCGAGATCATGCGCGAGGAACAGCTCGCCGAAATCGATATCCTCAAGCTCGATTGCGAAGGCTGCGAATATTCGGTCCTGGGCACCGACGCGGACTTGCTCACGCGGCTGCGCTTCATCGTCGGCGAATATCACGGCTTCGACGGCTTCATGACCATCGTGCGCCGCAGGCTGTTCCAAACCCACAAGGTCAATCTGGTCGGCGCCAAGGATTTCGGCTGCTTCTTCGCCGAGCGCCTCGATGGCCAAAGCGACGGCATCCTGTGCCACGGCAAGACCGGCATGCCGGCGCCGCACCTGGGCGACACGCCCGTCGAATGGCACCCGTTCAACACGCGCTATGTCTTGCCCGAAGAACGCGCTTGTCATGGCTTGTGAGCGCGGGTGCAGACCCCAGGGGGTTCCGATGCTGGTCTCGCCATCGCCTGGCCAATCCCTAAATATAGCGGTGTTATCCGCACAAATGTCCCAAGTTCTTGCGGGGGCCGGCTGGCATGATGGGCTGGCTGGGTGTATCCAGCGGGCAGAGCCGGACAGGACAAGGCCCAGGAACAATGTCGCTCAGTCAAAAGGCAAAAGCCGCGGATGAAGGGTTTTTCTCGGCTACCCTTGCCGAAAGCGATCCGGAAATCGCCGAAGCGGTCAAGCTTGAGCTTTCCCGCCAGCGTGACGAGATCGAGCTCATCGCCTCGGAAAACATCGTCAGCCGCGCCGTGCTCGAGGCGCAGGGCTCGGTGCTCACCAACAAATATGCCGAAGGTCTGCCCGGCAAACGCTATTACGGCGGCTGCCAGTTCGTCGACATGGCCGAGCGGCTCGCCATCGAACGGGTAACGAAGCTGTTCGGCTGTTCCTTCGCCAATGTGCAGCCGCATTCCGGGGCCTCGGCCAATGCCGAAGTGTTCATGGCGCTGATGGCGCCGGGCGATACGTTCATGGGGCTCAATCTCGCCGCCGGCGGCCATCTCACCCATGGCTCACCGGTGAACCTGTCCGGCAAGTGGTTCAAGGTCGTGCCCTATGGCGTGCGGCGCGATGACCACCTGATCGACATGGACGAGGTCTTACGGCTCGCCAAGGAGCATCGTCCGAAACTCATCATCGCCGGAGGCTCGGCCTATCCGCGCTTCATCGATTTTCGCGCGTTTCGCGAAGTCGCCGACGAGGTCGGCGCCTATCTGGTGGTCGATATGGCGCATTTCGCCGGCCTTGTTGCCGGCGGGGCGCATCCAAGTCCGTTGCCGCATGCCCATGTGGTGACGACCACGACCCATAAGACGCTGCGCGGGCCGCGCGGCGGCGCCATCCTCACCAACGACGAGGACTTGGCGAAAAAGCTCAACTCCGCGGTATTCCCCGGCATGCAGGGCGGCCCGCTGATGCATGTCATCGCCGCCAAGGCCGTCGCCTTCGGCGAGGCGCTCCGTCCCTCGTTCAAGCTTTACGCGAAGAGCGTGGTGGAAAACGCCAAGGTGCTTGCCGAAACGCTCAAGGCCCGCGGCCTCGACATCGTTTCCGGCGGCACCGATACCCACCTCATGCTGGTCGACCTGCGCAAGAAGCGCTTGACCGGCAAGGTGGCGGAGGCCGCGCTCGGCCGCGCCAACATAACGTGCAACAAGAACGGCATTCCGTTCGATCCGGAAAAGCCTACCGTCACGTCGGGGGTGCGGCTTGGCACGCCGGCCGGCACGACACGCGGCTTCGGCATCGCCGAGTTCCGTCAGATTGGCGAGATGATCGCCGAAGTGCTTGATGTCTTGAGCCAAAAGGGTGCCGACGAGGACGCCTTGGTGGAAGCAAGCGTGCGCGACAAGGTCAAGCGATTGGTCGGCCGGTTCCCGATCTATGAGGGCTAGGGGATGCGCTGTCCGAGTTGTGGAAGCCTCGATACCCAAGTGAAGGACTCGCGGCCGACCGAGGACTCTTCCGTCATCCGCCGCCGCCGCGTCTGCCTTGCCTGCAATTTCCGTTTCACCACTTTCGAACGCGTGCAGTTGCGCGAGCTCACCGTGATCAAGCGCAACGGCCGGCGGGTGCCGTTCGACCGCGACAAGCTCGTGCGCTCATTGCAGATCGCCTGCCGCAAGCGTCCGGTCGATCCCGAGCGCGTCGATCAGGTGGTGTCGAAGATCGTGCGCGAACTGGAAAGCATCGGCGAAAGCGAAGTCTCCTCCGAAACCATCGGCGAAACCGTGATGGCGCATTTGCGCGAGCTCGACGATGTCGCCTATGTGCGCTTCGCCTCGGTCTACCGCAATTTCCGCGAAGCCAAGGATTTCGAGGCGGCGCTTGCCGAATTGTCGGGGGACGAGGCCGCCGAGTGAGCGCTCCCGGCGCGCCAAGCAAATCCTCGACAGTGACATCCACGCCCGGCGGGTCGAGACGTAATGATCCGCTCGTGAGTAGGCTCGGCGTGTCGGTGCGCGTGTAGTGCGTCACCGACCGGTTTTCAGGGTCAAGCACCTGGGGCGGTGAAGTGCGACGTTCATAACGCAAAAACAACACGAGAAACGGCATTGGCGCAAAGTGAGAATGAACGGTTCATGGCGCTCGCGCTCGCGCTCGGCCGCCGCGGCCTCGGCCGTACCTGGCCCAATCCCGCCGTCGGCGCGGTCATCGTCAAAGACGGCGTGATTATCAGCCGCGGCTGGACGCAAGACGGCGGCCGGCCGCATGCCGAGGTCGAGGCCTTGCGCCGCGCCGGCGAAGCGGCAAATGACGCGACGCTCTATGTCACGCTCGAGCCGTGCTCGCATCACGGCAAGACGCCGCCTTGCGCCGATGCGGTGATCGCCGCCGGCATTACGCGCGTGGTCTCGGCGCTCGAGGATCCCAATCCAGAAGTGGCGGGGCAGGGGCACGCGCGGCTGCGCGCCGCAGGCATTGCCGTCGATATCGGGATTGGCGCCGACGAGGCGCGCCGCGATCACGCCGGGCACATTCTTCGCTTCACCAAAGGCCGCCCTCACGTACTCCTTAAGCTCGCGATCTCCGCCGACGGCAAAGCCGCCGCGGCCGGGCGCAAGCCGGTCGCCATCACCGGCGAGGCGGCGCGCGATCGCGTGCATCTTTTGCGGGCGCAGAGCGATGCCATCATGGTCGGCATCGGCACCGTATTGGCCGACGACCCAATGCTGACCTGCCGCTTGCCCGGCATGGCCAGATACTCGCCGGTGCGCATCGTCGCCGACGGCATGCTGCGCCTGCCGCGAAATTCGCGGCTGGTGCAGAGCGCGCACGATGTTCCGGTCTGGGCACTGGCCGGCTCGCGCGCGCCGCAACAAGCCGAATTCGATCTCCTGGCCAGCGGCGTCGAAGTGCTGCGGTCGCGGCAAAGCACCGATACCCTCGATCTAAGGGACGCTTTGGAGCTCCTGGCGGCCAAGGGCATCACCCGCCTGATGGTCGAAGGCGGACCGACGCTGGCCGCGGCCTTCCTTGCCGCCGATCTTATTGATGAGGCCATCCTTTTCCATTCGCCTGGGATCGTCGGCGCCGAAGGCCTCGACGCGCTGGATCATCAGTCAAAGGCAGCGCTCGAAATGCGCTTTCAGCGTATAAGCAGTGCGTCGGTCGGGCCCGACCGCGAGGATCTTTATCGGCATGAGTGACGGATGTTCACAGGTATTGTCAGCGATTTAGGCGAAGTTCTTGACGTGGAAGAGAAATCCGAGGGGCTGCGCCGGCTCCGCATTGCCTCCAGCTACGATCCCGAAAGCATCGACATCGGCGCTTCGATCGCCTGCTCGGGCGTGTGCCTGACCGTGGTCGAGCGGGGGCGCAGCGGCAATCGGTCGTCATTCGCGGTCGATGCGGCGGCGGAGACGCTGCGGGTTACGACCGCCGAGTCCTGGGGGCGCGGGACGAAACTCAATCTTGAAAGGGCCTTGCGGCTTGGCGACGAGCTCGGTGGCCATATGGTCTCGGGCCACGTCGACGGCATCGCCGAGCTTGTCAGCCGTGACGATTTCCTCGACAGCGTCGCGCTGTGGTTTCGCGTGCCGGCGGCGCTGGGCCGTTTCATCGCGCCCAAAGGGTCAGTCGCGCTCGACGGCATTTCGCTTACCGTCAACGAGGTCAAAGGCGATACATTTTCAGTGTTGATCATTCCACACACCTTGCATGTGACCACGATCGGCGACTTGCAGCCCGGCATGCGGGTCAATATCGAGGTCGATCAGATGGCGCGCTATGCCGCGCGCCTGTTAGAGCATTCGCAAAGAGGCGGAGCTTTGTGATGGCCGGACCGCGGCGCGGCAAACGGAACGGGAGCGACGGCAAGGGCGCGCGTATTCTCATCGTCGAGGCGCGTTACTACGACGATATCGCCGATGCGCTGCTTGCCGGCGCCACCGGTGCGTTGAACAAGGCCGGCGCGCAATATGACGTCGTCAGCGTGCCCGGCGCGCTGGAAATCCCCACCGCCATCGCCATTGCGCTCGATGCCGCGCCGCGCCGCCGCGGCTATGATGGCGCCGTCGCGCTCGGCTGCGTCATCCGCGGCGACACCATTCATTTCGAGATTGTCTCGCATCAATCGGCGCGCGGGCTGATGGAGCTTTCGGTCGCGCGTAAAATGCCGATCGGCAACGGCATCATCACCGTCGATACCGAGGCGCAGGCCTGGGCGCGGGCCCGCGCCGAAGAGCAGGACAAAGGCGGCGATGCCGCCCACGCCGCGCTTGCCTTGATCGACATCAAGCGGCGGCTCGGCAAACGATGATGGCGGAGAACGCAAGGGAACCGCGCAACGAAGAGCGCAAGGCCAACAAGCGCGGCGCTGCCCGGCTCGCGGCGGTCCAGGCGCTCTATCAGATGGATCTGGCCGGCACCGGCATCAACGAGATCATGGCGCAATTCGAAAAGCATTGGCTCGGCGGCGAAATCGAAGGCGTGCAGTATCGGCCGGCGGAGCCGGCCTATTTTCGCGACATCGTCGAGGGCGTGCTGCGCGAGCAGAAGCAGCTCGATCCGCAGATCGACGCGGCGCTGGCCCGCGGCTGGCCGCTCAAACGCATCGAGACGATCCTGCGCGCGGTGCTGCGCGCCGGCACTTATGAACTGGCGCACCGCGCCGACGTGCCGGCGCGCGTCGTCACCGCCGAATATGCCGACGTCGCCTCCGCCTTTGTCGACAAGGAAGAAACCGGCATGGTCAATGCCGTGCTCGATCAATTGGCGCATGAACTGCGCGCGGCCGAATTCGCCGGCGGCTGATTCCGCCGCTTCCGGCTGGGATTACTGCTCCGATCAGTGTCCGCCCGGCCGGTTATGGCCGACGGTCGTCAGATAGTGCAGCGTTTCATCGAGCGACACGACGTCGGCGTATTTGGCATTCAAGTCGAACAGGCTCTGCTCGTGCGCGGCGGCCGAGCGGTCGCCGACCGCTTCGCGCACCACCATCGGCCGGAAGCCGTTTTGCACCGCGTCGACGGCGGTGGCGCGCACGCAGCCGGACGTCGTGCAGCCGGTGATGATGAGCGTGTCGATCTGCCGGCTGGTCAGCCGCGGCACGAGATCGGTGCCGAAGAAACACGACGCGTAGCGCTTGATCAGGAGACTGTCATCGGGCCGCCGGTCGAGGCGCGGATCGATTTTCACGGCTTCGGAATCCGCCGTCAGCGTCAGCGCGCCGCGTTGCTTGAGTCCCCAGATGCCTGCGTCTCTGACGTCGGCCTCGTGGTACATCACCGTGGAAAAGATCACCGGCATGCGGCGCTCGTGGGCGGCGGCCAGCAACGGCTTTTGCGCCTCGATCTGGGCGTCGAGATTGGAACCGAGCGGCATGTCCGGGTTGGTGAAACCGTTGAGCATGTCGACGACGATCAGCGCCGGCCGCTCGCCGAAGCCGATCTTCAATCCGAAGCCGCGTTGGCGGAAGAATTCCTCGTCGTCCTTGCCGCTGGTCACGATGCACGCTTAAAGTTGGACCCGTTACTTTTATAGGCGATCGTCTGCCGTGCGAGAAGGTCCGTTGCCGAGTAAAGCCGCGGGCGGCATGACGATCCGGTTCGACAGCCCAGTCCGGGGGAGGGTGGTTTGCCGCGCAAGCCGAGCAGAAAACAACGGCCGCCCGCGGCGGTGCCTGCCGCCCACGGCCGCTTCGATTATTCGCCGATCATCGACCGGCCGCGGTTGTCCTGGCCGAACGGCGCCCGCGTGGCGGTCTGGGTGATCCCGAATATCGAGCACTTCTATTTCGACAGGCCCGGTACGCCGCTCGAGCAGAGCGGACTGAAACCGGACATCCTCAATTACTCGTGGCGCGATTACGGCGTGCGGGTCGGCGTCTGGCGCATGATGGAGGTGATGGAAAAACACGGCGTCAAAGGCACGGTGGCGCTCAATTCCGACGTCTGCAAGCACTATCCGCGCATCATCGAGGAGGGAATGAAGCTCGGTTGGGAATGGATGGGCCATGGCATCTCGAATTCCATTCTCCTCAACAGCCAGCCGGAGAAGGAGGAGCGCGCGCTGATCAAGGAGGTTATCGCGACGATTGCCAAGAGCGTCGGCAGGCCGCCGCGGGGCTGGCTCAGCCCGGCGATGAGCGAGACCGTGCATACGCTCGATATCCTGGCCGAATACGGCATCGATTACGTCGGCAATTGGGTCAACGACGAGCAGCCTTATCCGATGCGCGTCAAGAAGGGTTCGATGATCGCCATGCCGTATTCGGCGGAGATCAACGACATTCCGGCGCTGCTGCGGCTGCATCAGAGCCCGGAGCGCTTCGGCCGGATGATTTGCGATCAGTTCGATGTTCTCTACGAGGACGGCGCCAAGACCGGACGCGTGATGGCGATCTGCCTGCATCCTTTCTTGGTGGGTTATCCGCACCGCAGCAAATATTTCGCCAAGGCGCTCGCGCATGTCACCTCGCGCCAGGAGGTATGGATCGCGACCGGCAGCGAGATCGTCGACTGGTACAAGAAGAACTATCTCGCAGGCGCTCGCTGAGGTCGCGCGTTTGTTCGCGGTCGAGTTTCATGGAACTTCGCATGCAGATCGGCGCTTACGGCAGGACAGATTTGCATTAGTGCAGATCGCAGATGGGCATCGTGATCGCAGAATTGCCACGTTGTGAACCGATCATTTCTGGATACTGAGCGCTTCTCGAGCATGACGTCCGACGCATCGTTGTTTGGCGCGAGCGTCAGGGACGCGGCCAATCTGCATAATTGAATTGTTTTTTTATAGCTCGCGCGGGAGTGCGCCGAAGCGCGCACCCGATGGACGACATGCAAACAAATGGCGAGGTCACGATGCACGACATCAAATCTGAAAATCAGATCCTCATAGCGGGCGCGGGACCATCCGGCCTCGCTTTGGCAGCGGAGTTGAGCAGGCGCGGCGTGAATCCTGTCATCATTGATCGGCAAGCGGCCGGTGCCAATACGTCGCGTGCTTGCGTGGTTCATGCCCGAACTCTGGAGGTGCTGGAACCGCTCGGCGCGACGCAGGATTTGCTTGGAGAGGGCGTGAAGGTTCCGATTTTCCGCATTCGTGACCGCGACCGATCGCTCCTGACCATCGATTTTTCAGGTATTCCGAGCTTCTACCGCTACACGCTGATGATTCCGCAGAACCGGGTCGAAGAGATTCTGCGCCAGCACTTGCAAGGCATGGGCTGCGAGGTGGCGCGGCCCTGCGAACTCGTGCGCTTCGCCGCGTCGGCATCTCAGGTGGAGATTGAGGTCCGGACCGGCGGCTCCGCTCAATCCGTGCGCGCGCAATGGCTGATTGGCTGCGACGGAATGCATAGCACGGTGCGTGAGCAGTCCGGGATCGCCTTCTCGGGTGGAGAATACGAGGCCAGTTTCGTGCTTGCCGACGTGCGCATGGATTGGCCGTTGACCCGCGACGAAGTCACCCTGTTCTATTCGCCGAAGGGGCTCATGGTCGTCGCCCCGCTTCCCGGCCAGCGCTTCCGCATCGTCGCCACCGTTGATGAGGCGCCCGAGATCCCGTCGCTGGAGTTCATGCAGGCCGTGCTCGATACGCGCGGCCCGGCGACCGATCCGGGTCGCATCCATGACGTGGGGTGGAGCTCGCGCTTTCATATCCATCACCGCATGGCGCGAAGTTTACGGAAAGGCCGTGTCCTGCTTTGTGGCGACGCCGCGCACGTCCACAGCCCGGCGGGCGGCCAGGGCATGAACACCGGCATTCAGGACAGCGTCTCGCTTGCCGAAGCGTTGACCCGCACGCTGCAAGACGGTGACGAGACACGGCTGGATGCGTGGGCGGTGCGGCGCCATAAGGTGGCGAGCGAGGTCGTAACGCTCACCGACAGAATGACTCGCGTAGCGACGATGAAGTCGCCGACCGGCCAAGCGCTCCGCAACATGGCGGTGGCGTTCGCCGGCCATTTGCCGCCGGTGCGTGCGGCCGTGGCCAAGACTCTGTCGGAACTTGACGCGCGGTAATTTCAGGTGCCGCCGCCGTGAATAAATGGGGAAAGTCCATGACGCAAAGATTGAACGCTTTCGCCGTCGCGCCGGCTGGTTTCGCGGCGCTGCGGGCGCGCGCTGTCCGCCCGTCGGACCTCGCCAAGACGGCGTGACGGGGGAATCGTGCCGTGCGGCTCTCTGGCAATACGGTTCTTATCACCGGCGGAACATCCGGCATCGGCCTTGAGCTGGCAGGGCAACTCGCCGCGCTCGACAACACGGTGATCGTCACCGGACGAAACCAGTCCAAGCTTGAGGCCGCCAGAAAGAAGCTGCCGGGCGCATACGCCATTCAAAGTGACGCAAGCGACCCGACGGCGATCGCCGGCCTGTATGAGCATGTCGTTGGGCGCTTTCCCGATTTGAACATGTTGATCAACAATGCGGGCATCATGCGGAAGATCAACTTGCATGATTTCAGCGCGGATCTGCGGGATCTCACGCGCGAGATCGAGATCAATCTCGACGGCCCGATCCGCATGACGGTGCAATTTCTGCCGCAGCTCAAGGCGCAGAAGACGGCCGCTATCGTCAACGTGTCGTCCGGACTCGCTTTCGTGCCGTTGGCGATTTCACCGGTCTATTGCGCCGCAAAGGCGGCGATCCATTCCTTCACGCAATCGCTGCGGCTTCAACTGAAGGACACAAACGTCGTCGTGTTTGAGCTGGCGCCGCCAATTACCGAAACGTCGCTGTTTGACGGTGAGATGAGCCGGAGCGACGTTAAGGTCAAACCGATGAAGGTGACAGCGCTGGTGCGGCAGGCGCTCGACGGCATCGAGCACGACCGCCTCGAAATCCGTCCCGGCTTGGCCAATCTCCTCAAGCTCATGGGCTGCGTCGCGCCGCGCTTTATGGTCAGGCAGCTCGGCAAGCCGGTCGATCGAATGTTGGCGCGCCGGCAATAATGCCGGGCGTGCCGTGCAGCACCGAAGCCCGCGGCCTGAATGAGACTCGCAGACTATGCGTCAGTTTCAACGTAAGGAATTGATTGACGCTCCGCTCGACCGTGTCTGGACGATCCTCGCGGATGTCGAACGATGGCCGCAATGGACCGCGTCGGTGACGTGGATCGAGAGACTCGACGTGCGTCCGCTCGGGCTGGGGTCGCGGCTTCGCATTCACCAGCCGAAGCTGCGTCCCGCGGTCTGGGTCATCACCATCTGGGAGCCGGAAAGCCGCTTTGTCTGGGAGACGGCGGGTCCGGGGGTGACCGTCGTCGGTAGCCATGTCGTCAAGGCTGCCGGACAAGGCTGCGAAGTCATCTTCGACCTGCGCTTTGCCGGCTGGCTCGGCGGTCTTGTGGCTCTCGTCAAAGGCCGGCTTGCCGAGCGCTATGTGCGATGTGAGGCGGAAGGACTTGCAGCAAGATCGCGGAGCTTCCTGCAGGGCAGGGCGTGAAACAGTGTTCCCTGCGCGGTTTTCCGATTCGCAGCCCCTCCGATTCGTCTCCCATGTGACTGCGGCATGATCTTGTGAACTTCAAATCCGTCGAATGTGGTAGAGACACGGCGCCATGCCATCCGACGATGACATCTCCGCCGAAGAGCGCCTGATCGCGCGGCATTTCGGCCCGCTCGCGACCGCGCCCGGCGCGTTCGGCCTGCACGACGATGCCGCGGTGGTGACGCCGCCGCCGGGCTGCGATCTGGTGCTCACCACCGACGGCGTGATCGCCGGCGTGCATTTTTTTCCCGACGATCCGCCGGGCGATGTCGCGCGCAAGGTGTTGCGGATGAATCTGTCGGACCTTGCCGCCAAGGGCGCACGGCCGGTCGGATTCCTGATGTCGATCGCGCTGCCGCCGGGGATCGGCGAGAGCTGGATCGCCGCCTTCGCCGAAGGGCTCGGCGAGGACGCCGTCCATTACGGCTGTCCGCTTCTCGGCGGCGACACCGATCACACCCCGGTGTCGCTTTCGGTCTCGATCACCGCCTTCGGCGCGGTGCCGCGCGGCGCCATGGTGCGCCGCTCCACCGCCAAAGTCGGCGACAGCGTGGTGGTCACCGGCAGCATCGGCGATGCCGCGCTCGGCGTGCTCTTGCACAAGGATGCCGCGCTCGCCAAGAACTGGCGGCTGTCCGACGGCGAGCGCGACCACTTGCTTCGCCGCTATCTGTTGCCGCAGCCGCGCAATGCGCTCGCGGCGGCGGTGCTGAAATATGCCTCCGCCGCGATGGATGTTTCCGATGGTCTTGCCGGCGACCTGAAAAAACTCTGCCGCGCGTCGGGCGTCGGCGCCGAGATCGATGTCGCACGCGTGCCGCTGTCGGACGCGGCGCGCGCCGCGCTTTCGGCCGGAGCTTCGCTGATCGAGACGATCCTCACCGGCGGCGACGATTACGAACTCGTGCTGACGCTCCCGCCGGAGAAATTCGCCGCGTTCCGCGCCGAAGCCGAAAATGCCGGCGTCGCCGCTACCGAGATCGGCCGCGTGACAAGCGGGCAGGGCGCCCGCTTCCTGAAGGACGGCAACGCGCTCGCCTTCGCGCAGCCGTCCTACAGTCATTTCTAGAACCGCGTCGCCCCGAAAAGCGGACATGAGGGTGGCATTGCGGCTTTACCCCGCGCCGATCTTGTCCTGCGTCCTGGTCGCGAAATCGCCGGCGTCATGGCGTTCGTGCAATTGTTCTTCGAGCGGCCCGCTGGCGCGGTTGACCATTCGCCCGCGCTTGACGGCCGGGCGTTCGCCGATTTCTTTGGTCCAGCGCGTCAGGTTTTTATAGTCGTGCGTCTGCAGGAATTTGCGCGGATCGTTGTATGAGGCGCCGTTCAACATGCCGTTGCCGTACCACGGCCAGATCGCCATGTCGGCGATCGTATATTCGTCGCCGGCGATGAACCGCTTGTCCGCAAGCTGCCGGTCGAGCACGTCGAGCTGGCGTTTCACCTCCATGGCAAAACGGTCGATGGCGTATTTGATCTTCACCGGGGCATAGGCATAGAAATGCCCGAAGCCGCCGCCGACATAGGGCGTCGAACCCATCTGCCAGAACAGCCAGTTCAGCGCCTCGGTGCGCTTGCCGCGATCCTTTGGCAGAAAGGCGCCGAACTTGTCCGCCAGGTAGAGCAGGATCGAGCCGGATTCGAACACGCGTTGCGGCGGCCGTTCGCTATAGTCCATGAGCGCGGGGATTTTGGAATTCGGGTTCACTCCGACAAATCCGCTGCCAAACTGGTCGCCCTCGCCGATCCGGATCAGCCAGGCGTCGTATTCCGCCCCGCGGTGACCGGCGGCCAGCAGCTCCTCCAGCATGATCGTCACCTTGACGCCATTGGGCGTCGCCAGTGAATAGAGCTGCAGCGGATGCTTGCCGCGCGGCAACGCCTTCTCATGCGTCGCACCCGCGATGGGGCGATTGGTGTTGCTGTAGCGCCAGTTGGGACTGTCGTTCTTCTCCCAGACCCAGACGTCCGGCGGCGTGTATTGCGGTGTGTCAGTCATGTTGGGCTCGCGTTTGTCGCTCGATAGGCGGAATGGATAGTGGGGCGGGCATGCGCTGTCCAATCATGGTTCGGCCGCGCGCGATGTCGCCGTCGGGGATCAATAGCCGAAGTCGGCGTGCTTTGGCGATGCAATGGTTTAAACGCCGCCATTGCCGCGCCGTGAGGAGGGGAGGCGACCGCATCGCGCTGCTGCTATAGTCCCCGCCGGGAGCAACGCTCATGCATGACACGACGGCCCTCAAATCTGCCGAAACCGCCGCGCCGCCAGGAAGCCACTACGTCGGCAAAAGCGCCAATCCGCGCTATGCCGCGCTCTACCGGCACTATCCGACCGTCGACTATCTGCGCCGCGCCGCGCGCCGCAAGCTGCCGCATTTCGCCTTCGAATATTCGGACGGCGGCTCGGGCAAGGACGATGCCGGGATCCGGCGCAATTGGGCGGCGCTCGATGCCGTGGAACTCATCCCGCGCTATGGCGTGATGCCGGCGCTGCCGCCTTGCGACGTCGAATTGTTCGGCCGCCGTTATGCGGCGCCGATCGGCATCGCGCCGATGGGCGGGCCGGCGATCGTGTGGCCGGGCGCCGACAAGCATCTCGCCCGCGCCGCGCAAAGGGCGCGCATTCCCTATACGCTCGGGCTTGCCGGCGGCGCGACGATCGAGGAAATCGCCGAAATCGCGCCCGACGTCTGCTGGTTTCAGCTTTACCGCGCCGCGAAGAACGATCATGCCATCGGCTTCGATCTCGTTCGCCGCGCCGCGGCGACGGAGTGCAACGCGCTCATCCTCACGCTCGACGTCCCGGTACGCACCACGCGGGCCCGCGAGGTCGTGGTCGGTCTCGGCGGCTCGGGCTTTCATCCCGATCTGGCGATGCTGAGCCAGATGGTGCGCTCGCCGCGCTGGACCTATGCACTCATGAAAAACGGCATCCCGCGCTTCGCCACGCTGCGCGCCTATGCCGGCGACAACGCCTCGATCAACGACGTCATCGCCTTTGCGCGGCGCGAGATGGGCGGCGCCTTCACCTGGGACGAAGTCGCCAAATATCGCGACCGCTGGAAGAAAACCCTGATCGTCAAAGGCATCCTGCACCCGGAAGACGCCGAGAAGGCGGTTTCGCTCGGCGTCGACGGATTGTTTGTCTCCAATCATGGCGGTCGCCAGATCGAGGCGTTGCCGGGGCCGATCGACGCGCTGCCGGCGATCGTGCGCCAAGTCGGCGACCGCGCCACGGTGATGTACGATTCCGGCATCCGCAGCGGCACCGACGTGGTGCGCGCTTACGCGCTCGGCGCCGCCGCCGCTTTTGCCGGCAAGGCGTTCCTCTGGGGCCTTGGCGCGCTCGGCGAAGAAGGACCGGGCCACGTCATCGACATTCTGATCGAGGAGACGCGCAGCGCCTTTGGTCAATTGGGCGCGCATCGCCCGCAGGAAGCGCGCGCGGTGGTGATCCGCCACAACGGCGCGCTGCACTTTTAAGACACATCGGGAAAGGAACGCATCATGGCAAGGACAATGCGGAAGACCAAACCCGCGGCGCGCAAAACCGCGACGAGGTCGGCAGCGCGAACACAGAAGAGCGCCCGAAGTTCACGCAGCAAGGGGGCGGCGCGCGGCCGCGTCGCCAAGGCAAAGACGGCGTCACGCAAGCATAGTTTTGTCGCCAGCCATCACAGCCCCGACGCCTTCGAAGGCGGTCTGCGGCGCTATGCCAAATACCGCGATCTCGGCATTGCCGCGGCGACCGACGGCATGGTGCGCGCCCACGTCATCAAGTTCGTGCCGCCGTTCATCCCCGCCGAAGTCTCGAAGCGGCACTATCACGACGTGCAGTTCCAGATGATCTACGTGCTCAAGGGCTGGATGAAGAGCGAATTCGAAGGACAGGGCGTCATCACCATGCGCGAGGGCTCGTGCTGGCTGCAGCCGCCGAAGATCGAGCATACCGTGCTCGGCTATTCCGACGATTGCGAAGTGCTGGAGATCATCCTGCCGGCCGATTTCGAGACCGTGGAGCTCGAGTGAAGAGGCGCGTTGCGCGGCAATGAATTCGTCGTCAGGACAAGACCTCGCCATCCTCGCCGAGCTCGAGCGCAAGACGCTGTGGCTCGCCTCGTGGATGATCCATCACGCCAATCATCTGCGCGAGAATACCGATGGATTAAAGGTCGGCGGCCATCAGGCGTCCTCGGCCTCCCTCGCCACCATCATGACCGCGCTTTATTTCCACAGCCTGCGGCCGGCCGATCGCGTCGCCGTCAAGCCGCACGCTGCGCCGAACTTTCATGCCATCCAATATCTGCTCGGCCGCCAGAGCCGCGACAAGCTGAAAAGCTTCCGCGGCTACAAGGGCGCGCAATCCTATCCCTCGCGCACCAAGGATGCCGACGATGTCGATTTCTCGACCGGCTCGGTGGGCTTGGGCGTGGCGCAGACGCTGTTCGCGTCGCTGACGCAGGATTACG
>DATJBH010000002.1:0-2536 GCA_035515455.1 Xanthobacteraceae bacterium
TGTCGGTGCCGCCGACACCGAAGGGCTGGTACATTCTGGTGCCCGCATCCTCACCGATCAAAACCATGGCCGATCTCAACGGCAAGACCGTCGGCGTCACTCAAAAGGGCTCGCTGACCGATTTCTGGGTTCAGCGTGCCGCCACCCAAGCCAACATCACCGTGCAGACGGTCCCGCTCGGCGCGCCCGCGGTCATGCCTGCGCTCAAGGCCAAGCAGGTCGACGCCGCCATCCTGTGGCCGGTGTTCAGTTATAAGGGCCTTGCCGACGGCGACTTCCGATCGATCGACGATCTCGGGGCGACGTTCGAACCTTCCGTATCGGAAGGGTGGGCTGCGACCAAGGAAATTATCGAAAAGCGTCCCGATGTATTGCGCCGCTGGCTTGAGGCTAATGCCAAGACGCTGGCTTACATGAAGACGCACGAAGATTGGACGATCAAGTTCCTGAAGCACTATTTTGACGAACAGGACGATCGCGTCATCAAGCTGGTCTACGACAATTTCATCAAAAACATCAGCCCGGACGGAGTGATGAAGCCGGAATGGATGAAGGCGTCGCTGGACTTGGCGGCGACCGCAAAGTTGGGGACGAAACTCACGGTCGAGCAGGTCTATTCGACGCAATTCACGCCGGTCAAAGCAGAATGAACGTGACTGCGGCAGTTCACCGTTCTGCGATCTGCAATTCCCGCCAGCGCGTATAACGCCGTTCCAACAGGCTCAGGCCCCAATTGGCGGCGAGAGCGCAAGCCAGCGCGAACAGGATGCCGAGATAAACGTGGCCGGTCGCGTAGATCGACCGGTAGTACGAGATCAAGTAGCCGATCCCGCCCAGTGAGGCGAGCATTTCGGCGACGATCACGCCGATCACGATCAGCGCGGTGCCGATCCGCAGACCCGACATGATCGACGGCATAGCCATCGGCAGCAGGATACGAAACACCACCTGGCGGTGCGAACAGCCGATGGCGCGGCCGAACGCGACATAGCGGGGATCCGTGCTGCGAATGCCGTTCATGGTATTGATGGCGATTGGGAAGAACCCCGACACCGCGGCGTAAATGATCTTCGACGTCATGCCGATGCCGAACCAGACCATGAACAGGGGATACCAGGTAATCAGGGGCACGGCGAACAGCGAAGACAATAGCGGCCCCGACGTCGCGCCGAGAAATGGGATCATCCCCGCGATCACGCCGGTTGCGATGCCGACCGTCCAGGCGGCGGCGAGCGCGATGGCGATTTCCGTCACTGTAAAGCGCAGCGCCCCGAGGTAGTCGGGCCACGATTTGACCAGCGCGCCGACGATCTCGCCCGGCGAAGCGACCAACAACGGTCCGACCAGGTTGAAGCGGCGGGTCGCTTCCCAGGCGCCGAGAAAGACGACGATGACGAGGAGCCGGCGCATAATCATAAGCTCGCCATGCCGCCTTCGGCAGCCTCGTCGTCGTCCTGGCTGATGAGCTTCCAAATGCGGTTGCGCGCCGCGCCAAATTCAGCGCTGCCGATAATGTCGTAGGTCCGCGGTCGCGGCAGCGTATCCTCGATGACGCCCACGATCCGTCCGGGACGATGGCTCATCACCAGCACGGTGTCGGAGAGGAAGAGGGCCTCGGTCAGGCTGTGGGTAATGAAAAAGATCGTCTTTCTGGTCTTCGCCCAAATGCGGAGAAGCTCATGACCCATCTTGATCCGGGTCTGCTCGTCGAGCGCGCCGAACGGCTCGTCCATCAGCAGAATCCGCGGATTGGGCGCCAGCGCCCGCGCTATGGCGATACGCTGGCGCATGCCGCCGGAAAGCTCGTGCGGATAACGCTCGCCGAATTCGGCCAAGCCTACGAGCGCCAGCATCTCGGCCGCCCGCTTGTGCCGCTCGGCCGCCGCCATGCCGGCAATTTCCAATGGAAATTCGATGTTCTCGGTGATGCGTTTCCACGGCAACAGCGTGGCATCTTGAAACATCACTGAAATCTTATCCGGTACCGGATGGCGCACCGCCACGCCGTCGACCAAAACCTCGCCGGAGCTGCTCGAAACCAGGCCGGCGAGAATCTGCAGCAAGGTCGACTTGCCGCAACCGCTTGGACCGACCAGCGACACGAAGCTGCCTTCCGGCACGGAAAAGGAGATGTCCTCGAGCGCCACGATCGGCGCCCGGTCGACACTGAAGACTTTTCCTAGTCGTCGCGTTTCGATCACGATCGGCCGGGCCGGCGTCATTGGAACTCCACGGCTTGCCGCCAGCGCCCGACGCGATGTTCGAAAACACGCATCAGTTCGTTGATCAGGATGGTGACGACCGATATCAGCACGGTGGCCGCCATCAATTTGTCGACAGCGTAGGATTCGCCCCAGCGGAGCAGCAGCACGCCCAGGCCGCTGCGTGAGGCGTACATTTCCGCGAGCAGGATGCCGATGATATCGAAGATGATGCCAAGCCGAAGCCCGGTCACGATCTGCGGCGCCATCGCCGGCAGATAGATCGAGCGGTAGATCCGCAGCTTGCCGGCGCCGAACGAGCGCGCCAATACGAC
>DATJBH010000003.1:0-3841 GCA_035515455.1 Xanthobacteraceae bacterium
GAAATCGTCGCCGAAGACATTGATCACCAACAGGCTGTGGGCGCCGCCGACCAGGTCGAACACCATGTCGCTGATGGGCTGATTGATGCCGAAATTGATACCGGGTATCTGCTGCAGCCGGTCGTTCAGCTTGCGCACGAAATCGGCCTTGGTCTCGCCCGAGGGCCAGGTATCGTACGGTTTCAGCCCGACTGGAGCCTCGACGTGCGACGGCGTCCAAGCATCGACCGCTTCGTCTTCGCGGCCGAGTTGGGTAACCACATAGGATACTTCCGGGAATTCCAGAATCGTGCGCCGCAATTCGCTGGCCATCTTGCTTGCGGCGTCGAGCGACAGGCCGCTTGGCAGCTGGACCTGAAGCCACAGCGCGCCCTCGTCCAGGTCTGGCAAGTAGTCGCGGCCGACCGCATTGCCGAACACGGCAATGAGGGCGAAGGTCAGCGCGACTGCGACGTAGGACAGCCGCGGCCGATCGAGCAATCGCGCCAGCCGGTCGTGGTAGGCGCGTCCCAGCCGCTCGAGCGGCTTGTTGCGAAACACCGGGCGCGGCCTGCGGAATGCGAGGTAAGCGAGGCCCGGGATCAGCGCCAGCGTACAGAGCAGCGCGCCGAACAGCGCAAAGCCGATGGTGAGGGCCATCGGCGTGAACAAAGCCGCCTCGCCGCGCTGCAGGAAGAACAGCGGGAAATAGGCGGTCGCGATGATTAAGGTCGCGAAGAAGATCGGCCGCGCCACTTGGCCCGTCGCCGACCTCGCGTCGTCTTCGGTCAATTCTGCGTGGGGCTTGGCCTCGCGGCGGCGCAAAATGTTCTCGGTCACGACGATCGCGCCGTCGACGATGACGCCAAAGTCGAGCGCCCCGAGCGACAACATGCTGGCCGACATTTTTGCGGCATTCATCAAGACGAAAATGGAAACAAGCGCCAGCGGAACCGTCACTGCGACGATCAAGCCGCCGCGGACGCTGCCGAAAAACAGGATCAGGACGATGCAAACCAGGCCGACGCCCTCGATCAGGGTGTGCGCAACCTTGCTGACGGTTGCGGCGACCAGATCGCCGCGATCGATATAGGGGACGATGCGGACGCCTTGCGGCGCAAGCTGCTTCTGCAACTCGGCGACCTTGGCATGGATGCCGTCGATGGTCTTCGAGGCGTTCTCGTATTTGAGCAGATCGACAATGCCTTCGATGGTGGCCGGATTACGGTCCTTGCCGAGGATGCCTTCGGGCTCCTGATGGTCGTAGTTCAAAGTGCCGAGATCGCTGACCAGTATCGGCAGGTTGTCGCGCTGGGTGACGACGATATTGCCGAGGTCTTCGAGGGTGCGCACCAGCCCGACGCCGCGCACGACAAAGCTCTGGTCGCCACGGGACACTCTGCCGCCGCCGGCATTGGCGCTGTTGGCGTTGATCGCATTGATGACGTCGTTGATACCGATGCCGTAACGCAGCAATTCGGTCGGGTCGAGCACCAGCCGGTATTCCCGGGTGAAGCCGCCGAAATTGTCGACCGTCGCCACTCCGGGCACCTGCTCCAAGGCCGGAATGACGATCCAACGCTGGATCTCCGACAGCTCCATCAGGTTCTTGGTGTCGGATTCCAGCGTGTAACGGTAGATTTCACCCTCCGGCGAGGTGACCGCATCCAGCGTCGGCTGCGCCCCGGACGGCAGCGTCACGCCGGCGATGCGCTCGGTGACGCGTTGGCGCTCCCAATAATCCTCGGCGCTGTCGCGGAACAACAGGTTGATCTGCGACAACGCAAAGGTGCTGACCGATCGCATATTGGTCAGTCCGGGAGTGCCGTTGAGGGCGCGCTCCAGCGGAATGGTGATCTGTTGCTCGATCTCCTCGGCGGCGAGCCCGGGCACCTGGGTGGTGACTTGCGCGGAGACCGGACTGAGCGGCGGATAGGCGTCGATCGCGAGTTGGGACCAGGCGAAGATGCCGTAGCCGCAGGCGAACACCGCGATCAGCATCACGACGGCGCGCTTCTTGAAACAAAAGGCGACGAACCGATCAATCATTGAGCAGCACCGCCCCCTGCACGATCACTTTATCGCCCGGACTGAGGCCGCTCTTGACCGCAACGGCATTGTCTTCCTGATAGGCCGTCTCGATCACGCGCCGTTCGAACGTCCACGGGGCGACTTCGACAAACACGCTCGTCGAGTCGTTGCTCATCAGCAGCGCGGACGTCGGCACGACGAGCCGCGTCGCTGTCGGCGCAGCGAAAGTCGCATTGGCGAACATGCCGGGCTTCAACGCCTTGGCCGGATTGTCGAAGGCGACGCGCACCTTGGTGCGTCTGGTGTCGGGATCGAGCACGTCGCTGACGAATAGCACTTTGCCGTCGAAGACTTCTCCCGGATAGGCCGGGAAACTGACGCTGACCGATTGGCCGTCGGACACGAAGGCGGTGTCTTTTTCCGGCACACTTGCGGTGACCCACACCGTTTCCAGATTGGCGATGGTCATGATGGCCGCGGTGAAATCGTTGAGGAAGGCGCCCGGCGCCACGTCGAGATCGATGACGCTGCCGGCCATAGGCGCCTTGACGGTCAATAGCCGCGTCTTCTGCATCTGCTCCGGCGACACGCCGATCGAGCGCAAGCGTGTCTCGGCCCGCTCGAATTCTGCTTGCGCCTGGGCGTAGTCGCTCTCCGCCTGCTCGCGGTCCTTGATCGCGGCGCCGCCGCTTTTCTCCAGGCCGAGCTGGCGGTCGAGCGCCTGCTTGGTCAGCGTCAGCTCGGTGCGGGCCTTTTCGTCGTCGGAAAATGCCTGCGCCAGATCGCCGGAGTCGAGCACCAGCAGCTCCTGGCCCGCGGCGACGCGTTCCCCGAGTTGCACCTTCAGGCTGACGACGCGGCCGGCGACCGGCGGCAGCACCTTGACGGTGCGGCCTGGATCGGCCTCCACCACCGCTGGCAACACCAGTATGCGGGCGACTTCCTTGGCTTGAGTCGGAGCCACGACCAGCCGGCCGCGTAGAGGTGAACCCGCCGGAACCACGATCCGACTTCCCTGCCTGATGAACTGTGCGACGATGCGGCCGGTCTCGGTCCCTTCCGCGCTGGCCAACATGCCCGACGAGGACAACAGCCGATCGAGCGCGGCGCCGAGCACCATCGCCGCCAGGATCAGCGCAAGTGCCGGTCCCGGACGCGCGGGGCGGAATGGCGCGCGCCTTGGCGGCGCGCCGTCATGGCTTTTTGTCTGCTCGAGGTCCGTCATCTGACGCCCACCAACAAACGACGGGACCGATCACGGCATGCTGCCGATGCCGCGATGCCGGCTTGTCCGCCAATTTGCGCCCCGCGCGCCGCGCAGCGTCTCCCAGTTCGCCTTTGTGCTACGGTCGTCCCGCGCGCGGCAACAACTTTCTTTTTTAGATATTCCAATTCCAATTCGACGCATGTCGCGGCCGGGCATCGAAGCGTCGAGCGAAAGCGTTTCGCGCACTGCCGGCACGCCCGGCGACGCGATCGGCATGCCCATCGCGTCCGTCCGCCGAATTTTCACGGCAGACAGGCGCGGACGCGCGCCGTCCGATGTCAATGAAGAGTCCGAAACGTCAAGATAGAGCACGGGCGGCCTCCATCCGCGTGACCAGTCAGTGTCAACCGCAGCGGAAGCCCGCCCCAGCCGCGCGCCCCGCACGGTGGAAGGATGACGTCGTTCAGGCAGGTCTCCTGGCTTGCGGGTCTTCGCTCGTCGCCGCCTTCCCGCGCCTTGCACCGCAAAGCGCAGTGGCATTCTGGAGACGAGCTCTCCGCTGACAGTTGCGGGGGCAGCTCCGGAATTGGCCCGCCGGATGCCGGTCGGGCCGCACCGTATTCC
>DATJBH010000004.1:0-4445 GCA_035515455.1 Xanthobacteraceae bacterium
GGTACACCTTGAGGTGACGAGGAATGCCGACCGCCCAGGCAAGATGGCGCTCTGTGAGCCCGTGGCGAAACGGCGCGCTTAGCCCGTAACCGGCATCGGCCAGGACGCAACCGAAGCGCACACCGGCCGCCATCACGCGATCGATCTCAGCCAGGGCGATCTCTGGCTTCGTCCGTGCGGTTCGGCAGTCGACTGGAACGCCGGCTCGCTTCAACCGCACCTGGTCGCCCGTCCAACTGTCGGGAAGAAAAAGGCGCAAGGCCAACATCACCGGCACTTCGCCCCGTGCAAGCGTCAGTGACACCAGCGTCTGGCAATTCGCGGTCTTACCCAGCGCCGAAGCATATTGTGCAGCGACACCGACCGAGTGCCGGCCCTTCTTCGGCACCGCGGTGTCGTCGATTACCAACACCGCATCCCCGCCGCCGACCAACCGGTCTGCTTGAACGAGCAGTTCGGTCTCCAATGGCGCCGCATCCCAGACCCCGGCCGCAACAAAATGATGCAGCTGATCGTAGTCGCCGGGCGCTAGCCGCTCCGCCAAGGGCTGAATGCTCTTGCGCTCACCGGGCCCGATTAGCCCCGCCACGTAGAGCGGACACATCCGCCGCCGCGCCTTGTGATCCAAGCGATCCAAGAACGGTTTAAGCCATCGGCCAAGCTCATCTTCCCAATTCGACGGTGTGCTCCTCATGGTCGGCCCTCCAAAAGCCGACCACCCATGAATCATTGAAAAACTGATTCGGGAATCCCGCGCAGCTAAAAATCTGGCAAAGTAGTGCTAGATTTCTCAGTGAGTAGAATCGCGGTAGCAATTCTGGCCACATTCGCGAATTTGGTGCCCGGCAGGCCAACAACTAGCCGTCTCTGCGTGATTCATTTTTATTTGTTCAGCGCGTGCAGAAGTGGAGCAACCCGCTGACATTGCGCAAAAAAATCCCTGCGTGATGAATGGCTTATTCGCATGAAAATTGTTGGACTAGAGTTTCGGCCCGGTTGGTAGAGGTCCGGATTTATTTGTTCACGGACCCTACGGAGCGCAGATCTGCCTGTACGACAATTTCGCGAAAACGTGAAATCAGCTATTTACTCAATGGCTTAAGTGCCGGGTGTATGCAACTTGATACCAGCTGCTAGTTCAAAGTCGAATGCCGAACCATTTTTTTGCGGTTGCCGAAACACGACTCGCATTTATCCTTTCGCGCGAGCGTAGTTCAGTTGGATAGAGCCTCTGCTGCTTGCATACAGTGGATCTAAGCACCCCACAGTATGGGCGGGGACGTTCAAGTCCCGCGGTGCGCACCACGGCTCAAATGGAAAATCATAAAGATTTTTCGTTTGCGCGCGTCACTGCCCGATTGGCAGAAACGGCTAGGGTCTGGCGTAATCTTTGGTCACGAGTGCTTTGAGGAGTCTCAGGGGTTACATGCGATGCACCGCTCAATTTCAGTAAGAGGTGCGCCCTCAGCGCAACGGAGAAAATCGGCCCACGCACTTCTTGTGCGTTGGGGAAAATGTGAGGTGCAGGCACTAGGTATTCCAGCCATCATGGCCCTTGTCGTATTCGCGTTGTTGGGCGCACGATGGCTGGGACTTATTTAGATGGCGCGAATGCCGCCTGTTTTTGCCAAACAATTCTTTAGAACATCAAGCCTCCCAGGTACATCATCAATGTTACGAGATTGATGTGCGCCTCCTTCCATCGCGTTCCATCGTTCGATAGGCACACGATGGTGGGAGCTTTCACGTCTGCTAGTTCCCAGCTGAAACCTCCAGCGTGTATGATCTTGTTCATCATGTCGCGGAAGTAGAGTTCAGTCTGTGAGCCATCACCCTGAACTACGATGCCCAACGAGGGCAGCGTTTGTTGCTGAAACGAACTATTCAGATCGTTGAGATCGTCCAGCGCTCGAAGTTGAACCGCCATTTCCAATAACGCGCGGTCGGCGCGTCGCTCTGATACCTCGTAAACGACTTTGTTCAGGAATTTCCATTCGCCCTTAAATCTTTCATTGAGTACGCTTCCCACTGCTGGGCGCCCGAACGCAAACATAAGCACTGTCCCAAAGTTCTCCTGCGCGTTCCGAGCAAGTTCATAAGGATTATGCAACCACGCCTCCAATCAGCTTATTCACACCCCGGCAAACTTCGCCGCCCGCTTCTGCAGGAACGCCTGCACGCCCTCTTTGGCGTCGGCCGAGGCGCCGGCGGTCCGCTGCAGGCGGACCTCGAGATCAAGCTGCTCTTCGTGCGAGTTCTCCGTACTCTCCCAGTAGAGCCTTCGGATCAGGCCGAGCGCCACGGTCGGCCCGGCGGCAAGCTCGTGCGCGAGCTTGCGCGCCTCGCTGATCAGCGCGGCGTCATCATAAACGTGGTTGACGAGGCCCCAGGCGAGCGCGGTTTCCGCCGGCAGCCGCTCGCCGAGGAGCGACAGCTCGATCGCCCGCGCCCGCCCGATGAGCCGCGGCAGGAGCCAGGTCGAGCCGCAATCGGGCACCAGGCCGATCCTGCGGAACGCCTGCAGGAAATAGGCGGAGCGCGCGCAGAGGACGAGATCGCCCATGAGCGCGATGCTCATGCCGGCGCCGGCGGCGGCGCCGTTGACCGCGGTGACGAGCGGGTAGGGCAGATCGCGCAGCCGGCGCAGGAACGGGTGATAGAGCGTCTCCAGCACGCGGCCGGCGCGGCCCGGCAGCGGCGCCTCCTCGCGCTCCTGCAGGTTGGCGCCGGCCGAGAAGGCGCGGCCTGCGCCGGTGATCATCAGGCAGCGGACGGGACGGTTCGATCCGGCAAGCGCATCGAGCGCATCGCTCATGCCCTTGAGCATCTCCTCCGAAAGCGCGTTGAGCACCTCCGGATGGTTCATGCTCAGGATGGCGACCGCGCCGTCGATCTCGAGGCTTGCGCGTGCGAACTCCATGTGGATTCCCCTCCGCCTGTTGGACCATGCGGCCGATTGCGCCGGAGCGCAGCAAGCTCCGCGGCCGCCGGTCAGCTCCGTTTGGCAGCTAATATTAGCAGCTAGTGCGCCGCCGCCGCGAGCGGCCGCTGCGCCGGCTTCACCGCCGGTCGCACGCGATAGCGCGGCAACAGGTGCGCCACAAGGCCGAAGCTCCCCAGCGCCAGGCTCGCCCACACCGCCATGCTGAAATAGAGCGACATCCACGCGATCTCGTCCTCCCACGCGGCGAGGTCGTGGCTCACGACCCAATGAGTCGCCGCATCGTAAAGGCCGCCAAAGAGCCCGAAGAATTCCCGGCCGCTCTCGGCGTCCGCCTGCCAGCGCAGGAAATACATCGGCACGTCGATCGTACACATAAAGACGACGTAAGCCGAGGCGCCCACCGCGGCTCCCGCAATCAGCAGCCGCGCGGGGCCGCGGAAGCTGCTCACGAGCCGCAGCAGCGCCACGGCGACGAGCGCGAACGTCACCGCCCACAGCGAATTTTCGAGCACATTGCCGAGATAGTTGGTGGTGATCACCGCATACCACGAGCAGCATTCGGCGAGAACGATCAACGGGACGATCGCTTTGGAGACGTTGCGGGCGGTGTCGGCGTTGGCGATGTCGGCAAGGAGGCGCAGCACGATCGCCCATTGCAGCACAAAACAGAGTTCCGCGACGGTCGCGACGGAGCGGCCGACAAAGACGCTCGACAGCCACGTGTCGAACAGGCAGATCCGCTGCACATCCGCGCGCGGCAGTACCGAGCGGAAGGCGCAGCCGAAAACATAGGCGGCGCTCAAGAGGAGAAGGAACTCGAATGCAGCGGCGCCGCCGGTCCGGCCGATGGTTGCCTTGCGGAAACGGCCGAGCAGCCACAGCAACAGGGCGATATTGGCGCTGCTGGCGGCAAGGAGAAAACTCCACCAGATCGCGACCGGATTGGACCAGGTCATCCAGGCGAGGCTCATCGGGCGGCACACTCGTTACAAAGTCCTCATGGAATTGTAACAATATCGTCACGCAACTCCATAGGCCCGTATACGGGTTGCGAGGCGCGACGGGGCTCGCGCCGCCATATTTGCGGCGCAGCAAGCGTGCAGACGGGCGTGCTCTTTGCTGCTGGGACACGCAGCCGATGCGATCAAGCGATAGCGGCCAAGAGTCCGGCCATGAACCCGGTCGTGAGCCCGGTCGCGCGGGCGTGCGTCGCTTCGCCGCGATCGCGATCGCCGTCGGCTTCCCTTTCGCCGGGCTCGCGCTTGCCGGCTGTGGCATGAGTGACGGCTACGGATCGCTCGTCGTCGATCCCGCCCGCTATGCCGCCTATCACTGCAAAGATCTGGTGGCGCAGCAGGTCACCTTGCAGAAGCGCGAGCAGGAGCTGCGCAATCTGATCGACAAGGCGAGCGAGGGGACGGGCGGCGGCGCGATCGCCACCATGGCCTATCGCACCGACTACGAGAGCGTGCTCAGCCAGGAAAGGCTGCTGCAGCGCACC
>DATJBH010000005.1:0-17400 GCA_035515455.1 Xanthobacteraceae bacterium
GAGTTCGTCCGCAACGAGGGCGAGGTGATCCGCCACAACTTCGGCTGGACCATCGTGCTGCTGGTCTATCTCGTGCTGATCGGGATCGCCTGCTACCTGTTCTTCCCCGGCATCGCCAATCTGCCGAAGGCTTAAAGGACGGGACGCTTTACGCGTGAAATCAGGGGCGAGCGGCGAATGCGTGTCATTCGCCGCTCGCCCCTAGCTTTTTCGGACCCAATTGGCTATTCGCCATCCGCGATCCGTGACGATCGGAGCAACGATGCGCGGCGGGCCTTTTTTCATCGTGGCAATGGTGCTGGGCTCTGCCGCCGCCGCCAGCGCCGGCGACAGCGCATTTCCCTTCGGCACCGAGCTGATGCTTGACGCCGCCCGGCTTCCCGGCGGCAAGCGCATCCCGATGATCGAAATCGACGACAATGGCACCGCGACCATCGATCTGTGGTGCGTCAGCGTGCGCGGCTCCGCCACGGTCGGCGACAGCGCCTTGACCATCGTCGCCGCCGATCCGCCGGCGCCGCCGCCGCAATGCACGCCGGCGCGTCAGGCCGCCGACCAGGATCTGCTCACCGCGCTGTCGCAAGTGACCGCGTGGCGCGGCCGCGGCGAGGTCGTCGAGCTTGTCGGGCCGACCACGCTGCGGTTCCGCCGCATGACCAACTGACGCGCGGCGTGCCGTGCGCGCCATCGCCGTTCTTTCACTTTCATGACGAAATTATTGCACTCCCCGACATCCACCGTCACTTGGCTGCAATTGAATTCTCAGCGCGCTGTCATCAGGCGCCGCTAAGCCTGCGCGCGCAGGTCCAGTTGGGGCGGGCGTTTCGTGCGCGGAGGCCTTCCGCGCGCGGCGCGCTATGCATCGGTCGCGCCGGCCCGTCGCCTTGGCTCACGATGGCCTTGGCGCACGGTGGTGCATTGCATCCTGCGGCCCCGATGTCTGGTCAAGGGAGCAACTCATGAAGGCTCGTTTAGCTGTTTCCGGCTGTCTGGCGGCGGCGTTCGCTTGCGCTGCCGTCGCGGCGGTCGCCGACGATCGCGATCGGGACGATCTACCGCATATCTTCACCAAGACGCCGATCAAGCATCTGGTGGTGATCTTCCAGGAGAACGTGTCGTTCGATCATTACTTCGGCACCTATCCGGTGGCGCAGAACAATTCGGGCGAAACGCCGTTCCACGCCTCGCGCCGCACGCCGAAGAGCATCAACACGCTGCTCGCACCGCTCGATCCGACCCACGGCTTCAGGCCGCTCACCGGCGTCGATCTGATCAACCACAATCCCAACAGCAATCCGAACCTGCCGACGTTTGCGCCGAACAACGTGCGGACCAACGGCGCAGGCGCCGCCAATCCGTTCCGCCTGTCGCCGGCTCAGGCGCTGACCAACGATCAGGGCCACAACGATCAGCCCGAGCAGAGCGCCTACGACAACGGCAACATGGACGGCTTCCCGGCCTGGACCGGCACCGCCGGTCCGCCGCCGCTGGCGCCGCCCGCGGCCGTCACCACGACCGGCCTGGTGATGGGCTACTACGACGGCAACACGGTCACGGCGCTGTGGAACTATGCGCAGCACTATGCGCTGAACGACAACATGTACACGACGCAGTTCGGACCGTCGTCGCCCGGCGCCATCAACCTGATCGCCGGACAGAGCAACGGTTTTTCCGCCACGCTCAATGTCATCGGCAGCTCGGGCAACCTGTTGCATTCGACGCACGAAACCTTCGGCGACGCCTCGCACAGCCCGAGCAATCTGACCTTGATCGGCGACGCCGATCCGCTCGGCGACAAGTGCTCGGCCGGCGCCGATCAGGTGACCATGGCCGGCCGCAATGTCGGCGATCTGCTCAATGCCCAGGGCGTCACCTGGGGCTGGTTCGAAGGCGGCTTCGATTTGACCGTCACCAACCCGAACAGCACCACCGGCTGCAACCGCGAGACCAATCCGACGGCGCCGGGAACGCCGGCGTTCACCTCGCTCGACTACATCCCGCATCACCAGCCGTTTCAGTATTACGCCACGACCCGCAACGAGCTGCACGCCCGGCCGAGCTCGGTCGCCGCGATCGGGCACAGCAATATTCCGGGCACGCACAACCCCGATCCGGCGAACCATCAGTACGACCTCCACGACTTCTTCGACGCGCTGAAAGCCGGCAACCTGCCGGCGGTGAGCTTCCTCAAGGCGTCGGCGTTCGAAGACGGCCATGCCGGCTATTCCGATCCGCTCGACGAGCAGCATTTCGTCGTTCGCGTCATCAACGCGCTGCAGAAGAGCCCGGAATGGAGCGAGACCGCGGTGGTGATCACCTGGGACGATTCCGACGGCTGGTACGACCACCAGATGCCGCCGATCGTCAATCCGTCGTTCTCGCCGACCCTGGTCAACACGGCGCTGAACATTCCGACCGACACGCTCAACGGCTTTGCCAAGTGCGCGACCGGCGCGCAGCAGGGCAAGCCGGCGCCGACGACGCCGCTTCAGGGCTTCGGCGGCTCGCCGGCCTGGGGCCGCTGCGGCTACGGCACGCGGATGCCGTTCCTCGTGATCTCGCCGTTTGCCAAGCCCAACTTCGTCGACCACAGCCTGATCGACCAGACTTCGATCCTGCGCTTCATCGAGGACAATTGGCTCGCCGGCGAACGCATCCAGCCCGGCGGCTCGATGGACACGATCGCGGGATCGATGGAGCGCATGTTCGATTTCGATCAGCGCGACGCCGATCACCGCCGGCTCATCCTCGACGAGACGACGGGCGCCGTGGTGTTCTCCTCGTTCGACCACGATGGCGACGACGATCACGACGGCGACGATCGGCGCTGATCGCACGATCGCCCAGCAATCCTGCGGACGAAAAAGAAAAAGGGCGCGGCGTGAGCCGCGCCCTTCGTCGTTTCGATATTTGGCTGGACGGATTTAAAAGTCCATCCCGCCATTCGAAGTCGGCCTTGGCCGACTTCGAACATTCAAGACGTTTGGGCGGATGGACTAGAAGCCCATGCCGCCCATGCCGCCGCCGCCGGGCATCGCCGGCATAGCCGGCTGGTCCTTGGGCAGCTCGGCGACCATGGCTTCGGTGGTCACCAGCAGGCCGGCGACGGAGGCCGCGTCCTGCAGCGCCGCGCGCACCACCTTGGCCGGATCGACGATGCCCTGGTCGAGCATGTCGACGTATTCCTCGGTCTGGGCGTCGAAGCCGTAGGTCTCGGACTTGTTCTCGGAGATCTTGTTGACCACGATCGAGCCCTCGACGCCGGCATTCTCGGCGATCTGCCGCAGCGGCGCCTCCAGCGCCTTGAGCACGATGTTGATGCCGGCCTGCACGTCGGAATTCGAATTGTGCAGCTTGCCGATCGCCTTCTTGGCGCGAAGCAGCGCGACGCCGCCGCCCGGCACGATGCCTTCCTCGACCGCGGCGCGGGTGGCGTTGAGCGCGTCCTCGACGCGGTCCTTCTTCTCCTTGACCTCGACTTCGGTCGCGCCGCCGACACGGATCACCGCGACGCCGCCGGCGAGCTTGGCCAGCCGCTCCTGCAGCTTCTCGCGGTCGTAGTCGGAGGTGGTCTCCTCGATCTGCGCCTTGATCTGGTTGACGCGGCCCTCGATGTCCTTCTTCTTGCCGGCGCCGTCGACGATCGTGGTCTTCTCCTTCTCGATCACGATCTTCTTGGCGCGGCCGAGCATGTTAAGGGTCACGCTTTCGAGCTTGATGCCGAGGTCCTCGGCGATGAGCTGGCCGCCGGTGAGGATGGCGATGTCTTCCAGCATGGCCTTGCGGCGATCGCCGAATCCCGGCGCCTTCACCGCCGCCACTTTCAGCCCGCCGCGCAGCTTGTTGACCACAAGGGTGGCGAGCGCCTCGCCTTCGATGTCCTCGGCGACGATCAAAAGCGGCTTGCCGGACTGCACCACCGCTTCAAGCACCGGCAGCATGGCCTGCAGCTGCGCCAGCTTCTTCTCGTGCAGCAGAATGTAAGCGTCTTCGAGATCGGCCACCATCTTCTCGGCGTTGGTGATGAAGTAGGGCGACAGATAACCGCGGTCGAACTGCATGCCCTCGACGATCTCGACCTCGGTGTCGAGCGCCTTGGCTTCCTCGACGGTGATGACGCCTTCGTTGCCGACCTTTTGCATCGCCTGCGCGATCATCTTGCCGACTTCGTGGTCGCCGTTCGAAGAAATGGTGCCGACCTGGGCCACTTCGGCGGACGAGCTGACTTTCTTGGCGCGCTTCTTGATGTCCTCGACCACGGCGTTGACCGCAAGGTCGATGCCGCGCTTGAGATCCATCGGGTTCATGCCGGCGGCCACCGACTTGACGCCCTCCTTGACGATCGCCGCGGCGAGCACGGTCGCCGTCGTGGTGCCGTCGCCGGCGACGTCGTTGGTCTTCTGCGCCACCTCGCGCACCATCTGCGCGCCCATGTTCTCGAACTTGTCTTCGAGCTCGATCTCCTTGGCGACGGTGACGCCGTCCTTGGTGATGCGGGGAGCGCCGAACGACTTGTCGAGCACGACGTTGCGGCCTTTCGGGCCGAGCGTGACTTTCACCGCATTGGCGAGCGTCTCGACGCCGTGCAGCATGCGGTCGCGGGCGTCGGTTGAGAATTTTACGTCTTTCGCGGACATTTCTGATTTCTCCTTGGAATTTGTTTAGGCGATCACGCCCATGATGTCGGACTCCTTCATGATCAGGAGATCCTCGCCGTCGAGCTTGACCTCGGTGCCCGACCATTTGCCGAACAGCACCCGGTCGCCGGACCTGAGCTCGATCGGAATAAGCTTGCCGTTCTCGTCACGGCCGCCGGGGCCGACAGCGACGACTTCGCCCTCCGACGGCTTCTCCTTGGCGGTGTCGGGAATGATGATGCCGCCCTTGGACTTCTCGTCGGCCTCGATACGCTTGACGACCACGCGATCATGCAGCGGCCGGAACTTGGTCTTCGCCATAAATCACCTCGGTGCCGCGCAAGCTTTCAAATGATTGGCAAGCTATGGCGGCGTTCGTGTTGTGAAAATCGTTGTCCTGACAGAGCCTTAGCACTCATAGTCACTGAGTGCCAGAGAGGCTACGGGGAGATAAGACGCGGCCGCTGCGCTGTCAAGGCGCAGCCGCAGAAATGGCAAACGGCAAAGGCTTGCTAGTGGGCGCGTGCCGTTCGCTGCTAATCTCTGCCGCGGCGGACGAGGAGGAACCGGAAAATGCGCGCGCTGACGCTCGAGGAGGCCAATACCATCATCGCGGCGACTTTCGCCGCGGCCAAGAAACATAAATGCCGGCCGATGAGCGCAATCGTTCTCGACGCCGGCGGACGGGTCAAGGCGTTCCAGAAGCAGGACCATGCCTCGATGCTGCGCTTCGAAGTTTGCTATGGCAAAGCCTATGGCGCGCTGGCGCTGGGACGGCCGTCCAAGCTCGTGCTGCAGAAGGCCAATGAGAAGCCGCTGTTCATGCAGTCAATCGAGAACCTTGCCGATTATCCGCTGTTCCTCGAAGGCGGCGGTCAGTTGATCCGCGACAAATCCGGCGAAGTGGTTGCCGCGATCGGCATTACCGGCGATGCCAACGAGATGGATGATATCTGCGCCATCGCCGGCATCCACGCCGCCGGCTATTGCGCCGACAGCGACTTCTTTGGCGATCCCGAGCAGATGCGGGTGCTGAGCATCCACAAATCGGCGCCGCCGGTCGATCCGCGGCCCAAAACGGTGCATGCCAAGGCAAAGCCGGCCGGGCAGGGCGGCAATGGCGGCCGCTCCGCCCGCAATGGTTCCAGCCGCCGGGCAACGGCGTAACCGCCCCATCCGGGCCGCAATCGTCCACGACTGCTTTGATGGTTTATTCCGAGGGCGCAATTTGCAACAAAGTCGAAAGGTCGAAGCGCTAAAACGGGCGCAGTTCCGTTTCGCGCCCGGTTTCGGGAGGATACGCCCATGAGCCCGTCCCATCGCAGCGCGCCGTATCGGCGATTGGCGTTTGGCCTCGCGGCGGGGCTGATGCTCGCGCTTGCGGCTTGCACGTCCAACACGCCGGCGCCGCAGGAGACGGCGGCGCCGCCGGTTCCGGAACAGCCGGCGATCCCATCCAAATACCGGCCGGACGATATCGTCGGCCGCTGGGGTTACGGCGCCTTCCACCGCGACCAGGATCTGGCGCGCACCGCAGCCGCGGCGCGTCAACAATGCGGCCAGCCGGTCGAGATCACGCGCGGCCCGAATGGCGGCGTGATGATGTACCTTGCCGATTCCGCGCAATTGCAGGAGTTGCAGCTCAAAGGCTCGCAGAACGGGGCGAATTATATCGGCCCACCCGGTCCGCCCGGCGGCATGCAGGACCGCGAGATCGTGTCGTTCGACGGTCGCACCATGGTGCTCAAATGGATGGATCCGGAAGTCGCCGGCCGTTACGGCACCGGGGTCTATGTGCGTTGCGCGCCTGAGGGCACCGCGCGGGCCGCGGGCCGGCCGCCGATGAGGCCGGTGGGGCAGTAGAGCAATCCTCCGTCACTCTTAGCGGCGGTCCGCGGAGAAGGATCAGCCCTCGAACATCGCGTCGATATCGCGCTGCGACAGATGGCCTTTGTCGCCGTCGAGCCGCGGCCCGTGCAGATCCGGCGCGTCGTCGCTTGCGGGCGGCGAGAGGGCCTCCTCGACTTTGAGGGTCTTCATCACCTTGGCGACGCGCTGGCCGATTAGGTCCTGGAAATTGCAGGCTTCAAAAATGCGCAGCGCGCTGTCGGCGATGTCCTGCGCCAATTCCCGCTCTAGTCTGCCCTTGAGCGCGGCCGCCAAATTGTTGGCGAGCTGATCGATCTCTTCGGCGGCGGCGAGAATTTTCTGCGTCGCCTGCGCGGTGCCGGCGGTCACCGCATCAAGCTCGTCGGCGATGCGCGTCATGTCGTCCGTTTGCCGCGCTTTCTGGGCATAAGCGCCGCTGGACGTCCGCGACGCGGCGGCATCGGTCGTCGGTGGACTCGGCGCCGCCCTCATCAAGGCCTGCAATGCGGCGAGCGCCTGCATGACCTCGCCGCTGTGCGAGGAGACCGACACGCTGGGGTCATGGTGCGCCCGGCGCGCGGCGGCGGTTTGTTCGATGCGAAAAACCCTGCGCGGTTCGGGCATGGCATTACCGACTGTGACCGGTGGACCGTACCCCGCCCCACTTAATGCCGCGTTCACGCGCGCTCGCGCTTCACGCCAAGGTTCGGTTAACCAAGCTTTGCGGACATTGACACAAAATCAACTCTAACTTGATGAACAATGTCCGAATAACGCGTCGCCGTAATTTGTTTACCAAACAGTCGAGGTTTACGGGCGTACTCGTGCCATGAGCGTGGACGCGCTCGGCGTGAAACCAGCGTAACGAGTACAGCGATGCGGCGTATTTGCACTACCGCGCTCCTTCTGAGCGCGCTTTCCGTTCCGGCCTTCGCGCAAACGGCGGTGTATTCTTACGGCGGACAGCCGGGATATGCGCCGCAACAGCCGCCGCCGCCGCAGTATTATTACGCGCAGCAGCCGCGCTATGTGAATGCGCCGCAAGGCTACCCGGCGGCCGCGCCGCAGGGTTATGCGGTCGCTGCGCCGCAAGGCTACCCGCCGGCGCCGCCCCAGGGTTACAGGGCGGCGCGGCAGCAGACTTACGCGGCGCCCCGGCCGGCATCGCAAACCTATGCCGCTGCGGCACCGCAGGCTTACACGGCCGCCGCGCCGGCGCCGGCTCCCAATCCGGCTCCGGCAAGTCCCAACGGCGGCGGATTCCTGCAGGCGATTTTCGGCGGCCCGACCATCAATGTGCCGGTGTCCCACCTCTATTCGGGCTATCAGGCGCCGGCGCCGCAGCCGGAGCCCGCGCCGGCCGCTTCGCCGCCGCCCCAGCAACAACTGGCCTATAACCCCGCCAATCCGCCTGATGAATCCAGTTACCCGATCGATCCGAAATTCGCGCGCCAGGTGGTGGCCTATAACGGCAGCGAGCCGGCGGGCACCATCATCGTCGATACGCCGGACAGGTTTCTGTTTCTGGTCGAGGATGGCGGCAAAGCGCTGCGCTACGGCATCGGCGTCGGCCGTCCTGGATTTACCTGGTCGGGCGTGAAGACCGTCACCGCGATGAAGAAATGGCCGGACTGGACGCCGCCGCCGGAAATGATCGCGCGGCAGCCGGGCATCCCGCATTTCATGGCCGGCGGCTTAGGCAATCCGCTCGGCGCCCGCGCGCTTTACCTTGGCTCGACGCTCTACCGCATCCATGGCTCGAACGAGCCCTGGACCATCGGCCAGAATGTCTCTTCGGGCTGCATCCGCATGCGCAACGAGGACGTCGAGGACCTTTACAACCGCGTGCACGTCGGCACCAAGGTCGTGATTATTTGACCCTCGGACCGCTCGTCCCCGCGGCGGCGGGGACCCGGCGACTCTGGATTCCCGCTTGCGCGGGAATGAGCGGAAAAAGCTAGTCGAGCGCCACGCCGCGCGCGGCGAGCAGCCGCGGAAACTCGTCGTCGAGAAAATACGCGTATTCGCGCTCGCGCAGATCGGTGAGCGGATCGAGCCGGCGCAGTTCGTCGTCGACCTTGCCGGGATGACACATCACGACGCCGCCGTCGGGCAGGCCGTGGAGAAAGTCCGGAAACAGTTTCGTAAAATCCGCGCTCGGCGCGAAGGAATAGGTGCCGGCGAAGGCAGGATTGGTGCGCACGCCGGCGCGCGCGGCAAGCCGCGCCAGGCGGGCGCTGAGCGCATCGAGCACATAACCTTTCGGGTTGGCGAAGCTTTTGCGCGCGGCGGCGGAGCGTCCGCATTGGCGCAGCCACGCGCCCGGCGCGGCATCCTTGATGACGCGTAAGAGCGCTTCGCAAATCTGCGGAAAGACGTGGATGTGCTGATGGCCGTCGACAAAGTCCGGGGCGCGGCCGAAGGCGGCATGGAAGGCGGAGAACTGCCGGACAATCTCAAGCTCAAGATCTTCGGGCCGCAGCCAACGGACGAGGGCGCGGCCCGCCATCGCCGCAAGCGGCAGAAAGGCGCCGTCGCGGGTAGGGGCAAAACCGGCGGTCGACGGGCGGAACGGCGCGGTCAATGTCAGATGCAAGCCGATGGCTGCATGTTGCCCGGCCGCGGCATCGAGCGCCGCGGCCTCGGCTGGCGAAAAGCTCGGCGCCGGCATCATCGCCGACGTGGCATTGATGCGGCGGCCCGCGATGAGGTCGCGGATCGCGGCTGAGACCGCGGGCGAGAGGCCGTAATCGTCGGCACAAAGCCAGATGCGGCGGAGCCCGGCTTCGCTCATTCGGCCGCGGTGCGGGTGTCGGTCTGCTTGGCGTCGTCTTGGTTTTCTTGGGTGCGTTTCACCTCATGCTCGGCGACGAAATAGACCGGCCGGCCTTTGATCTCCTCGAGAATCTTGCCGATATATTCGCCGACCACGCCGATCATGATGAGCTGGACGCCGCCCAGCACCATGACGCCGACGAACAGCGACGGATAACCGGGGACCGTCGTGCCATAGACCAGAGTCTCATAGACGATCTGCAAGCCGTACAAGAACGCGATCAAGGCCAGCACCGTGCCCATCACGGTGGCGAGGCGCAACGGCGCCACGGAAAATGCGGTGACACCGTCGATCGACAGCCCGATCAGCCGGCGCAGATTCCAGGTGCTGCGGCCATCGACCCGCGGCGCCGGTTCGTAGTCGATGCGCATCTGCCGGAAGCCGATCCAGCTGGAAAGGCCCTTGAAGAAGCGGTTGCGCTCGGGAAGCTGGCGCAGCGCATTCGCGGCGCGCGGCGAGAGCAGGCGGAAATCGCCGGCGTCCTCGGGAATCTTCGGCCGCGCCCCCCAGTTCAGCAGGATATAGAAGGTCTTCACCGACAGCCGCCGCAGGATCGATTCGTTGGCGCGGTGCGCCTTCGCCGTGTAGATCACGTCGCAGTCGTCATCGAGCCAATGGCCGACAAGCCGCTCGATCAGATCCGGCGGATGCTGGCCGTCGCCGTCGATGAACAGCACGGCGCCGCGCCGCGCATAATCGAGGCCGGCGAGCAGCGCCGCCTCCTTGCCGAAATTGCGCGACAGCGAAATCACCTGGACATCGACGCCGGCTGCCGGCAAGTCGCGGGCAATGGCGAGCGTGCCGTCGCGGCTGCCGTCGTCGATGTATAGGATTTCGCAGGACAGCGAACGGGTCGCGGCGAGGCGTTGCGCGATCTCGACGAGCCGGCCGTGCATGCGCGCCAGCGCCGCCGCCTCGTTATAGACCGGCACCACGATGGACAGACCCTGGGCGCGCGAATCCGGCAAGCTCCGGTCGCGGGCAATCGGCCTCACTCTGGGGTCGGCAATCATTCCACGTCCCTTTCCGGCATTTTATAGCGCAATCGCTCGCGCCTGTCGCGACCGGGAGCGGCCTTTGCCATGGTTAACCCGGGCGCGCCGCCGCACGCGATTAGAATTGGCCCACTACACGTGATATGCGGTCGCGATGGTCCGCAGCCCGTCCGATTCCACCCACGCCGAGGATGTCCGCGGCAAGCTCGCCGAAGCGTTCCCCGAGACGTTCCCCGAGACCTGGCGGACGCGGCGGTTGAGCGTCAAGGCGGTATCGTTTGCGCTGATCGGCCTGGTCAATACCGCCATCGATTACAGCGTATTCTTGCTGGCGCGGGCGGCCTACGAGCGCTCGGGCGACGCGGTAGCCGCATTTGCCGCGCTGGCGGCGACCTGCCGCTGCGGCACGCCGCCGACCTTGCTGCTGATCGCCGCCAATATCACGTCCTGGATCGTCGCGGTGAGCGGCTCCTACATCATGAACTCGTCGATTACCTTTGCCGCGGAGTCCGGACGCCGCTTGCGCTGGCGCCATTATCTGGCGTTCATCGTCGCCGGCATCGTCGGGCTCATTGCCAATACGGCAACGCTGGTGATTGCCGCGCAAATCCTGCTCTTGCCGGTCTATGTGGCCAAGGGCTTGGCCATCCTGGCAAGCTTCATCGTCAACTTCTCGCTGTCGCATTTTGTCGTGTTTCGCCCGCGCGATGGCTCCTAGCCTGACGAGCCGCGCGGATTGCACATAGCAGCGTGTTCCGGACTTCATGCTCGATCGCGCACGGCTTTGACCTAGGTCAAAACCTCCTTTCGCAGTCGACGTAACCCTTTGCGGCAAAGGAAAAGCCGCCAAAGGAGAAACGTCATGTCGACCGTCGAAATTGTGAGCCTGAGCGGAATCATCATCGCCTTCGTTGTATTCGCCGTGGTTTTGGCATGGGGCGATTATCAGACGCGCCATATCAAGCATCCGGCTAAAGAGCGGCAGCGACCGGTGACGCGGGCCGCCGCCACCGCGCGGAAAGCTGAAGCCGTCGAGACACGCGAGCCTATCCACGCCGCATAACCCAGGAGGGCGCGAAGCAACGGCAAAAAACAAATCCAACAAGAACGAAAGGAAGCGCGCGGTGCAACAGGACATCCCCGGCACGACATTGTTCGACGGCGACCAGGCGCGAAAAGGTTTTGCGCTCAATCGCATGTGCTTTTCGTTCAACAGCGCCGAGAACCGTGCGGCCTTCCTCAAGGACGAGGACGGCTATTGCCGCAAGTTCGGGCTGACTGAAGAACAGCGCGCCGCGGTCAAGAGCCGCAACGTGCTGGCGATGATCGCGGCGGGCGGCAACGTCTATTACCTCGCCAAGCTCGCCGGCATTTTCGGGCTCAACGTCCAGGATCTCGGCGCGCAGCAGACCGGCACCACGGTCGAGGAATTCAAGGAAAAACTCGCCGCGGCGGGCAGGTAAGGGGACAACGATCATGGCCAAGATCATCGGCGGCGTCGCCACCACGCATGTGCCCTCGATCGGCAAGGCGATCGCCGAGCACAAGCAGAACGATCCGTATTGGAAGCCGTTCTTCAAGGGCTTCGACTACGTGCATTATTGGCTCGCCCGCGAAAAGCCCGACGTCGCCGTGGTGTTCTCTAACGACCACGGGCTCAATTTCTTCCTCGACAAGATGCCGACCTTCGCCGTCGGCGCCGCCGCGGAGTACAAGAACGAGGACGAAGGCTGGGGCATCCCGGTGTCGCGCGCGATCGCCGGCGACCCGAAGCTGTCATGGCATATCATCAACACGCTCGTTGCTGACGAATTCGACATCACGATGTGCCAGGAGATGCTGGTCGACCACGCGGTGACCATCCCGATGACGCTGATGTGGCCGGGCGAGAAATGGCCGGTCAAGATCGTGCCGATTTCGATCAACACCGTGCAGCATCCGCTGCCGTCATTGAAGCGCTGCCTCGCTCTCGGCCGCTCGGTCGGCCGCGCGATTCAAAGCTACCCGGAAAATCTGCGCGTCATGATCGTCGGCACCGGCGGGCTGTCGCACCAGCTTGACGGCAAGCGCGCGGGCTTCATCAACAAGGAATTCGACCAGCTTTGCATGGACAAGCTCGCCGGCGAGCCGGAATTCCTGACGCGCTATTCGATCCACGATTGGGTTGAAGAGTCGGGTGCGCAGGGCGTCGAGTTCCTCAACTGGATGGCGATGCGCGGTGCGCTGACCGGACAGGTGCGCGAGGTGCACCGCAATTATCACATCCCGATCTCCAACACCGCGGCGGCGACCGTGGTGCTGGAGAATCGCGAGGAAGCGGAGCGCAAGGCGGCGTAAATCCGCCGAGACCGGCCGATCTTGCCTGGCGCGGCACTTGCGGCGGCATTTGCATTTCAACAAACGACACGACCGACTGTAAGCCGCGCCCGGCCTTGCCGGAACTTGCTGGCGTCGTTGGCCGTTTTCCGGATATGCTCGATTGCGGGCACCCCGGAACGGAGTGTCGTCGTGCCGGACAATGCCAACGACAATAAGGGTACTGCGGCCGCGCGCGACGCGAGCGAGCCGGCCATCGTTGCCATCGGCGCTTCCGCGGGCGGCGTTCCGGCATTGCAGAGCTTCTTTGCCGCCCTTCCGGAGCACACCGGCGCGGCCTTTGTCGTGGTGATGCATCTCGATCCGCAGCATCACAGCGAATTGCCGAGCATTCTGGCGACCAAAACGGGCATGCCGGTCGTGCAGGTGACGGGCCGCGAGCGATTGCAGGCCGACCGCGTCTACGTCATTCCGCCCAATCGCCGTCTGCAGATGGTCGACCATGAGATTTCGGCGTTGGCCTTCGACGAGCCGCGCGGCCAGCGCGCACCCATCGATTTGTTCCTGCGGTCGCTGGCCGGGGAACTCGGCGACGGCTTTGCCGTCATTTTGAGCGGCGCGGGATCGGACGGCGCCATCGGCGTGCGCGCGGTGAAGGAATCGGGCGGCATCATCCTGGTGCAGGACCCCGACGAAGCCGAATATGCCTCGATGCCGCGCAGCGCCATCGCCACCGGCGTCGCCGATTTCGTCATGCCGGTGCGCGATCTGGCGAGACGACTGTTCGATCTCATTCACGGCAAATCGAGCATTCCGGCCGCCGCAATCGGCAATTTCGACGAGGACCTGCTGCGCAGCATTCTGTCGCATTTGCGCCTGCGCACCGGGCACGATTTTTCCAAATACAAGCGCTCGACGGTGCTGCGGCGGATCGCGCGGCGCATGCAGGTGACGCGAACCGCCGGCCTGAAGGATTACGACCAGGCGCTGCGCGACAACCCGGGCGAGGCGCAAGCGCTCCTCGGCGATCTCCTTATTTCGGTGACGACGTTCTTCCGCGACGGCGAAGCCTTTGCGGTGCTCGCCAAGAATGTGCTGCCGGAGCTGTTCAAGGGGAGGGCACCGGATGAAACGATCCGCGTCTGGGTCTCCGGCTGCGCCACCGGCGAAGAGGTCTATACTTTCGCCATGCTGCTATTGGAGGAGGCGGCGCGGCACGCGGAGCGGCCGTCGATGCAGGTGTTCGGCTCCGACCTCGATGCGCGGGCGCTGGCATTGGGCCGGGACGGCCGCTATCCGCTCGCCATCGAAGCCGACGTCAGCGAGGAACGGCTGCGCCGGTTTTTCACCCGCGAGGGCGATCTTTATCGCGTACGCCAGGAGCTGCGCGACATGGCGCTGTTCGCCGTGCACGATCTCCTCAAAGATCCGCCGTTCTCCCATGTCGACCTGATCTCCTGCCGCAATCTCATGATCTATCTCGACCGCGACCTGCAGGAGCAGGCGTGCAGCACGTTCCACTATGCGCTCAATCCGGGCGGCTATGCCTTTCTTGGCTCTTCCGAGTCGCTGGACAATCCGCCCGGGCTGTTCCGTTGCATCGACCGCACGGCCCGCATCTACCAGTCCACCGCCGCGCCCGGCGACAAACCGCAGCTGTTGCCGCGGCTTCTCGGCCCGGTGCGCATGCGCGAGCCGATCGCGCCGCTGCCGCGCACCGTGAGCCCGACGGTCGCGCTCGGCGAGGCGGCAATGCACCGGCGCGCCATCGAGCAGATCGCGCCGCCGAGCATCCTGGTCGACGAAACGCATCGCCTCGTTCACCTCTCCGAGCATGCCAGCCGCTTCCTGCTGCCCTCGGGCGGGCCGCTCACCGGCGATGCCGTCGACCTGGTGCGCCCGGAACTGCGCTTCGAGCTGCGCTCGGCGCTCAATCGCGCGTTCGAGCTTAAGCAAAGCGCGCTGACCCTGCCGATCCTGGTGCGCTTCAACGGTGCGCCGCACCGCGTCCATCTTCTGGTCAAGCCGGTGGAGGATGACGGCGGCAACGAAGCCCACAATGCGATTGTCATTTTGATCGAGGGCGAAGCGGTCGACGAAAGCCTGCTTTCGGTCGACAGCCAGGCCAATGCCGAGACGGTGCGCCGGCTCACCCAGGAGCTGGAGCTGATGCAGGCGCGGTTGCGCACCGTGCGCGAAGAATCCGACGCCGCCAATCAGGAACTGCGCGCCGCCAACGAAGAGCTGCAATCGATCAACGAGGAGTACCGCTCCACCTCCGAGGAGCTGGAGACCTCGAAGGAGGAGCTGCAATCGATCAATGAAGAGCTGCAGACCGTCAATGCCGAGCTCAAGCTCAAGATCGACACGATCTCGCGGGCGCACGCCGACCTGCAGAACCTGATTGCGGCGACCGACATCGGCACACTGTTTCTGGATTCAACGCTGCGCATCAAGCGCTTCACCGATCGGGTCACCGAGCTGTTCAGCATCACACAGAACGACGAGGGGCGGCCGATCACCGATTTCGCCCACCGGCTGCAATACGACGGGCTGATCAAGGATGCGCGCGCGGTGCTCGCCAACCTCGCGCCGTTGCGGCGTGAAATTCGCAGCCGCGACGGCCGTTGGTACGAGATGCGGCTGCGCCCCTATCGCACCGAGGACGACAAAATCGACGGGGTGGTGATCATGTTCGTCGACATATCGGAGCGGCATCACGCCGAGGCGGCGGTGGTCGCCGGAGCGGGACGCGAGCGGCTCTTGATCGGCGAATTGGCGCATCGCGTCGGCAATATTCTGACGGTGATTCAAGCCATTGCGCGCGACACTTTGCGCGGCGATCAAGCGGCGGACAAATTGCTTGGGCAATTCGAGGCGCGGCTGGCGGCGCTCGCCGACGCGCATCGGCTGCTCGCGGAATCGGAATGGAAGGGCGCCGATCTCGCCGCGCTCGCTCACCGGCAATTGGACGCCTATGGCGCCGACCGTTCCGGACGCTTCCACATCGCCGGTGAAGCGGTTCTGCTGCCGGCGGACCTGGCGATGCCGTTTGGCCTGGTGCTGCACGAATTGGCGACCAACGCCGTCAAATACGGGGCGCTGTCGACTTCGGCTGGGAAAGTGACACTGACCTGGACTTGGAGCGGCGCAGGCGAGGGACGAAAGCTGCGGATCGAATGGCAGGAGACGGGGGGGCCTGCCGTGCACAAGCCTGCCGCCGATGGTTTCGGAAGCTCGCTCATCGAAAGCGCGATCCCGGGGGCGACGGTCAAGCGCGAATTCCGGCCCGGCGGCTTGGTCTGCACCATCGAACTTGAGCTGGCGGCAGCATTCGGGAAGGGAGCGGGCGGCTAACGAATTTTTGCCCGGCGCTGGTCATGCCGAGCGGCCGAGCTTATTATTCATTAGTTGAGTTTCGGCGAGAGAGAGCTTGCGGCGATGCCCAACTATACGTTCGAACTCAGAGACGGGCATGGCGGCATTGATGACGAGACTGCGGTCTCGTTGGCCGATGGCGCGGATGCCTTGCGCTACGCGCAAACCGTCGTTCACGAATTGATGCGCAGCCGCGAAGCGCAGACCCGCGCGTGGCAGCTCGACGTCTATGACGAAGGCGGCGCGCGCGTGCTCGAGCTGCCATTCGCCAGTCTCGACCCGACCCTCGATCATTTGCGTCCGGAATTGCGGGCGATGGTGGAAAAATTCTGCGATCGCCGCCGCACCGTGAACGAGATCATTTACAAGGCCTGCGACACGGTGCGCGAGTCGCAGGCCCTGGTGGCGCGGTCGCGCGGACAATTATACGTGGCGGCCCGGTCCGGCGAGAAAACCATACGGGATAGATAAGTTCTGGGCACGACCATGCCGGAATTTGGCGTTCATATGTTCGGCAAGCGGCGGATGGCCCCTGTGACGCCATTCTGTTTAAGCCGCGTTAGAGCGAAAAGCGGATTGCCGAAAACCTTCCGCCAACCGCACGGGTGCGACCATGGAACGGTCGCGAGCATCGCCGGTTTTGTCTTCGTCGGAACGGGACGAGGGTGCAATGCCGCCAAATTCAGTTGCGGATATCCGGCAGCGGTTGCGCGCGATTCCGTGGGAAGAGCCCATTCGCGTGCCTTTTGCCTGCGGCGACAAGCCGCTGTTCGGCTGTCGGCTATGCATCCTGATGTTCGGCCTGCGGCGCGGCGAGCAGGCGCGGCTGTTTGCCGACGAGGCCGAGGCTTGGACGCATACAAGCTGGCACGCGGGGGCTTTATCGGCGTCGCCCGACCGCGCCCCGGATAGGCGAATAAGTGCATGATCGACTGAGCGTATTTCACTAAGTCGGTCATGATGCCGAATGATGGAACTTTTTGCGAAGGGTGGCGTTGCGACCACATTGATGGGGTGCAGGCAATGAGTGAGCCATCCATTGCGGGCAGGGTTCTGCACCTACCCGAGCAAACGTCGAGCCTTCGCCAGTTGGGCAACCGGCTTCTTGCCGCTCTGCCCAGCGACAGTCTCATGTTGCTGGAACCGGACCTCAAGCAGGTGATGCTGCCGCAGGGCGTGGTCTGCTTCGATCCCGGCGATCCGATCAACCAAGTCTATTTTCCGCATTCCGGCATGATCTCCTGCCTGGTCACCACCGGGGACGGGGAAATGGTCGAGACGTCTTCGGTCGGGCGCGAGGGGGCGGTAGGCCTGCAGAGCGGGCTCGGCCACCGTGTGTCGTTCACCCGCGCCATGGTGCAGATTGCCG
>DATJBH010000006.1:0-20185 GCA_035515455.1 Xanthobacteraceae bacterium
TCAAAATCGTGGTCGTGATCGTGATCGGAATCGTCGGCGTGAATATGGACGACGTCGCGGCCGTAGAGATGGTCCGCGAGGGTGTGGGCCGGTTTCTCGTTCTTGTCGTCGGCCATGCCTTATTTTCCTTGAGCCACAGGGACTTTATTCTCGCGCCAGGGAGTGCAGGTCAATACCGGGGGCCGGCAATCGGATTGGAGCACCAGCAATGACCGAAAATGGCTTGATCACTCTGCCCAGTGCGCACGGCGCGAAGGCAACCGCCGACCGGCTCGCGGCCGAAATAGCCGCCAAAGGCATGACCGTGTTCGCGCGGATCGATCATGCCGCGGGCGCCAAGGAGGTCGGCATGGCGCTGCGGCCGACCGAGGTCCTGATCTTCGGCAACGCCAGAGGCGGCACGCCGCTGATGCAGGCCGAACAGACCATCGGCATCGATCTGCCGCTGAAGGCGCTGATTTGGGAAGATGCCGACGGCAAGGTCTGGCTTACCTACAACGATCCGGCCTGGATCGCGCAGCGCCACGGCGCGACGGGCGTGACCGAGGTAACGAGCCGCCTTGCCGCGGCGCTCGCCGCATTGGCAAAAACCGCCACCGGCGCCTGACGATCGCGTCCGCGGTCAGGCGGCAGGCGTAACGGCCACGGCAACGTCGATGCGCTGGCCCCCGGAGCCCAGGATCACGCCATCCATCGGCGCGACGTCGGTGTAGTCGCGGCCGATGGCGAGCGTGACATGATCCTCGCCCGCCAAGATCGCATTGGTCGGATCAAGCCCGATCCAGCCCGCCGCCGCGCCGCACCACAAGAGCATCCAGGCATGCATGGCGTCGGCGCCTTGCAGACGCGTCGGATCGGTTCGCGGTGCGCTGCGTAGATAGCCGCTGATATAGGCCGCCGGCAGTCCGATGCCGCGCAACCCGGAAATCATGATATGCGCGAAATCCTGGCAGACCCCGCGCCGCAACGCGAACGACATCGGCGGCGTGGTGGTCACGGTGGTCGCGCCGATCTCGTAGGCGATGTCGGACTTCATACGGCGGATCAGTTCGATCGCTGCCTCCAGCACCGGACGTGTCGGCGGAAAGCTCCGCCGGACATAATCGCGGATTTCCGGATCGAGCGAGACGATACGGCTCGGGAACAGAAAATGCGCGGGGGAGTGCGGTCCGATGTCGCTTGTCGCAAACGCTGCCTCGCGGACCTCTTCCCAGGCCGGCGTGGCAGAGGGGACAGCTTCAGCTTCGACGGCGACCCGCGCCGACAGTTTTACCGTCAGGGTCTCGTGCGGCTCATTGATCTCGACCCAGGTCAGGCGGTTGCCGAAAAAGTCCCAGCCCTCGCGCCGATGCACCGGCTCGGGAACGATCTGCAGCGCTGCGACCTGCACGCGCTCGCCATCGCGCGATACCGGCGTGAGCCGGAGCACGTGGCGCGCATGCACCACCGGGCTCGCATAGCTGCAGGTCGTTGTCTGCCGCACGTCGTAGATCACGCCAGCGCCTCCCAGACCGGTTCGGACCGCTCGTTATTGGTGAGATAGGCCGCAGTGATGGCGTCCGACAATTTCATCAGCGCTTGCTCGATATCGGCGACCAGAGCCTCATTGACGGCGACGGCCTCGGCGGTGCGCAGGCGCGTGGCGATGGCCGCGGCGATTTGCTGCACCGGCGACAGCCGGCCGGAGGAGCTGCGCTTCGGCAACGCGCGCAGATGCGCCTCGATGCGATCGAGCTGATAAAGCACCGAACGTGGATTGTTCGGATCGAGCACGACGAGGTCGACGACTGGCGCGGGCGCGGCAATCATCACGTAGCGCTGCCGATAAGTGATCTGGCTGTCGGCAAGCTCAAGGAGCACGTCGAGTTCGCCGTCGGCGGTGCCGGCTTGCGCCAGGGCGCGGGTGAGCCGGCAGGTCAAGAGAGCGCGCTCGATGCGGCGGCCGAGTTCGAGGAAACGCCAGCCGGCAAGTTGCGTCATGTTTTCCTGGGCCAGTCCCGACAGCGCCGCGATGATGCGCAGGGCCGTCTCGACGCGCTCGGCGATCGCGCTTTCGGTGGGGCCAGCCGGAAGCGGCGTTGCACTCAGCTTGGCGAGATCGTTAATGGCCCGCCAGGCGTCCGGGGAGAAGCGGTCGCGAATGACGGAAGCGGCGAAGCGGGCGGCACGCAAAAGACGCGGCAGCGATCCGTCCAAATCCGTCTCCGTCAGCGCCGCACGCGCGATGAATGTTGCTGGCGCGCCGGCAATGTCGGTCGGGATGGCATGCCAGGCGCCGAGAAGTGCTTTCAAGGTGGCGATGACCGGTGCCGCGGTGTCATCGGCTTCGGCGACGCGGTTAACAACGGCGCGGACCAGCCGCAGCGTCGCCTCGGCGCGCTCCACATAGCGCCCTACCCAGAACAGATTATCGGCGGCGCGGCTAGGCAGCAGCCCGCTCGCGCGCTGCACTGGCATGCGCTCCGGCGTGGGCAGCAAGGTGGTCTCCGCCACCGGGCCGCGCGCCAGCACCCAGGCATCTGCGGTCGCGGCGCCGCGCTGCAAGCTGACCGCGCGCGCATCGACGTCGGCGGCGATACGAACGAAACCGGCAGGCAAAACCTGCCAGCGCCCGCCGGTCCGCGCGAGGAACAGCCGCAGCGTGAACGGCCGCGGCTGCAGCCGGCCCTCGCGCCACACCGGCATGCTCGACAGCGTAACCGCCTCCTGCGCCACGTAGTCGATGCCACGATCGCGGATCGACTGCATCAGGGCTAGCCGCTGCGCGTCGTCGAGCCGCGCCCCCAATATTTCGCTGCCGAGCTGCGCGTTGGGGAGCTGCTCGGTGAATGCCGAGGCAAACACCATGCTGTCGAGCTTGCCGATCATGTCCTCGCGCATGTCGGCGCGGCCGAGCCACCAGGTCGCGATATTCGGTATTTTCAGCGCGGCGCCGAGCACGATCGGCGCCAGTGCCGGCAGGAAGGCCAGCATGGCGCGCGCTTCGACCAGCCCGGCGCCGAGCGCGTTGATGATGACGACCTTGCCGTCGCGCACGGCTTGTAAGAGGCCAGCCACGCCGAGCCGCGAGGCGGCGTTAAGCTCCAGCGGATCGGCGAAATCGGCGTCGATGCGGCGCAGCAGCACTTCGGTGCGGCGCAGTCCCGACACGGTGCGGATAAAGACGCCGTCGTCCTGAACGCTCAAATCCTCGCCCTCGACCAGAAGAAGACCGAGATAGCGCGCGAGGTAGGCGTGCTCGAAATAGGTCTCGTTCATCGGCCCGGGCGTGAGCAGGCTGATGCGCGCGTCGTCGCGACGGCTAAGCGCGAGCAATTCGGCCTGCAAGGCCTGAAAAAAAGGTGCGACGCGCTCGACCCGTGCCTTGCGGTAAATGTCGGGAATCGCGCGCGACAGCGCGAGGCGATTCTCGATGGCGTAGCCGGCGCCGGACGGCGCTTGCGCGCGATCGCTGAGCACCCACCAGCGGCCGTCGGCGCCGCGCCCGACATCGACCGCATAGAAACGCAGATGCGCACCGCCGGGCGGCTCGACGCCCACCAACGGCCGCAAGAATTCCGGATTGCCGGCGATCACTGCGGCCGGCAGCCGGCCGTCGCGCGTCAGCGTTGCCGGACCGTAGCAATCCGCCAGCACAGCTTCGAGCAATTGGGCGCGCTGGATGAGACCCGCTTCCAGCTGCCGCCATTCGCCCGGTTCGATGACCAGCGGGACATGACTCAGCGGCCACGGCCGCTCGATGCCGGCCGCATCTTCATAGACACGATAGAACACGCCGGAATCCCGCAGGTAGCGGTCGGCCGCCGCGAAGCGGCGATTGATCTCTTCGGCGCCGAGTGCGGCGAGCATGGTGAGGAACGGCTGCCAGTGCGCACGCAGGCGCCCATCGCCGTCCATCATCTCGTCGAACACGCCGTGCAGCGGCCGATAACCCGAAATCAGCGACTCCAGGTTCGTATCCGGTGCTTCAAGAGCGCTGGGAAACTGCAATGCCATGGCGCGATTTTGCAAATATTCACGGAGTGATCGTCAGGAGCGTCGCAAGTCGAGCGTGGTCGGATACTCGAGCGAGGTCTCGAGCGGCGGCACGTCGATCACCCCGCCGCTATGACCATGATCCTGGAAGCGCGCCCGCCGCCGCGCTTCGGCTTCGTAGGAGTTGACCGGGAAGGTCTGGTAGTTGCGTCCGCCGGGATGCGCCACATGATAGACGCAGCCGCCCAATGAGCGCCGATTCCAAGTATCGACAATATCGAATGTGAGCGGCGCATGCACGCCGACGGTCGGCTGCAGGGAAGCCGCCAGAGTCCAGGCCTTGAAGCGGACGCCGGCGACGAATTCGCCGGAGCGGCCCGTGGCGACCAACGGCACGCGGCGGCCGTTACAGGTGACGGCGTGACGGTCGGCGTTCAATCCTGAGACCTTGACCTGTAGCCGCTCGACCGAGGAGTCGACGAAGCGCACAGTGCCGCCGGGAGCGCCTTCTTCGCCGAGCACATACCAGGGCTCGATCGCCTGCCGCAGCTCCAGATCGACGCCGCCATGATGCACCCTGCCGCAGAGCGGGAAGCGGAATTGCCGCTGCGCCTCGAACCACCCCGGATCGAACACATAGCCCGCGTTTTTCAGGTCGTCCAAAATGCCGAGGAAGTCGGCCCAGACGAAGTGCTCGAGCATGAAACGGTCGTGCAGCGCGGTGCCCCAGCGCACCGGCTTGCCGTCAAGCGGCGTGCGCCAGAAGGAGGCGATGAGCGCGCGCAACAGCAATTGCTGGGCGAGGCTCATGCGCGCGTCCGGCGGCATTTCGAACGAGCGGAATTCGACCAGCCCGAGCCGCCCGGTTGGGCCGTCCGGCGAATAAAGCTTGTCGATGCAAATCTCGGTGCGGTGGGTATTGCCGGTGACGTCGACCAGGATATTGCGGAACAGCCGGTCGACCAGCCAGGGCGGCACCCAGTCCGGGCCGCCCGGCGGCGGCACTTTGCCGACCGTGATTTCGAGCTCGTAGAGCAAATCCTGCCGCGCCTCGTCGATCCGCGGCGCCTGGCTCGTCGGCCCGACGAACAGGCCGGAGAACAAATAGGACAATGACGGCCGCCGCAACGCGTAGAGCACCAGGCTCTTGAGCAGATCGGGCCGCCGCAGGAACGGGCTGTCGGCGGCGTCCAGTCCGCCGAGTACGACGTGGTTGCCACCGCCGGTGCCGGTGTGCCGGCCGTCCAGCATGAACTTGTCGGTGCCGAGCCGGGCGCGATGGGCGTCCTCATAGACGCCCCGCGTGATGTCGACCGCTTCGCGCCACGACGTCGCCGGCTGAACGTTGACCTCGATGACGCCGGGATCGGGCGTCACCTTCAGCACCTCGAGCCGCGGATCGGGTGGCGGCGCATAGCCTTCGAGGTGGATCGGCAGGTCAAGCTCGGCCGCCGTCGATTCGATGATGGCGATGAGATCGAGATAGTCATTGAGCGCTTCGACCGGCGGCATGAACACGCACAGGCGGCCGTCCCGCACCTCGACCGACAAAGCGGTACGCACCGCGATGGTGGGCTGGTCGAGCAGCGCAACGCCGGCCGCCTGCTGCATCGTCGTCCTCTCTGGCACGAGAGGCGGCGATTCGGGTTCGCCGTTCGACGGCTGAAAGCTCTGGATCCGAATCGGGTGAGTGATGCGTGGATCCGACAACGGCCGGCGTGGCGCAAACGGATCGGCCGGTAAAAGAAAGGGATAATCGACCGCAGCGAGCGCCGGCAGCGACGACAGCGGCAGCCGGAGCCCGAGCGGCGAATCGCCAGGCACTAGGAACAGGCTGCCGCGGCGCGTACGCCAAATCTCGCTAAGCCATCCCGGTTTGGCCTGTGCCGTCCAGCGCTGCAGCGGCAGCACGAAGCCTTTCGGCTCGCCGCGGTGATCATCGAACAGTTTCAGGATGCGCGCGCGCTCATTTGGATCGTCGCTTTTGGGATCGCTCGGATCGATGTTATGCGGAATGAGGCCGAGCTGGTGCATCCGGTCGACCGGGTCCTCATAAGCCGGCTGCACATAGTCGGCTATAAGGCCCGCGCGGGCGGCGATCCCTTCGCCAAAACGGCGCGCATCTGCAGTCGACGCCTTAGGCGCGACCGCTTCGCGCATGATCAAGCTGTCATCGCGCCAGATCGGCGCGCCGTCGCGGCGCCAATACAGCGCGAAGGCCCAGCGCGGAACGGGCTCGCCGGGATACCATTTGCCCTGGCCGTAATGCAGCATTCCGCCCGGCGCGAAGCGGTCGCGCAGCCGGCGGATCAGGTCGTCGGCCCGCTCGCGCTTTGCCGCGCCGAGCGCGTCGGTGTTCCATTGGGCGGACTGATAATCGTCGACCGAAACGAAAGTCGGCTCGCCGCCCATGGTGAGACGCACATCGTGCCGGTTGAGATCGGCATCGACCTTCTCGCCGAGCGCGTCGAGCGCGGCCCATGCGACTTGCGAAAACGGCGCCGTTACCCGCGGGTGTTCGGCAAGCCGCGTCACGTTCATTTCATAGCCGAACTCGACCTCGCATGGCTCGACCATTCCACTGATCGGCGCGGCGGAGCGATAATGCGGCGTCGCGGCAAGCGGAATGTGGCCTTCGCCGCACAGCAGGCCCGACGTGGCGTCGAGACCGATCCAGCCGGCGCCCGGAATGTAGACTTCGGCCCAGGCATGCAGGTCGGTGAAGTCGAATTCGGTGCCCGCAGCGCCTTCGATCGGCGTCACGTCCGGCCGAAGCTGGATGAGGTAGCCGGAAACAAAGCGGGCCGGCAGGCCGATCTGCCGCATGACCTGCACCAGAAGCCAGGCTGTATCGCGACAGGAGCCGGCGCCGGAGGCGAGCGTTTCCTCTGGCGTCTGCACCCCCGGCTCCATGCGAATGAGATAGCGGATCAGGCCTTGGAGGCGCTGGTTGAGTTCGACCAGAAAATCGACGGTGTTGCGCGGCTCGCGCGAAATCGAACGGACGAAGTCTTTCAAGCGCGGGCCAGCCGGCTCCGGCTCGACAAAGGCGGCAAGATCCTCCTTCAGGTCGGAGACAAATTGGAACGGCCACTTTTCCGCATAGGGCTCGACGAAGAAGTCGAACGGATTGATGACTTCCATGTCGGCGCGCAGGTCGACCGTGATGGAGAATTCGCGCGTCTTCTCCGGAAACACGTAGCGCGCCAGCCAATTGCCGTGCGGATCTTGCTGCCAGTTCACGAAGTGCTGCGTCGGCGTCACCGTCAGCGCATAGCTCGGGATCCGGGTCCGGCAATGCGGTGCCGGCCGTAGACGGACGATCTGTGGCCCAACGCTGATCGGTCGATCGTAGCTGTAACGGGTAGCGTGGTGGAGCCCGACGAGGATGGACATGCGGTCACGCTACGCCCGGTTGGCCCGATGAATTCGTGGGTTCCTTGCAATTTCCGGGCCGCCGTTAAGTGACTGCCGGTCCCCGGCGCGAAGCTTTTCCTACCTATAGCAAGGCACATAAAGGATTGAAACGTGTGGAACTTTCGCGGGCAACGGGCGTTAGACGCCTTGGGGGAAACTATGTGATGAGTGGTCAGGAGTCCAAAACCCTCTCGGCGCCGCCCGGCCTCGACGCTTTTCGCACAATCGATCAACGCGCGTTGGATGCCATTCCGACGGGTTTGTGCGTGTGCCGCGCCGATGGCGGCCTCGTCCGCTATAACGAACGCGCCGTCGAGCTGTGGGGTCGGGCGCCGCCGCTTGAGGATCCGCGAGCCCGCGATGGGGGCTCCTTTCGCCGCTATGGGTCCCAGGGCAAGCCATTGGCATTCGAAGCGACGCCAGTTGCCGCGGCGCTCCGGACCGGCGAAAGCGTGCTCGGTGCCGAACTAGTCATCGAGCGGCCCGACGGCTCGCGGCTACCGGTATTGATGAATGCAGCGCCGCTCAAAGACCAGTTGGGCGGCATCGTCGGCGCGGTTTGCAGCTTTCAGGAACTGACCGAACGCAAGCGCACGGAAGAGGCGTTGCGCGCCAGCGAGGCGGAACTGCAGTCGGTCATCAATCGCACGCCGTTCATGCTGGTGCGCTGCAGCGGCGACTATCGCTATCGCTTCATCAGCGATGCCTACGGGCAAATGCTCGGCAGGCACCGTAACGAGATCATCGGCAAGACCATCGCGGAGATTCTCGGCCAGCAGGGTTTTGCCGCACTCCGCCCCTATATCGAACGGGTGCTGCGCGGCGAGGAGGTCGAGTTTGAATGCGAGCTCGATCTTGCGCGGATCGGCAGACGCTGCTTCTACATAGCCTATCGGCCGGAGCGTGACGCGAACGGCGCGATTGGCGGTTGGATCGCGTCGCTCCTCGATGTGACCGAGGAGCGGCACGGTGAAGCCGCGCGCCGGCTGCTTGCGAGCATCGTCGAATCTTCCGACGACGCAATCATCAGCAAAGACCTTGACGGCATCATCGTCAGTTGGAATCCGGGGGCTCAACGGCTGTTCGGCTATTCGGCGGAAGAGGTCGTTGGCAAACCGATTACCATCATCATTCCAGAAGGGCTGCGGGGCGAGGAGCCGGTCATTCTCGGGCGCATCCGGTGCGGAGAGCGCATCGAACATTTCGAAACCGTCCGCCGTTGCAAGGATGGCCGGCTGGTCGACATCTCGCTGACCATTTCGCCGATGAGGAACGAGCGCGGCACGGTCGTCGGCGCATCGAAAATCGCCCGCGACATCACGGCGCGCAAGCAGGCCGAAGCCGTGATGGCGCGCCGCGCCGACGAACAGGCAGCACTGTATCGTTTCACCGATAAGCTTTATCGCTCGACATCCTTGGAGGAAATCTATGACGCGGCGTTGGACGCGATCGCCGCGGCAATGCATTGTGACCGGGCGTCGATTCTGCGTTGTGATGCCGACGGCGTGATGCGGTTCGCCGCATGGCGCGGCCTGTCGGATCGCTATCGCAGCGTCGTGGAAGGCCATTCGCCATGGGCCGCCGGCGAGACCAATCCCGAGCCGGTCTGTCTGTCCGATACCGCTGCGGCCGACCTCGACCCACGGATCGGCGCTGCCGTGCAGCGCGAAGGCATCGGTGCGCTCGCCTTTATTCCGCTGATGGCGGAAGGCAGGCTGATCGGCAAGTTCATGCCCTATTACGACGCGCCGCGCGAATTTGGGCGTGAAGACGTCGATCTGGCGCTGACGCTGGCGCGCCAGCTCGGTTTTGCCATCGAGCGCATGCTGGCGGAGCGGGTTCGCGCCGGCATGGAAGCCGAGCTGCGTGCCATCAGCGAGAAGCTGGAGGCGGAAGTCGAGAGGCGCACGCTGGAGCGCGACCGCATCTGGAACGTTTCGGAAGACCTGCTCGCGGTCTGCAATTTCGAGGGTTATTTCCTCAGCCTCAATCCGGCCTGGACGCGGTTGCTCGGCTGGAGCGAGGACGAGATCAAGGCGCTGCATGTCAGCGACTTGCGCCATCCCGACGATGCGCCGAATGCCGTTGCCGGACGCGCCCAGCTTGCGCAGGGCGTGCCGACGGTGCGCATGGAAAACCGCTTCCGCCACAAGGACGGATCGTGGCGGTGGCTGCAGTGGACCATGACCGCGAACAACGGTCTGATTTACGTCGCCGGCCGCCATGTCACCGCGGAAAAGGAAGCCGCTGCGGCGCTTGAGCGCGCCCAGCGGCAGGCCGCGCATTTGCAGAAAATGGATGCCATCGGGCAGCTCACTGGCGGCATTGCCCACGATTTCAACAACCTCTTGATGATCGTGAGCGGCCATGCGCAGCGGCTGAAGGGCCGCCTGCACGACGCCAAGGACGCCCGCGCCTTGGCGGCGATCGAAATGGCGGCGAGTCGCGGTGAAAACCTGACTCGGCAACTGCTGTCGTTTTCGCGCACGCTGCCGCTCAATCCGACGGTGGTCGATCCAGCGGAGGCTGTGCAGGCGATACGCGACGTGCTCGCCGGCTCGATGCATGTCAACATCGAATTCAAGATCGACGTACCCGACACCACTTGGCCGGTCTGCGTCGACAAGTCGGAACTCGATCTCGCTCTCATCAATCTGTCGGTCAATGCGCGCGATGCCATGCCCGAGGGCGGGCGCATCGTGATCGCGGCGGAAAACGTGCATTTCGACGCTGGAACGGCGCCCGAAGGCTTGGCGACAGCCGGCGATTTTGTGGCGCTCAGCGTTGTCGACAGCGGCGGCGGCATCCCGTCCGATCTCTTGTCCCGGGTGGTCGAGCCGTTCTTTACCACCAAGGGTCCGGACAAGGGCACTGGCCTCGGCTTGTCGCAGGTCTATGGTTTTGGCCGCCGCTCGGCGGGCACCGTCGTGATCGACAGCGAGATCGGTCGCGGCACCAAAGTGACAATCTATCTCCCGCGCACGCACGCGGCCGTCACCGCGCCGTCGCCGCAGGATCACGGACAATATGTCAGCCCCGGCCAGCAAACCATCCTGGTCGTTGAGGATAATCCCGACGTGAGGCACGTCGCGGTGGCGCTGCTGGAGCAACTCGGCTATCGCACGATCGAAGTAGAAAATGCTGAAGCCGCGCTCGACGTTCTCGCCGCCGGCAAAAGCATTGCGCTTCTCTTCAGCGATGTCGTCTTGCCCGGTCACACCGACGGCCTGGCGCTGGCGCGTATCACGGCCGCGCGCTACCCGGATATTCCGGTGGTGCTGACCACCGGCTACACCAAGGTGTTTGGCACGACTCCGGAATTTCCGGTGCTGCGCAAGCCGTATCAGATATCGGCGCTCGGCCGCGTCATCCAGCAGTCGCTTAATCCGCCGAGTCCGACCAGTTCGGCGCTGGCGGGCTGACGCGCCCATCGCCGCTCATGTCTCAACCGAGCGATCAGGCTTCGTGTTGCAGCTCTGCTCAATGGCGGTCGCCAAAATCACTTGATTGCTCCAACTCGAAATCCTTTTTTGCCGCCTCGACCAACGTCGCAACGTCCCGGATGCCGCGCTGGGCATATTCGACGATCTTGCATGCGACGAGTTCGGTCGCGGGGTCACGTCTGGTCGTCAGCCCCATCAAGCCGCAAACGCGTTCAAACGCGAAGGACATGTTATCGATAATTTCAGGCTCGAAAGCTTGGTTCCTGAGAAAGGGCAATATCGTCATCAGGTCGCCTCGATCTTTGGCGTCAAGGGCGCGACGGCGTCTCCTTGAACGGCCGCAAATGTCCGGGCATCCCCATATCTAACAACTTGTTTCGTCAAGCCGTCGCCATGAGGCTTGCGCCTCCCGGGGAAGTCATGCTGGGCTACAACAATGCGCGGCACAATCCCACAAGGTCTAACTTGACTGCCTAATCCGCAACGTTGCGTGTGTGCCGCCGCTCTTGGGCGCCTTGAGCACCCCATAGTCGCGAGACTTGGTGCCGGCGTTGTCGACAATGGCTCCCACAGCCGCAATTCCGAGCCGCAGCAGTTCACGAACAGCCGCCGCCCGGCTCGGCATGCGATGATCAAATCTGAAATTGTCGACGGCCTTTAGCTCCTCCGGAGCCAGCATGATCTGCAGCCGTTCTTCGCGTACCAGTCCCTTTCCGCCCTTGCCATTCCTCATGGGGTAAACTCCTACAGATTAGGTAGGACAGCTCAATAGGTAAAATGTATTACTTACTCATTTTATGTCAAGGGGTCCGGGATGGAAGGCGCAAAAAATCTATAGCCCGAGACACTTCCGGTGCCAGGAGCATGACCGTCGGCCGTTCGGCAGTCGCCAAATGCTTTGGCGCGAATGCAGGCGGCTCGGCGTGACGGGGTTATCCTGCGTTAAGCCAATTCTTTGATTTGTTCAGCTTACGTTAGACCCGCTTTTCCATAGTCAGGCCGGGCGCGCTGTTCACCTCGCGGAGCCGTTGCTCAGCGAACATACGATGGCGCTGCTCGATGGACGGCGGGCGCCGCGCCAAGGCGCGTGCGCTCATGAAAGGCCTTTGTCACGCCAAGACGCGCACACCGAGAGATGTCGGATCACACGGATGCGCCGCCTGTAGCCACCCTCATGAAAACAATCATCAAGCCAACGCATACTGCGGTCCCGTTTCGCGAACCTGACCTCATCGTTTCCAAGACCGATCTCAAGGGTCGCCTCACCTACGTCAACGAGGTGTTCTGCAAGATCTCCGGTTACACTGAAGCCGAATTGTTGGGGGAGCCGCACAGCATGATCCGCCACCCCGACATGCCACGCGCGGTATTCAAGCTGTTGTGGGACACGATTTTGGCTGGTCGTGAAATCTTCGCCTACGTCAAGAACATGGCCAAAACCGGAGACTACTACTGGGTTCTCGCACATGTGACCCCGTCCTACGACGAGATGCACAGGATTCAAGGTTTTCACTCAAACCGGCGCGTCCCAGATCCCGTCATCATCGAGAACACGATTGCTCCGCTCTATGCCGAGGTTCTGCGTGAGGAGAAAAAATATGCCAACGGAAAGGAAGAGCTGGCGGCGGGTTTTCGTTTCCTGACGAATTTCCTGCAATCGAGGAATACGACTTATGACGCGCTCATCTTTTCGCTTTAATTCCGGCCCGGCGGCCGTCGCCGCAGGAAGCATCGGAATTTCCGCAGCCACGCTCGCCTTGATAGCTGGGTTGCTTGGCCACCAAAACGCCGAACAGGTGGCGATAGCTTTTTCGATCATCAGCGGCGCCGTTTCGCTTTTGATTCTATCGAAGCGCATGAACAGGTCCGCGGCGGCGACCAGTCCCGAACTGGTCGCGATAAAAAAGATTGCTGCGGTGTGCGGTGAAATATCCAAGGGCAACTTCGAGGCCCGGATCATTGGCATAACCGAAAGTGGAATTCTCGGCGAGGTCCAGCACCAGGTAAACGACGTGATCGACCGCAGCGACGCATTCATTCGCGAAGCGACCGCGAGCCTGCAGTCGGTGTGTCAGAATATCTACTACCGCCGCATCATGTTGGGCGGCATGCAAGGCGCGTTTCGCGTCGCAGCCGAGGCCATCAACAAGGCGGTAAAAATACAGGAGCAGGCGGTTGAGAAGGCGCGGCACGACGCCGCTTTGGAGCACGCCAAGGTCACCGATACGATCGGCGACGGTCTCGACAGCTTGAAACGGGGCGATCTGACCTTCCGTCTTGCCGGTTTGCCGGAAGCCTTCGCCGCCATCGAGATGAATTATAACTCGGCCGTGGACGACCTCGAGGCGGCGCTCGCCAATGTCGGGCATGTTGCCGCTTCGGTCCATACGCAATCGCGGGAGATTTCCGCCGCCTCCGACGAACTCTCCGAACGGACCGAGCGCCAGGCGGCGATGTTGGAGCAATCGAGCGCCGCCATTGAGGAACTCGTCGGCGCGGTCAATAAGGCGGCGGATGCCTCCACCCGGACGAAGGACATCATCACGGCGGCGAAGGCCAATGCCGTCGAGAGCGTGGGAATCGTGCAGCAGTCGGTGCAAGCCATCGAGCGCATCAAGGAATCGTCGGCGAAAATCGGCGCCATCATCAGCGTCATCGATGACATCGCCTTTCAGACCAATCTATTGGCCTTAAACGCAGGCATCGAGGCGGCCCGGGCCGGAGACGCCGGCCGTGGTTTCGCGGTCGTCGCTTCCGAAGTGCGGCGTCTCGCGCAGCGGTCCGCGGACGCGGCGAAGGAAATCAAGGGTCTGATCTCGCAGAGCTCGGTCGAGGTTGCCAAAGGCGTCGAGCTCGTTGGGGCAACCGGAAAGACTTTCGACCATATCCGGGAGCAGATCGCCGTCATTGACGGCGGCATCGCCGACATCGCCAGTCAGGCAGTCGCCCAATCCGGCACGATCAAAGAGATCAATGTCGCGATCGGCGAGCTGGACTCGACCACGCAGCGCAATGCCGCGATGGGCGAACAGGCGACGGCCTCATGCCGATCGCTCGCCGATGAAAGCACCAAGCTCACGAACCTGCTGAGGAGCTTCATCTTCCGGGATGTGCAAGTGCGCAACCGAGAAATGGGTGACGAAGACGAGGCGCCCGATGCGGCAATGGCAGTCGCAGCATCGGTGCAGGAGGCTGCGTGAGAAGATTGGTGGGCGCACAAGGACTCGAACCTTGGACCCGCTGATTAAGAGTCAGCTGCTCTACCAACTGAGCTATGCGCCCTAACCAAGAAACGGCCGCAGGTTAGGACCTTCCACCGTAGTTGCGGCGCCCGCCAGGGCGCCGCGCTAGCCGTATCTAGGACATCGCGGCGGCAATTCCAAGCGGGCAGTCGATCCCTCCCCGGCGGGGTTGGCGTGCGGACATCCGGCACCTGATCGATCTCACTCGGAAGAGCAGGTTTCGCGCGATCCCCGCCCACCCGAGGATGCGGCCTCATGCTGCCGCACCGGCGCCGTCACTCACTTTTTCGCAACAAATGTGCTAGGCATGGGCTGCTGTGAAGCGCCAGGACGGCCGTGAATTCAAAGTCCCCCGGGCGTCTTCAGGCAAGCGGATCAGCATTGCTGCACAGGATTGCTGCGATGAGCGCCCCCGGCCGCAAGATGAAGCTCGGCGCGTTTCTGTATCCCACCGGCCATCACCTCGGCGGTTGGCGGCATCCGCTGGCGCAGGCCGACGGCGGCATGAACCTCCGGCACTACATCGATCTCGCGCGCAAGGCCGAAGACGGCAGGTTCGATTTTATCTTCTTTGCCGACACCCTTGGCGCCCGTGACGCCGCCAACGTCGAGGCGTGGAGCTACTCACCCAAATATACCGGCCAATTCGAACCCTTGACGCTGTTGTCGGCGATCGCCGTCATGACGGACCGGCTCGGACTGGTGACCACGGCGACCACGACCTACAACGAACCGTTTCACATCGCCCGCAAGTTCGCTTCGCTCGATCATCTCAGCAATGGCCGCGCCGGATGGAACCTGGTCACGTCGTCGAGCCCCGACGAAGCGTTCAATTTCGGCCTCGACGCTCACGTACCCCATGCCGAGCGTTACGATCGCGCCCGCGAATTCGCCACGGTGGTGAAAGGACTCTGGGACACCTGGGAGGACAACGCCTTTCTGCGCAATAAGGATTCAGGCCGCTATTTCGATCCAGCCAAATTCCACATGCTTAATCACAAGGGCCGCTGGTTCCGGGTGCGCGGCCCGCTGAACGTGGCGCGGCCGGTGCAAGGTTATCCGGTCATCGTGCAGGCCGGTTCCTCTGAAATCGGAATGGAGCTCGCTGCCGAAACCGCCGATGTCGTCTTCACGGCGCAGCGCACGCTCGATCAGGCGCAGGCATTCTACGCGGATTTGAAGGGCCGCATGGCCAAATTCGGCCGCAAACCGGAGCACCTGAAAATCCTGCCCGGGGTCATGCCGATCGTGGGGCGAACGGCGAAGGAGGCCTCGGAAAAGTTCGACTATCTGCAGTCGTTGATGCATCCGGCAGTCGGCTTGTCACTGCTGTCCGACATGCTCGGAGGCATCGATCTGACGGGCTATCCATTGGACGGTCCATTTCCACAAGACCTTCCGGATTCGAATGGCGGCAAGAGCCGGGCGGCACTGATCGCCGAAATGGCGCAGAAGGAAGGATTGACGCTGCGGCAGGTCTATCTCCGGATTGCCGGCGCGCGCGGACATTGGACCGTCGTGGGAACGCCGGCCGACATCGCCGATCAGTTGGAGCAACGCTTCCGCGCCGGCGGCGCCGACGGCTACAACATCATGCCGGCGTCGCTGCCGACGAGCTTGAATGAGTTTGTCGAGCTGGTCGTGCCGGAGCTGCAGCGGCGCGGGCTGTTCCGGCTCGATTATGAAGGCACCACGTTGCGCGACAACCTCGAACTGCCGAGACCGCTCCATCCCGCCACCATAGCCCGGAATGAAACGAAGCTGCCGTCGCAAGCCGCGATGGCCGATGGCTGAGTTTGGCCGGCGGAAAATAGCTTCCGGCTCGCGGGCTATTGGCCCGCGCCCCGGAATAACGGAATTACCCCACGTCCGTCGAATGGATGCGGCGCTCGCCGGCGGCGAGCGCGCCTTGGCCGCGCAGCCGCCGCGCCACGAGCTTATTGAGCGCGGCGAGGTAGGCCTTGGCCGAGGCGACGAGCGTGTCCGGATCGGCGCCCTTGGCCGTCACCGAGCGGCCTTGCTCCGACAGGCGCACCGAGACTTCGGCCTGCGCGTCGGTGCCTTCGGTTACCGCGTGCACCTGATAGAGCTCCAGCACCGCCTCGTGCGGCACCATCGCCTTGACGCAATTGAACACCGCGTCGACCGGACCGTTGCCCTCGCATTCCTCGATCATCGATTGGCCGTTGACGTCGAGCTTCATGGTGGCGCGCTGCGGCCCGCGGGTGCCGGCGATCACCGAGAGCGAGACGAGCTTGATGTGATCCTGGAAGGTCGCGATCTCCTCGTCGACCAGCGCCTCGATGTCCTCGTCATAGACGTGCTTCTTGCGGTCGGCCAGCGCCTTGAAACGCACGAAGGCATCTTCGAGCTGATTGCCGGCGAGCCGATAGCCGAGCTCTTCGAGCTTGTGCACGAAGGCGTGGCGGCCGGAGTGCTTGCCCATCACCAGCGAGGTCTGCTTCACGCCGACGTCCTCGGGCATCATGATCTCGTAGGTCTGCGTGTGCTTGAGCATGCCGTCCTGATGGATGCCGCTCTCATGCGCGAACGCGTTCCGGCCGACGATCGCCTTGTTGTATTGCACCGGGAACGAGGTCACCGCTGCGACGAGCTTCGAGGCCCGCGTCAGCATGGTAGCGTCGATGCCGGTCCAGTACGGCAGCACGTCGTTGCGCACGCGCATCGCCATCACGACTTCTTCGAGCGCCGCATTGCCGGCGCGCTCGCCGATGCCGTTGACGGTGCACTCGATCTGCCGCGCCCCGGCATTGATGCCGGCGAGCGAGTTGGCCACCGCCATGCCGAGATCGTTGTGGCAGTGCACGGAAAAGCGCGCCTGGTCGGAATTCGGCACGCGTTCACGCAATTCTTTGAACATCCGGAAATATTCCTCCGGCACCGTGTAGCCGACGGTGTCGGGAATATTGATGGTGGTGGCGCCGGCCTTGATCGCGGCCTCGACGCAGCGGCAGAGGAAATCGAACTCGGTGCGGGTGCCGTCCTCGGCCGACCACTCGACGTCGCCGGTGTAATTGCGCGCGCGGGTCACCTGCGCGATCACCATCTCGTAGACTTCGTGCGGCTCCTTCTGCAGCTTGTACTTCATGTGCACCGGCGAGGTGGACAGGAAGGTGTGGATGCGCTGCCGCTTGGCCGGCTTGATCGCTTCGGCGCAGCGGTCGATGTCCTTGAACCCGGCGCGAGCGAGCCCGCAGACCACGGCGTTTTTGGTACGCTTGGCGATCTCGTTGACGGCGGCGAAGTCGCCGTCGGAGGCGATCGGAAAGCCGGCTTCGATGATGTCGACGCCCATGTCGTCGAGCAGTTCGGCGACTTCGAGCTTTTCCTCGTGCGTCATGGTGGCGCCGGGGCATTGCTCGCCGTCGCGCAAGGTGGTGTCGAAAATGACGACGCGGTCCTTCTCGGATCGTTGTGGCTTGGTGGTGTCAGGCGAGGTCATGGTGCTGGTCCTTTTCGTCTGCGCCCGCCCGATGTCTGGGACATTCGGGGTAGGGCGCTCATCGGGTTCGCTGCCTTGCGGTCGACCCCTGAGTGCCCAGGCGCAAACGCCCAGCCGGCCCTCAGGGGGCGCTAAGGAGCAGGAGCCCAGCGAGAATGCGGCAGGCGCCGGGGCCGGCCGCCTCGGCCGTCCGGGTCATCGCGCGGAAATCGCAGCGCTTCGACATCGCCAACTCTTCGCCCGTCGTGCTCGTGCGGTCCGAGGCTCGCGGATTAAGGTGAATTCCGCGTTAACCCTCATGTGGGACCGGCCTCTTTTATCGGAAGAGGGTAGGACGAGGCAAGCGGCGCATCAATCGGCGGCGTGTGCCGGTGGCGCCGCAAGCGCCCGGCGGAATGCCGCGGCGTTCCAATAGCCCTCTGCCCGGACGATCAGGGCCTGTGCGTTGACTTCCAGCACGTCGATGCCTTCGGCCTTCACCTCATGTGCGGCCTTACTTTGCGCCGTCATGGCCCAGTGCGCGGCAATGCAATGACCACTTGGTATTGCCGCGAGCACGTTGATATCGACGTCGGACGATCCCGCGCGGCTATCGCTTCGAAATAGGCGTCAAGAGTTTGTCTCAATATGGCGGCGTCGATCCTCGTGGTGAACTCCGTACCCGCATCTCATTCGAGATCGGCCGGCGAGGAAAATCAATTCTTGCCTTCGCTTCTCAGGAGGCGCTCCGCCTTTTTCAGCTCCTTCAGTGCCTTGCCTGCGACCACCGGATATTCGAGTTTGAGCGCTTCGAGCGCCTCGATGATCGCCGCCGAGACCACGAGCCAGGCGACATGCTTGTGGTCGCACGGTACGACGTACCACGGCGCATAGTCGGTCGACGTTTCGCGGATCATCTCTTCGTAGGCCGCCATGTAGGCGTCCCAACGGGCTCGCTCGGAGGCATCGTGGACCGAGAACTTCCAGCGCTTGAACGGCTCCTCGAGGCGCGCCAGGAAGCGCTGGCGCTGCTCTTCCTTCGAGATGTGCAGGTGAAACTTCAGCACCAGCGTGCCGTTGCGCGTCAGGTGCCGCTCGAAGGCGCGAATCTCCTTGAAGCGGTGCTTCCAGATGTCTTTGCCGGCCGCGCTCGGCGGCAGGTTCTGGTCTTTCAGGATTTCGGGATGTACGCGCACCACCAGCACTTCCTCGTATTGCGAACGGTTGAAAATGCCGATGCGCCCGCGCGCCGGCACATCCTTGCCGGTGCGCCACAGGAAATCGTGAGCGAGCTCTTCGGCGCTGGGCGCCTTGAAGGAATGCACCTCGCAGCCTTGCGGATTGATGCCCGACATCACATGCTTGATGACACCGTCTTTGCCGGCGGCGTCCATGCCTTGCAGCACGATCAGCACGCCCCATTTGCCGTCGGCGTAGAGGCGTTGCTGCATGTCCTCGAGCTTCGCTACGCCCTGAGCGAGAATCGGCTTGACGTTCTCGATGTCGGTCGAGAGCCCGAAAGTCTCCGCCGGATCGTGATCGCTGAGCTTGAAGTGCCGGGGGGCATGCACCCGACACTTCTTCACAATGCTGCTGGCGATCTTTTTGATCTTGGCGATCTTCATCGCCGCGCCCCTCGCCGACATTAATTTCGGCTGCGATCCACCAGGGCGCGCTCCTTGATCCACGGCATCATCTCGCGTAGTTTCGCGCCGATCGCTTCCGCCGGATGCGCGGCGAGCTTTCCGCGCATCGCCTTGAACGAGGTCTGGTTGACCTTGTTTTCCAGCATCCAGTCCTTGACGAACTTGCCGGACTGGATGTCGTCGAGGATCTTTTTCATCTCGGTGCGGGTCGCGTCGTTGATCACGCGCGGACCCGAAACGTATTCGCCGTATTCGGCGGTGTTGGACACCGAATAGTTCATATTGGCGATGCCGCCCTCGTAGATGAGGTCGACGATCAGCTTCATCTCGTGGATGCACTCGAAGTAAGCCATTTCCGGCGCATAGCCGGCGGCGACCAAGGTGTCATAGCCGGCCTTCATCAGTTCGACGACGCCGCCGCAGAGCACCGATTGCTCGCCGAACAGGTCGGTCTCGCATTCTTCGCGGAAGCTCGTCTCGATGATGCCGGCGCGGCCGCCGCCGATCGCCGCACCGTAGGACAGACAGAGATCGTGGGCATTGCCCGAGGCGTCGCGGTGGATGGCGAGCAGGCACGGCACGCCGGCGCCGCGCTGATATTCCGAGCGCACGGTGTGGCCGGGGCCTTTCGGCGCGATCATCATCACGTCGATGTCGGCGCGCGGCTCGATCAGGTTGAAATGGATGTTCAGCCCGTGCGCGAACATCAGCGCCGCGCCTTCCTTCATGTTGCCGTGGAGCTGGCCGTTATAGATGTCGGCCTGCAATTCGTCGGGCGTGAGCATCATCATCACGTCGGCCCATTTGGCGGCCTCGGCGACCTCCATCACCTTGAGCTTCTCGCCTTGCGCTTTCTTGACGCCCTGCGAGTTCTTGCGCAGCGCCACCGCGACCTCTTTGACGCCGGAATCGCGCAGATTGAGCGCATGGGCATGGCCCTGGCTGCCGTAGCCGATGATGGCGACCTTCTTGCCCTTGATCAGGTTCAGGTCGGCGTCGCGATCGTAGTAAACACGCATG
>DATJBH010000007.1:0-4158 GCA_035515455.1 Xanthobacteraceae bacterium
TTCGTCACCGGCGTGCGGTCCATCCAGAAGGCGTCCACCGTGACGCGGTGGACCGGCGCCTCTTCCGCATAATGCCTGTCCGAGCCCATGCGGAAAGTGCCGCCGGGAATGCGCACGGATTCCGACTGATGCCCATGCGCCAATCCTTCGGAGACCTCGTCGCTCTGCAGCTTACGAAACGACATTCTGATTTCCCGATTGCGAAGCAAGGCCAATAGACCATGCGGCTAAAGGAGCCTTGATGCAGATCAATAAAGGCCATCAGGTCGGGAGATATGGCGAAATTATAAGGTTAGCCCGGCCGATCGGCTTCAGGTGTACACTTGGGCTCCGATTTCCAACATTCGCATCCCAGTTCGGCATGCGAATGGTAGAATCGCTGGACCACTAGCAAATGTTAGTGTTCACCATTGCACTTGGGCTGCAGGGGACGACCGGTGAAGCGGATCGCATCGCGTTCGGTATCGAGTAGAGAACGACCCATTGCTCAGCGCAGAGCTATTCCATCGCTGCTTCCAGTCCCAGGCTTTAGGCCTCGGACCGCAGATCGGATTTATCTTCCCGGTGGGCGGAATGCAGGGCTATCTCAATGCGAAGGCGTACGGCGAGTTTGATGGCTCGGATCGCCCCTCGGGCTGGAACGCTTGGGCCACGCTCGTGATTTCGCCTGCCCCGACTGCACCGGCGGCATTACCGAAACCTATGATTACCAAATAACGGCGGCGGCTATTGCGTCTGAAATCCGCTTCCGGAGCGAAACGATTTCGCCATGCGGGCCACGATCGGATCGTAGGTCCGCTTGGCCGCCGCCGGATAGGAGACGACGAAATCCTCGGTCATTTCTGCGCCGTGCGACAACCGATGCTTTTCATAGAAAATCTTGTCGCCTACCGTTCCGGAGACGACAAACCAATTCTTGCCGCGCGCCTCGTAGCTGACGACGGAGCCGGGATCGAGATGCTGAACGATGAAATCGTGATATGTGGCAAGCGTAAAATCGATCCCGCCGTAGGAGGCCGACACGGTGAATTCCGCGCCGTCGGCGCTCTTGAATTTGCGGCCGTCGTCGTCGTCCGGCGGCCGCTGCATCTTGAAGACGGGGGGATAATCGATGGTCGTGCCGTAGCGATCGTTTTGATAAGTGAGCCAGTCGTCGGCCCTGGCCAAAGGCGCCGCCAGCAAGATTGCAGTCACCAAGGCGACCGATGGCGATTTACAGCGCATGCGAGAATTCCTAGCCTCGGGCGGCAAAGAGTGTGTCGCGAATAAGCCAAGCAGGGTTCAGACGTCCCGGCAATCCGATCTCAACGCAGGAGCTACCCATGTGCGAACGTTGTGCCGCCATCGCCACCCAACCAGCTCGTCTGGCGCGGCGGAGCATCTTTAAGCTTGCCGCCGGTGCGGCGGCCGCGGCTGCCGGACTTACGGCAGGGCCGCAGGCCTTTGCCGCCAAGCACAAGGCGCCGCCGAAGCCGGAGAACGTCATCTCGCCCGATGCCGCGCTGCACCGGCTGATGGAAGGCAATGCCCGCTATGTCAGAGGCGAAACCAGGCGGCATGATTTCCACCACGAGCGTGAGGCGCTCAGCAAGGGGCAAAATCCATTCGCTGCCGTTCTTAGCTGCGCCGATTCGCGGATCGCGCCGGAATATTGCTTCGACACGGCGCGCGGCGACCTGTTCGTCTGCCGCGTCGCCGGCAATTTCGCCAGCGACGAGATGGTGGCGAGCCTGGAATATGCGGTGCAGGTGCTCAACACGCCGCTGATCCTGGTGCTCGGCCACGAGGCCTGCGGCGCGGTCGACGCCACCATCAAGTCGGTCAAGGACGGCACCACGCTGCCGGGTCACCTGCCGTCGCTGGTCGACGCCATCCGGCCGGCGGTCGAGGCGGTGCAAAACAAGCCCGGCGACGAATTGGCCAATGCCATCCGGGAAAACGTCAAGCTCAACGTCGACAAACTGAAGACGACCGGGCCGATCCTCAAATCCTTCGTCGACGACAATAAGATCCGCGTCGTCGGCGGCGTCTACGAATTGCGAACCGGCCGTCTCGAGCTGTTGAGCTGACGCAACCACGCCTCACTTCGCCGGCGCCGCCGGCAGCTCCGCCGGCTCGGGCCTCTCCGCCGATTCCGGCGGCGCGTGCTCGTCCTGTGCGCGCTGATGCACCGGCTTGCGCGTGCGGGTGAGATTATAGGCGCTGTTGATCAGCGCGAGGTGGGAGAAGGCTTGCGGGAAATTGCCGACCAGGCGCTTCCGCCGCGGGTCGTATTCTTCGCTCAACAGGCCGACGTCGTTGCGCAGCGCCACGAGCCGGCGAAACAGCCGCTCGGCGTCGTCAAAGCGCTCTTGCAGGATGTAGGCGTCGACCAGCCAGAAGCTGCAGGCGAGGAACGCGCCTTCGCCGGGCGGCAAGGCATCTTCGACCTCCGCGGTCGAGTAGCGCATGACGAAACCGTCGCACACGAGCCGCTGTTCGATCGCGGCGATGGTGCCGGCCACGCGCGGATCGGACGCCGGCAGAAAGCCGACGCTGGGAATGAGCAGCAGGCTCGCGTCAAGCTGATCGGAGTCGTAGGCCTGCACGAAAGTATTGTGCTTCTTGTCGAAGCCGCGCTCGCAGACCTCATCGCATATCGCCTGGCGCAGCGCGTGCCAGTCGTCGAGCGGTCCCTCGAGCCCGAAGGTCTCCGCGCTCTTGATCGCGCGGTCGAAGGCGACCCAGGCCATCACCCTGGAGTAGGTGAAATGCTGCGGCGGCCCGCGCATTTCCCAAATCCCCTGATCGGGCAGCCGCCAGATATTCTTCAGATGCTTGAGAAACTCGATCTGGATGGCCCATCCGGATTCGTTGGCGGCCAGCCCGCCGCGGCGCGCCTGATGGTAGGTGTCCATGAGCTCGCCGAACACGTCGATCTGCAATTGGGTATGCGCGGCATTGCCGATCCGCACCGGCGCCGATTTCTCGTAGCCCGGGAGCCAGTCCGCGGCCCATTCGTCAAGGCGCCGCTCGCCGCCGATGCCGTACATGATCTGCAGCTGGTCGGGACTGCCGGCGACCGCGCGCAGCAGCCATTCGCGCCAGGCCTGCGCCTCCTCGTAGTAGCCGGCATGCATGGCGCCGAGCAGCGTCAGGGTGGCGTCGCGCAGCCAGCAATAGCGGTAGTCCCAGTTGCGCTGGCCGCCGATCTGCTCCGGCAACGAGGTGGTCGGCGCGGCGACGATGCCGCCGGTCGGCAAATAAGTGAGCGCCTTGAGCGTGAGCACCGAGCGCTTGACCGCCTCGGTCCAGCGCCCCGCCGGGCGGCACTTGCTGGACCACTCGCGCCAATAGGTTTCGGTCTCGGCCAGCGCCTCGGTCGGATCCATCGGGCGCGGCGGCGGCAGATGCGAGGGCGAATAGATCAGCAGGAAAGGAATCGTCTCGCCACGGGCGATGGTGAATTCGCCGATCGTGGTCATGCCCTTGCCGTAGACATGGACCGGGGTGTGCAGGAGCACCATGTCCGGTCCGGCAATGGCGCGAAGCGCGCCGCTCTCGATCCGGGTCACCCACGGCATCACCCCGCCGTAGCCGAAGCGCAGAATAAGCTCGGTGCGCATGGCGACCTTGCCGCGCTTGCCGATGACGAAGCGCACAATTGTCGAATTGCTGCAGCGAAACGGCATGAAATCGACCAGCGTCGCCGCGCCGTGTTCGGTCTCGAAATGAGTTTCGAGGATCAGCGTGTGCGGCCGGTAGCGGCGCGTGATCTTGGCAGCCTCGCGCGGCGCGATCAGCCAGCGGCCGTTCTCGGGCGTGCCGAGCAGTGCGGCGAAGCAGGCCTCCGAATCGAAGCGCGGCCAGCACAGCCAATCGATCGAGCCGTCGCGCGCGACCAGCGCGGCGCTCTCGCAATCGCCGATCAGCGCGTAGTCTTCGATGGGGGAGGCCATGGTGAATGCGACCGCCGGCCTTTACGAAAAATCGACCACGACTTTGACGTCGTCCGACAGCTGCTGCAAGGCTCCCATCCATTGCTCGACCGGGACCCGCCGCGTGATCAGCTTGCCGAGCCAGTTCTTGTCGGCGCGCTCTAGAGCGATGACGGCGTCCTGATAATGCTTGCGATTGGCGTTGACGCTGCCGAACACGGTATCGTTGCCGAGCACCATG
>DATJBH010000008.1:0-8136 GCA_035515455.1 Xanthobacteraceae bacterium
CGCGGCCGGCCCGCGGCGAATGGCGTAGCGGGCGAGTTCTGCTGCGATGCGATCGGCCTCGGCGACGAAAGCTGCCCTGGTCGAGGCGGCGTCGGCATGCTCGAGCGCAACTTCTCCGGGCGCGATCGCTTGCGGCCTCGCGTCCACCGGCAGGATCGAATTCGTGTTTTCGCGGATCACTTCGATCTGCCAGGCGATCTCCCGCTCGTCGAAAGTCTGCAAGCGTTCGCGCGCGCGCGCCAAGCCGGAGACCGCCTGCGTTCGCACGGCTGTGCCATAAGCGTCGCCTATCTCGCCGCCGTCGCTGGGGGCGACAAAATGCGGCACGTTCAGCGTCAGAAGAGCGGCGCGCTCGGCGCGCAACAGCGGCCACAGCGGATCGGAGTCTTTGTCCCATTCCGAAAGCCTGGCCACGAAATCCGCCTGCGCCGACCACACCGCGCCGTCCTCCATGCTGCGATGATCCTTCAAGCGTTGCAGCAACATGTAATAGAACCGCGTCGGACGGATGACTTTGCGCACCGGCACGCCGGCAAAGCCTTCGAACAGAAGCGCCGGACCTTTGCCGCGACTCTCCTGCTGCAGAAAACGCGCATAATCGGCGAAGCCCGAGACAAAGCTGTCGACATGGTCGGCGAACTTGGCGTGGCCGCCGTCGCGGTGCGGCAGATTGGTATTGGTCTCGCCGGGCTCCTGGACTTTCATCGGCCGCATGGCGTCGGAGTTGATCGCATTCCACTTGATGACGGTGCGGGCGCCCCAGTCGGCCGTCATGCCGCCCATGACAAAGACGTTGTTATCGACCGATCGGCCGTAGGCCGGCAGCAGGCCGACCGTCATCACCGAATTGGCGATGATGTCGATCGCGGCGTTGAAGGCCTCGCCTTCGGGGTCTACGGCCTTATGCTCGTCGGCGGATGGCTGCAGGATCGTTTCCAGATCGATCGGGACCGGGTGATCGCCGCACGCGATCATGTTTTCCTGGTGCAAGTCGGTCGCCACGAAGACGTGGAACACCGAAAGCCACGCGCCGGCGCGGCGGAAAAATCGCGTAAAGCCGGCGTCATCCGCGCAGGCCGCGTGCTCGATGAATTCGCTCCAACCGTAACCGTCGCATGCCATCGAGCGGACGGCTTTCAGCACGATCGGAGGGTCGGCGCGGTTCAACCGCTCGATCAAAGCATGCCAGGCGACGTCGAGCCTCAAATCCTTCGGCTTGTAAACGATGCGCGCGCCATCCTCGAACCGAACGATGTGGACCGAGCGGCCGCCATTGTGCGGATCGGAGAGTTCGCGTTCGATCCCGGTGACGCGGTTCGCTTGTCCCGTGCGCAGCAAGTCGCGGCGAATCGCCGGCAGATCGGCGGCGAGGCGAATGACGAATTCGTGCGAGGTGTCGAGCCACTGCCGCACCAGCGTCGCCAAAAGGCGCAGCAGCACCGGCTTGCCCTCGAACAATCGGCGAAAGCCGCCGCAGCGCATGTCGGCAACGAAATGCTCATACGCGCCTGCGCCGGCATGGCGCGCCTTGGCGAAGCGTTCGTAAAGGGCGGGCGCGGCAAGGGCAGACAGCTCGTGCAGCAGGCCGTACGAAAGACAGGCCTGCGCGGTATCGGTCACGTTGCCGGATGCCGCCGCATCGAGCCCGCGCCACAGCCGTGCCTCGGCTTGAGCGACGAGCGGGAGCAGCAGCTCTTCGAAGGCAACCGGCTCATCCCGCCCCGTCGCTGGTTTCGCCGGCCCGGCCGAACCTTGCAGCGCCGCTTCGACCCAGGCGGCGTCGGCGAGCCAGGCCGGCGGGGGAACCGCAGGGTTGGGCCGGCCCCCGGCAAAACGGGGACCCAGCTCGGCGATGGTCAAGCCGTCGCGTGCCAGCCGCCGGGCAAACAGGGCCTCGTTGCCCGCGGCGCTCGCCCGGCACCACGCCGCGCTGCGCCGAGCGGCCAAATCGGTATCGCGATCGGCGCCGGGCAATGGCAGGAAGGCATCGGAAAGGAGTTCGTCGATGGTGGCCGCGCGCAGCCTCAAGCAGTCGTAAAAAGCGTCCACCGCGACTTCTCCGATTAGTGACGCATCCAGCGACGCGGTTATTGCGTGGGCGGCCGAATTCCGCTCGGCGGCGGCCGCCTTAAATCTTAACACCATTGGCCGTCATGCCGCAGTGCACACTGACCGCCTTCGGCTGACTTACTGACAGCCATGGCAGGCAGCTAAATCACACAATTTATCATAATAAATCAGCCACCTGTCACATTCGCCGGATACACTTTACAGTATCCGCAGCCGATGATTTAATGGGCACTGTGGCGGGGGGGTTTTAAACGAATTTCTCGTCCTGCCTGGTGACTGCCGGCGCCGCTGGCGAACGAAAGGAACAGGGTTATGAAAGACATCCACATCGACCAGAGGGAAGAAGAGATCCTCACCTTCGACGTATCCGACGAGGCGCTGGAAGCCGCGGCGGGCACCGTCGAGAAGGCGGGAGCCTTCACGCTTGCTTTCTGCTCGGGCCTCGATACTTGCCCCGGCGTAGCGGCCTAACTCCCCTTAATTCCGTACGGACTGCAGTCTAACGAGGCGTCGGAACGCCGACGCTTCGTTTTACTGTTTTGTCTCCAGCCGCAGCCGCGCGGCCTGGAGATTTTTTATGCAAAGATTGGCCGCGCCACGTCTTCCCGCCCAGCACTTATTAAAAGATCGTAAACCTGTCCGTTTACACAACTGAAATCTGTAAAACCTACTATAGGCCTTTGCGCCAACAAACCGAGTTGAAGCCTTGGATACGTCGATACGGGTTCTTTTGGTCGACGATTCCAGGATGATGATCAACATCCTGCGCAAACTATTGCAACAGATCGGCTTCGCCTACGTCGACGACGCCAACGATGGCGGCACCGCGCTCGACCAGATGCGGCGCAAACGCTACGGCCTCGTCATCTCGGATTGGAATATGGAGCCGATGTCCGGGCTCGATTTGCTTCGCGAAATTCGGAACGACGATGCTCTCAAGCGGACGCCCTTCATCATGGTCACCGGCGAAGCCAAGACCGATCATGTGATCGCGGCCCGGCGTGCCGGCGTCAACAATTACATCGTCAAGCCATTCAATGCGCAGACGCTGAAGGCCAAGATCGAGTCGGTATTCATTACAAGAGCCACGGCATTAACCGCCTAGCCGCCGATTGGAGCTCGGCGCTGGAATTGGGGGACGGGGAGCGTGACGAACTACGATCAACTCCATAATCGCCAAGCGCCCAGTCTGAAAGGCGCCAGCCTGCGACGCTCCGGTGGGCGTCGGCCCGCCATCATCGGCGCGATCTGCGTCGGCGCAGCGGTAACATTGGGCTTGACCGCGAATACGACCTTGTCGTGGATTTCCGACGTCATTGCCGATCAGCAAGAGCAATCGGCCCACGCACAGGACATACAGATAGGTACTGTCGAAGTCCAAAATGGCCAAGATCGATGTGAACTGCTGAAATTCGATAATTCCACCGGGCGTACAATTAACGCTGCCGTGCGCTGTCACAGCGATGAAGCGGTGGATGACCGCGGCGTTCCCATTCCTCTCGGCACGGTTCATCGCCTCGATTCGATCAGCAAATCCTTTCTTGGTAACGGCCATTGAGTGGCGCCACCTCGGCCGGGTGCGAAGCGCCCCGGCTTGCTAGGCATTAATTGCAATTAAGATAAGATAAATTACCCGCACAGGGCTCTGTTTACCCGTCGCGATTATGGTCCGGTGGCCGAAATCACTGGCCTATGGCAACCCCGAGGCCGACGTCAAATCTGCAGGTTCGCGTGGGTGCCGACGCTTCGCTACTTTATACACTCGATCAAATTGCTCAGCAGGGCTCTCGCGAGCGTCGCGCGGAGATGCTCAAGCGTATCACCAATCTCTACATCGAAGGCGCGAACGACTTCACCGAACAGCAGATCGAGTTCTTTACTGAAGTCTTCAATCGGCTGATCGTCAAAATTGAAACGAGAGCCCGGTTTGAACTCTCCGTCGCTCTTGCAGGCTTAAGCAAGGCGCCGCGCCATGTCGTGAGACAGTTGGCCAATGACGGCAACATCTCCATCGCTCGTCCCGTGCTTCAACATTCGCCATGTCTGGAGGATCCCGATCTTCTCGAGTTGGCCAGTAGCCAGAGCCAGCAGCATCTGCTCGCCATTTCCAACCGCAATCAAATTGCCGAGACGATCACCGACGTTCTGGTTCGGCGCGGCGATCGGGAAGTGGTGCGCAGTGTCGCCGGAAATTCGGGAGCCCGATTGTCGATAGACGGCTTCTCCACCCTGGTTCGCAAGGCGGAAAAGGACGGTGTACTGGCCGTAAAAATGGGGCAGCGCGCCGACATTCCGGCGCCGTTATTGCGTCACTTGTTCACGCAGGCAGCGAACGTGGTGCAGCAGCGACTCCTCGCGACGGCGACGCCAGAAACCCGGGCCAAAATCCTCCTTGTTCTGACTGCAATCTCGAATGATTATGGGATTGAAGCCTCGGCGCAGGGCGCCGAGATGGCGACCCCCGCGGTTCAGTCGGAATTCAATATCGACGAAGTGACGCTGGCGAAGCTCGCCGGCGAAGGAAATAGTGAAGGGACCGTGCTGGGCCTGTCGAAACTGTCCCGGATCCCGATCGAAGGCGTGCGCCGGATATTATGGAATAAAGGCGGCGATCCGGTCCTCGTCCTTTGCAAAGGCCTCGGTTTTGACTGGCAGACGGCGCGAGCCATCATCATGCTGCAGACGCGGGGGCTCGGCATGTCGGCCCATAGTCTGGATATCAAGAGCCGTCATTTCGATAAGTTGTCGATCTCCGGATGCCAGGACGTCATGCGGCTGTGGTGCAGTATGTAGGGCGCCGGCAGCCGAGCGGTCTCGCCGGCTGCTCTTAAGTGTGGGCGTCACGGCACCAGAAGGTGGCCATTGTTTTCGACGCGCGATCGCAATCAGCCGGCGATGACTTACATAGTGCCGACGGGGATCGCCAAAATTGGGCAGGGCGCCTGACGCAACACTCGCTCTGTGGTGCTGCCACGTAGGGCGTCGAGTAAGCCGCGATGACCCGCCGTCGCCATGCCGATCAGATTTGCTCGCATTCCGATAGCGGCTTGCACGATGCCCTCGACCACATCGCCGTCGCGCGTCTCCACCGATACGTCCAACGGGGAGGGGTGGGACGGGCTGGATATCGTGGCAACGACCGGGACGTCCTTGCCGATGTGCAAGATGCGAAGCTCCGGTGCCGCGCCCAAAGCGTGGTAAAATTGCTGGATTGCCTTTATGGCGGCGACCGGAGCCGGCCGATGATCCACCGGAATGAGAATACGATTGAGATGAAGCTCGCCCGTGGCTTGGTCGACCAGGACGTTGCTGCGGCCCGGAACGAACAAAGTTTGCATATGCGTGCGGCGCGACATCGCTTCGGCGATTGAAGGCCGAACCCAGCGCGGCAGGCCCTCGCGGCCATGCGTCGCGAGCACCATCAGCTCACTCGGATGACCTTCGAGGAATCGCGACAACCCCCGTATCGGGTCCTGGGGCTCGATCTCGACCTTGACGATCTCGACGCCGAACTTGTCGAAGATCGCCGCGGTCGGCGCGTCCGCTTCAAGCAGATGCCAGCGCGCCAGTGTCTGCCGCACATGGGGAAAGGCATGCCATTCGTCGGCGTCTTGGCGTTCCGCGACGTGGACGACGTAAAGCTTGGCCTTGACGAGCAGGCTGATTTTCAGGGCATGCGCAAAAGCGCTCATGCTTTCTTCGGAAAAATCGGTCGGATGTATGATGGCTGCGCTGACGGCGGGCATAGGCCTCTCGGCTATCAAGAGAGCGTCGTCAAATAAACAGCTGCAGACCATAGACCATCGATGTGGCGCAGTGGTCGCTCAGATGTCGGCCATGGTTCACGTTCGCGTGTGGGGCCGTTGGGCGCAGTGTTTTTCGTCAAGAACCGGTGCGACCATGACGCGGGGCGCAGGCTGCCAAACAGGCATTGGCGGTTCCGATCTTCGGAGTTGCTCCGCCGCGCCATTCGAGTGGGAGAGAGTGTCATGCAAACCAGAAATGAGACGCGGTGCCAAAGTGAGCTAAGCCGACGCGATGTATTTCTTGCCAGCAGTGCTTTAGTTGCCACATCGGCATTGGGATCGACCGCCCTGATGGATGTGGCTCATGCTCAGGCGGCAGCCTCGCAATCCGCAATAACCGAGCAACAGGCCCGCGCTATCGGCGTCGATGCGTATCTGTATTTTTATCCATTGATCACGATGGATTTCACGCGGAAGCAGTTCACAAACATAGAGGCTGGCAAAGCACCCGGCAGAGGACCGATGAACACGTTCCAAAGTATGTCGGCATATCCTTCCGCCAGCGACAGGGGCGTGGTGCGGTATAACTTCGACACGCTCTATTCAGCCGCATGGCTCGACATGACCAACGAGCCAACGGTCGTGTCGACGCCGGACACAAATGGGCGCTATTATTTGCTGCCCATGCTCGATATGTGGACCGATGTATTTGCTTCGCCGGGTTGGCGGACGACGGGCACTCAGGCAGGCAACTTTCTCCTAACCCCGCCCGGTTGGAAAGGCGACGTGCCGTCCGGAATGACGCGGATCAGCGCGCCGACACCGATTGTTTGGATTATCGGCCGTACCAAGACTGATGGCCCCCAGGACTACAATGCCGTTCATAAAATTCAAGCCGGATACAAGGTCACCCCGCTGTCGCAATGGGGTAAGGCTCCTGTGCCGCCGACAGTAACGATTGATCTCTCGGTTGACATGAAAACGCCGCCCAAGGCGCAAGTGGACAGCATGTCTCCCGACAAATACTTCGCCTATGCCGCAGAGCTTCTAAAGAAGATCCCGCCGCACATCACCGATCAGCCGATGATCGCACAATTGAAAAAGATCGGCTTTGAATTGGGTAAGAGCTTTGACCTAAACAAGGCCGATCCGGCCGTTCAGCAGGCCTTGGCGACTGCACCTGGCGAAGCGCAGCAATTGATGACGTGGAAGATACCTACGATGGCGCGTGTCGCAAACGGTTGGTCGATGAACACCGAGACAATGGGCGTCTACGGCAATTACTACCTGAAGCGCGCCATCGTCAGCCAGGTCGGCCTTGGCGCAAATCTCCCCGAAGATGCCATATACCCCGTCAATCTCGGTGACGAGACTGGCAAGCCCCTCGATGGAGCAAACAAATATACGCTTCATTTCGACAAAGATGCTACGCCGCCAGCAGACGCCTTCTGGTCGGTGACGCTCTATGACTCTGAAGGTTTCCAGGTCGCGAACGCTCTCAATCGTTTCAATCTCGCCAGCTGGATGCCATTGAAGTCGAACATCGATGGGTCACTCGATTTATATTTCCAGAACGAAAGCCCTGCCGGGGATAAGGCAGCCAACTGGCTTCCCGCCCCCAAAGGCGCGTTCAATCTACTGATGCGGCTCTACGCGCCACGGTCTGATGCGCTCACGGGTAAGTGGAACCCGCCACCGGTCAAACGCGCATAACCGCTTCCAACCATTGTCGGCGGGTTGCAACGCGCTACGACAAGTTGGCTGCAAACCACCCTGCGTTCGTTCAGCTTGCGTCGATCAGGCCTGCGCGTTAACGAGTCCGCGTCCTAGTGCGCCCTTCGGCTTTGCGCCGGATCCTCACTTACCGTAATGGCAAGACAGGTCCGCCTCGGAAATGGCGACCGTAGATGCCGTATTCCAGCACCGATTCATCCATGTGCAGCGCTGCAGCTCCATTGCATAGCAATTTAATTAGTGTTGATGGGAATACGGTTAGCGCGACATCTCTGCGTGCATCTTTAGTCATTCACTTAAGGTCGTCAAAACATGCTCTTGCTACAAAGGTTCTAGCCAGAATTCGCGAAGGTGGACAGTGAAACGCTTCTTTTTCGACTACACAGCCGAAAATCAATCGCTATTTGACTATCGCGGCCAGGAGTTCGGCAGCCCGGCGGGTGCCATAGAATTTGCGCAGGAAATCGCGCAGTCGCTTAAGCACAGCCTATCGACTGACTGGGTCGGCTGGTCTGTTGAAGTGCGCGGTGCTGACGGCGAGAAGTTCTACTCTTTGCCAATCGAGCGCGAACTGTTAGGCGCGGCA
>DATJBH010000009.1:0-19469 GCA_035515455.1 Xanthobacteraceae bacterium
AAGCCTTCGCAGCGAATAGCTGAGAAAATTCTTGATCGATTGCGGCCGTGCGTCGTCGCCGACGATCTTGCCGTCCGGGCTGCGCAGCGAGCCGCATTTGACCATGATGAAGGCGCGCTCGCGCTTGCCGCCCTTGAGCGCGTCGCGGATCAGCATCTCGTTGTGACCCATGCCGTAGAAGTCGCCGGTGTCGATGACGGTGATGCCGGCTTCCAGCGCCGCGTGGATGGTGGCGATGGATTCGGCATCGTCCGCCGGCCCGTAAATTCCCGACATGCCCATGCAGCCGAGCCCGAAGGCGGAGATTACGGGGCCGTTACGGCCGAGTTTTATTGTTTGCATGACTGTCATTCCGGGGCGCGCGCAGCGCGAGCCCGGAATCCATAGTCACCGGGCGAGCGGAATTTGCGCTGACGCGAGGGCCCTTGTCGATAGGGATTATGGATTGCGGGCCCGCGGGCTAATGCCCGCGTCGCGGAATGACGAGCTACTCCGCCGCCAGCCGCACTTCCGGCGCGGCGGCGCGCACGTCGGCGTCGACGGTGCTCTCGTATTTGGTGAAGTTCTTCTGGAACATGCCGACGAGCTTGCGCGCGGTCTCGTCGAATGCCTTTTTGTCCTGCCAGGTCTTCACCGGATAGAGAACGTGCGGCTCGATGCCCGGCACCGAGGTCGGCACCGCAAAGCCGAAATACGGATCGGTGCGGTAGCTCGCGTTTTTCAGCGAGCCGTCGAGGGCGCCGGTGACAAGCGCGCGCGTGACCTTGATCGGCATGCGGCGGCCGACGCCGTAGATGCCGCCGGTCCAGCCGGAATTGACGAGCCAGCAATCGACATTGTGCTTGGCGATATAATCGCGCAGCAGCCGGCCGTATTCGGCGGGCGGCCGCGGCAGGAACGGCGCGCCGAAGCAGGTCGAGAATTCCGGCTCGACGCCGACCAGGCCCTTTTCGGTGCCGGCGACCTTGGCGGTATAGCCGGACAGGAAGTGATACATCGCCTGCGCCGGATTGAGCTTGGCGATCGGCGGCATTACGCCAAAAGCGTCGGCGGTGAGAAAGATGATGTTCTTCGGGTGCCCGGCCATGCCGGTGCGCGAGGCACTCGGGATGAAATCGAGCGGATAGGCCGAGCGGGTGTTCTCGGTCTTCCTGGCGCTGTCGTAATCAGGAATGCGCGTAACCGGATCGAACTCGACGTTTTCCAGAACCGCGCCGAAACGATTGGTCGCGTCCCAGATCTGCGGCTCGGCCTCGGCCGAGAGCTTGATGCATTTGGCGTAGCAGCCGCCCTCGAAATTGAAGATGCCTTGCGGCGACCAGCCGGTCTCGTCATCGCCGATCAGGATGCGGTTGGGGTCGGCGGAGAGCGTGGTCTTGCCGGTGCCGGACAGGCCGAAGAACAACGCGCTGTCGCCGCCCTTGCCGACATTCGCCGAGCAATGCATCGGCATCACGCCTTGCGCCGGCAGATAGAAGTTCAGCGTGGTGAAGACCGACTTCTTCATTTCGCCGGCATAAGAAGACCCGCAGATCAGCACGATCTTGCGGGTGAAATCGATCGCCACCATCGTATCGGAGCCTTCGCGGCCGCCGTGACGTTTGGCATCCGGTTTGAACGACGGCATGTCGACGATGGTCATGTCCGGAACGTAGTCTTCCAGCTCGACGTCGTTGGGCCGGATCAAAAGCTGGCGGATGAACAGCGAGTGCCAGGCGTATTCGGTGAACACGCGGGCCTTGATGCGGTATTTCGGATCGGCGCCGCCGTAGAGATCCTGCGCGAACAGCGTCTTGCCCTTGGCGTGAGCAATAAAGTCCGCCAGCAGATTGTCGAAGTGTTCCTTGCTCTGCTTGCGATTGCCGTCCCACCACACGGTGTTTTCGGTGAGCGCGTCGACGACGGTGTGCTTGTCCTTCGGCGAACGGCCGGTGTGATGTCCGGTCTCGGCGCATAGCGCGCCGCCGGCGACGATGCTCGCCTCGCCGTTGCGAATGGCATGTTCGTAGAGCGGAGCTTCGGTCAGATTCCAGTGCACGCTGGCGAGGTTTTTGAAGCCGAATTTGTCGGCGCCGTAAGCGCCGTTCCTCACGCCCGTCTCTTGCACGTTAGCCTCCGCTTATGGCCCGCCGCGTTTCGCGGGAGCGCAAATCCGTCCCACGACATCCGCCGTTCCTTAACTCCCGGCGAGCGGCCGACCGTATATCGAGCATCCTAGCTTCTGCCAAGATCGACCCTTCCTCAAGCCTAACCGGAGGGTACTGTAGCCGTTCCGACGCTGCAGTGCAGCGAAAGCAGGTGCCGGACTTGATCGAAATTATTGCGCCACCGATAACGCGCCTCAATCAAATTTCCCTCGCCCTTGCCGCCAGATCGACCAGCGCCGTGCGCAATTGTTGGGCGGTGGTGACGCGCTCGGCAAAGCCGAGCCGCAGCGTTAAGTCGCCGCAGGCAAGATCGAGCCCGTCGGGATCAAGCCCGGAGAGCCGCCACGGCCCGTCATTGGCGCCAAGGAGCTTGGTGGCGTAGAGCCGCACCGCCTCGGCGTGATCCGTATTCATATGCGCGACCGCGCCGGCTTCGGCTTCGATCAGATCGTCGGCGCCGGATACGTCCGTCATCACGTCGGCGGCTGTCAGGTCCGCGGCGCGGGCAAAGCCGCCGTTGAGATGCGCGGATATCGCATCGAGCCGCCAGAACGAGAAATCGGCGAAACCCGCGTACAGCTCGGATTTCGGATGCCGGGCGAGGAAGCGGCGGCGGAGCCGGGGCTCGCGCGGATCGTCGCGCGCCACCCGGACGAAGCTGCCGGTGAGCGTCAGGCGGGGATGCGCCAGCGGGTCGCCTTTGCCGGTGGCGGCGAGCAGCACCGAAGCGCGCGGGTCGGCTTCGAGATTGGCGGTGTGGGTCGAAAGCCTTGAAATCAGGATGACCGGCGCACCGTCGCTATCGGTCGCGACATTGACCAGCGAAGCGAAGGGGTGGCCGGTGTTGCGGTCCAGCGTCGCCAGCGAGCCCGCCCGCGTCACCCGCAATAATTCCTTGGCAAGCGATTTCGGGTCGAAATCCGGCACGGGCGCGTTCTCGGGCAGCCGATCGGGCATAGAACCCGGAAGAGGCGGTTCGGTTTTTTGGTTTTGGGCCGGATCGGCGTCGGTCATGAGGGTTCACTGCCTGACATTTCGCCCTCTTGCGGGGCACCCGGGCGGTGGTCGATTCCCCAGTAATTGCCCCGATTTTGCCTTGTCTGGTCACACTTCCGCCCCCACATGGGGATTCAAAGGCTTGTGGGGCCGGGGCTAGTGAAGCTTGCGGCCGACTCATGTAAAGAAGGCCGCCATGCCGACAATCGCTCTCGTCGACGACGACCGCAACATCCTCACCTCGGTCTCGATCGCGCTCGAGGCCGAAGGCTACCGCATCAACACTTATACCGACGGCGCTTCGGCACTGGACGGCTTCAAGACCGCGCCGCCCGACCTCGCCATTCTCGATATCAAGATGCCGCGCATGGACGGCATGGAGACCTTGCGCCGGCTGCGCCAGAAGTCCGACATGCCGGTCATTTTCCTGACCTCGAAGGACGAGGAGATCGATGAATTGTTCGGCCTCAAAATGGGCGCCGACGATTTCATCCGCAAACCATTTTCGCAGCGCCTTCTGGTCGAGCGCGTCAAGGCGGTGCTGCGGCGCGGCCAGCCCAAGGACGGCACGGCGCCGAAGGAAGCCGACAGCAAGGTGCTGGAGCGCGGGCTCCTTCGCATGGATCCGGAACGCCACACCTGCACCTGGAAGAACGAACCGGTCACGCTCACCGTCACCGAGTTTCTCATTCTCCAGGCGCTGGCGAGCCGCCCCGGCGTGGTGAAAAGCCGCAACGCCTTGATGGACGCCGCTTACGACGATCAGGTTTATGTCGATGACCGCACCATCGACAGCCACATCAAGCGGCTGCGCAAGAAGTTCAAGGCGAGCGACAACGAATTCGATATGATCGAGACGCTCTACGGCGTCGGCTATCGCTTCAAGGAATAACCGGCGCGGTTACGCGCAACAGGCCGTGGGGCCGGGTATTTGGACCGCCAACCATGGCCGCTGACGGGCCCTGCTGACTGGGCCCTGCTGACTGGGCGGCTGACGTGCGGTAGTAATAGCGTCCATGCTCGCAGGTGGCGGAGCATGATTGAAACCCCGGCAGACGATGTGCTCGACCGTATAGCAGAACGCGCAGGCGCCTCCTCCGAAGCGTCTATCGAGGCGGAGCCTCGCGTCGAAAACCTGATCGAGAGCCAAGCCGAGAGCCAGGCCGATAGCGCCGGTCTCGGCGACGCCGATGAGCGTCCGCAGCCTCGCGGGCTCGCCCGCGTCGGTCATTGGCTGCAGCAGGGCCTGCAATTCTTCGTCGCGCAGAGCTCTTCGAGCCTGACCCGGCGCATCGTCGTTCTCAACCTCACCGGGCTCGTCGCGCTCTCCATCGGCATCATCTTTCTTTCGCAATTCCGCAACGGCCTGATCGACGCGCGCATCCAGAGCCTTCAGGTGCAGGGTCAGATCATCGCCGGCGCCATCGCCTCCTCGGCGACGGTCGAAAGCGATTCCTCGATCACGCTCGATCCCGACAAGCTGCAAAACCTGCGGCCGGGACAAAGCTACGGGCCCAACGAGGACGCGCTCTACGGCATCGATTTTCCCATCAATCCCGAGCGCGTGGCGCCGATCTTGCGGCGGCTCGTCTCGCCGACCAAGACGCGGGCCCGCATCTACGATCGCGACGGCGTGCTCCTCGTCGACAGCCGCAATCTGTTCGGCCGCGGCGACGTGCTGCGCTTCGATCTGCCGTCGCCGACCGCGGAAAAACCCGGCTTCTTCGAGCGCGCTTTCATTGCCTTGCGCATGTGGCTCGGCCGCGGCGATTTGCCGGTCTATCACGAACTCGGTCCCGATGACGGCAGGGGCTATCCGGAAGTGGCGCAGGCCTTGAACGGTCAGAACGCCAGCATGGTGCGGATCAATGAGCGCGGCGACGTCATCGTCTCGGTGGCGGTGCCGGTGCAGCGGTTCCGCGCGGTGCGCGGCGCGCTGATGCTGTCGACGCAAGGAGCGGACATCGACAACATGGTGGAAGCCGAGCGGCTTGCCATCATCAAAGTGTTTTTGATCGCGGCCGGCGTGATGATCGTGCTGTCGATCCTGCTCGCCGGCACCATCGCCGAGCCGGTGCGGCGGCTCGCCGACGCCGCCGAAAGCGTGCGCCGCCGCATCCGCTCGCGGGTCGAGATTCCGGATTTCACCAGGCGCCGCGACGAGATCGGTCACCTCTCCGGCACGCTGCGCGACATGACCAGCGCGCTTTATTCGCGGATCGAGGCCATCGAAAGCTTCGCCGCCGACGTGGCGCACGAGCTGAAAAATCCACTCACGTCGTTGCGCTCGGCGGTGGAGACGCTGCCGGTGGCGAAGACCGAGGACAGCCGCGGCCGGCTTCTCAACATCATCCAGCACGACGTGCGCCGGCTCGATCGGCTGATCTCGGATATTTCCGACGCCAGCCGGCTCGATGCCGAGCTGCAGCGCCAGGAAGCGGCGCCGGTCGACTTCGCGCGGCTGCTCAACACGCTCGTCTCGGTAGCCAACGAGGTCAAGCGCGACGACGGCGTCAAGGTCAGCTTGAAATTCGAAGGCGGTGGGCCGCGCGCGTTCCAGGTGCCGGGGCACGATTCACGGCTCGGCCAGATCGTCGACAACCTGATCGAGAATGCGCGGTCGTTCTCGCCGCCCGGCGCCACGGTGCGCGTGACCTGCCGGCGGTTGCGCCATCACGTGGAGATTTTCGTCGACGACGACGGACCGGGGGTGCGCGAGGACGTGCGCGAGAAGATTTTCGAGCGCTTTTACACTGATCGCCCGCACCAGGGCTTTGGCCAGAATTCAGGGCTCGGTCTGTCGATTTCCAAGCAGATCGTCGAAGCGCATGGCGGCACGATCTGGGTCGAGAACCGCACCGGCCTGCCGGGGCCGGATGACGAACCGAACGTGCTCGGCGCTCGCTTCATCGTGCGGCTGCCGGCGATGTGATGCCGCCAACGGAGCATGCCTCGGCCGTGCTGGTCGGCGCGCGCGCGGTGCTGATCCGCGGATCCTCCGGCGCCGGGAAGTCCCGCCTCGCGCTTGAACTCATCGACGCCGCGCGCGACGGCCGCTTGGATTTCGCGCGGCTCGTCGGCGACGATCGCGTCCATCTGGAAAATGCCAACGGCCGGCTTCTGGTGCGGCCGGCAGAATCGCTCGCCGGCCTGGTCGAATTGCGCGGCGTCGGCATTTTGCGGCGTGATTACGAGCCATGCGCCGTGGTCGGTCTGGTCGTCGATCTGGACGCCGCGGACGCGCAGCGATTGCCGGATCGGCAGACCATCCGGCTTGAGGGTGTCGAACTACCGCGACTTGCCGTCGCATCGGGCACGGCGGCCTTGCCGGCGGTGCTCGCGCTCATCACCTCACCCGGCGCGGCGGGTCAGCAAACGTCCTGACCCGGCGCCGCGGCATTTGATTGGCAATTGGTTAACCATAATGGTCCAAGACTGCGCGCGAGACTGGACCCGAGACTGGGCGCAAGCCTGGAGCCGATATTGCGCCAGCATTCGGGGCCGGATTGCCGGATCATCGCCGGCCGGTCCGGCAAGGCTGCCGCGGCATAAGTGATCATACTGCAATGCAGCAACTCTCGGATTTGGCCCAGAATGCCCCTTGCGCCGAGGCTTCGGATGGTCATGATGTGCACCCTTTCGTGCGGTGCACGCGGGACGCGGCCGTTGGGAGTTCCATGATTGGTCTAGTGCTTGTGACCCACGGTCGGCTGGCGATCGAGTTTCGGGCCGCCTTGGAGCACGTGGTCGGTCCGCAAGGCCAGATCGAGGCCGTCACCATCGGCCCCGATGACGACGTCGAAGAGCGCCGCCGGGACATCATCGAAGCGGTGCGGCGGGTCGACAGCGGCGACGGCGTCGCCATCCTCACCGACATGTTCGGCGGCACGCCGTCCAATCTCGCCATCTCGGTGATGAGCCGGCCCAAGGTCGAAGTGCTGGCCGGCATCAATCTGCCGATGCTGGTGAAGCTCGCCAAGGTGCGCGACGAGTGTCCACTTGCCGAGGCGGTCGCCGCGGCGCAGGAGGCGGGCAAGAAATACGTCACCATCGCCAGCCGGGTTCTCACCGGCAAATGAACGAGCCGGCCCATAGCGCCGGCATGCCCGACGCGGCCAGTTCGCCCGAGGGCCTCGTCTCCCGAGTCTTCGTCATCTGCAACAAGAAAGGCCTGCATGCGCGGGCCTCGGCAAAATTCGTGCAGACCGTCGAGAAATTCGACGCCGACGTGCGCGTCATGCGTTGCAACGAGAGCGTCGGCGGGACCTCGATCATGGGTCTGATGATGCTGGCGGCCGCGCCCGGCACGTCGATCACCGTCAAGGCGACCGGGCGGGAGGCCGCCGAAGTCGTCGACGCCTTGGCGGCGCTGATTGAATCGCGTTTCGGCGAGGCCGATTGATCGGATAATCGATTTGAGATTGTCTTGATGAAACGAGGGGCATCCCGCAACAAGGCTTCATCCGGGCAAACGCCGGACATCAAGATTACGTCGTCGCGCCGCAACCGCCGCCTGAAGGAGGCAATGCAGATGAGTCCCGAATCCACAGCTTCGCCACGCGGCGCGCCGCAACCCGGCGCCGCCGCTTCGCCCGCTGCAGGCGATGCCGGCCGCCAAGCGGCGACCATCCGTTATCTCGATCGCGCCGACATGGTGGAGACCTTCGCCGATTCGATCACCGGATTGATCTTTGACGGCCAGACGCTGCGCATCGAGTTCGGCGTGACGCGCTTCGACGACGTCAAGCCGAACGCGCCGATCTCCGGCCGGCGTTATCCCGCCTGCCGGCTGGTCTTGCCGCCGGCCGCGGCGGTCGATCTCATCAATCGCATGCAGCAGATCGCGGCGGCGCTGACGCAGGCCGGCGTGGTCAAGCAGGCGCCGCGGCCCGGCGCCGAAGCGCCGAAGGCGGGGTGAGATCGCGCTAATCCTTTTTTGCCGCCTTCGCCGCCGCTTTCAGGTCGGCGACGAATTCCTTGTACGCCGCGCGCTTATCGGCTTCGTCCTCGATGCGTAGCAGCGCCGACGGATGCACGGTGACGACCAATGTCGTGCCGTCGGCCAATTCGAGCGGGGTCTTGCGCATTTTCGATATCGTCACGGTCTTGCCGGTCAGCCCGCGCGCCGCGGTGACGCCAAGCGCGATGACCGTGCGCGGCCGCACCAGCGCGCGCTCCTGGTCGAGCCAGAACTTGCAGCGCTCGATCTCGTCATTGCTCGGCCGCTTATGCAGCCGGCGCTTGCCGCGCATCTCGTGCTTGAAATGCTTCACCGCGTTAGTGATGAAGGTCTGCTCCCGATCGATACCGGCATCCTTCAGCGCCGAGTCGAGCACGCGCCCGGCGGGTCCGACGAACGGCTTGCCGGAAAGGTCTTCCTTGTCGCCGGGCTGCTCCCCGACCAGCATGAAGGTGGCGTGGCTCGGGCCCTCGCCGGGCACCGCCTGCGTGGCGTCGCGATAGAGCGAACAGCGCCGGCACTCGTTTTCCGCCCGCGCCAGCGCTCGCAGCGAGGTGACCGGTTTTTCGTCGGCTTGATCCATGTTGGTAAAATGCCTGGCGGCGCCACGCGTTCGTGCATCGATATAAAGGAATCTTTATGTGTTATTGCCGCATGGGCCCTATCCTGCTAGAAGCGCGCCGGCCTCCCCACATATCCGCCCTGAAGGATAGTCAGTAATGAGCACGTCGACCAAGCCGAAAACGCATTCCGCGCCCGCCGATTACGTGGTCAAGGATATCGGTCTCGCCGAGTGGGGGGCCAAGGAAATCGCCATCGCCGAAACCGAGATGCCCGGGCTGATGGCGACGCGCGAGGAGTACGGCCCGGAGCAGCCGCTGCGCGGCGCGCGCATCGCCGGCTCGCTGCACATGACGATCCAGACCGCGGTCTTGATCGAGACGCTCAAGGCGCTCGGCGCCGACGTGCGCTGGGCGTCGTGCAACATCTATTCGACGCAGGACCACGCCGCGGCCGCCATCGCCGCCGGCGGCACGCCGGTCTTCGCGGTCAAGGGCGAGTCGCTCGAAGATTACTGGAACTACACCCACCGCATTTTCGAATGGCCGGACGGCGGCGGCCCCAACATGATCCTCGACGACGGCGGCGACGCCACGCTGTTGATGCATCTCGGCATGCAGGCCGAGAGCAATCCGGGCGTGGTCGCCAAGCCGACCAACGAGGAGGAAGAGGTGCTATTCGCCGCGATCAAAGCGCGGCTCAAGGACAAGCCGGGCTGGTACACGGCGACCGCAAAAGCCATCAAGGGCGTCACCGAGGAGACCACCACCGGCGTGCACCGGCTCTATCAGATGGAGAAGGAAGGCCGGCTGTTGTTTCCCGCCATCAACGTCAATGACAGCGTCACCAAGTCGAAATTCGACAACCTTTACGGCTGCCGCGAATCGCTGGTCGACGGCATCCGCCGCGGCACCGACGTGATGATGGCCGGCAAGGTGGCGATGGTCGCAGGCTTCGGCGACGTCGGCAAGGGCTCGGCCGCGTCGCTGCGCCAGGCCGGCTGCCGCGTGCTGGTCTCCGAGATCGATCCGATCTGCGCGCTGCAGGCGGCGATGGAAGGCTACGAAGTCGTCACCATGGAGGACGCCGCGCCGCGCGCCGATATCTTCTGCACCGCCACCGGCAATGTCGACGTCATCACCATCGAGCACATGCGCAAGATGAAGGACCGTGCCGTGGTCTGCAATATCGGCCACTTCGACTCGGAGATTCAGGTCGCGGCGCTGAAGAATCTGAAATGGGTCAACGTCAAGCCGCAGGTCGATGAGATCGAATTCCCCGACGGCAAGCGCATCATCCTCCTGTCGGAAGGCCGCCTGGTCAATCTCGGCAATGCCATGGGCCATCCGAGCTTCGTGATGTCATCGTCGTTCACCAACCAGACGCTGGCGCAGATCGAAATCTGGACCAATCCCGGCAAATATCAGAACAAGGTCTATACGCTGCCGAAGCAGCTCGACGAGAAAGTGGCTCGGCTGCACCTCGACAAGATCGGGGTGAAGCTCACCAAGCTGTCGGACAAGCAGGCGACCTATATCGGCGTGCCGGCGGCGGGTCCGTACAAGGCGGATCACTACCGCTATTGAGACGATCTGCTGGCGCTCACTGCGCCGGCACCACGATGACGCGGAAGCCGATCGGCTTGGCGGCAAAGCCCAAAAAACTGCGTGAGATCGTGCCGTTGGCGCGCCGCGCGCCGGCGGCGGCGCCGAGCGCGGCTTGCGTCGTCAGGCAATGCGTGTCGCTGTCGAGACAGGCGACGATGAGGCCCGCCTCGGCAATCTCGTCACGGCCGATATCCGACAGCGGATCGTCCTCGAGGCGGTCGGCGTCGGCCAGATAGAACGGCAGGCTTTCGGTCAGCGCCGCCGAGCCCCAGTAAAGTCGCCCCGGCTTGGCGGCGAGGCGTTCCGCCAAAACCGCGACCGGGTGCGAATCCGGCCGCTCCGGATCGGGGCCGGCCGCAAGCTTGGCATAGGCGATGACCGGGGAGGCGATGACGCAGGCCACGGCGAATGCGAAAGCGATCAGCCCGGCGGCGCTCGCTTTGCGCGCGTCGATAGCGAGCGAGGCTGGCGCATAGAGCAGAATCGGAAGCAGCGCCCAGTTCGGAAACGTCCAGTCCGGCGTGAGGCGGTAGGGCGCCATCAGATTGACCAGAGCCGGCAGAATGAGCGGCACCGCGAACAGGATCATGATCTGGCGCCGCATCGCGTCCGCCGGCCAGACGATGTCGGCGAGCGCCGATTTATTTGGGCGCAAAGCCGCGAGCAGCGCCAGCGGACCGGCGGCATAGGCGATCGAGCCGAGAATATAATAGGCCGATTTGGCGAGTGCGGTGGCGGAGGAATCGCCGGTCATCACGCTTTGCCGCATGAACGCGTAGTTCGTGCCGCCGTCATTGGCGAAGTACCAATAGGCATGCGGCGCAATCACCAGCGCCGCCGCCGCCGCCATCACATAGGGCGCCGGCGAGCGCCAGAACCGCGCCGTCGCCGGGCCGACAAAAGCGGCCAGCGCCATGCCGGCGAACAGATAGACGCTCCAGTACTTCCCCAGAAAGGCGAGCGCGGCGCACGCGCCGGCAAGGAGCGCATCCGGCGTGCTCAAGCTGCGCCGGGCGCGCAGATAGAACAACAACGCCGCGGCCCAGAACGGCATCATCGCCGTATTGGCGTTCAGCTCCGGCGCCTTGAGATTGTAAAGCGGCACCAGGCACAGCGCGGCAAGGCCGAACAGCGCCCGGTTCTTGTCGAGATGATCGCGTAGGAGCCGCCAGGTGATCGCAAGCGTGACGCCGATGGTCGTCAGCGTGAGCAGATGCAGCGACCAGTCGGTGCGCGGGAACACGGCGAACCACAGCGCGAACAGCCACGCCGTCATCGGCGGATGCTTGTAGCCGAAGGCGAAATGCTGCGCCCACACCGCCGCTTCGCGGGCGTCGGTGCGCACATTCACGGTGTAGAATGAAATGGTGTCGCACAGCATCCACAGCGCGACATAGGCGACGAGCGCCAGCGCGACGATGAGCGCCTCGTTGCGTTCGGCGATGAGGCGCTGTCCGGCATCGACCAGCCGTGCGATGGCGCCCGCAAGCGGCCGGCGTGGAGTTTCAGGCCGATCGGAAAGCGCAACAGACATTTTCAGAAAGGTCCCCGCAGGACCCGCCGCCCCCGCCGGCGGGTCCTTGTCATGGTGGCAATAATTCGCCTTCGTCACAAGCACTTGATCGCGGGCGACACTATGGCGGAACGCCAAAAACTAAGCCCGTCGCCGCATTGCATTTCGCCGCAGGCGGGCGCTAATTCTGCCGTCACGATGGATGCGATTTCGGCCAAAACTCCGCAATCCGAGCGCGCCGCCGCGGCCGGGTCGGCACCGCGCCCGGCGCCGGAACTGACCGTCGTGGTGCCGACCTATAACGAGCGCGCCAATATCCCGATTCTGGCCGAGCGGCTGGCGCGGGCTCTCGCCGGCCGCGACTGGGAGGTGCTGTTCGTCGACGACAATTCGCCGGACGGCACGGCGGCGGTGGCGCGCACGCTTGGCGAAACCGACGCCCGCGTCCGCTGCATCCGCCGCATCGGCCGCCGCGGCCTGGCCGGCGCCTGTCTCGAGGGCATGCTGGCGAGCCAGGCGCGCTATCTCGCCGTCATGGACGCCGACCTGCAGCACGACGAAGGACTGCTCGCCGCCATGCTCGACCGGTTGCGCGGCGGCGGCTGCGATCTCGTGGTGGCCAGCCGCTACCTCGGCGGCGGCTCCGCGTCGGGTCTGTCGAAGCAGCGCGCCCGCGCCAGCCGTTTCGCCACCATGCTGGTGCACCGGCTGCTTCGCATCGATCTCACCGATCCGATGAGCGGCCATTTCATGATCCGGCGCGAGGCCTTCGAGCCGCTGGCGCCGAAGATTTCCTCGCAGGGCTTCAAGATCCTGCTCGACATTCTGGCGACCAAGCCGGGCAGCCTGCGCGTCGTCGAGCTGCCGTCGACGTTTCACGAGCGCCGCCACGGCGAAAGCAAGCTCGACAGCAAGGTCGCGCTCGACTTCGCCGCGCTGCTCACGGCGAAGCTGACCAATGACGCCGTCTCGGCGCGCTTCCTGCTGTTCTGTCTGGTCGGGCTCACCGGGCTCGCCGTGCATTTGCTCACGCTGTCGGTGGCGACGCAGCTCGCCGCGCTCGCCTTCGGCATCGGCCAGACGCTCGCCACCGTGACCGCGATCACCTGGAATTTCGTGCTCAACAACATGTTCACCTACCGCGACCAGCGGCTGACCGGCTGGCGCTTCGTCACCGGCCTGATCCGCTTCCAGGTGATCTGCGCCATCGGCGCCTTCTCCAATGTCGGCATCGCCACCTGGATCTACGATTACGGCAGCAGATGGTGGCTCGCCGGGCTGGCCGGCGCGCTCATCGGCACGGTGTGGAATTTCGTGGTCAGCGCCGCCTTCGTCTGGCGGCAGCGTTAAGTCATCCGTCACCCTGAGGCGCTCGACGCGCAGCGTCGAGCCTCGAAGGGCGACGGCCGCGGCGCATCGGCCGGCATCCTTCGAGGCGCGCCTTTGGCGCGCACCTCAGGATGACGGGTCACGGCTTGCCGCTCGCGCCCCCCGATGTTATCTGCCCGCCATGACCGCGACGCCGATCGATCGCATCCGCAATTTCTCGATCATCGCCCATATCGACCACGGCAAATCGACGCTTGCCGACCGGCTGATCCAGCTCACCGGCGGGCTCGAGGCGCGCGAAATGGTCGAGCAGGTGCTCGATTCCATGGACATCGAGCGCGAACGCGGCATCACCATCAAGGCGCAGACCGTTCGCCTCAACTATCGCGCCCGCGACGGCAAGGACTACGTGCTCAACCTCATCGACACGCCCGGCCACGTCGACTTCGCCTACGAGGTCAACCGCTCGCTGGCGGCCTGCGAGGGCGCGCTCCTCGTGGTCGACGCCAGCCAGGGCGTCGAGGCGCAGACGCTCGCCAATGTCTATCAGGCGATCGACAACGATCTCGAAATCGTGCCGGTGCTCAACAAGGTCGATCTGCCGGCCGCCGAGCCGGAAAAGGTCAAGGCGCAGATCGAGGACGTCATCGGGCTCGATGCCTCGGACGCGATCCTGATCTCGGCCAAGACCGGGCTCAACGTGCCGGAAGTGCTCGAAGCCATCGTCACCAAGCTGCCGGCGCCGAAAGGCGATGCGTCGGCGCCGCTGAAGGCCCTGCTCGTCGACAGCTGGTACGATGCCTATCTCGGCGTGGTGGTGCTGTTTCGCGTCGTCGACGGTGTGCTGAAAAAGGGCCAGCGCATCCACATGATGGGGACGGATGCGAATTACGAAGTCGACCGCGTCGGCGTGTTCACGCCGAAGCGCGTCGAGCTCGACGAGCTTGGCCCGGGCGAGATCGGCTTCCTCACTGCCTCGATCAAGGAAGTCGCCGACACGCGCGTGGGCGACACCATCACCGACGAGAAGAAGCCGGTTAAGGCGCCGCTGCCCGGCTTCCGTCCGGCGATCCCGGTGGTGTTCTGCGGCCTGTTTCCGGTCGACGCCGCCGATTTCGAGGCGCTGCGCGCCGCCATGGGCCGGCTGCGGCTCAACGACGCCAGCTTCTCCTTCGAGATGGAGACTTCCGCCGCGCTCGGCTTCGGCTTCCGCTGCGGCTTTCTCGGGCTATTGCATCTGGAAATCATCCAGGAGCGGCTCGAGCGCGAATTCAATCTCAATCTGATCGCCACCGCGCCGTCGGTGATCTACAAGATCAAGCTGCGCAACGGCCAGGAATTGGAAATCCACAATCCGGTCGACATGCCGGATCCGAACCATATCGAGGAAATGCAGGAGCCGTGGATCGAGGCGACCATCCTCACCCCCGACGAATATCTCGGCGCCGTGCTCAAACTCTGCCAGGACCGCCGCGGTGAGCAGAAGGAGCTCACTTACGTCGGCAACCGCGCCATGGTGAAATACAACCTGCCGCTCAACGAGGTGGTGTTCGATTTCTACGACCGGCTCAAATCCGTCTCGCGCGGCTACGCCTCGTTCGACTATCACCTCACCGATTACCGGCCGGCGGACCTGGTCAAGCTGCAGATGCTGGTCAACGGCGAGCCGGTCGACGCGCTCGCCATGCTGGTGCATCGCACGCGCGCCGAGAGCCGCGGCCGCGCCATGGCCGAGAAGCTGAAAGAACTGATCCCGCCGCACATGTTCCAGGTGCCGATCCAGGCCGCGATCGGCGGCAAGATCATCGCCCGCGAAACCGTGCGCGCGTTCCGCAAGGACGTCACCGCGAAATGCTACGGCGGCGACGTCACGCGCAAGCGCAAGCTCCTCGAAAAGCAGAAAGAGGGCAAAAAGAAAATGCGCCAGTTCGGCAAGGTCGACATCCCGCAGGAAGCGTTTATTGCGGCACTGAAGGTGGATGTGTGAGGATGTTTACCTCTCCCGGTGGGGAGAGGTCGCCCCGCCGAAGCAGCGAAAGAGCTGATGACGGATGGCTCAATGCACCACGATCGTGGTATTGCCCGGGCCCTCGCGCTCGACCAGCCCGAACAGGGTCGCGGCGTTGGCCGGATCGAGCCGCACGCAGCCGTGCGACACCGGCCGGCCCAGCCAGCGGGTCTCGTAGGTGCCGTGGATGGCATAGCCGCCGCGGAAAAAGATCGAATGCGGCATCGGCGAATTGTCGTATTTCTTCGAATACCAGCGCACCGCCAGCCGCTGCGGGTGATAGGTGCCGGGCGGGGTGATGTAGCCGCGCCGCGCCGTCGACACCCGCCAGCTATAGCGCGGCGCGCCGTCGACGATGACTTCCATGCGCTGGCTGCCGCGGTCGACATGAACGACGATGGATGCCGCCGCCGGCGTGCTTGCGGCGAGCGCGACAAAGCCCAGTGCGGCCAGACCGTAGAACAGATGACGCATGACAGCCCCCGAGCGCCGATCAAAAATGATTGCAGCAGCGCGCGGGTCTTGTAAAGCGGGGTCGACGACTCATCTCTTTATTTGATTGCAGCGAGGTAAATTTGCTGGGCTGCTTCGTTCAACCTTTAACAGATTAATCATGACGACCTTCGACTTCTACAGCATCGGTCATTCCAACATTCCGGCGGAGCGCTTTTTGGCGATGCTGCAGGCGGAAAACGTGGGCGTTATTGCCGACGTGCGCACGACGCCGTTCTCCCGGTTCTGCCCGTGGTTCTCGGCAAAGAACCTCAAGCCGTTCTTGGAGCAAAACGGCATCGGCTATTTGCCGTACGGCGCGGCGCTGGGCGGCCGCCCGCACGGCCCGGAGCTTTATTGCGATGGCGTCGCCGACTATGAGGCGATGGCGCGGCAAGCGGGCTTCCAGGCCGGGCTCGACCAGCTTGCAGGTGACGCGGCGCGCGGCCGCGTCCCAGCGCCGGTCTGCCTGATGTGTGCCGAGCGCGAGCCGCTCGATTGCCACCGCTGTCTTCTCGTCGCCCGCGCCCTCGCCGCGCGCGGCTTGAGCGTCGGGCACGTCCTGCACGACGGCACCGTCGAGCCGCATGCCGCGACCGAGCGCCGCCTGCTGGAGCTCACAGGTGAGGATGGCGCCCTCTTCGCGACTGGACAGAACGAGCGAATAGCGGCAGCGTATCGGCGCCGCGCCCGCGCCGTTGCGTATCGGGCGAAGGCAACTCCAGCGGGGCGAACACAATAGAAGAGAGCTGCGATGCGAACGCCCATTGTTGCCGTTCTGCTCTTGCTGGTCGCCGGCCTTTGTCCCGCATCGGCGCAGGACGCGCTCAAGCCGTTGGCGGCGCAGGACACCGACACGCTCGATCCGACGCCGCCCGGCACGCTCGATCCGCAGCCGCTGCCGCCGCTCGCCGATCCGATTTCGCCGAAGACGCCGGCCAAGGAATTGTTCGGCCGCGCGCTCACGCCGTATCCCGGCCCGGCCGTGCCGATCGGCTCCTATGCCGACGGCTGCCTCGCCGGCGCGGTGGCGCTGCCGATCACCGGCCCGGACTGGCAGGTCATGCGGCTGTCGCGCGACCGCAACTGGGGCACGCCGCGGCTCATTCGCTTCATCGAACGGCTCGGCGCCGCGGCCAAGAAAGTCGGCTGGAACGGGTTACTCATCGGCGACATGTCGCAGCCGCGCGGCGGGCCGATGATCACCGGACACGCCAGCCATCAGATCGGTCTCGATACCGACATCTGGTTCACGCCGATGCCCAATCACGTGCTCACTCGCGAGGAGCGCGAGATGGACGGCGCCGTCGACATGGTCGCGCCGGATCGGCTCGGCGTCGATGCGAAAGTGTGGACGCATACGCGTACCGAACTGATCAAGACGGCTTCCGAGGATCCCGCGGTCACCCGCATCTTCGTCAATGCCGCGATCAAAAAAGAAATGTGCAGCGAGGCGGGCGCGGACCGCCTCTGGCTCGCCAAGGTCCGGCCCTGGTGGGGCCATGCCGAGCACTTCCACGTCCGTCTCGCCTGTCCGCCGGGCGACAAGGAATGCAAGCCGCAGCCGCCGGTGCCGGAAGGCGACGGCTGCGGTCATGCGCTCGATTTCTGGTTCAAGCCTTCGACGCTGCATCCGGCGCCGCCCAAGGTGCCGCCGAAGCCGAAGCCGCAATTGACGCTCGCCGGCCTGCCGAAGGCCTGCGAGCAGATCGTCATGGCGAAGTAAGCGTCACAAACCAGGCGTGCCGAAGATGACGCGTTGCGCCATGGCGGCGGCAAAGGCGAGCGCGAACGCACAAAGAACAATCAAAACAGTGAAGGCGACAGATTTCGCTCCGGACGATTTGATCAGGAGCGGCAGGCCGAGCCACAGAATGTAGGCGCCCCAAAAGCCGGTGAGCGTGAGGAACTGCAAGCCCGGCAGAATCAGAAAAACACCGGCGAGCCATGCCGGCGTGAAGGAATAGGCCGCGAGCTTGAACGCGCTGTCGAAATCGCGGCGGCCGCCGAACAGCGGCGCCACCAGATTGATGATAACGCCCAGGACGAGCACGATGGCGCAGCTCAGCACGTAGCCCAAGATCGCGCCGAACGCGCCGTTGACCAGCGGCGCGCGGACAAGGCCGCCATTCGGCAGGACGACGCCGACGATGCAGGCGCCGCTAAAGCTGAAGACGGCCGGAACCAGCGCCAGCACCGCGACATAGCGGCTCAGCACATACACCGGATCGCCGGGCTCTTTGTCGATCGCCGCCCATTCGCGAAACGGATCGGCCAGGATCGCCTGGGCGCGCCGCGCCACATTCATGTCGCCATGCCTCTTGCATCTTCGCGCAGCATGGCGGCGCCCTTTTCCGCGATCATCATGGTCGGTGCATTGGTATTGCCCGACGTAATGCTCGGCATCACCGAGGCGTCGATGACGCGGAGCCGCTCGACGCCGGCGACGCGCAGCCGCTCGTCCACGACCATCAGCGGATCGCTCGGCAAGCCCATCTTGGCGGTGCCGACCGGGTGAAAGATCGTGGTGCCGATATCGCCGGCGGCTTGGATCAGCCCGGCTTCGTCGTCGTCCCGCACTGAGGCGCCCGGCAGATATTCGTCGGGATGGAACGGCGCCAGCGCCGGCTGCGCGGCGATGCGCCGGGTCAGCCGAATCGAAGCCGCCGCGATGCGGCGGTCCGCGGCGGTCGACAGGTAATTTGGCGCGATGGCCGGCGCGTCTGCAGGATTGCGCGAGCGCAGCCGCACAAAGCCGCGGCTGGTCGGCCGCACGTTGCAGACGCTGGCGGTGAAAGCCGGAAATTTATGCAGCGGCTCGCCGAAGCGGTCGAGCGACAGCGGCTGCACGTGATACTGCAGATTGGCGCGCTCCTGATCGGCATCGGAACGGGTGAACAGGCCGAGTTGCGACGGCGCCATGGTCAGCGGACCGCGCCGCAACAATGCATATTCGGCGAGCATGCCGGCAAAGCCGAAACGCGAATGATAGCGCTCGTTGAGCGTGGTGATGCCGTCGACCTTATAGATCATCCGCAGCTGCAAATGGTCCTGCAGGTTGGCGCCGACGCCGGGCCGGTCGGCGACGACGTCGATGCCATGCTCGCGCAATTGCGCCGCCGGTCCGATACCGGACAGCAGCAGCATCTGCGTCGAACCGATCGAGCCGGCGGCAAGGATGACTTCGCCGCGGCAGCGCGCCGTAGGCGTGGCGCCGTTCTGCCGCCAGCGTACGCCGGCCGCGCGCTTGCCGTCGAACACGAGGCCCTCGGCGAGGCAGCCGGTTTCGAGCCGCAGATTGGGCCGATGCAGCGCGGGTTTGAGAAACGCGCTTGCCGCCGACCAGCGCCGGCCGCGCTTCTGATTGACGTGAAAGGCGCAGATGCCTTCGTTGTCGCCGCAATTGAAGTCGGGAATCGACTTGATGCCGGCTTGTTCGGCCGCAGCGCGGAAGGCGTCGAGCAGATCCCAGCGCACTCGCGGCGGCGACACGTGCAATTCGCCGCCGGTCGCATGCGCGTCGCTTTCGCCGAGGAAATGATTTTCGTGTTTCCTGAAGAACGGCAGCACGTCGTCCCAGCCCCAGCCATTGAGTCCAAGCTGCCGCCAATGGTCGTAGTCGGCGGCCTGGCCGCGCATATAGATCATGGCGTTGATCGCCGAGGAGCCGCCGATCACCTTGCCGCGCGGATAGTTCAAGCTGCGGCCGTTGAGTCCCGGCTCCGGCTCGGTCTTGAACATCCAATCCGAGCGCGGATTGCCGATCGCGAACAGATAGCCGACCGGGATATGAAACCAGATCCAATTGTCGCGGCCGCCGGCTTCCAGGATGAGGACGCGCTTGTCGGCGTCGGCA
>DATJBH010000010.1:0-8471 GCA_035515455.1 Xanthobacteraceae bacterium
ATCCATACACGAATTGATTCAGACGCTTACGGGGTTGGCAAGAAGATTGTTTATTTAAATCTTTTCAATGGCTTAGAAAAAGTGGCATGCGCGGCCAGCAAAATAGAGCTCGGCAAGGCCGGGCCGAGCAGAGCCGAATCACGAGCGGCGATAGTCATCTTCGATCCGGACGATATCGTCCTCGCCGAGATAGCTGCCGGTTTGCACCTCGATCAATTCGAGGTCGATCTTGCCGGGATTTTCCAGACGATGCTTGGCGCCGCTTGGGATATAGGTCGACTCGTTTTCATGCAGGATCTTGGTCTCGTCGCCGATGGTGACGCGCGCTGTGCCGCGCACCACGACCCAATGCTCGGCGCGATGATGATGCAGCTGCAATGACAATCGGCCGCCCGGCTTGACCACGATGCGCTTGACCTGAAATCGCGGTCCCTGATCGATCGAATGATACGAGCCCCAAGGCCGATGAACCTTCAAATGCTCCTCGGTGACCGCCGGCGCCACTTCTTTGAGTTTTCGGACCAGACGACGTAGGCCGTCGCCATCTTCGCGTTTGGCCACCAGCACCGCATCGTCGGTGGTGACGACGACCAGATTTTCCACACCGAACAGAGCCACAAGCTGTTTGTCGCTCGTGACATAGGAGCCGCGTGAATCAACGAAGACGACCGAGCCTGAACCGTGCCCGCTGTTGCCGACGCTGTCGCGTTCTGACAGCTCCCACACCGCCTGCCACGAGCCGACATCCGACCAGCCGTAGGAGACCGGCATTACCGCGGCGCGCTTGGTGCGCTCCATTACCGCATAGTCGATCGATTTCGCCGTGGCGCGGGAAAACGACGGCGCATCGAGGGTGACGAAGCCGAGATCGGTGCCGGCGTTCGCCACCGCGGCGGTCACTGCGGCGACGCTGTCCGGCTCGAAGCCGGTATATTCGTCGAGCAGCGCTCCGGCACGAAACATGAAGTTGCCGGAGTTCCACAAGTAACCTTCCTTGACATAGCGCTCCGCGGTGGCGGCGTCTGGCTTCTCGACGAACTGCTCGATGACGAAAATGTCGATCCCGATCGCGGCGCCGACACGGATATAGCCATATTCGGTCGCCGGCCGCGTTGGCCGCACGCCGAAGGTCACGATGCGATCTGCCGCGGCGGGCTCCGCCGCCTCGCCGCAGACCTTGGCGAAGGCTGCCGGATCGGTGACGACGTGATCGGCAGCCAGTGCCACGACCAACGGATCGTCGCCGCGCTTGGCCGCGAACACCGCGCCGGCCGCGATCGCCGGTCCGGAATCCCGGCGCATCGGCTCCAGTATAATGTCGGCTTCGGCACCGATCGCGGCGAGCTGTTCGGCGACCAGAAAGCGATATTGATTGTTGGTGATGATGATCGGCCGGCCGAACAACGCCGGATCGGAAACCCGGCGAATGGTTTCTTGAAACGTCGAACGCGGACCGAACAACGGAAGGAATTGCTTGGGCCGGCCTTCACGCGACGCCGGCCACAGCCGCGTGCCGGCGCCGCCGCACATGATCAGAGGGATGATAGGTTGAGCCAAGGTATGCCTGTGACGGATCGTAGCTGGCAGCGCCCTTCGAGAGAGCGCAGTGTGTCGTATCCCGGTTAAGATTCTCTACGCGATTCCCAGCAATGACGTAAGCGTAAACGCCGAGCGAGGCTGCGCCGGCATTTGACTTTACTTTTTGCCCACCACGCGTCCGGCGACCGCGGCGAGCTTCTTGACGAGCCTCGGGTCGCGCGCCTTCGGCGCGGTGATGAGCGCATTATCGAGGGCTCGATCGGAGCCGATCGGGCATGGCTCGTGCTCGCGGGGAAAGTCTTTGGCCAGCCGCGCCACCAGGCGCGCAGCCTTCTCAGCGTTCGCGGTCAACACCTTGATGATGTCCTGAACGGTGACGGCGTCGTGATCGGGATGCCAGCAATCGAAATCCGTCACCATGGCGACCGTTGCATAGCAGAGCTCGGCTTCGCGCGCGAGCTTGGCTTCCGGCATGTTGGTCATGCCGATCACCGCATAGCCGAGATTCTTGTAGGTCAGACTCTCGGCCAGCGTCGAGAATTGCGGCCCTTCAATGCAGACATAGGTGCCGTCACGGACCACGGCGATGCCCTCGGTCATCGCCGCTTCCGCAAGGTGAATGCGCAACCGCGGCGACACCGGATGCGCCATCGACACATGCGCGACGCAGCCTTTGCCGAAGAACGAACTATCGCGCTTGTAAGTGCGGTCAACGAACTGATCGACCAAAACGAAGGTGCCGGGCGGCAGTTCCTCCTTGAACGAGCCGCAGGCCGACAATGAGACGAGATCGGTGACGCCGGCGCGCTTGAGCACGTCGATATTGGCGCGATAGTTGATATCGGACGGCGACAGGCGATGGCCGGGACTGTGGCGCGACAGAAACACTACCGGCAGGCCGGCAATCTCACCGATGCGCAGTGGGCCGGATGGCGCACCCCATGGGCTCTTGACGGTCCTCGACCGTACTTTCTCCAGGCCGGGAAGATCGTAAATACCAGAGCCGCCGATGATGCCAAGCACCGCCTTGGTCATGAGCAATCGCCTTCCTGGGAGAGATCGGGAGCCGCGGCGCGTGCTTTGCCGGGACGCAACGGAAAAATCAATGGTGCAGCAGCACCATCGAGATTTCGGGGATATAAGTGATGATCAACAAAGCAGCGAAGTTCAGGACCAGGAACGGCAATACGCCGAGATAAATCCGGCTCAACGGTGCATTGAAGATCGCCTGCGAGGAAAACAGATTCAAACCGAACGGCGGGGTGTACATGCCGAGGCTGAGATTGACGGCGACGATGATGCCGAAATGGATCGGGTTGACGCCAACCTCGCGTACGATCGGCAGCAACAGCGGGGTGAGGATCAGGATCGCCGCCGGCGGCTCGAGGAAACTGCCGGCGATCAACAGGCCGGCATTAAGGATCAGGAGCAATTCCCATTTCGACATGTGCAGCGCGTCGATCGAGGCCACGATCTGCTGCGGAATGCCGCTGGTCGTAAGCAGCCAGGAATAGATGCCGGCCGAAGTGACGATGAGGAGAATCTGCGAAATGAGAAACGCGGAGCTCATCAGAATTTGCCAACAGCGCCGTAGATCGACCTCGCGGTAGATGACCATGGTGACAAACAGCGAATAGACCACGGCGACGCCGGCGGCCTCGGTCGGCGTGAACACGCCGCCATAAATGCCGCCGAAGATCACGACCAGCGAACCGACCGACCAACTCGCCTCCTTGCTGGTCTTCCAGATCGTTTCCCAGTGCGCCTTCGCGCCGAGCGGAACGCCCTTCAGCCTCGCATAGGTCATGACAAAGGCGGCGTCGATGAGGCCGATGAGGATGCTTGGCAGAATGCCCGCAGTAAATAACTGCACGGCGGACTGTTCCGCCGAGACGGCGTAGAGAATCATGGCGATCGAGGGCGGGATGACCACGGCAATCGCGCCCGACGAAGCGATCAAACCTACGGCAAAGCGATCGTTGTATCCGCCGTCTTTGAGCGACGGATAGATCATGCGTCCCATGGCGACGACGGTGCCGACGGCCGTATGCGACATGGCGCCGAACAACTCCGAAGCGGCAACGGTGGTCACCGCCAGCGAGCCGCGGATGCCGCCGACGATCGCCATGACCATATTGATGATGCGCCGCGCGATGCCGCCTTGCGCCATGATCTCGCCGGCCAGCACGAAGAACGGTACGGCGAGCAGCGGAAAATTGTCGAGGCTGCCGAACATATAGGTCTGAATGGCATCGGTCGGAATATCGCGGGAGACGGTCAGCACCGCGATGATCGAGGTCACAAGCAATATGAGAAAAATCGGAATGCCGAGGATGAGCCCAAGCACGGGCACGCCGAAGAAGACGAGATAGCCCATCGCCACAGCCTCTCAATGCGAAGTGCCGGCGCCGCCGGTGTCACCGGTCCCGCGCCGCCAGCGCACGACGAGCCGGATTGCGACCAACAGCCCCATCAAGGTGTAACCGATCGGCACCATCGACTGCGGAATGACAAGGGGAAAATTCGCCGCCTGGCTGCGCTCGTCGAACGCCGCAAGCTCGGTGATGACCGGGTAGGCGAACACCGTCACCGCGATCGCGGTAGCGATCAACACCAGTTCAGAAAACACGTTGGCGAGTTCGCGAAGCTTCGGTGGCAGCATGTTGACGACGACATCCATGCGGATCTGCCGTCCTTCCCAGGCGACGGCGCAGCAGCCGGTGAACACGCAGCCGACCATGAGGAAGAGCATGATCTCCTCAGCCCACGGAATCGAAATGCTGAAAAAGTAGCGGCCGATGATATTGGCGAAATTGATCGCAACGCTGGCGATCAGGAATATCGCCGCCGCGGTGCGGGTCAACGCGAGGAGCCAACGTACCCCTTTGACTACGCCGTCAATCACTCTGATCCCTTTCGCAAAGGCATTTCACTCTCCCCTGCCGGTACCTTTCCTGCTTGAGACCGCAGCCAGAACCGTCGCTTTGTCCCTTGATAGCCGGCTGCGGCGGATGACCGTAGTTCGTGCATTGTCTGCGCGCGACGTTAAATGAAGGCCGACTGTCGAACAACGATAATCTCGTTCGATCTGCCGTTGCGCGTTGCTATTGGCTTCGCTGTGCCGCCTCCATGACCGTTTGATAGGCAGCGTTAAGTTGCGGTCTTGCCTTGGCAACGTCTTCGCCGACGCTTGCAAGCGCCTTGAGCATGGCCGACTGATCATCAGGCGGCAACCTGATCAATTCGCCGCCGTGCTCGGTCCAAATCTTGCGCGCATCGGCGTTGAATTCTTCCGTCCGTGGCGCGAGGGCGGCGACCTGGGCGGCGGCATCCTTGTCGAGAACTTGCTGCAGATCCGGCGGCAGCGAGTCGAACCATTTCTTGCTGAGCTCAGCCAAGCCGAAGATGGCGGGCTGACCCGTCTCCGTTACATATTTTGCAGCATCCCAGTACCGCATGGTCGTGAACACCGTGATGCTGGAAACGGCCGCATCGATCGCGTTGTCCTGCAGCGCCGGCAGCACGTCGCCCAGCGTCATCGGCTTCGGTATTGCGCCGAGCCGTTGCACCGCCACGCTCTGGAACTGCGAGGCGAACACCCGAATCTTCTTGCCCTTGAACTCGGCAAGGCGCCGGATCGGCATCCGGGCAACGACCGCCGACGGCGCCGCCAGAAACAGCGCGCTGCCGTGCAGGCCCTTGTCGGCACCGAGGCCGAGCATCAACTTCTGCACTGCGGGATCGGCGGCAAGCCGTTGACCGCCGGCGATGGATGTGACGAGCCCCGGCGCGGCCAGAATTTCAAAACGCTCATCGAGACCGCTCAGGAATTCCGGGGGTACCACGAGGGCTTGGATTTCGCCGAACTGCACGCCCTCGATCTGCCGTTGCGTCGACCCGAGTTGGCTCGAAGGATAGATCTCGACCTTGATGCGGCCGTTCGAATCCTTCGCGACCGCTGCCGCGTAGCTCTTGGCAAATTCGTGCAAGGGATCGCCAACCGTAGCCAGCGAGATTTTCATAACATAGGGCTTTTCGTCCGCCGCAAGCGCGGCAGACGATGCCGCAAGCGACAACAACAATGCGGCAGCGCAGGCACGGCTTGCGGCTTTACATTGCGAGTCAAACATAAGTGCCTCCGCGTTTTGCGGCTCATATGGCGGCTGCCGCGACGGCGCCCGGCTGCCCGATTATTGGCTGGGGGTCTGCGCCGCCCGCGCCGCGGCGTCAGTCACCACTTTATAGGCGGCCGCAAGCTGCGGGTCCGATTTCGACACGTCGGCGCCGACGCTGGAAAGCGTCTTCATCATTTGCACCTGCTCGTCGGGCGGCAGCTTGATCTCCTCGCCGCCGGCGGCGGTCCAAGCGGCTTGGGATTTTTTGCGCATTTCGATCGCCGCGAGTCCGATCGCGGCGGCCTGCTCGGCCGCGTCCCTGTCGACGATCTTCTGCAGGTCGGGCGGCAGCGAGCCGTACCATTTCTTGTTGATCTCCACGATCAGAAAGATCGCAGGCTGATCGGTCATGGTGATGTATTTTGCCGCGTCGACGAAATGCATGTGGGTAAACGGTCCCATGCCGGCGACTGCGCCGTCGATGGTGCCCTGCTGCAGCGCCGGCAACACGTCGCCAAGCGACATCGCGACCGGCGTGGCGCCGAGCCGGCTCCACGCCTCGGTCTGGAATTTCGAAGCGAAAGTCCGCAACTTCTTGCCCTTGAAGTCGGCAAGATGACGAATCGGGTTTTTCGAGATCACGTCGGACGGTTCGGCCATAAATATAGCGACACCGTGCAGGCCCTTGTTGGCGCCGAGCGCCAGCATGAGCTTGCGCACTTTCGGATCAGCGGCGACCTTCTCGCCTTGCGCGAGTGAATTGACGAGGCCGGGCGCCGCCATCACCTCAAAGCGCTGATCGATGCCGACAAAGAACTCGGGCGGGATGATGGAGCACTGGATGGACCCGAACTGGGTGCCTTCGATCTGCCGCGGAATCGAGCCGAGCTGGCTTGCCGGATAGACTTGGCCCTGGATGCGGCCGCCGGAGTCTTTCTCGACCGCGGCGAGGAAATTGGCGCCGAACGCGTCGGGCACATCATGGATCGTCGGCGTCGAGATTTTCATCTCGTAGGCTTTGCCTTGCGCTTGCGCCCCGACGAGCGGCAGCGTCAAGGCCGCGCCGAACGCCCCCGCGGCGACGATCAAACGCGCAATACGTCCGTGCGTGATAGTATTCATGCTGTCCTCCCTGGCGGCATACCCGCGTCGCGTCGAGGCGGCGTCGAGCTTCCCCATGCCGAGCGGGTGAGGATACAACAATTCTGCAATGGCGGGGCGTGGAATCGGCTATGTGACGGACTGCCGCGCCCAGCGGGGGATGCAGCTTTTTCCTGCAGATTTATTGTTTAGCGGGCGGTTGCACGGCGCCGGCAAAATTCGGCACGGCCTCGCGCAACACGCCGTAGATCGCGGCGCGTTCACCGGCGTCGAGATCGCGCTGCAGTTTCCCGATCCAGCCTTGCACCACCGCGACCGACGGACAGACCGGCTTGGCGGCAACAACGCCCTCGATGCCGATCTCGGAGCTGCCCTCCTCGGCGGCGAACAGAATTTCGTTGAGCCGCTCGCCGGGACGAATGCCGGTGAACACGATGTCGACGTCGCGTCCCGGCTCGAGACCGCTCAACCGGATCATGCGTTCGGCGAGATCGACGATCTTGATCGGCTGGCCCATGTTGAGGACATAGACCGACGTATCGGAGCGCTCCAGGTCAAGCGCGTGGCTCGCCGCCGTGATGACCAAATCGCAGGCTTCGCGGATGGTCATGAAATAGCGCACCATGTCTGGATGGGTCACGGTGACCGGTCCGCCGGCCTCGATCTGCGCCTTGAATTTCGGCACGACCGATCCATTGGAGGCGAGCACGTTGCCGAAGCGCACCGCGATCATGCGCATTGGGGGCTTGCCGCCATTGCGGTGACCGGCGTTGCCCTGGGCGTCCAGCGCTTGGCAATACATTTCGGCCAGCCGCTTGGTCGCGCCGAGCACCGAAACCGGGTCGATCGCCTTGTCGGTCGAGATCATAACCATGGCATCGGCATCGGCGTTGAGCGCGGCATCGGCGACATTGACCGAACCGAAGACGTTGGTCTTGATGCCCTCCTCCCAATCGCGCTCGAGCAACGGCACGTGCTTGAGCGCGGCGGCGTGAAAAACCAGATTCGGCTCGAACTCCGCCATCAGCCGGAACATTCGGTCGCGGTCGCGGATATCGGCAATCCGTCCCTCGACCGCAGTCGTGCTCGACTTCACCGCGAGTTGCTCGAGAACCGCATGCAACGCCGGCTCGGAGTTCTCGATGATTAGAAGCCGGCCGGCACGGAAATTGACCACTCGCTCGCAGATTTCGGCCCCGATCGAGCCGCCGCCACCGGTAACCACGACGGTCTTGCCCTTGATGAAGTTCTCCAGTCGCGCGTAATCAATTTTTACGCTCGGCCGCAGCAGCAGGTCCTCGACCGCGACCGGGGCGAGCCGCAGCGCCTCTTCACCGGCTTCAAGCGATGGCAGACGGCTCGTCGTGAAACCAAGGCGGTGCGCCAGCATCAGCATCGTCTCAGGATGCAGTTCAGGCGCCAGCGCGCTCGGCGTCAACACGAGGCGGCCGACGCCGATATCCTGTGCCGCCAAGTTAGCGACGATTTCTTCAAGATCGTCCGGCCGGCCGCGGACGCGAACACCGCGTACCGATTGACCTTGATCCGCTGGGGATGGCGATAGAATGCCAACCAAACGTATTTTTTTGACAGCCCCGCTCTCGACCGCGCGAATCAAGACCTCCGCATCGGCAGCCACGCCCACTACGAGGGTCGGCACCGCGTCAGAGCGCCGCGCGTGCTGCTGGGTGCGCGAGTGGCGGAACAGGCGGTAAG
>DATJBH010000011.1:0-8814 GCA_035515455.1 Xanthobacteraceae bacterium
GGCGTTCAAGGCCGACACCGTCGACTGGCGCACCGAGAACAGCGCCAAGAATTGGGCAACCGCTTACAATTTTCCCGGCGTGCGCGACAATAAGGTGGTGCTGGAGGAATTCCCCATCCGCAACGTCGGCGTGATGCAGGCTTTCGCCTTCAACATAAGGCGCGACAAGTTCAAGGACCCGCGCGTGCGGTGCGCCTTCAACTTCGCCTTCGACTTCGAGGAGATGAACCGCACGATTTTCTTCGGCCAGTACACCCGCATTGCCAGCTATTTCGAGGGCACCGACCTCGCCTCGTCCGGAATTCCGCAAGGCAAGGAACTGGAAATCCTGCAAAGCGTGAAGGACAAGGTGCCAGCGGAGCTGTTCTCCAAGCCCTACACCAATCCGGTCGGCGGCAGCCAGCAGGCGGACCGCGACAACCTGCGCACGGCGCTCGCGCTGTTTCACGACGCCGGTTACGAGATCAAGAACACCAAGCTGGTCAACACTAAAACCGGCGAGCCTTACAGCATCGAATTCCTGGTCGAGGACCCAGCCACCGAGCGTTTCGTGCTGTTCTACCGGCCTTCGCTGCAGCGCCTCGGCATGACGGTGAACGTGCGCGTGGTCGACAGCGCGCAATACGAGAACCGGCTGCGGCAATGGGATTTCGACATCATCGTCGCGTCCTGGGGCGAGTCGCTGTCGCCCGGCAACGAGCAGCGCGGTTTCTGGAGCTCGCAAGCCGCCGACCAGCCCGGCTCGCGCAACCTGATCGGCATCAAGAATCCGGCGGTCGATGCGCTGATCGAACGGGTGATCTTTGCCAAGGACCGCGACGAGCTGGTCGCCGCCACCCATGCGCTAGACCGCGTGCTGCTGTGGAATTTCTACGTCGTGCCGCAATGGACCTATGGCAAGCAGCGCACCGCGCGCTGGGACCGTTTCGGCCGCCCGCAGAACATGCCCAAATATGGGCTCGCCGCGTTCCCAACCATCTGGTGGTGGGACGCCGCCAAGGCGGCCAAGGTGCCGCAACGGTCTTGATCACCCGTCGCCATGCGCTTGTTTTGTCGGCCGGTGCGCTGGCGGCCGCCAGATTGTCTTTACCCGCCGTCGCGCAAGAACCCGATCGGCACGGCATTTCGGCGTTCGGCGATCTCGCTTATCCGGCGGATTTTCCGTATTTTAAATACGTCAATCCGGACGCGCCCAAGGGCGGCGTGTTCTCGCAGATCGGCCCCAACCGGCAGTTCAATCAGTCTTTCCAGACCTTTAATTCGCTCAACAGCTTCATTCTGAAAGGCGACGCCGCGCAGGGCATGGAATTGACTTTCGCTACCTTGATGGCGCGCTCGGGCGACGAGCCCGACGCCATGTACGGGCTGGCCGCGCGCAGCGTGCGCATCTCCGACAATGGGCTCACCTATCGCTTCACGCTGCGGCCGCAGGCCACATTCCACGACGGCACACCGCTCACCGCGCACGACGTGGTCTGGTCGCTTGCCGTCCTGAAGGACAAGGGCCATCCGATCATCACGCAATTGCTGCGCGACTTCAAAACCGCCGAGGCGTCCGACGAGCGCACCGTGCTGGTGCGCTTCGCGGAGAAACGCGGGCGCGACGTGCCGCTTTTTGTTGCCGGATTGCCGATTTTCTCGAAGGCCTATTATTCCAAACAGCCGTTCGATCAGTCGACGCTTGCTATCCCGCTCGGCAGCGGCGCCTACAAGGTCGGCCGCTTCGAAATCGGACATTTCATCGAATTCGACCGCGTTGAGGACTGGTGGGGCGCCGACCTGCCGGTGGCGCGCGGGCAGAACAATTTCGACGTGGTGCGGTTTGAATATTACCGCGACCGCGAGGTCGGCTTCGAAGGCTTCACCGCCGAGAACTATTTATTCCGCGAAGAATTCACCTCGCGCACCTGGGCGACGCGCTACGATTTTCCCGCCTTCAAGGACGGTCGCGTCAAGCGCGCCGTGCTGCCCGACGATACGCCGTCGGGCGCACAGGGCTGGTTCATCAACACGCGGCGGGCCCAATTCAAGGACCGCCGGCTGCGCGAAGCGCTGATCGACGCTTTCGATTTCGAATGGACCAATAAGAACATCATGTACGGCTCCTACGACCGTACCGAGTCGGTGTTCCAGAATTCGCCGATGATGGCGCAGGGCAAGCCGGATGCCGCCGAACTCGCGTTGCTCGATCCGTTCCGCGACAAGGTACCGGACGAAGTGTTCGGCGAGCCCTACGTGCCGCCGGTGACCGACGGTTCCGGCCACGACCGGCGCTGGCTGCGGCGCGGCGCGCAATTGCTCGGCGACGCGGGCTTTGCGCTCAAGAACGGCAAGCGGGTGATGCCGAATGGCAAGCCGATCACCATCGAGTTCCTGCTCGACGAGCCGACTTTCACGCCGCACCATCTGCCTTACATCAAGAACCTCGGCACGCTTGGCATCGACGCCACCTTGCGCGTGGTCGATCCGGTGCAGTACCGCGCTCGCGTCGATGACTTCGACTTCGACATCACGGTGGAGCGTTTCAGCTTTTCGGCGACGCCGGGCGATTCGCTGCGCAGTTATTTTTCCTCGCAGGCGGCGGCGACCAAGGGCTCGCAGAATCTCGCCGGTATCGCCGATCCGGTGGTTGACGCGCTGGTCGACATTATTATCGCCGCCAAGACGCGGGCTGAGCTCACTACCGCCTGCAAGGCGCTCGATCGCGTCATCCGCGCCGGCCGCTATTGGATTTCGCACTGGTACAAAGCGTCGCACTGGATCGCTTATTGGGACGTGTTCGGCCATCCCGCCGTCAAACCGCGTTATTTCCGGGGCATCCCGGAAACCTGGTGGTCCGACAAGGACAAGGCGGCGAAGTTGAAACGGAAACGCTAATGGGGCATCTGGGCCCAACTTGCGGCACTGCAGTAAATTTTTCAAAACTCGGTCAGACCCGAGTTGCGCGTCCTATCCATGTCTTTATGTTGCGATATGCCATAAGACGTGGATGCCCGGCACCCCGGCCGGACATGATCAAAACAGCAGAGGCCTCATAACAATCTCATGACAGCCTACATCATCCGCCGTCTGTTGTTCATGATACCGACCATGTTCGGCATCATGCTGGTAGCGTTCGTCGTGGTGCAGTTTGCGCCGGGCGGCCCGGTCGAGCAGGTGATCGCCAAGCTCACCGGCGCCGACACCGGCGCGACCTCGCGCATTTCCGGATCGGCCGGCGGCGACTTCGGCAACCGCGGCCTGGCGCAGGGCGGATCGGGCGTCGACGCCGTGACGTCGAAATACCGCGGCGCGCAGGGGCTCGATCCCGAATTCATCAAAAAGCTGGAAAAGCAGTTCGGCTTCGACAAGCCGGCCTATGAGCGCTTCGGCTTGATGTTGTGGAACTACATCCGCTTCGATTTCGGGAAAAGCTATTTCCGCGACATCAGCGTGTTGCAGCTGATCAAGGAGAAGCTGCCGGTCTCGATCTCGCTCGGCATCTGGATGACGCTGCTCACCTATCTGATCTCGATCCCGCTCGGCATCCGCAAGGCGGTCGACTCCGGCTCCCGCTTCGACGTGTGGACCTCGACCGTGATCGTCGTCGGCTATGCCATCCCCGGCTTCCTGTTCGCGATCCTGCTGATCATTTTGTTCGCCGGCGGCTCGTTCTTCGACTGGTTCCCGTTGCGCGGGCTGGTGTCGGAGAATTTCTGGCAACTGCCGTGGTACGCCAAGATCGCCGACTATTTCTGGCACCTGACGCTGCCGATCGTCTCGATGGCGCTGTCGGCCTTCGCCACCATGACGATGCTGACCAAGAACTCGTTCCTCGAGGAAATCCGCAAGCAATACGTGCTCACCGCGCGCGCCAAGGGCTGCACCAGCAACCAGGTGCTGTACGGCCACATCTTCCGCAACGCCATGCTGATCGTGATCGCCGGCTTCCCCGGCGCCTTTGTGCACGCCTTCTTCACCGGCTCGCTGCTCATTGAAACGATCTTCTCGCTCGACGGCCTCGGCCTGCTCGGCTTCGAAAGCGTGCTCAACCGCGATTATCCGGTGGTGTTCGCCACGCTTTATATTTTCTCGCTCATCGGCGTCGTCGTGAACCTGATCTCCGACCTCACCTACACGTGGATCGATCCGCGCATCGATTTCGAGACGCGGGAGGTGTGAGGTGGACGCCAAGGCGCGCGACGATTTCTCGGAAACCGCGGTCGAGACGCCAGCCGGCAGCCTGCAGCCGTGGATGTTCCGCTTCACGCTGTCGCCGCTCAACCGGCGGCGCTGGGAGAATTTCAAGACCAACCGGCGCGGCTACTGGTCGTTGTGGCTATTTCTCGTGCTGTTTTTCATTTCGCTGTTCGCCGAATTCATCGCCAACGACAAGCCGATCTACATCCATGTCAACGGCCGGTCGTTCTTCCCGGCGCTGGTGACGTACCCCGACACGGCCTTCGTCAAGGCCAAGGACCCCAATCTGTTCGGCACCGCGGCCGACTACCGCGACGACTACCTGATGGGCCTGATCAGACAAGAAGGCGGCACGGTGCTGTGGCCGATCGTCCGCTTTTCCTACAACACGCAGGTGAGCAAGCCGCCGGCGCCGTTCCCGTCGAAGCCGACCTGGATGCTGACGCAGAAGGATTGCGAGTTCGCCGCCGCGCACGGCTTCGCCAAATGCGGCGAGCTTGAATACAACTGGCTCGGCACCGACGACGGCGGCCGCGACGTGCTGGCGCGGCTGATCTACGGCTTCCGTATCTCGGTGCTGTTCGGGTTGGCGCTCACCATCGTGTCCTCGATCATCGGCGTCGCCGCCGGCGCGGTGCAGGGCTATTTCGGCGGTTGGACCGATCTGTTGTTCCAGCGCTTCATCGAAATCTGGACGTCGATCCCCTCGCTCTATCTGCTGCTGATCATCTCTTCGGTGCTGGTGCCCGGGTTCTTCGTGCTGCTCGGCATCCTGCTGCTGTTTTCCTGGGTGTCGCTGGTCGGCCTGGTGCGCGCGGAATTCCTGCGCGGGCGCAATTTCGAATATATCCAGGCCGCGCGCGCGCTCGGCGTGTCGAACGCGGTGATCATCTTCCGCCATCTCCTGCCGAACGCCATGGTGGCGACCATGACGTTCCTGCCGTTCATTCTGTCATCGTCGGTGATGACGCTCACCGCGCTCGACTTCCTCGGCTTCGGCCTGCCGCCCGGCTCGCCTTCGCTCGGCGAGTTGCTCAGCCAAGGCAAAGCCAACGTGCAGGCGCCGTGGCTCGGCCTCACCGGCTTCTTCTCCATCGCCATCATGCTGTCGCTGCTGATCTTCATCGGCGAGGCGGTGCGCGACGCCTTCGATCCGCGGAAGACGTTCCGATGAGCGGCGCGAACGAAAAACTTCTGTCGATCCGCGATCTCTCGGTCGCTTTCGGCGCCGGCGCGCGCGAGGTGCTGGCGGTCGACCGCGTGTCGTTCGACATCGGCAAAGGCGAGACGGTGGCGCTGGTCGGCGAAAGCGGCTCCGGCAAATCGGTCACCGCGCTGTCGGTGATGAAGCTGCTGCCCTATCCGGCGGCGCACCATCCATCCGGCTCGATTGTGTTCAAGGGCCGCGAACTGATGCGCATGGCGGAGAACGAAATCCGCCACGTGCGCGGCAACGACATCACCATCATCTTCCAGGAGCCGATGACGTCGCTCAACCCGCTGCACACGATCGAAAAGCAAATACGGGAAATTCTTCTGCTCCATCAGGGTATTACGGGCGAGCAGGCGAGGGCGCGCATCGTCGAATTGCTCGGCCAGGTCGGCATCCCAGACCCCGAGGGACGGCTCGGCAGCTACCCGCACCAGCTCTCCGGCGGGCAGCGCCAGCGCGTGATGATCGCCATGGCGCTGGCGAACGAGCCGGATTTGCTGATCGCCGACGAGCCGACCACCGCGCTCGACGTCACCGTGCAGGCGCAGATCCTGAAACTGCTGAAAGACATACAGACGCGGGCACACATGTCGATGCTGTTCATCACCCACGATCTCGGCATCGTGCGTAAGCTCGCCGACCGGGTCTGCGTGATGAACGCCGGCAAGATCGTCGAGCAGGGGCCGGTCGAGCGCGTGTTCACCGCGCCGGAGCACGCTTACACGCGCGCTTTGCTCGCCGCCGAGCCCAAGCCCGATCCGGCGCCGCCGCGGCCGCAGGCGCCCGTCGTCGTGCGGGCCGACGACCTCAAGGTCTGGTTCCCGATTAAGCGCGGCGTGCTGCGCAAGATCGTCGGCCACATCAAGGCGGTGGACGGCGTCAGCGTCGAAATCCGCAAAGGGGAAACGCTCGGCGTGGTCGGCGAGAGCGGCTCCGGCAAGACGACGCTCGGCCTCGCCATCCTGCGGCTGATCTCGTCGCAGGGGCCGGTGGTGTTCATGGGTCATACCATCCAGGGCCTCAAGTTCAAGGAGATGCGGCCCTACCGGCGCGACATGCAGATCGTGTTCCAGGACCCTTACGGCTCTCTCAGCCCACGCATGTCGGTCTCCGACATCATCGAGGAGGGACTGTGGGTGCATCAGCCGAAGCTGAACGCGGCCGAGCGCACGCAGCGCGTGGTGGCCGCGCTCAAGGATGTCGGGCTCGATCCGGCCGCGCGCTTCCGTTACCCGCACGAATATTCCGGCGGCCAGCGCCAGCGCATCGCGCTTGCCCGCGCGCTGGTGCTGGAGCCGACCTTCATCGTGCTCGACGAGCCGACCAGCGCGCTGGATATGCTCATCCAGTCGCAGATGGTCGATCTGCTGCGCGACCTGCAGAAGCGGCGCGACCTCACCTACATGTTCATCTCGCACGACCTGCGCGTGGTGGCGGCCTTGGCGAGCCGGCTGCTGGTGCTGCGCAACGGCAAGGTGGTGGAGGAGGGCGCCGCGGCGGAGCTGTTCAAGACGCCGAAGAGCGATTATACACGCGCGCTGTTTGCCGCCGCCTTCAAGCTGGAAACCGCCCCGGAAGGAGTCGTGGCGCAATGAAAAAGTCGATGCTCGGCCTCGCGGTTGTCTGCTGCGTGTTCGGTGCGGTGGCGGCGATGGCGCAGATGCGAGCGCCGCGCTACCCGATCAAGGCCTATGACGGCGAGACGATCGCCAATTTCGATCTCAACGCGTCCTTGCTGACCCGTCTCGACAGGCTGGCCGGCAAGATTCCGGTGGGAAATCTCAACGGCGACGTGACCCTCGTACAATTCTACGATCTCAATTGCCCCTATTGCCGCGAGGCCGCCGCCGATATCGATACGCTGGTGCGTGCCGACAACAAGCTCAAGCTGGTCTTGGTGCCTTATGCCGTCTTGTCGGTGCAATCGGTGCGCGGCGCGATGGTCGAGATCGCCGCGGCGAAGCAACTGACGCCGGAGCAATATCTCGACTTCCATCGGCGCATCTATGCCAACCGCGGCGTCATCGATGGCGCCAAGGTGCTGGCGGTCGCGAAGGACATGGGCTTCGACCCGCAAAAGCTGGCGACGGCCGCGAACACCGAAGCGACGCTTGATATCTTGCGCGCGAACGCCACCTTCGGCGGTGAGGCGGGGCTTGCGGCGACGCCGGCCTATGTCATCGACGGCGTTGCCATCGTCGGCCATCCCGGCTTAAAGCCGTTGCAGACCGTCATTTCCGCAGTGCGCGCCTGCGGCAAGGTCGTGTGCTGAGCGATGGCCACGCCCGACCTCGCCGACCGTGCCGCGCCCGTCGAGCTGTCGGCGCCCGAGACCCCGGCCAAGGGTTTTTTCGACTACCAGCGTTTCCGTGTGACGCTGCCGGCCGGAACGCAAACGCGCGATGTCGTGCGCGCCGGCAAGGTCGTCGCCTTGCTGCCGCTTGATCTCGAGCGCGGCGAGATCGTGATGATCCGCCAGTTCCGCCCGGCGGCGCATCTTGCCAACGGCAAGGGCGAGTTGATCGAAATCGTCGCCGGACGCGTCGAGCCCGGCGAGCAGCTCATGGAAACCGCGCGGCGCGAGTGCGAGGAAGAAATCGGCGTTGCACCATCGGCACTGGTCGAACTGTTCAGCTATCTGCCCACGCCGGGACTGACCGACGAAGAAGTGACATTTTTCGTCGCCGCTATAGACGCCTCGCGCGTGCCGCGGCGTACGCACCCGACCGAGGGTGAATATATCGACGTAATGCGCGTGCCGATCGACACGGCGATTGCGGCGTTCAACGAAGGCACGATGCACAACGGCCCGCTGGTCGTCGGGTTGCTGTGGCTGGCGCTCAACCGTGGACGCTTGCCCGAGTTGCTCGGTGCGGCGCGCTAGGTCCGCTTCACGCTGGTGACGTCGCTGCCGGCCGCCTTGATGCGGGCGATCGCCTCGCGAACCGGCTCGATCGCCACGGCCATCGCATGCGCATTGGCGTGCAACAAAGTTGCGCCGTCGCGCGCGATGGCGACGTGGCCCTTCAAGAAGATGAGATCGCCGCGGCGCAGTTCGCCGAGCGAGGACAATTTGCCAACCGTCATTTCCTGCATGTCGCTGTCGCGCGGACAGGCGATGCCGGCAGCCTGCAGCGCGACCTGCACCAGGCCGGAGCAGTCGATGCCGAGCGATGTCTTGCCGCCCCACAGATAGGGCGTGTGCAGGAATTCTTCGGCGACAGCGACGAAATCCGCCTGCCGTGCCTTAAGCGGCGATAGATGCATCATCGGCAGGTGCCAGCCATTGGCGGTGACCGCGAAGCGTTCGTCCTGCCGCGCGATCGCGAGCCGTGCGCCCATAGGCAGCGCCGCCGCCGGCGCCAGCTTGATGTCCGGACCGGGAAACGCCAGCGTGCGCGGCACCGACACCTTGTGCGTCG
>DATJBH010000012.1:0-43100 GCA_035515455.1 Xanthobacteraceae bacterium
ACGGCGACAGCGAACAGAGACCCGGCGAGGCCAACCACCCTCGTCGCTCGATTTGCTCCCGCTTCGCGCCGACGGCCCGGCTCGCACAGCGAGCGAAGGCGCTTCACGTGGCTGAGATTTGAACACCCGCAGGCGAAGCCGTCTCGCGGCAACGGGAAGCGCTTGCGTCGCGTTCCAGGCGGCAGGGGCAACACGTTAAGCCATTTGATAAAAAAGGGTGATGACCGGGGTTTTTCCGTGCGCGACAGCGCGATGCAGCGGTCACCATGCGCGGCACGAAGCTTTCCTCGAATTAATCTGCCCGTCAGGTCGCCGTAAGACGCGATCTTCCATGTATGCGTTCTATGAGCAAAGGGCCCGGCTGCAGAGACCCCAATTGCACAGACCTCACTGCATAAACTCGGCCGTGGCAAATGGAGATCCGTCATGAATCAAACTACTCCCCCGCAATTTCGAATTCCGAGAGTTCTTACCGGCCGCCGCATCGTGCTTCTGGCATCCGTCGCCGCGATCGGCGGCGCCTTGCTGCTGGCCGGTCCCGGCGGCTATTGGGGCAGCACCCTGGGCACGCCGCCGGCGCAGGCCGCGGATTCGTCCGCCGCGGTGCAGCAGCCGCTGCCGCATCCGCAGGGCTTTGCGGACCTCGTCGCCAAAGTGAAGCCTGCGGTGATTTCCGTGCGGGTGAAAATTCCCGCCTCCGCCGATCCGGCGATGGCCGAGCGATTGGGCGGCGACGACCAGCAGCAAATTCCGGCACTGCCTGGTTCGCCGTTGTATAAGTTCTTCCAGCAGTTCGGCGATCAATTCGGCGGGCAGTCCGGCACGCCGCAGGGGCATGAGACCATAATTGGCGAAGGCTCCGGTTTCTTCATTTCGCCGGACGGCTACGCGGTGACCAACAACCACGTGGTCAACCACGCCAAGTCGGTGCAGGTGACGACCGATGACGGCAAGATCTATACGGCCAAGGTGGTCGGCACCGACCCGAAGACCGATCTCGCGCTGATCAAGGTCGAGGGCAAGAACGATTTCCCCTATGTGCAATTTGCCAATAACCGGCCGAAGGTCGGCGACTGGGTCGTCGCGGTCGGCAATCCGTTCGGGCTGGGCGGGACGGTGACGGCCGGCATCATTTCGGCGCGCGGCCGTGACATCGGCGCTGGGCCCTACGACGATTACATCCAGATCGACGCGCCCATCAACAAGGGCAATTCCGGCGGACCGGCGTTCGACGTCGACGGCAATGTCATCGGCGTCAATACCGCGATCTATTCGCCGTCCGGCGGCTCTGTGGGCATCGGCTTCGACATTCCCGCCGGCACGGCAAAGATGGTCGTGGCCGAGCTGAAGAAAGACGGCCATGTCACGCGCGGCTGGCTCGGCGTGCAGATCCAGCCGGTCACGCCCGGCATCGCCGACAGTCTCGGCCTGAAAAAAGCCGAGGGCGCCATGGTCGATGAGCCGCAGGGCGACAGCCCCGCTGCCAAGGCCGGCATCAAATCCGGCGACGTCATCACTGCGGTCAACGGCACTCCGGTCAAGGACGCCCGCGATCTCGCGCGCACTATCGGCATGATGACGCCGGACTCGGCGGTGAAGCTCGATATTCTGCGCCAAGGCGAGCAGAAGACCGTGTCGGTCACCTTGGCGCGGATGCCGAACAACGAGCAGGTCGCCAGCAACGACACCGGTCAGAATGCCGAGCCGCGCGGCGTGCCGCATCTCGGCCTGCAGGTGGCGCCGGCGAAAGACGTGTCCGGCGCCGGCAATGAAGGCGTCGTGGTCACCGGCGTCGATCCCGACGGCCCCGCGGCCGAGCAGGGTTTCCGGACCGGCACCGTCATCCTCGATGTCGGCGGCAAGGCGGTCGCCAATGCCGGCGACGTGCGCCAGGCGCTGATCGCGGCCAAAGCGCAAGGCAAGCACGACGTGCTGATGCGGGTGAAAGCCGGCGACGTCACCCGCTTCGTGGCGATGCCGCTCGGCAAGGCGTAAGGCCTATCCCGGACTGGCGGCGCAGCGTTGCGCGCCGCATTTTACCCGGGACCAGGTAGTGATCGGCTCGGCGGCGCTGCTGCCGTCGTCTCCCGGTAGTCGCCGCGGGCCGGTCGTGTGGGGACGGGTTTCGACCCGTCCCCATTCGCGTTCGGTTCAGGCGGCGCGCGTAAGCCGGTTGCTATTTTCGCGTACGCAGTCAGCCACCGGCGCGTAGGCGCGTTCGGCGGCCGCATAGAGGCCAAGGCCGTTCTCCAGCGCCGCCTCGGCAGCCAGCCCCGCTTTGGTGAAGGCCAGGAATTTCTCGGTGACCATGCGCGCTGTTTCCTCGACCACCGCTTCGGGCGCGCCGGACGCGAACAGCATCAGCCGGGCCGAAATCACGCTTTGCGCCTCGCACGTGAAGCGCACGGCTTCGACCCAATTGCTCCAGAAATCGCTCATGCGGAGCAAAGTCACAGATATTATCTAAAATTGTCGCGCGCTAATCGTTAAATTTGCAGCGATTTTGCTAACTGTTCGATTAACTCAAGCCGTCTGCAGCCAATGCGATGATCGCGTCCTTACAGCATGTCCGGCCGAAATTGCCCGCGGCGGCTCACGATCTTGCCGGAGAGCATGAACACGCCGTCGCCGGCATAATGCAGCGTGTGCGGATATTGCGGCCGCCGCGCCACATGCGCCTTCACCACTTCGAAGACGAAGAAATTATAGCGCTTGACCAGCGCATCGTCCCTGAGCTTGCATTCGAAATTGGCGTGACACTCGGCGATAAGCGGCGCCTTGACCTTTTGCGCGGGGGCGGCGCTCAGCTTGAACTTCTCGAACTTATCGACGTCGGCGCCCGAGCAATTGCCGATGCCGACGGCGGTGTCGAGCAGCGCGACGGTCGGCAGATTAATGACGCATTCCCGGCTGCGGCGGACGAGCTCGAAACTGTGATTGCCGGACGCGATGACGCAGCCGATGAGCGCCGGCGTGAATTCCATGACCGTGTGCCAGCCCATGGTCATGATGTTGCGCTCGCCCCGCCACGCCGAGGAGACGAGCACGATCGGTCCCGGCTCGAGGTAGCGGCGGACTTGCGCAACCGGAAAGTCGATTTTGCGCGCCGCCATGAAGTGAGCCCGCTACGTTCCCGGGCAGCGCTTGAAGAAGTGATAAATTTCCGGGGCCTGCATCCACATCAAGGAATAACTCAGGCCGCCTTTCTTGGTGATCCAAGCCTGGATGTCCGGGGGATAGTCCTTCCACAGAGTCGGTGTGATGAAATAGGGAAACGCCAGATGGAATCCGAGCGATCCCTTGGGCGTGGCGCAAATCTTGTCGCGGGGAATGTACCCGGCCAACACGGTGCAGGCGGAGACGCAGGGTCCGGCGATCCGGACATTGGCATTCTCGTCGGCAAGCTTTTTCCACTTTGCTTCGTAGGCGACGAGAAAACCGCCATAGTCGCCGGCCACTTCCACCGTCTCGGCGCGCACGGCCGACACCGTCAAGGTTAGAACCACCAGCACGAGGGCTTGCCAAGCTCTCATCGCCAACTCCGTTTTCGCTCGGGAATTGCAGCTCAACGCATTGGAACCGAAGGCCGCGGCACCCCGCCGCCCTTTACGGTTCCACATTAGCACGAATTTTCGCCGGATCACGACCTGTGCGCCATTGATTTGGCCCGATCGCATGGCTAGGTCGGTTTCGGCATGGGAAGCGCCATACAGCTGACGTCTTCGATCGCCTATGCCGCGCATTCGCGGCACCGGCTGGACATTTGCCGTCCTGCGTCCGCCGTCGGGGCGCCGGTCGTGGTGTTCTTTTACGGCGGCGCCTGGCGCAGCGGCAATAAAGGCCTCTATCGCTATGTCGCCAAGGCACTGGCCCGGCGCGGCTATGTGGCGGTGCTGCCCGACTATCGGGTTTATCCCCAGGCGTACTACCCCGATTTCCTGGAAGACGGCGCGCAGGTGGTGCGCTGGGTCAAGGACAATATTGGTCGCTTCGGCGGCGATCCGAACAAGATTTTCTTGAAGGGCCACTCGGCCGGCGCGCATATCGCCGCGATGCTGTCGACGGATGCGCGCTGGCTGCGCGAGGTCGGGCTCGCGCCCGGGCGCGATATTGCCGGGCTCATCGGCATTGCCGGCCCGTATGATTTCCTGCCGCTGCGCGACGAGACGCTGAAAGTGATTTTCGGCGGCGCCGACCGGCCGGAGACCCAGCCGATCTTCCACGTCACGCCCGGTGCGCCGCCCGCGTTGCTCATGACCGGCGGCCGCGACCGCCTGGTCGAGCCCGGCAACTCGCTTCGCTTCGCCGCGCGGCTCACGGCCGCCGGGAATGCCGCCACAGTCAAGACCTACCGGCGGGTCGGCCACTATTTCATCGTCGCCGCCATCGCGCCGTTCCTGCGTTTCTTCGTTCCAGTGCTGCGGGACGTCGATGAGTTTATTGCCACAACGCTGAAGGCGCCGGCTGTGCAAGCGTCGATCGTGCCCGCGCTGACGGACTGAGCGGGCGCGGCTGCCGCAAGGCCCCGCATCTTCGAAGACCGTCAAACGACCATCAGATCCTTGGCGACGATGATCTCGCCCTTGAAGGCTTTCGCCGCCGGCGTCGGAATTTGAGCGGCAGCAGGCACGGCGCCGAGCGCAGGCGTTGCGGCCATTCCGGCGAGCGTGGTCCGGCGTGAAAGTCGTCCAGCAGTGCTTGTCATTTTTGATCTCATGGTGCGTTTCTCAAAACCAGCAGACCCTAGCGGCGTCAGGAGAAACTGAGAAGGCATCTGCGCTGGAAAGGCCGGCGGATGCGCAGCCGGCCGGACGTCAGCCGGCGCGCTTATGTTGCGGCGCACTATTGCCGCCTTGCTAAGCGGCGCCAACAGGTAAAGGCTTGGTTTACGCGACCGATGCGCCGCGCAGGGCGGCGTCGTGCATTGCGCAGAAGAATCCCGCGAGGGCGTCATCGCGCAACAAGAAAAATGGGAGAATGCTCATGGCCACCACGATCGAACAATTGCGCGCGCGTCAAAATAGCGGTGAGCCGACCACCACGCTCCGCGGCTCGAACGAGCTGGTCAAGCTCATTCGCAAGTTGCGCTGGATCGGGCTGGACGACGAGGCCGAGCCGCTGCAGGCGGAACTGACACGGCGCGCGGCCACCGACAGCGTTGTCGCGATGTCCGGGGAGACGGACTGATCGCGAAGCCGCGACGCCATCGCAGAATTCGAGGTTCGGAGGCAAGTCAGCGCCAAGGGGAGGGAGATCATGATCGCAATCGAGGCACTCGGCACGCTCGCCGTGGTCTGGGCTCTGGTGCTTTGGGGTTCGATCTATTTCAACAAAAACGTGGTCTGAGAACGAGACCGCCGGCTCCTGCTTCTCTTGCTCGCCGTTGGCGGCCGCTCCCGCCGGCCGCCCATTAAGGCCCCTTTCGGGCGGCGGGCGACAATGCCTCATTGATGCAGCGGAGAAACATTTCGCTCCGTTGATCGGCCTCGGTTGCGTCCTGCATGACTGTTTTTTCGGTGGCGTCACGGCCTGCGCCCATATCCGTTTGATTAAGCCGTGCTCCGATGTAGTCGTCTGGATTCGTTTCGAGTACCTGGGCAAGCGATTTCTTGTATAAACCTTTGGCGCGCCTGAGCGCGGTGCGGGCATCATCACCGCTCAGGCCGGGGCTTCGCCAATGAAGGAAATGTGAAAATGCAACGCGCGCCGAAACGGTCCAATTCGAAAGCGCATCCGGATTGTCGAGGATATTGATGAATGCCGGCTTCTCTGCGGCGATCCAACCGGCTTCCAGCTTGTATTGATCATAGCCAATAAGCTGATAAAGGCCGCGTTCACGGTATTTCCAGCTTTCTTGCAGGGCAGGATTATAACTGCCACCCCGCGTGTTGTTGCCGAATTCGTTGCCGTTATAACCCCAGATCGCCTCGGCGAGGGCCGTCCGATTGTTCATAAGCGATGACAGATCGATCGGCGCTATAGGCGGCGTTTTCTTGGCGTTTGCATCATTGATAGCGTCGATCCTCGATTTCCAGGCTGGCGGAAGTTGCGTAATCGATTTTACCACCAAATCGTCATTGGTACGCTCGAAATCCGCGCTGTCCTCCGAAATCGAACCAAGGATATAGGCCAGCGTATGGATGTCGATCGACGCCGGACCGCCGCGACGGTCCCATTCGCTCAAAAGGGCGTCAAGCGGATCGGCCTGGAATCGGGAGAGATATTTCGACCATCCGGCATGATGCTTTTCCCACCAATCGGATTCGTAGCAGGCCATCAATGTCTGATGATCGAGAAAAGGCCGAGCAGCAGGCCGATTTATCTTGTCGACCTGCTCGCTCACCTGTTGCCTTGTCGCCAAGTCACGAAGGGTCGTAAGCCCCGAGTTATTGAGGAGGTTGTAGACCTCGAGCTGAATGCAGTCGGCATTGTTGCCGTATTTTTCGGATTGCGTGAAATCGGGTTTCATTTCGCAGTCCCAGAATCGACCGCTCTCGAAGGCGACGATCTCACGGGTTTTCGAGGACATTGCCCAGCCTAGTGGCAGCGGATAGAAATAATTGCGCAATTTCGACTCGGCGAATTTCGGTAAGTCGGCGTTCTGATCCGCCGTCGGCTGCGGCGGTGACGCAGTGGTGGCGGTCGACGCTGCGCCTTGGGCCGGCGACGCCGTTGCGAGTTCGGTTTTGGCCCGATCGAGCGCAATATAGGCGCGAGCCTCTCTTCCGTTGAGCAAAGCGCGGATCGGTTCGACAATGTCGCCGAACGAATAGACGCGAACGTCCGGATAATCGCCGCCGGACAGGCTGATCAGATAAGTCCTGAAGCTATCTCCGGTCTTGGCGTCCGCTGCGGCCGCCTTGATCGCGTCAATCAGGTCCAACGCGGTTTCGATTCCGGAGTTGTCGACATAGCCGCCGTCGGCGAGCCGGATTTTCGCCACTCGTTTGTCGGACTCGCAGGCATTCACGATAGTCGTGGATGCGGCGGGCGAAACCCAGGGAAATCGCGCGCTAATGAACGCCGCCGTGCTGAGCGGAATTCGTGCAATCCCCTTTTCCGGCACGAGATCACAATCGCCCTCCGACCACGCTTCGGCTGCCACCCTGAATGGAGCCATGATGATGCGCTTGCCGCTACCCGTATCGGTCGCATTCAGCAGCAGGGCCGGCAGGGATTGGTCGGGCTTCCAATAATCCTCGATCGCAGTCCGCAGGATGTTTTGAGTGCCGACGGATGAGGAGCTTGAGGAATAGAAGCCGTCGGTCGCATCCTCCAGCGCGTATTCCAGGGCCCGAGCGCGGTCAAACGCGCGAATGTGAAACGGAATGAACCATTGCGAGAAATTCGGAAACAACGCGGCGGCAATCAATGGCGACAGAAAATCGTGACCAAGGGCCATGTCTATTTTTCTTTCGACCGCCCCCGGGCCGATCTTTAGACCGTATGCACCGGACAGAAATTTGCTGATCGCCGGGCAAGGATCATCGAAGCTGTTGGACGGTTTCGCTGCTCCTGTAGCATGGAGCGCGGCAACGAAAGTCGCGGCGCCGACGCTGCCTCCCGAAACGCCACTGATGGCGAAAACGTGATTATGAAAGTCGGGGCACATGTCCTGCATGCGGCTCAGAAACACAGCTGCATTGTAAGCTGCGTAGATTCCGCCGCCTTCGGCGGCAATGATGAAGACGGGATACGGAAGCGAGGCGGCGGTCCCCGTGGATCCGGGCTTTTGGGGCCTGTCCTTGAGCCATTCGAGGAAGGCCGGCCCGGCCGCCATCATATTCGGCGCACTGGTCGGTTGGCCGGCCGGAGGATCGATCTGGCGAATGTAATAATCGTCATTGACGTCGAACGCAGCGATTGCCAGCGCATACAGGATGATGATCGGAATAAACGGGAAATGATATTTGATCGCGTAAAGTGACAGGTGTATGCCGACAGCAGTGACGCACAACGTAAACGCGGCTAGAATAAAGAAGGGACCTATCCATTGCGGAATGTTGATAGGTGACAAAAAAACGATGGTCGTGACGGAGATGATCGCGGCAATGCTGGCGACAAGGAATACGTGCCGACCAAAATAATTCGCATTTATGGACGGAGCGATGGAAATAATCTTCGGATAGATTTTCCACGTCACGACAGTGAATATCAGCGCTCCGACGCAGAGGAGCAAACCGTAAACCGTGAGGCGGTTGGTAACCGACTGCAACAGCAAGTCTTCGATTCGAATGATGCTGCCAACCCGCATCGGGAAGTCGACCTTCTCCGGCCTTGACAGGAATTGTGCCGCGGCCGCTGCGAGCAGTGGGGCGGCGCCGACGATCGACGGCAACGTGCGCAGCAATTCGTGCGCCGACCGGGAGGCTGGAATGGGCAGATAAGCGGCGGTTTCGGCAGCGATTAGGATGGCGCCGAACCAAAGTGTAAGTGCGATAATTAAGAGGGAAAGAAACTCCGTGACGGCAAAGAACGATAGCGATCTTGCGATATCAAATCCATCTTCGGCGGCAGTGACGCGGTACAGTTCGCGCACTTGATCCGGGACGAACAGCAGAACACAAATGAGGACAGCGGTGAGGATGATCCACTTCAAATTCGCGAATATGGTATTGACCTGAACGAGCGATGTCATGCTCCTCTCCTTCGCCCCAAGGCAGCTGAGCGTCGACGTGCAGATTCATTATATGGCAACTTGGGCGATAATGCTACGGCCGAGGGAAGGGAATTTGGAATTCACAGCCCGCCAATCTGAACGGACTGCGACTAATATTTGGTCATGGTTCTTCGGCTCGGCATTCGCGTGCCTACCGAACGGTCATGCGAATGTTGCGACTGAGCCAAGCCACTAGTGAGCGCCACCCACCAGCACCATCGAGATCGCCGGCAAATAGGTGATCACGAGGAGCGCGATGAAATTGACCACGACGAACGGCAGCACGCCGCGATAGATCGTGCCCATCGGCACGTTGAAGACGGCCTTCGCGGCAAACAGGTTTAATCCGAACGGCGGCATATAGAGGCCGATCGACAGGTTGACTGCCATGATGATGCCAAAGTGGATGGCGTCGATGCCGGCGGTTTCCACGATCGGCAGAAGGAGCGGCGTAAGGATCAGGATAGCGGGCGCCGGCTCGAGGAAGCTGCCGGCGAACAGCAGTCCGGCATTGACGAGCAGCAGCGTTTCCCAATGCGGCAGGCGCATCGACGTTACCGCGTGGATCAGGCTTTGCGGTATGCCGCTCGTGGTCATCAGCCAGGAATAGACGCCGGCCGCGGTGACGATGATCAGGATTTGCCCGATCAGCAGCACCGAGTTGACGATGATCTGGCCAAGTTCGGTGAGCCCCACGGTGCGGTAGACGAACATCACCACGAACAGCGAATAGACCACCGCGACCCCGGCGGCTTCGGTCGGCGTGAAGACGCCGCCATAGATGCCGCCGAAGATGACAACGATGGTGCCGATCGCCCAGCTGGCATCCTTGGTCGAGGCCCAGATGTTCTTCCAGCGCGCCGCCGCCGACAGCGGCACCATCTGGATGCGCGCATAGATCATCACATAGACGGCATCGACAATTCCGATGAGCAGGCTCGGCAGAACGCCGGCGGTGAACAGCTTGATCGCGGAGACTTCGGCGGTCATGGCGTAGAGGATCATCGCGATCGACGGCGGAATGATCACGGCGACCGCGCCCGACGAGGTGATCAAGCTGATGGCGAAACGCTCGCTGTAGCCGTGCTTGGTCAGCGACGGAAACAACAGACGGCCGATGGCGACGACGGTGCCGACCGAGGTATGCGCCATGGCGCCAAACAGTTCCGAGGAAGCCACCGTGGTCACCGCCAGCGAGCCGCGCACGCCGCCGATGATCGACACCACCCAGGTGACTACGCGCTCGGCGATGCCGCCGCGGCCCATGATCTCGCCGGCCAGCACGAAGAACGGCACTGCCAGCAAGGGGAAATTGTCGAGACTGGCGAACATGTAATTCTGCACGGCGTCGGTCGGCACATGAGCGACGAACAGGATCGCGGCCGTCGACGTGAGCAGAAGCACGACGAAAATCGGCAGGCCGAAAATCAGCAGAATCACCGGCAGGATGAAATAGACGAAGGTCGCCATCTCAATGCTCGATGTCCCGGCCCGCGATAATGTCGTCGTGGCGTACACCGAGCGTGATCATCCGCACGGCAATGAGAACCGCCATCAAAACGAGGCCGATCGGAACGGCGGACTGCGGAATCACCAGCGGAATGTTCGCGGTCTCGCTGCGCTGGTCGAGCTGGTAGAGCATGGTCATGACCGGCCAGGAGAACACCGCGATCGCGATGCAGGTCGCAATGGTGACGAGGTCGGAAAAAATGTCGAACGCCTTGCGCGCGCGCGGCGGCAGCATCGAGACGACGACGTCCATGCGGATATGGCGGTTGAGCCAGCCGGCCTGGCTGGCGCCGAGAAAGACGCAGCCGATCATCAAAAACAGCATCGCTTCCTCGGCCCAGTACAGCGATACCGAAAAAATGTAGCGGCCGATGATATTAGCGAAATTGATGCCGACGCTTAACAGCAGCATGGTGCCGGCAGCGACGCGAAGCACGGCGATGAGCGCCTTCACGCTGCGCAAGATGGTGTCGGTCATCGCGGCCCGCTGATTCTATCCCCCGGGCACAGCGCAGCACGAAGTGCCACGCCGCAGTGCCGGGATCGTTGAAAGCTCAGATCTGCGGCAATCCCCGGCACCGGTGCGCCACTTTCGCGACGCACCGGCCCGGGGCAACGGAGAAACATCAATGCTTGGCGGCGACGGCGCGAACCATCTGTAACATGTCATGGACGGCAGGTTGACTTTTGGTGGCGTTGTCGGCGACCGGAGCCAGCAGCGTCCTCATCTTGGCGAGGTCGTCATCGGGCAGCGTATGCACGGTGCCGCCGAGTTTGGTCCAGGTATCCACCAGACTCTTGGTGAAGTCGATGTTCCACGCCTGCGCCTTGGCTTGGACGTCCTTGCCGGCCTGGATGACGACTTTCTGCAGGTCAGGCGGCAGGGTGTCGAACCACGGCTTGCTGATGACCGCAAGCGAGATGATGTAGGTGTCGTTGGTGACGGTAATCACCTTGAGCAGATCGTTCATCTTGAACGAGATAAACACCGATAATCCTGAAATCGTGCCGTCGATGGTGCCCTGATCGAGCGCGGGGACCACTTCGGACAGCGGCATGCCGATGCCGGTCGCGCCGATCGCCGCCATTTTCTCGCGCTCGAGCTCGGTGCCATTGATGCGTAGTTTCTTGCCCTGGAAATCCGACAGCCGCATGATCGGTTTCTTGGCGCCGTAGTCGGATGCGCCGATATCCATGGTGGCGATGCCGACCATGCGCTTCGGCGTCAGCATGGCGAACATCGCCTTTTGGATCTCCGGATCCTGCACCGTCGCGATGGCGTTCTCATGGCTTTTGAACAGCAGCGGCGCCGAAAACACGCCAAAGCGCGGATCGACACCGACGAAGAAGTCGACCGGGCCGATATAGCCCTGGACGGTGCCAAGCTGGACGCCCTGGATCTCGCTCGGAATCGGCCCGAGCTGGCTCGCCGGGTAGACCTGCACCTCGATGCGGCCGCCGGAGGCCTTTTCGACCTCTTCCTTGTAGAATTTGATGAACTGGTGCTGCGTCTCGTTGATGGTTGCGGTGCCGAATTTCATGACGAAATCGGCGGCGGACGCCGGACCGGCCAGTGCCAGCGAGCCGAGCGCAGCGGCTGCAGCAAGCGCCAGGACTTTACCGCCTAACAGTCGCGTTGTGCGTGCAGACATTTGATCCCACCCTCTTTAATGATCCCCAGCGCGTCTTGTGGCCATGCGGCCGCGCGTTTGCGCTGCCGACTATAGAGGAGAAGCGGGCCCTGCCAAGCAGGCGCGGGGAGGCTTAGTGTCGCGACACACAAAACGTGCGGCGCAGGCTTGTTTCCGCAACCGGTAGGACGAAATGCAAGCCGAGAGCAATATAAATGCCCGTCGCGTGCAGCTGCATTTCGCTCCGCTTCATGCCGGCAAAGGATGCCGTCGCTGCCGATCTCGCAGGGCAGCCGACGCGTTCACCGGTCGCGCATGCGGTCCATCAGCACTTTGTCTTGGCCGCCGTCGATCTCGATCATGGTGCCGTTGACGAAAAAGGCGAGGTCGGAGGCGAGATAAGTGACGAGATTGGCGACCTCGTCGCATTCGGCGATGCGGCCGAGCGGGATCGACGCCGGCGCGAGCTTATCGGCTTCCTCGTAGGTCAGCTTCATATCGCGCGCCATCGCCTTGACGAGGCCGGCCCAGCGCTCGGTGCGCACCGGGCCGGGATTGACGACCACGAAGCTGATATTGTCCTTGCCGTATTGGCTGGCGAGCGATTTGGTCAGGTTCTGTCCGGCGGCGTTGGCCGCGCCCGGCGCGATCTCCCAATAGGAGACCTTCACGCCGTCGTTGCCGATCAGGTTCACCACGCGGCCCTTCTTCTGCTTCTGCATGATCGGCAGCACGTGTTTCATGCAGCGCACGTAACCCATGAATTTGAGCTGCAGCGATTGCGCCCAATCTTCCTCGCTCAAATGGGCGAGCACGCCGCCCGGCGACGAGCCGGCATTGTTGACCAGAATATCGATGCGGCCGAGCGCGGCATGCGCGTCCCGGACGAACTTCTCGGCGTCGGCCGGCTTGGTCAGATCGGCCGGGATGGCGACGATCTTTCGGTTGGTCTCCCGGGCGATCTCGGCGGCGGTCGCTTCGAGCGGTCCCTTGCGCCGCGCGCAGATCGCGACGTCGACGCCTTCGCGGGCGAGCGCCCGCGCGATCGCCTTGCCGATGCCCTCGCTCCCGCCGGTGACCAGCGCCGTCTTTCCGGCCATCCCCAAATCCATCGTGGCGTCTCCCTTTCGAATTATGTGGCACGGCTGGCGCCGCACATTACGAACTTACGGCTTTGTGGTGCCGTATTGAAGCACCTGAACCTTCTCCATGGTGATCAGACCGCTCGTCATCATGCCATCCAGGACCGGCAGGAAGGCGTCGATTTTCTCCTGCGAGTCCACGATTTCGACGACGACGGGAAGGTCTTGCGAGAGGCGAAGAATTTTAGTGGTGTGGATCCGGCTGGAATGACCGAAGCCAACGTGGCCGCGCAGCACGGTTGCTCCGGCAAGGTGCATCTCGCGCGCTTGCAATACGATCGCCTCATGCAGCGGCAATCGATTGAATTTGTCATCCTCTCCGAAGAAGATGCGAAGCAGGACGGCATCGCGCGGAAGCTGCATGGTCATGTCCATTTTAGACCGTTCAATGTACCGGCAAGCAGCGCGCCGGCCCAAACGGCAATCAGACAAAGTACGACCGACACGCCGATATTGGCGCCGGCCCTAAACCATTCTCCATCGTTCATCAGATTGAGGGTTTGCAAACTGAACGAGGAGAAGGTGGTGTAGCCCCCGCAAATACCGACCAGCACAAATTGGCGAATGTTTGAACCGACATAGAGTCTGCCGTCGGGACCGGTCAGCGTGAAGAAGAACCCGATGATAAAGGATCCCGTGACATTGATGATCAGCGTGCCCCAGGGAAAGGTTTCTCCGAACGTTCGGGCGGCCACGCCGGATAGCCAGTAGCGGCCAGTCGTGCCAATCGCGCCTCCAAGCGCGACCCATATGTATATTCCCATCGAGTCCAATATCTCCAGTATTCTTGTTTGAGTGCGACTCCATGGCCGTTACTCCCATAGGAAGAAGTTTCAATTTCTTCGTCCGTTGTTTTGTATCGGCGGTCAATCCAGGGCCTTGCGTGCCCTCAGCTCAATATAGTGCAAGGGCCAAGATGACAACCAAAAGAAGGCCGATCAAGGCTAGGTAGAAATTAAGCTGCCCTGATTGTAACGCCTTGAACCGATTGGCCAGCGTAAAGACGCAGCGAGTGATCGGACCAAAAAGATAAGGGCCGAAAATCGGAGCTACGTCGTTCGAAAAGACCAGCCGGTGAACGAAGTAATGACGGCTGCCGTTCGACTCGCGTGTTGTTTCAACCGTCGGACGGTAGATGAAGCTGTAGAATGTCCGTAGCGCGTTTGAAAAGGTAAGCGCTGTTGTCGACGCGCGCGCCGGATCTTGATCGAAGCCGCCGTACCACACGGGGACGCGGCGCACGGCAAAGCGCCAGTTGGCGAGCACGAGCGTGATCGGAATAATCGCGAGTAAGGGCATCACAACCGCCAATAATGTCGGCGAGATGAAAGCAAATGTCGCCGTCAGCGGCACCAGGATCGGCCCGTCATGCATTTCGCGGGCAGCCGACGTACCGAATTGCGCCAAGCCTGCATCTTGTAGCGCGCCGAGCCATAACGGCATGCCGACCGCGAGCGCAAGCACGCCGAAGCCGAGCAAGCCGACGACTACGCTGTAGCCGGCGCGCACCGCCGCGAATTTTTGTGCCGAACGACCGAGAAGTCCGATACCGAAGACTTTGATGTAGGTCGCAAAGGCGATGGCCACCGTCAAGGCGAGACCGGCTCCGGCGAGCGCCATGACAAGCCGGCTGGTCAGCGTGTCCAGGCGGAAACCCTGGAACACCGTTTCAAACACGTACCATTCGCTGACGAAGCCGGCCTGCGGCGGCATTGCCGCAAGGCTCATTGCGGCGAAAAGCGCTCCGAGACCGAATAGCCAAGAGCTCCGCCGCAACACGCTGGAATGCACGATTCCGTAACTGCCGCTCGCGCGATAAACGCCATCGGCGGTCAGAAATAAGCCGCCCTTGGCGAGTGCGTGGCCTGCGAGATGCAGCAGCGCCACGGTCCAAGCCAGGCTTGCGAGCCGGGGCATGGCGTGGCCGCGAAAAATCAATGCCGTTCCTAGCATTGCGACCGCGATTGCGGCGTTCTCTGCCGAGGAGAAGCTGAGCAGTCCGCGCCAATCGTCCTGCTGGAAGGCGTAGAGCGCGGTGAGGACCGCGCTGAGTACGGCGACGATAACGACAAAAACGCCGATTCCGGCGGCAACTCCGCTTGCTTGCGCCGGCGCCCATTGCAGGAGCGCGCGGCTCAGCCCGAAGAACGCGGCGTTGAGCACAATACCGGACATCAATGCCCCGGATGCGCCGCTGCCTGCACTATAGGCGGCCGGGAACCATTCGTAGAATGGCAGCAGACCGAGCTTGGCGCCGAAAGCGATGACTAGAAGTACAGCGATAAAAACTTGAGCGGATTCGCCAACGCTTCCTGTCACGCCCTCGAAACCTGCAAATGCGAAGGAATGGCTCTCGGCAGCGAGCAGCAAAATTGCGAGCATGAGCGCGACAGCGCCGACTTCGAGCAGAGCCAGCATGAAAAGAACGGGCTTGCCGGGAGACGATAATTTCTCGTTGAGGATCATCAGCGCGCCGCCGAAGCTCATGATTTCCCAGGCGATGAGGAAGCTGGCGCCATCGCCGAGGCCGAACACGCCGAGCGCTCCGATCAGGCTAGCGGCGGCGCCAAACAGCCATCCGGCCTGGCCTCGCGCGGCCGTCGTGCCCAGCGCACAGGCAAGCGCTGCTGGCGCAAGGCCGAAGCCAAGCAGCCAAGCGCCCTCGGGAGCAATCCGGAATGAAATCGCGTTGCCGGCGATTCGGGTGGGCAGCGCGACGAGCGACGTGCCGTCCGGCAGGGCGGCGAGCGCCGCAGCGATGCCCGCCAGGGAGCCAAGACACAACAGCCCGCGCGCGAGCACCAAGCCACGCTCCGCCAGCGCCAAAAGCGCCGCGGCAATCCACGCGAAAAAGGCCATGGCCAGGAGGTCATTCGCCAAGCCGGCCTCCTTTGACGCGCTGCGGCACGCGATCAAGAAACATCAGCAGCGCTTCTATGATCGCCGCCGGATTTGGTGGACAGCCGGGCAGATAGACATCGACCGGGATCACGCCGTCGAGACCGTGACCTGAGGCATAACCGCCCTCAGCGATGCCGCCCGACACCGCGCAAGTGCCAACTGCGACCACCCAACGCGGGTCGGCCATCGCTTCGTAGGTGGCGCGCAGCGGCTCCAGCATCGCGTTGGTGATGGGCCCGGTCACCAGCAGCAGATCGGCGAAGCGCGGCGAGGCAGTGAAGAAGATGCCCAGGCGATGCAGATTGTAGAACGGGTTGTTCAATGCCTGCAGTTCGGACTCGCAGCCGTTGCAGGAGCCGGCATCGACATGGCGGACATGCAGGCTGCGCCGGAACGGCCGTCGCTCCTCGGCGGCTTGCCTTGGCGCGGCAGGCGCACTCTCACTCCAGATCAGGTCGTTGCGTGAGCGCACGCCGAAGGCCCAATCGGACGATGGGCTCATCGCGCCCACCGGACAGGCCTCGGTGCAAAGTTGGCAGACGATGCAGCGCCCGTAATCGATGTCGAGCCTCCCGCCGCTTGCGCTCGCGTTGAGCGTGATCGCTATGGTCGGACAGATATCGGCGCAGGCGCGGCAATCGTCGCTGCACAATTCTGGTTTGTAGCGCGGCATGCCGAGAAAGCCTTGCTGGCCGTCGTCGCCTTGGGCGAGCGGCCACGGCGCCGTCTGTTTACCGGTGAGAAGACCGAACAATGTCCATTGCGGCATGCGTGGCTCCTAGCGATCGCATCCCGCGATGGTGAGGCCGAAACTCGCCTCGTTGATCGCGTAATCCATCATGTTGCTGTCGTGCACCGTGAATGGGAAAACCCGCCAATTGGAAAACGATGGCGATTTGATCTTGACGCGCGCCAGCGTGCCGTTGCCATCGATATGTACTGCGTAAAACAGGGTGCCGCGCGGCGATTCCGACCAGCCGAGTCCTTCGCTGTTCGGCGCTATCTTGCATTCGTTGCGAATCGGGCCGCCGGGCAGCGATTGAAGTGCGTGCTTGATGAGCGCGATGCTTGCTTCGACTTCCGCCATGCGCACTTGCGCACGGGCATGCGCGTCGCCGGCCACGCGGACGGCGACTTTTGGCGGCAATTCAGCGTAAGCGGCATAGGGATGGTCGCGGCGCAGATCGCGGTCCACGCCCGAAGCGCGCTCGATCGGGCCAGTCGCGCCTTGATCGAACGCGAGCCGGGGGTCAAGCCGGCCCGTCGTGATCAACCGATCAAGATGGCTCGCCGTATTCTCCATCTGCTCCGCATAGCGGGAAAACCGCGCAAGCAAGATGTCGAGCGCACCGCCGAGCCAATCGGTCGCAAACTCGCGCCGCAGTCCGCCAAGGGCCAGCAGGCTGCGCAAAAAGCGGCTCCCGGTGAGCCGTGCATTGAGCTGCTTGGCTTGTTCTTCGAGAAGCTTGCCTTCCGCCTCGCCGACTTTGAGTGTTGTCGTACTGCACAGATGACCAAAATAATGCAGGTGATTGTACAGCCGCTCCATCTCGGCAAGGATCACTCGCAGCACAAGGGCTCGCTCGGGAATGTCGCAATCGCTCGCGGATTCCACGGCTTGGCAGTAAGCGAGTGCGTGCGCGACACTGCCGACGCCGGAGACACGCTCGGCCAGAACGATGCCGCGGTCTGGCGCCAGTCCCTCGAAGCGCTTTTCCATGCCGCGATGCTTAAAGAACAGGCGTGGGTGGTAGTGCAGGATCGCTTCGCCCAAGTAGTAGAATAAGAACTCAGCCGATTCGACGACATCGGCGCGGACCGGACCGAACGGCAACAGCTGCACATCAGCCTCGGCGCCGCCCAGCCGTGGAATCTCATGTTGCATCCGCTCCACGCGGAGCGGCTGACCCGGCGGATAGTCCGGCGCGAAGGGCGGCTTTATCGGTTTGGCTCCCTCCTGGAGAACCAGACGATGAGGCTGTGGATGATCCGCAAAACTCAAGCCGAATAGATCGGTGATCTCGCGCTCGTACCAGCTCAACAGCGGCGCCACGCCGGCAAGACTGGGCAGTGGCTCCTTGGCCTCGCAGCGCCAGATCGCAAATGGCGCGTTGGCTGGTGGACTCGCCGTGTACCGGATTTCGAGCTGGTCGGCCTGCGGATACCAAGCATAGGCCATCTGCATTCGCCCGCCGGATGCCAGCATTCGCGCCGCGGCATCCTTTAGCTCGTTGGGCTGGAGCGTTGTCGGTTGTAACGCAGTCATGGCGTCGCCCCCAGCGCCTGCGCCGCCGCGAGGAAGTGATGCCACAGCGCGTCCGGCCACCACAGGCCGAACACCACGAGCGGGGTGAGCGCAAGCCACATCGGTGCAACACACCAGTGGCTCATCGCCAAAGGCGCGGCATCTGACGCCCCGCCGGCTTCGAAATACATGTTTCGGAAGTGATTGAGGAAGCCGACGAAGATCACAATCAGCAACACGGCCATCGCGTAAACGGCCCAAGCGTAGCCACGCTCGAAACCGGCGCGGAGGATGACAAGTTCGCTCAGGAACAGCGCGAATGGGGGCGCGCCGGTAATCCCGACGGCGCCGGCAAGCCACAAAGCGCCGGCAACCGGAAAGCGCGTCCACACGCCGCGAATCTTGCCGATTTCCTTCGATCCATAACTGCGCATGACATTGCCGGCGCCGAAGAACATCAGCGATTTGTTGATCGAGTGGTTGAGCATGTGATAAAGCGCGCCGGCGACGCCGAGCGTTCCGCCGAAGCCGAAGCCGATCGCTACCACGCCCATGTGCTCGACACTGGAATAGGCCATCAATCGCTTGATGCCGTTCTGCCGCACGATGAACAGCGCGCCGATGATGAGCGAGGCGATGCCGAAGGCGATCAAGCTGGCGCGGGCAAGCCGCTCATTCTGCGCGGCCTCGGCGATCGGGAGGTAGCGCACGATGCCAAGCATGGCGCTGTTGAGCAGGGCTCCCGACAACATCGCTGAAATCGGCGCCGGACTCTCGCTGTGCGCGTCGGGCAGCCAAGTGTGCATGGGCGCGAGACCGACCTTGGTGCCGTAGCCGACCAGGATCAAAAGGTAAGAAAGCGCCGCAAGCGCGGGATTCATCCTGGGCGCGGCCGCACGCAAGATTTCCCATGTCATCTGATAGGTGGGGCCGAGCACGAAGCTGCCGCACCAGTAGAACAGAATAGTGCCGAGTAGCGCCAGGCTGATCCCCGCCGATATGATGATAATGTATTTCCAGGCTGCTTCGATGCTTTCGGCGCCGCGCTCGAAGCCGACCAGAAACGTGCTGACCAGCGTCGTAAGCTCGATCGCGATCCAGTAAAGCCCGGCATTGTTCATCACCGCGCTCACCAAAATGGTGAGGGTGAAGCCGGAAAACAGCGTGTAAAAAACCCAAAGTCTGGCGTCCTCGCCGACTAAGCGCATATAACCAACCGAATGTATCGACGCCAAAAAATAGACGATGGCCGTGCAAAGAATCACCCAAGCTCCGGTCATGTCGATGACGATATAATCGTCGAGATAATGGTAGGGACCGTAGGCGCTTGCTATCGTCAGCCCGATCGCCATGGCCAACACTACGATACTGGCGAGCAAATTCGAGATTTCGGCGGATCGGGGCGTGCGGGCGAAAAGACATCCCAAAGCAGCAAGCGCCGGCGCCAGCAGCAGTATGAGCAGCAGCGTACCCGCCATCGTCAGCCCACCAGCCGGTTAAGATCGAGACTGCTCGTGCTGCCGACATGGGCGACGAGGTAGCGGACGAGAACGCCGAAGCAGGCCACGACGACGAGGAGGTCGAATAGGATTACAATTTCGATCAGCGTCGGCATGCCGGGCACCAAGAGCTGGGCGCCGAGAAAGATGCCGTTCTCCAGCACAAGGAGCCCGAGAATCTGGCTCAGGGCCTCGTGCCGCGCCGTCAGCATCAGGAAGCCGATAAGCTTCATCGCCAGCATGACGGTCAGTGCCAGCACGACTACGTTGCCGGTGACGCCGAGTGACTGACCGATGTGGTAGGACACGATCAATGCAAAGATGACGCTGGCTGCGCCGGCAACGAGTGTTGAACTCGGCTCGAGGAACTCATGGATTTCGCGGGCGACACCGAGGCGCTGGATGATGCGCCAAATCAGATAGGGCAACAGCAAGCCGCGGAACAAGGCGGTCAGCACGGCAATCAGATAGAGCTCCGGAAAACCGCCATAAAATCCGACCATTGCAGACAGCGCGGCGATGATCCAAGACTCCGCGGCAAAAGCGTAAAGGTAATTGTTGAGCCAGCGCGAACCGAGCATGACGAACGCCAGCAGCAGGCTTGTGATTGCCAGGAAGCTGAACAACGAAGCGGCGAGGGGATTGAACTGCGCGACCGGCATGATCACACCAGTTGCGTGCCGATGATGGCGAGAACGGCGAAGACGAACGAGGCCGCGAGCAATTCCTGATAGCGATAGAAGCGCAGCCGCGACTGTGCGGTTTCGACCACGACCACCGCCATCGCCACCAGGAGGAACTTGCCGGCTAGCGATGCGATTGAGCCGACAACGCCGATGGCGGCTCCCTGATGGGAAAGTCCCCACGGGATGAGCAGTACGTTGCAAAAGATCGTGTAGAGGATGAATTGTTTCATCATCGAGGCCCAGCGCAGGATGGCGAGCAGGGGGCCGGAATATTCGAGGATGCGTCCTTCCTCGATCATGTAGACCTCGATATGCGTGCTGGAATGAATCGGCAGCCGATCGGTTTCGACGATCAGCAAGGTGAAGAACGCCAAGATTAGAAACAGGTGCGCCGGACTGAAATAGACCGCCGGACTGCCGACCAGGAGATGATTGACCACGAACGGCAACATGGCCTTGGCGAGCAGCGTGATTCCGACAAAAACCAGGATCAGCGTCGGCTCGGCGAGGATCGCCACCATGACGGCGCGGCTCGAGCCGATGCCGCCGTAAGCGCTGCCGGTATCCAGGCCCGCAAGCACGACCATGAACGAGCCGAGCGTGAGGATGAGCCCACCGCCGAGTATGTCGCCCATGTCGGACAGCGGAAGGGGAAAATCGGTCAACACCGGGATGAGGATCGGCACCGTCAGCATCGCGGTGAAGGCGACGAACGGTGCGATCCAATAGATCCATGACGCGGTTTCCGGCACCACGATCTGCTTGTGGAAAAGTTTCCAGAGATCGCGATAGGGCTGGAAGACGCCGGGTCCTTGCGCGAGTTGAACGCGTTCCTCAAATTGTACGATGACGCCTTGCAGTAACGGCGACAACAGCAAGACGGCGAGCACCTGGCAGACTTGCAAAATAATGTCGCGGAGCATCAATCGTGCCTCCGCGGGCAGGCAGAACTGCCGCGGCATGTATGCGCAATCATGCCAACGCCGGTCCGGCTTGATGGAGCTGTGGAGGATTTCAACGAAAACTCCTTTCGCCTCCAAACGAGGATGAAAGGAGTCATCAGCCCTGAGGGCATTTAGGCGAACCCCATCGCCTTGCTGAGCGAAGTCAGCACTTACGGTATGAATAAAGGGAACTTCGGACCTCTGTCAAGGTTCCGATATGCGTTCGATCGGAAGCAGGCTTCGGACGTCTCGTCGACTGGTACTTCGATGATGCGAAGCTTTGCCGATCCGTCCCTCTTCTAACCCGCTCGGCGCTCGAGCGGGGCGACGGCGTGGTCCGAAAACAGCCGGTCAGACAACTCGCCGCTGTAGCGGAATTCACTCTGCACGATCTTGGTATTGTTCGCCTCGCGCAGCGCCGCATCGGCCTCGCCGTAGAGAAACGCGAGAAAGGCATAGCGCCTGCCGCGCGTGACCGGCGTCACCTGATGCAATGCGCCGCAGGAAAAGACGATGGCGCCGCCGTGCGGCGCGCGATAGCTGCGGCGGCCGAATTCCGGGAAGACGAGATCGCAGCCGTCATAGTCGCCGTTGAGGTTGATGGTAACAGCAAAGCGGCGATGCTGCGCGCCGGCGTTGACGTTATCGCGGTGACGGTGGAAATGGCCGCCGACGGCGCTGTCGTAGCAGGCGACGATATAGCGATCCATCCGCGTCGCCGAGAATTGAAAGAAGCGCTCGATCGCAGGAATGAGCCGGCGCACGATCTGGCCTCGGATCGTCTCGCGCAGGTCCGGCACCAGAATGCTCAGATCATTGCGGCGCTTGAGGCGATGATCGACGAGGGTGGAGGTGTTGCCGTCGCGGTCGAACAGAAAGCCCGAATCCTGGCCGCCGATCTTGTCGTAGACCTGGACGAGGAAGTCGCAGAGCGCGAAGTCGAAGACCCGCGGCACGATCAGCGCCGGCGCGATCAGCGGCACGCCCGCCGAATCGTCAACCGCCGGCAGGCTCCGCAACACCGCGTGAACCGTTTCGGCATGGCCGGCAGCATGATCCCAGGCGATGTCGGCGACCGCGCGCAGCATCGGATCGAGCACCACCGTGCGCGGCATTGGTGCGGCACCGAAGGTCCGGCTGATAGCGCCGTCGTAATCGGCGAGGAAGGAGATCGCCGGTGTGCTCATCGCCACATAAGGCGCGTCGTCTTGCGGCGGCGCGGTGAAGATGCCGCAAAAGATGACTTTGTCCTCGTCGAAGATGTGCGTATCGCGCAGGAGCCCGGTCAGTTCCCGATCGGCCCCCGGATCGGCCGGCGAGCCCAAAAAGCTCAGCACGATCCAGCGGCCGGCGGCGACCCCAAGATTGAAGGCGCCGTCGCCCAGAAGCGGTGCGCCGAACCATGGCACGGGATCGCCCAAAACGATGCTTTTGCCGGACTCATTTGTCCCCATGGCGAGGCCTTTTTTGCGAATTCGGTTGCCGCGGGATCGTGCTGCGTCATGGTAAATTTTGTTCTAATTCGGCGGTCCGGGCGTTGGCGCAGCTTTATTATCTTGGTGCAATGCCAATGATTCGCTGCGCAGGATAAGGGTCTCGTGATCGCGCCTGAGCAACGTACTTCCCGGAGCATCCGTATCGGCGAGCTTGATCGGGTGCTGGATCGCGATCCCGATGACGCCACGGCGCGCTCGGAACGCGCCGGATTGCTGCGCGAAGCGGGTCGGTTTGAGGAGGCCAAGAGCGATTATCTTGAACTCCTCCGCCGCCAGCCGACCGATTTCGGCGCGCTGAACGATTTCGGCACCCTCGTCCTCAATGCCGGTTATCGGGAAGCGGCGCGCTCATTGTTCGCGCAGGCGGTGCGGCATCATCCGCGCAATCCCAACGGCCACGTCAATCTCGGCAATTTGCTGCTTTTGCTCGGCGAATGCGCGCCGGCGCGGCATCATTTTGAAACGGCGCTGCGGATCGATCCCGGACATGTTCACGCCCACCGCGGTCTGGGAAACCTCTTCGCCGCACAGGGCGACGAGATGAGCGCGCGCCGCCATCGCGATCTCGGTTTTCGCAACGACTTTTTGACGCCGTTGCCTTATCGCGGCGAAGGGCAGGGCATTGCGGTGCTGCTGCTCGTCGCCGCGGCGGGCGGCAATATCCCCGTGCAGGCCCTGCTCGATGACCGCCATTTTCGAACCACGGTCCTGGTGACGGAATATTACGACGCCAAATCGGCCCTGCCGCCGCACGACGTCGTCTTCAACAGCATCGGCGAGGCCGATCTCTGCCGCGAGGGTCTTGAAGCGGCGCGCGCCGTGCTTGCCCGCACCAGCCGGCCGGTGATCAATCATCCGGCACGCGTGCTCCAGACCGGACGGTTTTCCAACGCCGAGCGCTTGCGTGGCCTGCCCAACGTGGTCGTGCCACGGATGATGCCGATGCCGCGCCATGTGCTGGCGGCACCGGGCGGCGCCGACGCGGTCGCGGGCAATGGCTTTGCCTTTCCGCTCCTGGTGCGGGCGCCGGGCTTTCACACCGGTCATCATTTCGTTCGAGTCGCGGCGCCGGACGATCTCGCCGCCGCCGTTGCGAATTTCCCCGGCGACGATGTGTGGTTGATCGAGGAGCTCGACGCGCGAGACGGCGAGGGCATGTTTCGCAAGTTTCGCGTCATGTTCGTCGACGGCGGCCTCTATCCGCTGCACCTTGCGATTTCGCCGCATTGGAAGGTGCACTACTTCACCGCCGATATGACGCAGTCGGAAGCCAATCGCCGGTGCGATGCCGCGTTTCTCGCTGATATGGCGGGCGTCATCGGGCCGCGCGGCATGGCCGCGCTCGAGCGCATCAATGGCGCGCTCGGTCTCGACTATGGCGGCATCGATTTCGCCGTGAACGGCAATGGCGACGTCTTATTTTTCGAGGCCAATGCGACCATGGTCGTGTTGCCGCCGAGCGCCGACGCCAAATGGGCCTATCGGCGGCCGGCCGTCGCCAAGGTGCAATCGGCGGTGCGCGCCATTCTGTCGAAGCGGTCGCTCGCCGACAACGCGGCTTGAACGACGGCGGCTTGGTCGCCTGGCCCGGTGCAGTTTTGCAGCGGCGACTGAACGCCGCCGCTGCTGCACATTTTTTAGGCGAAGTGCCTAGCGGTTCAGGCGGCATTGGCGCGGATGGCCTTTCCGCTCCATGAATTCAAGCGTTCCAAAGCACAAAAATGTCGCGCCTGACGTGGCACGGGCTTTGCGAAAGCACTCCTTGTCCATCGTCTGTCGTTCCCCGACTGAGTGACCCACGTGCGAGAGGCAGGCGTGGTCGCTCGCTTGTGCACAGGAGCCAGCCATGAAATTCGACAATATCTCTCGTCGCCGCTTGTTGCAGGGAAGCGCGACCCTGGCTTTAGGCGCATCGATGCCGATCGAGCGCGCGCTCGCCGCCACCACCACCGTCGGCTTCATCTATGTCGGGTCGCGCGACGATTACGGCTACAACCAGGCCCATGCGCAAGGCGCGGCGGCCGTGAAGAAGATGCCCGGCATCAAAGTGGTCGAGGAAGAAAAGGTGCCGGAGACTGAGGCGGTCGAGAAGACCATGGAGTCGATGATCAATCTCGACGGGGCGACGCTGTTGTTTCCGACGTCGTTCGGCTATTTCGATCCCCACGTTCTGAAAATGGCGGTCAAATATCCGAAGATCCGCTTCGAGCATTGCGGCGGCCTGTGGACGCCCAAAGACCCGACGAATGTCGGCAGCTATTTCGGCTATATCGACGAAGCAGTGCACATTTCCGGCATCGTCGCCGGCCATCAGACCAAATCGGGCAAGCTCGGCTTCGTCGCCGCCAAGCCCATTCCGCAGGTGCTGCGCAACATCAACGCGTTCATGCTCGGCGCCAAGCTCGCCAATCCGAAGGCGACGCTGCAGGTCATCTTTACCGGCGACTGGTCGATGCCGGTGAAGGAGGCGGAAGCCACCAACAGCCTGGTCGACCAGGGCGCCGACGTCATCACCTGCCATGTCGACGGCCCCAAAACCGTGGTCGAGAATGCCGCGCGGCGCGGTGCCATGGTGTGCGGCTATCACGTCAACCAGTCGGTGCTGGCGCCGAAAGCCTATCTCACCGGCGCCGAGTGGAACTGGGAAGTGCTCTATCCGCGCTTCGTCAAGATGTTCACCTCAGGGGAGACAATCCCGAACTTCTATCGCGGCGGCTTGAAGGAAGAACTCGTCAAAGTCTCGCCCTACGGCGCGATGGTCGGCGATGCCGCGCGCAAGCAGGCCGACGATATCAAGGCGCAGCTCACCGCCGGCACTTACGTTATCTTCAAGGGGCCGATCACCGATAACAAGGGCAAGACGGTGGTCGCAGCCGGCGTATCGCGCGGCCAGAAAGATCCCGAACTCGAGAAAATGGATTATCTGGTTGACGGCGTGATCGGAGCGACTTCGTGAAGGCTGACGTCGGCGCGCCACTTGCGCCAACCGCAGCCAAGCAATCTCTGCGCGAGGCGTTCGGGCTGAAATTCGGGGGGGCGGCGGAATACGTCGTCATCCCCGCGCTGGCGCTCATCGTCTCGCTCGCGCTGTTCGGGATTTTTGTCGCCTTGTTCGGCAAAAATCCGCTCGACCTCTACTACTATATGTATCTGGGCGCGTTCGGCACCTGGTTCTCCTGGCAGAACACGCTGACCCGCGCAGCGCCGCTCATCCTCACCGCGCTGTGCACCGCGCTGCCGGCGCAGCTCGGCATGGTCATCATCGGCGGCGAGGGCGCTCTGCTGATCGGCGCGCTTACCGCGACAGGCGCGGCGCTGGCCATGCCCGCCGCGCCGCCGCTTGTAGTCCAGATCAGCATGGCCTGCGCCGGCATGATCGGCGGCGGATTGTGGATCATGTTGTCGGGGGCGCTGCGCCAATATCGCGGCGTCAACGAAACCATATCGAGCCTGCTGCTGGTTTATATCGCCCTGGCGATCCTCAATTTCCTGGTCGAGGGCCCGATGCGCGATCCGGCGAGCCTCAACAAGCCGTCGACGCGCAACATCGGCGCCGCCAACATGATCGGCAACATCCCCGGCACCGAAGTGCATTGGGGTCTGGTGTTCGGTATCATCGCCGCGGTGCTGTCCTACATTCTGATCTACCACACGGTGTTCGGTTTCGCCGCGCGCCTCGCCGGCGGCAATATCCGCGCCGCCAAGGTCGTGGGGCTCGGCGTCGGCAAGCTCATCCTCATCACCTGCTTTCTCGCCGGCGCCGCTGCCGGACTTGCCGGCATGATGGAAGTCGCGGCCGTGCAGGGCGCCGCCAATGCCAATCTCGCGGCGGGCTACGGCTTCACCGGCATCCTGGTCGCCTTCCTCGCCCGGCAGAATCCGCTCGCCGTAATCCCGGTCGCGGTTCTGCTTGGCGGCATCGGCGCGAGCGACGGACTGTTGCAGCGCCGGCTCGATATGCCCGACGCATCGGTGCTGGTGCTCCAAGGCACGATCTTCCTGATCGTGCTGGCGAGCGACTCGCTCTACGGCCGCTTCAGCTTCTTCAAACGAAAGACGCCATGACATGGCCGACGCCGCCGGAATTGGATTATGGACCGTGCCGCTTGCCGTGCTCGGCGGCGCCGTGCGCGTGAGTACGCCGTTTCTGTTTGTCAGTCTCGGCGAATGCATCACCGAGCGCTCCGGCCGCATCAATCTCGGCCTGGAAGGCACGCTGGTGATGGGCGCCATGAGCGGCTACGGCGTCTCCTATCTCACCGGCTCGCCATGGCTCGGCGTCCTTGCCGCCGGCATCACCGGCTCCGCCATGGGCGCGCTGCATGCTTCGATCTGCGGCCTGCCGCGCGTCAACGATATCGCCGTCGGCATCGCGCTGATGCTGTTCGGCACCGGGCTCGCCTTTTATCTCGGCAAGCCCTTGATCGAACCCTCGGCGCCGATGCTGCCGGCCATCGACCTGGGCTGGTGGAGCAGCATCCCGGACGTGCGTGCCGCGCTGCATGTCAATGTGCTGTTTTTGATCGGTGTCGCGCTGGCGCCTACGCTGGTCTGGGCTTTGCGCACGACCAAATGGGGACTGATCGTCCGCACCGTCGGCGAAAGCGCCGATGCCGCGCGCGCCATGGGCTATTCGGTCAATCACGTGCGGCTCGGCGCCACCATGTTCGGCGGCTTTCTTGGCGGCATCGGCGGTTCGTTCCTGTCGCTGTTCTATCCCGGCAGCTGGAACGAGGGCCTGTCCAGCGGCCAGGGCATTACCGCCGTCGCGCTCGTGATCTTCGCGCGCTGGGATCCGATGCTCTGCCTGTGGGCGTCGCTTTTGTTCGGCGGCGCCGCGGCGCTCGGGCCGGCGCTGCAATCGGTCGGCATGACCGAGGGCTACCAGCTGTTCAATGCCGCGCCCTATATCCTCACGCTCCTCATCATGATCGCCACCTGTTCGCCGAAACGCACGCTGATCGGCGCGCCGGCGGAATTGTCGATCACCAGGTGAGCATGCAAGCACATAAGGGGGCGAGATGGCAGAGCGTTACGTCGAGGCTGATCCGTATCGGTGGCCCTATAACGGCGACCTGCGGCCGGAGAACACCGCGCTGATCATCATCGACATGCAGACCGATTTCTGCGGCAAAGGCGGCTATGTCGACAAGATGGGCTACGACCTGTCGCTGACCCGGGCACCGATCGAGCCGATCAAGCGCGCGCTCGCAACAATGCGCGACCACGGCTTTCACGTCTTCCACACCCGCGAAGGTCATCGCCCGGATCTCGCCGACCTCCCGGCCAACAAGCGCTGGCGCTCGCGTCAGATCGGCGCCGGCATCGGCGACCCCGGGCCCTGCGGCCGCATCCTGGTGCGCGGCGAGCCGGGCTGGGACATTATTCCGGAGCTGGCGCCGCGTGACGGCGAGCCGATCATCGACAAGCCGGGCAAGGGTTCGTTCTGTGCCACCGATCTTGAATTGCTGCTGCGGCTGCGCGGCATCGACAATATCGTGCTGACCGGCATCACCACGGACGTCTGCGTGCATACCACGATGCGCGAAGCGAACGACCGCGGCTTCGAATGCCTGCTGCTGGAGGATTGCTGCGGCGCGACCGACAAGAGCAATCACGATCACGCCGTCAAGATGATCAAGATGCAGGGCGGCGTGTTCGGCTCGGTTTCCAATTCCGAAAAATTCGTCGAGGCGGTGGCGTGATCCAGGTCTTTCCCATCAACACCAGGGCGTTCGGCGTCGAAGCGAGCGACATGACCAAGCGCTTCGGCGAGTTCACCGCGCTTGACGCCGTCTCGCTGAAAGTGGCGCCGGCGACGTTCCATGCGCTCCTTGGCGAAAACGGCGCCGGCAAGTCGACGCTCGTCAAATGCATCATGGGCTATTACCAGCCCGACGGCGGCGACATCACGGTCGCCGGCGAGAAGGCCTCTATCGACAATCCGCGCGTGGCGCATGCGCTCGGGCTCGGCATGGTCTATCAGCACTTCACGCTGGTGCCGGCCATGACGGTTGCGGAAAATCTGGTGCTGGCGCGCGACGACGTGCCGCCGATCGTCGATTGGGGCAAGGAGCGCAAGCGGCTCGAGGAATTTCTATCCACGATGCCGTTTCGCGTGCCGCTGAACGCCAAAGTTTCGGCGATTTCCGCCGGCGAGCGGCAGAAGTGCGAAATTCTCAAGCAGCTTTATCTCAAGCGCCGTTTTCTCATCCTCGACGAGCCGACCTCGGTGCTCACGCCCGGCGAGGCCGATGAAGTGCTCGGCATGCTGCGCGGCATGGTCGAGAACGGCGATCTTACGGTGCTGATGATCACCCACAAGTTCCGCGAGGTCATGACCTTCGCCAACGAAGTCACCATCCTGCGCCGCGGCAAGCTCGCCGGCAAAGGCCACGTCAAGGATTTGAGCCCGGACAGCATGGCCCGCACCATGATTGGCGCCGAGGAATTGACGGTGCAGCCGGCGCGCGCGGGCGAGCTCGGGCCGCCCAAGCTCGCGATTAACGGGCTCAACGCGCTCGACGATGCCGGCCAGCCGGCGGTGCGCGACGTCACTCTGTCGATCCGCGGCGGCGAAATCGTCGGCGTCGCCGGCGTGTCCGGCAACGGCCAGCGTCAGCTCATCGAGGTGCTCGCCGGACAGCGCGAAGCCGAGAGCGGCGGGATTTTTCTGCAGGGTGAGCCGTATCGCGCGACACGGCAGGAAATGCGGCGCGCCAATCTGTCGGTGTTGCCCGAGGAGCCGTTGAAGAACGCCTGCGTCGCGCGGATGAGCGTCGCCGATAATCTCGCCTTCCGCGAGTTCGACCGCGCGCCCTACGCGCTCGGCGGCTGGTGGCTCAACCGCGCCATATTCAGCGAGGACGCCAAGCGCAAGATTTCCCGCTACAAGATCAAGACGCGCTCCGGCGATACCGCCATCGGCGAGCTTTCCGGCGGCAATGTGCAGCGCACCGTCTTGGCGCGCGAACTTGCCGGCGACGTTTCCGTTCTCATCGCCGCCAATCCGTGCTTCGGGCTTGATTTCGCTGCGGTGGCGCAGATCCATGCCGAGATCATGGCGGCGCGCAACCGCGGTGCCGCGGTGCTTCTGGTCAGCGAGGATCTCGACGAGTTGCTGGAACTGGCCGATCGCGTGGTGGTGATGTTCCATGGCGCCTTGGTTTACGAGACGCCGGCCGCGCATGCCGACCTCACCGCGATCGGCCGCCACATGGCAGGTCATTGATCAGCGCGCGGACGCCGGTTTGAGCCGGCGATAGCGCGCATAGACCGGCTCCCACATCTTGGCGCGCACTGCGTCGGCAAGTGCCGCATCGGATATCGGGTCGGCAAGCCCTTCCGCCTGCGCTTCTTTGGCGACCGCCAGCGCGACATGGAACGACAGGTTGCGGATCTCGACGAGCGGCGGCAGAAAATTTGCCGCCGGATCGCGTCGCGCCGGCGAGAACTCGGCGACGGTACGCGCGGCGGCCAAAAACATTCCATCTGAGATGCGCCGCGCATCGGCGACGATCGCGCCGAGCCCGATGCCGGGATAGACATAGGCGTTGTTGGTCTGATCGACGCGAAAAGTCTTGCCGTCATGCTTGAGCGGCGGAAACGGACTGCCGGTGCCGATGATGGCGCGCCCTTCGCTCCAGGCATCGAGATCCTGCGGCGTCGCCTCCGCGCGCTCGGTCGGATTGGACAGAACCAGGAACACCGGCCGACGCACGCGCTCGGCCATGGCGCGCACGGTGGCTTGCGTGAACGTGCCGGGCTGGCCGGACGTACCGATCAGCACGGTCGGCGTCGCATTGGCGACGACATCGCTAAGCCCGATCCAACCGGGAGATTGCAGGCGCCAGCCGGCCACGCGGTCGCGGCTTTGCGCGAACGGCGCTTGGAACGATTGCAACCCCGCCATGCCCTCGACCAACAGTCCTTGACGGTCGACGAGATAAAACCGGCTGCGGGCTTCGGCTTCGCGCAGACCTGCGTCGAGCATCGCGCGCAAGAGCAGGGCGCACACGCCGGTGCCTGCCGAACCCGCGCCCAACACTGCGATGCGCTGCTCGGTCAGCGGCACGCCCGTGACGTCGATGGCGCTTAACAGCGTGCCGACGGCGATGGCGGCGGTGCCCTGAATGTCGTCGTTGAACGTACACAGCCGATCGCGATAGCGCGCCAGCAGTCGGTTGGCGTTGCCAAGCGCGAAGTCCTCCCAGTGCAGCAGAACATGCGGCCAGCGTTCGCGCACGGCGGTTACGAAGATCTCGATGAAATCGTCGTATTCGGCGCCGCGCACGCGCGCGTGCTGCCAGCCGATATAGAGCGGATCGGCCAGGTGCCTTTCGTTGTCGGTGCCAACATCGAGCAGGATCGGCAGCGTGGTCGACGGATGAAGGCCCGCGCAGGCGGTATAGAGCGAGAGCTTGCCGATCGGAATTCCCATGCCGCCGGCGCCCTGATCGCCCAGTCCGAGGATGCGTTCGCCGTCGCTGACCACGATGGCTTCGATTTTATCGTAGCGCGGATGACCGAGGATGACGCGGATCAAGTCCTTATGCGGGATGCTGAGAAACAGGCCGCGCGGCTTGCGAAAGATGTGGCTGAACAGCTCGCAGCCAAGACCGACGGTCGGCGTATAGACCGTCGGCATCATTTCCTCGATATTCCGCGTCAACAGCGCGTAGAACAGGGTCTCGTTCGAGTCTTGCAAACCGCGCAGGAACACATAGCGCTGCAGATCGCTGCCGAGGCCGCGGAAGGCATCGAGTCGCCGCTTGACCTGATAATCGAGCTCCGCCACGTGCGGCGGCAACAGGCCGTGCAGGTCGAAGGCATCACGCTCGTCTTCGCTGAAAGCGGTGCCTTTATTGAGCAGCGGGTCATTGAGCAGCTCGTAGCCGCTCAGCGTCGTCTCGACATGGGGCGAATTCTGCGTGCTCATCGGTCCCGACACCAGCCGCACAACGATACAGGCGAACCGGAGCGTTCAACAGCACTTTTGCGACAACCTCGTCACAGCCGAGGTCTCAAGTCGGCGCAGCGGCCGTTTCGCCGTTGCCGAACGCGACGCCTTTGGCTTCCGTGCCGATGGCGGCGAGAACGACGATGGCCACCGCGACGGTGCCGGCGACGCCGGCGAGCGCAATCGCATAATTGCCGCCGAAATGCGCGGCAATCGCGGCCTGGAGCGTGGCGTTGACCGAGGCGATCAGATTGCCGAGCTGATAGACAAAACCGGGGAATGTGCCGCGCGCCTCGTCGGGCGACAATTCGTTCAAGTGTACAGGGATCACGCCCCAGGCGCCCTGGACCATCACTTGCATCAGGAACGCGCCGACCGCGAGCCAGATCGCTGTCGCGGCAAAAGCCCATAGCGGCAGTACCAGCAACGACAGCACCGCGGCAATGATGATCACGCGCCGCCGGTCGAATTTTTCCGACAGCGATCCGAACGACAGGCCCCCGATGATGGCGCCGATATTGTAGATGACCGCGATCAGACCGACCTCATGGGGCGACAAATGATGCTGCACCTGCAGGAAGGTCGGATAAAGGTCCTGTGTGCCGTGGCTGAAGAAGTTGAACGCCGTCATCAACAGCACGGCATAGATGCCGAGCTGCCAATGCGAACGCAGGATCGCGAGCGTATTGCTGCGCGCGGTGGTCGGCCGCCAGCTCGGCGATTCCGGCACGCTGCGCCGAATATAGAATACCAGCAGCGCCGGAATGACGCCGACCATGAACATGCCGCGCCAGCCGATATACTGGAAGAACAGTCCATAGACGATCGAGGCGAGGAAATATCCCGTCGGATAGCCGGATTGCAGCAGTCCGGAAACCAAGCCGCGCGCCTTCGGCGGGATGGACTCCATGGTCAGCGAAGCCCCGACGCCCCATTCGCCGCCCATGGCGATACCGAAAATCGCCCGCAGGATCAGCAGTGCCATGAGATTTGGCGCAAAGCCCGAGGCGAATTCGATGGCCGAATAGAGCAGCACGTCGACCATCAAAGTGGGCCGCCGGCCCCAGCGGTCGGCGGCGCGGCCGAAGATGTAGGCGCCGATCGGCCGCATCGCCAAAGTGAGCAGAATGGCGAAGGTGACGTCGGTAATCTGCGTGCCGAATTCGCCGGCGATGTCCTTGAGCACGAAGACCAGGAGAAAAAAATCGAAGGCGTCCAGCGTCCAGCCGAGAAAGCTTGCCGCGACGACGTGCTTCTGATCCGTGGTCCAGCCCGAGAGGGCTTCGATCCGCATTATCAGCCCTCGACTTCGGTCTCGGGCCGGTCATCGCCACGCGCTAATTCTTCGTGCCACTTTCCGTTCTGGTCTTCCCAGGAAATTGCCCGGGTTTCGCCCGGCACGTGCTGCTCCTGAGCGGCGCGCTGCGCCGCTTAACGGGCCATGTCGTGGGTCGGGAATGTCTCCGAATACACGCCATCGACCTGGTAGGCCCAGCCGTCTTCGTGGCGGACGATGTGGTAGGTGATCTTGGCCATTTAACACCCTCCATATGCGGAAATAAGTATATGCAGTTATGAAAGTTCCACTCACGGCCTCGTCGAGGCGGCATTCTCGCGCTGCCGCCGCGCCTCGTACGCTTTCAGATGCGTGTAGGCAATCCGCAACAGCGGATGATCCTTGCGCTCTCCGCGCCGCAGCAGATCGCCGACGATGTGATCGGCCTCGATCGGCGCACCGCGTTCGATGTCGCGCAGCATCGAAGCGGCAAAGGTTGAGCCCGGTGCGATCAGCATGGTTCGGCTGCGCGCGAGGTTGTCTTTGCCCGGTGCGAAGCCGCGCTCTGCGGCAATGCCCGCGCATTCATCGAGCAAGGAAGTCGTCAGCGCGACTCCTTCGGCAGCGACGATGTCGCCGACGCTAGCCCGCATCAGACAGGTGATGCCGGCGGTGGTCGCGATGAAAACCCACTTTTCCCACATTTCCTGCAGGATCGCGGTGCTGAGCCGTGAATCGAAGCGTGCCCCTGTCATGGTCGCGGCGATCGCTTCGGCGCGGATGGAGCGCGAGCCGTCGCGTTCGCCGAATGACACGCGGTGGACGTCGTTGAGATGAAGAATGCGGCCCTCGTCGTCGAGCGTCGTCGAGATCACGCATTGACCGCCGAGCACGGCGCCGCCGCCGAACCGGCTCTCCAGGAAATCCAAGTGGGCCATGCCGTTGAGGAACGGCAAGATCGCGGTCTTGGCCCCGACGGCAGGCGCGAAAGAATCGGCGGCGGATGCAAGATCGTAGGCTTTGCAGCTTAAAAGAATGAAGTCGAAAGGATCCCGCAGCGTTTCGGCCGTGATGGTTGGCGGGGTAGCTAGGTCGGCATCGCCGAGCGGGCTGCGAATGACAAGACCGGTCTTCGCCAGCTGTGCGGCACGGCGCGGGCGTACTAGAAACATGACGTCGCGGCCGGCCTGCAACAGCCGGCCGCCGAAATAACCGCCGATCGCGCCGGCGCCGACCACGAGGATCCGCATCGCCCTATCCGTTCTGCGCCGGCGCCGGACGTTTCGGCACCAGCAGATTGCCGGTGAATATCATCACCGTCTCGTCGTTCTGATTGAACGTCGTCGTTCGCACCCGAATCAGTCCGCGGTCCGGACGCGATTTCGACGGCCGCACTTCAAGGACTTCGCTCCGCGCGCGCAATTCATCGCCCGGCCGCACCGCGCGCGGCCAGCTCAGTTCATCGAAGCCGACGCCGAGAATGCCGCCGGCCGGCTTGAGCTCGCCGTCGACCAATAGGCGCATGGTCAGCGCGGCAGTGTGCCAGCCACTCGCGGCCAAGCCGCCAAACGGCGACCTGCGCGCTGCCGCTTCGTCGAGGTGAAACGGTTGCGGATCGAATTGCCGCGCGAAGGTGAAAATATCTTCCTTGTCGACGCGCAGCCGGCCGGTGTTGAAGACCTGGCCGACGGCAAAATCTTCCAAATAATGGTCCGTCATTGTTCTTTCCGTTCCTGCGCATTCACGACGGGACGGCGTGTGCCGTCTTTGAACCAGACAACGCTTGCCACTGCGGCGGCATTGATTATGCCGAATGCGGCGAGCGCCGCCGCTAAAGCGAGGAAAACATCGGTCAAGTTGCCGGTCCAGCGCAAGGCGACAAAGCCGCCTCCGGCTGCGATCAGGAGCCGAGCCATGTTGGCGAGCAGGGGCCACAACAGGCGTCCCGCGCCTTGCGAGGCGAAATAGAGCGCCATGCCGAGACCGAACAGGCCGTAAACCGGGCCGACGGCCTGCAGATAGCGTGATCCGGCATCAATCATGGCAGGAGCGGTGCCGAACAGCGAAAGCCAGGCGCGCGGCTCGGCAGCGGCCGCAAAGCCGATGATCTCGCAGAGCCCGGCGCCGATTGCCGCGCCGATCCACGCCACGCGCAGCGCGCGCTCGGGCCGTCCGGCGCCGATATTGGTGCCGACCATCGCGACCAGCGGGCCGCCGAGGCCGAACACCAGCGGAATGAGCAGATATTCCAGGCGCGAACCCGTGCCGTATCCGGCGATCGCCGCCGGACCGAAGGCGCCGACCAGGCCGGTGGCGATGGCGATGGTGAGATTGGTCTGCACCGTGATCAGCGCGGCGACCAGGCCGACCCGAAGAATATCGGCGAACAACGGCCAGCGGATTTTGGTACCGCGAAAGGCGAGACCGACGACGCTGCGGCCGGAGCGCAGATAAGCTGCAAGCACGAGGCTCCCGAGCGCGTAATAGATAACGACCGCGACGGCGCCGCCGGCGACGCCAAGTCTCGGAAACGGTCCGAGCCCGAAGATCAGACACGGCGACAGCGGAATGAGGACGATGACCCCGGCGAAGGTGACGAGCGCCGGGACCATCATATTGCCGGTGCCGCGGATCACATTGGCGAGCGAATTGAATAGCCACACCAGAATCGCGCCGGCAAAGACAACGTGCGAGTAGATCAGCGCCGCGTGCAGCGACGCCCCGCTACCGCCCATCGCCGCATACAGCAAGCGGCCGGCGGCGAGCAATGAAACCGTGAAAGTCAACCCGAAGACGAGCGCAATAACGAGCGCATGCACGACCAATGCATCAGCGTCGGGACGGCGACCGGCGCCGAGCGCGCGCGCGATCGCTGACGATATGCCGCCGCCCATCGCGCCCGCCGACATCATCTGCATCAGCATGAGCAACGGAAAGACGAGCGCCACACCGGCGAGCGCATCGGTGCCGAGCTTGCCGACGAAATAGGTCTCGACGAGGCCGACCGAGGACTGCGCCAGCATCACCAGCATATTGGGCGCGGCCAGCCGGATCAGGGTCGGCGCGATCGGTCCTTCGATCAGTGCACGGGTACGCGGATCGTAGCCGCCCTTCTCCGTGTTGCCTCCCGGAGCCAAGCCCGGAAGCGGCCGGCTTGCGGCGACGCTCTGGACGGACATTCTTTCACTCCGGTTGCAGGGGTTCCCAAACGGGATATTGCGGAAGCAGAGAGAGTAGGTGTATATGCACCTATATGAAAGGCAAGGGCTCCGCAACGCGCGCGACGTCACTGGCGGCTATCAACCCCGCCGGCTGCAACTGCCTGGCGTTGCGGCAGGCGGCCCGCCAAGTTACGCAAATCTATGATCAATTCCTGGCGCCGAGCGGGCTTCGCGCCACCCAGTATTCGATTCTCGCAAGGCTGCAGCGCAAAGGACCGATGACGATCAATGCGCTCGCGGCTGAGCTGGTGATGGATCGCACCACGCTGGGTCGCAACATCTTGCCGCTCGAACGTGACGGCTTGATTGCCATTGCCGCCGGCAGGGCCGACCGCCGCAGTAAGGAAGTCCGTCTGACCGGCGCCGGGACGGCGCGATTTCGCGCCGCCTTCAAAGCCTGGCAGGGCGCCCAAGGGCGGTTTGAGGCGGCATTCGGCGTGACGCGCGCCAGGGAGCTGCGAACGATGCTGGAAAAGGTGGCGAGCAGCGCGCCGGCGGCCGCCACTGATGTTCAGGGATAGCGCGAAAAGTCACGGCCCTCTTTGACGACGAATTCGAGGAGAAATGGCGCGCCCGTTTCCGTCACTGCGACGGCGTCTTTGATCGCGCCGACGATGGCGCCGGGCTTTTCCACACGTGCGGCAGCGACATTGAGGCCTTCGGCTACTTTCGTATAGTTGCCGCCGACCGTCATGGCGCCGTATTTCTCGTCGGAGATTTTCAGCACGTCGCGCTCGGCGCCCATCACCCCGTTGTTGAACACCACGGTAAGAATGGCGATGCGGTTGCGCGCGGCGGTCTCGATATCCATACCGGTCATGCCGATTGCGGCGTCGCCCATCACGTTGATGCAGAGCTTTTTCGGCGCCGCGAGCTTGGCGCCCATGGTGATGCCGAGCCCATAGCCGAGCTGGGTCGACTTGCCCCAGCCCATATAGGAGCCGGCCGCCGTCGTTTCCCAGAATGGGATCATCTGCTCGCGCGGGCTTCCCGAATCGTGGGTGACGATGACGTTGTCGCGGTCGAGCGTCCGCATCATGTCGCGAATAACGCGGTACTGGTTGAGCGGCGTCTCGTCCGAGTTGAGAAACTTCGCCCACTCGTCGAGCCACGCCTTCTTGCCGGCGGCGACCTCCTCTTTGAGCGAGGCGAGCGCGTTGCCGCCGCCGGGACCTTTCTGCTTGGCAATTTCGGCGATCAGCGCGTCGATGACGAGTGCGGCATCGCCGACAATAGCGTGATCGGCGCGATATTCCTTGTTGATGTCGCCGGCATCGTTGGTGGAATGAATGATCGTCTTGCCCGGCGGGACGCCGGGCCCGAAAGGCGTCACGGTCAGGCTCGAGCCGATGGCCATGACGACGTCGGACTTGTTCAGGAAATCGGCGAACACTTTCGAGCGCGAGCGCGTGGCGCCGCCAAGCGCCAGCGGATGACTGTCGGGGATGGCGCTCTTGCCGGGATTGGTGGCGACGACGGGCGCCGGCAGCAGTTCGGCGAGCGCCGCAAACCGGTCGCCGGCTTCGGCATAGTGCACGCCTTGGCCGGCCCACAGCAGCGGATGCTTCGCCGCAAGCAGCATCGCGGCGGCTTTCTTGATTGCCGCCGGATCGGGGGCGGCGCGTTGCACCGGGACCGGGCGATAATCGAGACTGCCTTTGAATTCAGCCTCGAATACCTCGTCCGGCACTTCGATGAGCACCGGACCTGGCTTACCCGAGCGCAGCGCGTGGTAGGCGCGGCGCATCAGGTCGGGCAATTCCTGCACGTGATGCGCTAGCGCCGACCATTTGGTCACCGCGCGATAGACGTCGGCGGCGCGAAACACCGGACGCACATATTGGCGATGAAGCGGCAGGCCGCCGGCAATGACAAGGAGCGGCACGTTCTCGGAATAGGCTTGTGCGATGCCGGGGAAGGCATTCTCGATGCCGGGTCCCGCCTGCGCGGCGAACACGCCGTTCTTCTTGCCGCGCTTGATGCGGGAATAGCCGTCGGCAATGCCGACGCCGACGCGCTCCTGCCGGCAGAGGATCGGGCGGATGTCGATGGCGGCGCAAGGTTCGATGACCGGATTGCGCGGATAACACGACAGGAAATCGGTCTCCTCGCGCTTGAGAATTTCGGCAATGACCGCAGCGCCATTCATGGACTTCACTCCCCCCGGACCGACGTTTCTATCATAGGCCCGATCCGCTCGGCCGTACCATGCGCAAACAGCGGGACCGCCGGAACCGGACCATTCCTTCGCCCTGAGCTTTTGCTATGATCAAAGCCGTTCGGATGGAATGGAATACGCGCAATGATCAGGGCTCTCCTCGTGGGCGGATTTCTCGCCATCGTCGGCTTCACCCCGCCGGTTGCGGCGGGCGAGTACGGGCAGATCGAGAATGGCTGTTACCAGTGCATTCGCGATGCCATCGATGCCGACGTGACATTGATCGATCGTCTGGAGGCCGATCCGGATATTGATGACGGCATCAAGGGTCCGCAGATCATTGCGGCGCGCGCCGACATCCACCGCTTGCGCAAATTGCTCGGCCCGGTCGAGGACCAGGGCACCGCGCCATGCTGCTACACAAGGCGGCCGCTTTACGTTCGCTGAGTGGTCATTGAGCCGGTGCCAAGGGTGGCGGGCCGAACAAACCGGGCATCAGCCGCTGTCGCGTGCGCATCCACCATTGGCCAAGCCGATCCAGATACAGATAAACCACCGGCGTCGTGTAGAGCGTCAGCAGCTGGCTGATGAGCAGCCCGCCGACAATCGATATACCGAGCGGCCGGCGGATCTCTCCGCCATTGCCGAAGCTCATCGCCAGCGGCATGGCGCCGAGGATCGCCGCGCTGGTCGTCATTATGATCGGGCGGAAGCGCAACAGGCAGGCCTGGAAGATCGCGTCGTAGGAGCTCAGATTCCGCGAACGTTTCGCCTCGATGGCGAAGTCGATCATGAGAATGGCATTTTTCTTCACGATACCGATGAGCAGAATCACACCGATCAGGCCGATGATGGAAAATTCGGTGTGGAACAGCATCAGCGCGAGGATGGCGCCGACGCCGGCGGACGGCAGCGTCGATAAAATCGTGATCGGATGGACGTAGCTCTCGTAGAGCACCCCGAGCACGATATAGACGGCGGCGATCGCCGTGATAATCAGCACCGGCTCATAGGCCAGCGATTGGGCGAACGCCTGCGCGGTGCCGGCCAGACTGCCGTGGATCGAGGCCGGCATCCGGATTTGTTTGATCGCATTGTCGATCTCGGCCGCGGCGTCGCCGAGCGCCGCTCCTGGCAGCAGATTGAAGGAAATGGTCGAGGCGACGAACAAGCCTTGATGGCTGACGGAGAGCGGCGCGTTGCCGGCATTGTAATGGCTCAGCGCGGCGAGTGGGATCATGATCTCTTGCGCCGTCGACACCGCCGCTCCGGACGAGGTGGCGCCTCTGCCGGCATTGGCGAGCGCATTGATCGCGGCATTGCGCGCCGAATTGTTGTTGGCGTCGGCCGCCGCCGTCGCACTCGATGAGCCCGGACCGGCGGCCGAAGCGGCCTTGACCGCTGTCACGGCGCCCGCGGGCGCGTTCGATTGCTGCGTTCCCGAGGCGCCACCGCCGGATTTTGCCACGTAGATATCGCGCAAGGACGCCGGATATTGCGTGTAGCGCGGATCGATCTCCATGACGACGTGATACTGGTTGATGGCGCTGTAGATCACCGAGACCTGGCGCTGGCCAAAGGCATCGTACAACGTGTTGTCGATCTGTGCCGGAGTGATGCCGAGCCGCGAGGCGGTCGGCCTGTCGATAATGAGATCGGACTCCAGGCCGCGCTGCTGCTGGTCGGATGTGACGTCGGTCATGACCTTGGAATGTTGCAGCGCGTTGACCAGTGTCTGCGTCCATTTGAAAAGAAGGTCCGGATCGTCGGACTCCAGCGTATACTGATATTGCGCGCTGCTTTGGCGGCCGCCGGCGCGAATATCCTGGACACCGAACAGAATGAGCTGGCCGCCCGGCACTTTGGCCAATTTCGGCCGCAGCCGGGCGATGACCTGATCCATCGGCGGGCGTTGCCCCAGCGGCTTGAGCGACACGAACACCGAGCCGGTATTGATCTGACCGAAGCCGCCGCCGGAGCCGACGCCGGTATAGCCGACGACATGTTCCACTGCCGGATCGGCCTGGACGATCGCCATCATCTGCCGCAGCTTTTGTGTCATGAGCTGGAACGAAACGCTTTGATCGGCGTGCAGCGAACCGATCAAGCGTCCGGTGTCCTCTTCGGGGAAAAATCCCTTGGGCACGACGGCGAACAGCACGAAATTAAGAGCAATCGCGCCGAAGAAAATGGCAAGGACGAGCCGGCTGTGGCGCAACGCCCAGGTGAGCGAACGCTCATAGCCGGCCAGCACGCGGTCGAACAGCGTGCGGCGCCGGGGCGTTTGATGCGGCGCCGGCGTCCGCAGGAACAGCGCGCACAACATCGGCGTCGCGGTGAGCGAGATCACCAGCGAGATCATGATCGCCAGCGACAGGGTCATGGTGAATTCGCGAAACAAGCGGCCGGGAATGCCGCCCATCAGCAGGATCGGCAGGAAAACCGCGATGAGCGACAGGGTGATCGACAGCACGGTGAAGCCGACCTCGCGCGCGCCGAGCAGCGCCGCCTGCAGGCGCGGCATGCCGGCCTCGAGATGACGCGAGATGTTCTCCAGCACGACAATGGCATCGTCGACCACGAAGCCGGTCGCTATGGTCAGTGCCATCAGCGATAGAATATCGAGCGTATAATTCAATAAATACATCGCGCCGAAGGTGCCGAGGATCGACACCGGCACGGCGACCGACGGGATCGCGGTGGCGCGAATGCTCCGCAGGAAGAAATAAACGACGAGGGTCACCAAGGCGATGGCGATAATCAGCGTCAATTCGGTGTCGCGCAGCGACTGCCGGATTGTCGTCGAACGATCGATCGCGATGGTGACGTCGACATCGGCCGGCATGGCCGCTTCCAGGTGCGGCAGCTCGGCCTTTACGCTGTCGATGGTGTCGATGATGTTGGCGCCGGGCTGCGGGAACAAAATGACCAGCACCGACGGCTGTCCGTTGGACAGGCCGAGATTGCGCACGTCCTCGACGGAGTCAGTCACTGTGGCGACGTCCGACAGTCTCACCGCAGCGCCGTTGCGATAGGCGATGATCAGCGGCGTGTAGTCCGCCGCCTTTGTGGATTGGTCGTTGGTGTAGATCTGGAAACGCCGGCCATTGTCGTCGATGGTGCCCTTCGGGCTGTTGGCATTGGCCGCCGCCAGCGCGGCGCGCACGTCTTCCAGCCCGATGCCGTATTTGAACAAAGCCTGCGGATTAAGCTCGACCCGAACCGCCGGCAGCGCCGCGCCGCCGAGAATGACCTGGCCGATACCGCTGATCTGGGACAGCTGCTGCTGAAAGACATTGCTCGCGGCGTCATAAATCTGGCCCTGGGTCAGTGTTTTCGAGGTTATCGCCAGGATGAGAATGGGCGCTGCGGCGGGATTGAACTTGCGATAGGTTGGATTGGTCTTGAGACTCGCAGGCAGATCGGCGTGGGCGGCATTGATGGCGGCCTGCACGTCGCGCGCCGCGCCGTTGATGTCGCGGCTGGGGTCGAATTGCAGCGTGATGCGGGTCTGCCCGATGCCGCTCGACGAGGTCATCTCGGTGACGTCGGCGATCTGGCCGAGATGGCGTTCGAGCGGTTCGGCGACGCTGGTCGCGACGGTCTCCGGACTGGCGCCGGGCAGCTGGGCATTGACCGAAATCGTCGGAAAATCGACCGCCGGCAGCGGCGCGACCGGCAATTTTGCAAAGGCGAGAATGCCGGCAAGCGCAATGCCGAGGGTGAGCAGCGTCGTCGCCACCGGCCGGCTGATGAATGGCGCTGAAATGTTCATTCGGCCGGCGCTTGCGGAACGATCGGCGCCGCCGGCCGCGCGCCAGTGAAGCGTGCCGCCAAACGGTCGAAATAGAGATAAATGACCGGCGTGGTGAACAGCGTGAGCATCTGACTGACGATCAAGCCGCCGATGATAGCGATGCCGAGCGGCCGGCGGAGCTCGGAGCCGGTTCCGGTGCCCAGCATCAGCGGCATGGCGCCGAGGATCGCGGCCATGGTTGTCATCATGATCGGGCGGAAGCGCAACAGGCAGGCCTGGTAAATCGCCTCGCGCGGCGGCAGGCCGTCTTCGCGCTCCGCGTCCAGCGCGAAATCGATCATCATGATGGCGTTTTTCTTGACGATGCCGATCAACAGGATGATGCCGATGATGGCAATGACGTCGAGGTCGTAGTGCAGCAGCATTAGCGATAGCAGCGCGCCGACGCCCGCCGACGGCAAGGTCGACAGGATGGTGATCGGATGCACGAAGCTCTCGTAGAGAACGCCGAGCACGATATACATCGCGGCTATGGCGGCGATGATGAGAAAGACCTCGTTGGTCAAGGACGACTGGAAGGCCGCGGCAGTGCCCTGAAAAGCGGTGATGAAGCTATAGGGAAGGTCGACCTCGCTCTCGGCTTGCTGGATGGCGTCCACGGCGGCACCGAGCGAGACGCCCGGCGCGGTGTTGAACGAAATCGTGGTGGCTGGAAACTGACCGAAATGCGTGACCAGCAGCGGTCCGGCCTGCTGCTCGATATGAGCGATGGCCGAAAGCGGCACCTGGCCGTTTGTCGACGACGACGACGACGGCAGGTAAATGGCGGACAAGCCGGTGAGCGAGCGCTGCAGCGCCGGATCCAGCTCCAAGATGACGCGATATTGGTTCGACTGGGTGTAGATGGTTGAGACGATGCGCTGGCCGAACGCGTCGTAGAGCGCGTTATCGACGGTCGCCGGCGTGATCCCGAACCGCGCGGCGGTCGAGCGATCGATAATGATGTCGAGCGCCAGC
>DATJBH010000013.1:0-22977 GCA_035515455.1 Xanthobacteraceae bacterium
CCGCTCGTCGGAAATGACGATGCGCGGCTTTTGCCGCCCCGCGAGATGCCGCTCGATGGCGTCGGCGAGGTGGTGCACGTTGACGACGGCCCGCTCCACCCCGGCATCGGCAAGACGGTCGAGGCCGTAATCGATCAGGCATTTGCCGCCGACCGCGACCAGGGGCTTGGGGATGTGCCCGTTATACGGCCGCATGCGCGTGCCAAGGCCCGCAGCCAGCACCATCGCGCTATTCGGCATCATCGTGTCGCCCAGCCCAGTTCCGCCGCCCGATTCTCCATATCATAGCCCATCCGGAGCGGGCACATTTGTGGCGTACCAGGCCTTTAGTGCGGCCAAAGCGGGGTGGGCCAGCGAGCGCTGCAGATAACGCCACAGCCGCGGCATATGCCGCAGGTATTGCGATTTGCCGTCGCGGCGGTTGAGTCGCGCGAATATACCGAGGACTTTTGTAGCCCGCTGCGCCGCAAGCGTCGCATAGACCCGCGTAAAGCCGGCGGTGTCGAAATCGCTGCTGTTGCCGAGCCGGGTGCGCACGTAGCGCCCGAGCAGGGCCATTTCCGTGGCCTCCGGGACGTCCACGCGCGCATCCTGCAAAAGCGAGGCGACGTCATAGGCGGCGGGGCCGATCAGCGCATCCTGAAAATCAAGAAGGCCGATACGGGCAATATCGTGTCGCTGCGGGAGCCATAGCAGATTGGGCGAATGATAATCGCGCAGCACCCAGGTCGGCGGCGCAGCGATGGCGGGCAACAGCGCCTCACGCCAGAGGCTGATGAACGCTGCGCGAACTGCAGCGGTTGGCGGTTCACCGGCACTGATCAGATACCAGTCGAGCAGCAGCTCGGCCTCGATCAGAAACGCCTCCATTTCATAGGCCGGCAGCCGATAGGCGAACTCCGATGTGACCGGCAGCGTATCCGGCAGTTCCTCGCCATGCAGCCCGGCGAGCAGATCGATGGCCGTGGCGTAGCGCTCCTCGATCGGGGCCGGAGGATCGCCGCCGACGACACGCTCGCTGCCGAAATCCTCCATGATGATGAGTCCATGATCGAGATCAGCGTGCAGGATTTCCGGCGCCGACAAGCCGAGCTCGCGCAAGCCCGCCGCCACTGCGATATAGGGCACGATGTCCTCGGCCAGATGCGCGATGGCGCTATAGGGTTTGCCGTCGCGCACCGGCGGACCGTCGGGACGGCGGGGTGCGTTCATCAGGACAAAGCTTCGCTCGCCGAGCGTCAGCCGCTCGAAAATTCGCGTCGAGGCATCGCCCTGCATCCGCTGGCGATGAGCATCGCCGAAACCGGATTCGTCGAGGAAGGCGCGAATGCGCGCGATACGCTCCACGCGCGGCCCGAAACTGCCATAGCCGACACAGCGCACGTTGCGCGTGTCAGGACCGCTCGCGGGTGCAAGCGTAAGCGCGATGTCGAGGCGGTCGGGCGGTAATAATCCGGCGGCGCGATCGGGCCATTCCATCAGCACGACGGCACCTTCCGCCAAATCGTCAAAACCAAGTTCGGCCAATTCCGCCGACCCGGAAACCCGGTAGAGGTCGGCATGAACGAGGGTGAAGCGTGGCAACTCGTAAGTCTGCAGGAAGGTGAAGGTCGGGCTCGGCACCTCGATCACATCGTCGCCGGCAAGGTAGCGAATGAGCGCCCGCGCGAATGTTGTTTTGCCGGCGCCGAGATCGCCGGACAGCGTCACGAGGTCGCCGGGCTCGAGCGCGGCGGCGATATCGATCGCCAAACGCCGCGTCGCCTCCTCGTTCGCCAATGTCACAGTAAAGCTTGCGCCACCGGGGGTGGTCAGAAGCATTGCTACTCCGCGGCCGTCAGCGTGGCGGTTTCAGTCAGCGGGAATGTACAGGTCACGGTGGTGCCTTGTCCCACGGTCGACGTGATCGTCACCGTGCCGCCATGCAGTTCGACGAAGGAGCGGACCAGGGACAGTCCGATTCCCGGCCCGCGGTGCTGCGATCCGAGCGAGTGGGTCTCGAACCAGTCGAATACCTTTTCCAGGACTTGCGGCGGAATGCCAGGCCCCTGATCGGTAACCGAAAAGATCACTGCGTCGGCGGTGCGCCTCGCGGACAAGGTGATGGTCGCGCCGCCAGGCGAAAAGCTCACGGCATTGGCCAAAAGGTTGAAGAGAATCTGCCGCAGCCGCAGCTTGTCGGCGACAAAGCTGCCAATGCCGGATGGCGCATTGATGTCCAGGGCAAGGCCGGCGCTCACCAGCCGATCTTGGACGCCCTCGGCGGCCGCCGCCATGGTTTCGAGAATGTCGACCCGGCCGAGGCTCAACTGCATGCGTCCGGCATCGATGGTCGCGAGATCCAGGATGTTATTGATCAGCGCGAGCAAGGTATTGGTCGAAACCGTGATGTAATCGAGGTATTCGCGCTGCTTTGCCGCGAGCGGCCCGGTCGCCGGATCGCCGAGCAGGTGGACGAAACCGATGATGTTGGTCAGCGGTGAGCGCAACTCGTAGGAGACGTGGTGAACGAAATCGATCTTGATCCTGTCGGCGTCTTCGAGCGCCTCGTTGCGTTCGCGCAGCGCCCGCTCGACATTGACCGTATCTGTGACGTCGTGGAACGTGACCAGGGTGGCGCCGTCAGGCAGCGGCACGGTCGTGCAATCGACCACGCTGCCGTCGCGGCGTTCAAGCTTATCTTCGATTGCTTCGCGATTGTCGATTGCGGTCACGCATGCGCGCAGCGCTTGCCACGTTGGATGATCGCCGTGCAATGGCCGGCATAAGGCCGTGATCTTTTCGATGTGCGGCCGGTCGGAGAGCGCGCCTGGCGATAGCCGCCACATCCGCGCGAAGGCGGCATTGTGCAATCGCAGCCGGCCATCGCTGCCGAACACGGCGACGCCTTCGGCCAGATTGTCGAGCGTCTCGCCCTGAACGCGGATCAGTTCCTCGAATCGGCGCTCGAGATCGAGCCGCTCGGTGACGTCATGGAACAGGTAGGTGAGACCGCCATCCGGATTGGGGGTGGTGACGACGCGCAAGGTCCGTCCGCCCGGCAAATGCCACGTATGTTCCTTGGCTTCGACGGCGCGATAGGCCTCGTGCAGTCGCGCCTTCCATTGCCGGAAATCCTGCTCCTCCGGCAGCTTGCGCGCCGCGCGCAATGCGTCGATCACCGCCGAATCGATTGGGCCTTGGTCGAGGAAGGCGGCGTCGAGGTCCCATAGCGCGCGATAGGCGGCATTATAAAAGCACAGCCGCTGATCGGCGCCGAACATGGCGACGCCGGTGGAGAGCTGGTCGAGTGTGCGGCGATGCGCGTCGGTAAGTCGCGTCAGCGCGCCGTGCAGCGCTTCCACGTCGGTGACGTCCATGCCGATGCCGGCGCTGCCGGTCTCGGTGCGAAAATCGAGCACGTCGAAAGTTCGCCGCGCGCCGGCCGCGACGGCATGCAGCCGGCCCGCAAAGGAGCCGCCGCTCGCCCGCCTCAGTGCGATGGTTTCGCGCGCGGCGCTGTCAAGCAATTCGAGCCGGCGTTCGATCGCATCGGCGGCATTTTTGGCTTCGACGGCCTGCGTGTAAGCGGCATTGACGAAGGTCAGATGCCCCCCGGCATCGCGCGTCCATGCCGGCGCCGGCAGTTTTTCGGCGAGCGCGCGCAGCGCCGTGAGTTCGGCGGATTGCCGCTGATAACGCCCGACCAGATCGACCAGCTCGCGCTTGATGCCGCTGGCATCTTTCAGGCGCAGCACGGCGCGGCCGCCGATGGCGCGGCCTTGGGCTTCGATCGGGTGGCCGGCCAGCGTGGTGAGCGTCATCGAAAAAGCTTCGCCGCGCGCGCGCAATGCGTCGACCGCGCGCTCCATGGCGCTGGCTTTGCCGGCATCGAGCCAGCTGCCGAAGGCCAGCACCCGATGGGATGCGGAGACGCCCAAGGCCGACAGATCGCCGTCGATGCCGGGCTCGTCGGAGCCCGCCGGCCAATCCACAACGATTTGCGGTTCGGAACGAATCACCGCGTTGGCGCGATCGAGCTCGTCGCGAAGCCGCGTGAACTCATCGCGCGACCACGCTTCCAATCGTGCCGAGCGCGCGCGTGTGCGCAACAGCATGATCGCGATAACAACGGCAAACAGGATCACGCCGACGACGAGTGCGAAAAACGCGATCTCGTGCTGGTCAATGCTGCGATGCGCAGTCAAGACGAGTTCTTGCAGCGACAGCGCGGGGTGTTCGGCTGCGGTAGCGGGCGGCGCAAACGCGCCGATCGCCGCGAGGAATCCGCCGATCCCTTGCGCGCGCCTGCGCTGCGCATAGCTCCGGCCGGTCCGGAGTGTGTCCGGCATGCCCCTTCGCCTCTGCTGGCTGCCGCTATCTCGCCAGCCCCCTCAATTGCCTCCCCCGCAAAGGGGGGAGAAAACGGCGGGGGAGAGCCCGCGAATCGGACGACTTTACCCTCAACGGGAATCGCGCCGAAAGAGTCCAGATCGTGAACGTGACTCTAGGCACTCTCAGGATCGGCAAGCGCTATGGTTCGATTTGGTCAAAGCTTGCGCGTCGCGCGCCATGTCTTCCAGACTGATGCGGGATAACGCGACGCCGAATTCGGTTTCCGCGTTGGCCATGGCCGGCAGAACGATCTTGCGCAAGAGGTCGGAGCCGGAATCGGGTAGTTCGCTGTCATCGACCGTTCCGGCGGCGCGCAGAATGTCGTTGGCCGTCACGCGTCTGCGGTCACGGGCCAACTCATACCCGCCGCGCGGCCCGCGAACGCCCCGCAAAATTCCGCAGCGGACAAGCGCCTGCAGAACCGGCTCGAGATGCCGTGGCGGTAGGCCGTGACGCGCGGCTAACGTCTTCGCGGAAATCGGTTGCCCATGCTCTTGCATCGCGACATCGATAACCGCCGCGACGGCAAGGACTCCTTTTCGGGGAAGCAAAGGCATCGAGGAGAACAAACGCCTTCAGGCGGAGATTAGTTCATCTCCAGCGCTGATATCTTACACGCGATGTGCGGTCCAGTTTAACTTCAGTTTAGTTAGGCTTAATCGCGGTTCCGGTAGAGCCGAATCCTCCGCCCTGACGCTCTGTCACGCTCAATTCGGTGCATTCAACAGGCATTACATGTTGAATGGGAGCGATGATGAGCTGTGCAATCCGCATTCCCCGCGTGATAATCACGGCTTCCGCGCCGTGATTAACAAGAATGACTTGTAGTTCTCCGCGATAATCGGCGTCGATGGTCCCGGGAGCATTGAGCACGGTGACGCCATGATGGATGGCGAGACCCGAGCGCGGTCGGATCTGGCCTTCGCTCCCCGGTGGCAACGCAATTGCTATTCCCGTCGGGATCAGGGCGCGGGCGCCGGGTGCGATCGCTACCGGGGTGCCGGCCGGCACCGCGGCCACCAGATCGAGCCCGGCGGCGAGCGCGCTTTGATAGGCCGGCAACGGCAGATCGGCGCCGTGCGGCAAGCGCATGATGCGCAATTCCGTGCTCAGGCTTTGTCTCCTTTGAGTTCGGTGGCGATCCGCTCGATCAGCGTGCGGGCAACGTCATCTTTCGATTGCGGCGGCCACGACTCCACGGCTGTCGGCGTGATCAAGTGGATGGTGTTGCTGTCGCCGCCCATGATCCCGGTCGCTGGCGAGACGTCATTGGCGAGGATCCAGTCGCAGCCCTTCTTGGCGAGCTTGGCCTTGGCATTGGCGATGACGTGATCGGTTTCGGCGGCAAAGCCGATCACCAGCCGCGGCCGGCCGGATTTGCGATGCGCGATCGTCGAGAGGATGTCGGGATTTTCAATCAGCTTGAGCGTCGGCGTGCGGCCTTGCTGCTTCTTGATTTTGCTTGTGCTCGGCTCGGCCGCGCGCCAGTCGGCGACGGCGGCGGCGAATATCGCGGCATCGGCCGGCAGCGCCTTTTCCACCGCATTCAGCATTTGCCGTGCGGTTTCGACTTTCACGACCGTAACGCCGATGGGATCCGGGACCGCGACGGGGCCGCTCACCAGCACCACGTCGGCGCCGGCTGCGGCTGCAGCCGCGGCGATGGCGTGCCCCTGCTTGCCGGACGAGCGATTGGCGATGAAGCGCACCGGATCGATCGGCTCGCTCGTCGGCCCGGAGGTGACCAGAACCCGTCGGCCCGCCAGCGCTTCCGCGCGGTGCAAGAGCGCTTCGACCGCGGCAGCGATTTCCAAGGGCTCGGCCATCCGGCCCAAACCGATTTCGCCGCGTTCGGCCATCGCGCCGGCATTCGGCCCGACAAGCTGAACGCCATCGGCTGCGAGTTGCGCCAGGTTGCGCTGGGTCGCTTTGGCCGCCCACATCTGCGGGTTCATCGCCGGCGCGATCAGGATCGGCTTGTCGGTTGCCAGCAACACCGCGGTGGCAAGATCGTCGGCGTGGCCGCCGGACATTTTCGCAATCAAGTCGGCGGTCGCCGGCGCCACGATGACGAGATCGGCGTCGCGGGCGAGGCGGATGTGGCCGACGTCGAATTCGCTCTGCGGATCGAACAAGTCGGTATGAGCACGTTCGCCGGAAAGCGCTCCGACGGCAAGCGGCGTGACGAAGCGCTGCGCTGCCGCGGTCAATATGCAGCGCACGCTCGCGCCGCGGTCCTGCAGCCGGCGGATGAGATCGAGCGATTTGTAGGCGGCGATGCCGCCGCCGATGATCAGCAGGATGCGCGGGCCGGCGGCCGCCACAGCCGGAGACCTTTGCTGAGCCTGATGCGCGCGGGGCTCAAAATGATCGAGGATGTCGCGGCCGGTGTCCTTGGCCGCAGACTTCAGGATGAAGCGCACCTCATCTTCCATCGAGCGGCCGTGACGCGCCGCACGCAGCCGCAAAAGCGTCTTCAGCTTGTCGTCGAGCTGGCGGACGGTAAGGCTGGCCACTGACCATTTCCTTTCACGATATCAGGATAATAGCAGCGGTTTGATTGCAATGCAATCAGTGCAATCACCAGCGCAGAAAAGCTATCCAGGCCAAGAGCGCCGCGATCACCCACAACGCCGCGACGGTCCAACGCCGGCGGCGCGCCTCGGCCTTGTCGAATTCGGCAAGCGTCTGCGGCGACAGCACCAGACCGTCACGGGTGACCTCATCGAGCTGATCGAGCACGCGGGCGCCGCGCGTGAGCAGGCCCGGCGCATCGCCGAGAAAGCGGCCGACCTCTGCCGCGCCCGCGGCGGCGCTTTCCAGCCTTCCGGCGGGTCCGAGATTGCGCTCCATCCATTCGCGCACCACGGGTTCGGCCGTGCTCCACATGTCGAGCTTGGGGTCCATCGAGCGCGCCACGCCTTCGACCACGACCATGGTCTTCTGCAAGAGCAGCAATTCCGGCCGGGTGCGCATGTCGAACAGCCCGGTGACCTCGAACAGCAGCGTCAAGAGTTTCGCCATCGAGATATCTTCGGCGCTGCGGTTGTGAATCGGCTCGCCAATGGCGCGGATGGCTTGGGCAAACTCCTCGATGGAATGCCGCGGCGGCACGTAGCCGGCCTCGAAATGAACTTGCGCGGTTCGGTAATAATCACGGGTGATGAAGCCGTGCAGGATTTCGGCCAGGAACAGCCGCTCCTTGGCGCCGAGCCGGCCCATGATGCCGAAGTCGACGGCGATCAGCCGGCCGGCATCGTCGACGAACAGATTGCCGGGATGCATGTCGGCGTGAAAAAAGCCGTCGCGCAGCGCGTGGCGCAGAAAAGTCTGAATCAAGGCGCGGGCGAGTTGGCGCAGATCGAAGCCCTTGGCTTGCAGCCGCGCGCGGTCGGACAGCGGCGTGGCGTCGATCCACTCCAGCGTCAGCACTTCTTTGGTGGTGCGGTCCCAGTCGACCGCCGGCACGCGAAAGTCCGGATCGTCCTTGGTGTTTTCCGCCATTTCCGAGAGCGCCGCCGCTTCCAGCCGGAAATCCATTTCCACCATGACCGAGCGGCGCAAGGTGTCGACCACTTCGATAAGCCGCAAACGCCGCGCCTCAGCGGAGAGGTTCTCGGCGTGTTGCGCGGCGAAGGCGAAGGCCGTGAGATCGGCGTGAAAGCGCTGCTCAATGTTCGGCCGCAAGACCTTGACGGCGACGGCACGCGGCTCGGCACCTGCCGCTATCGTGGCGCGATGAACCTGGGCGATGGAAGCGGCCGCCATCGGCGGCCCGAAGCTTGCGAACACGGCAGCCACCGGCCGGCCGAACGAAGCGGCAATGACCGCTTCAGCTTCGGCCTGCGGGAACGGCGGCATCCGATCCTGCAAGCGCTCGAGATCGCGCGCCAAGGCGGCACCGACGACATCGGGCCGTGTCGCCAAAAACTGGCCAAGCTTGACATAACTTGGGCCGAGCCGGCTGAGCGCGGTCGACAGCCGCGTCTCGGCGGGCCCGGTCGAGCGCCGCTCAAGCAGTCGCGCCATACGCAGCAGTGGACGCGCCGGAACCGGCACCATGGCCGGATCGATCACGCCGAACACACCTTCGCGGGCGAACACAAAGCCGGCGCGGCCAAGACGAATGAGATGCGCGGCGCCGGAGATCACAAACGCCAACCGCAATGCAGCGCCACGATGCCGCCGCTCATCGATTGAAACGTGACGCGCGCAAAGCCGGCCGCGCGCAGCATGGCGGCAAACGCTTGCGGGCTGGGGAAGCGGCGGATCGATTCGACCAGATAGCGGTAGGATTCGGCGTCGCCGGTCACCGCGCGGCCAAGCGCCGGGATCACATTGAACGAATAGAAGTCGTAGAGCCGGTCGAGGCCGGGCACGTCGACGGCGGAGAATTCCAGGCAGGCGAATTTGCCGCCGATCTTGAGCACGCGATAGGCCTCGGCCAGCGCCTGTTCGATGCGCGGCACGTTGCGGATGCCGAAGGCGATGGTCACCGCGTCGAAGCTCTTGTCGGGGAACGGCAGCGCCTCGGCATTGGCTTCGGCGAAGGCGATCGCTTCAGTGAGTCCGCTGCCTGCGGCGCGTTCGCGTCCAATTTCAAGCATGGCGGCATTGATGTCGCAGACCGTCGCCCGGGTTTGCGGACCGCAGCGCTTGATCGCTCGGAAAGCAATGTCGCCGGTGCCGCCGGCAATGTCGAGGAGCGCAAAGGGCTTGTTCTTCGGCGGGCTGATTGCGGTGACCAGCGTGTCCTTCCACGCTCGATGCAGCCCGAACGACATCAGATCGTTCATCAGGTCGTAGCGGCGGGCCACGCTGTGGAACACGTCGTCGACGAGGCCTTGCTTGTCCTCAAGCGGCACTTGCCGGTCGCCGAAATGTACGGTCTCTGCCATCGCCGCTCTCTTCATGCATAAACATAGCGCGGCGTGCCGACTGGCGCTATGTGTTTGAAATTAACCACGTTGCCCCGATAAGTGTCGAATACCCTTATGCCTGAACTTCCCGAAGTCGAAACCGTACGCCGCGGCCTCGAGGCGGCCATGGACGGCAAGCGTTTTAACGCGGTTGAGGTCCGCCGCGGCGATCTGCGCTGGCCGCTGCCGAAGGATTTCGCGGAGCGGCTCAAGGGCAAGACGGTCACGGGTCTTGGCCGGCGCGCCAAATATCTGCTCGCGGACTTGTCCTCCGGCGAGGTGCTGGTAATGCATCTCGGCATGTCCGGCTCGTTTCATATCTTTCAGAAAAAGGACCGGCAACTCGGCCGCTATCATCATCAGCGCGAAAAGCACGTCGCGCACGACCACGTCGTGTTTCACATGTCGTCGGGCGCGACGGTGACCTTCAACGATCCGCGCCGCTTCGGCTCGATGAAGCTTGTGCCGCGCGCCAGACTCGACGCCGAGCCGCTGCTCAAGGGACTCGGCCCCGAGCCGCTCGGCAACGCCTTCGATGCCGCGATGCTGGCGCGCGCCTGCCGCGGCAAGAAGACGTCACTCAAAGCGGCGCTGCTTGACCAGCGCATCGTTGCCGGTCTCGGCAACATCTATGTCTGCGAAGCGCTTTACCGCGCGCGGCTATCGCCCAAACGAATGGCATCCACGATCGCCGATAGAAAGGGTGCGCCGAACGAACGCGCCGAGCGGCTGGTCGAGAGCATAAAGGCGGTGCTGAACGAGGCCATCAAAGACGGCGGGTCGACGCTGCGCGATCACCGGCTCACCGATGGTGAGCTCGGCATGTTTCAGCATCACTTCCGTGTTTATGACCGCGAAGGCGAGCCCTGCCGGACGCCGGGCTGCGGCGGTACCGTCAAACGCATCGTGCAGAACGGCCGCTCGACGTTTTATTGTCCAGCGTGCCAGAAATAGCCGGGGAGAACATCGTCCATGAGCAACATCATCGTCGAGAGCCGCGGCCGGGTCGGTCTCGTCCGGCTTAATCGCCCGCAGGCGCTCAATGCGCTCAATCGCGCGCTGATGCGGGAGCTTGCCGACGCGCTGGCTGCCCTCGATGCCGATGCCAATATCGGCTGCATTGTCATCACCGGTTCGGAGAAGGCCTTTGCGGCCGGCGCCGACATCAAGGAAATGGCGGACAAGGCCTTCACTGACGTCTTCCTCGGCGATTTTGCCGCGGACTGGCACCGCATCGCCGAAGTCCGCAAGCCGGTGGTCGCCGCGGTCGCGGGCTTTGCCCTTGGCGGCGGCTGCGAGCTTGCCTTGCAATGCGATCTCATCATCGCCGCCGACAACGCCAGGTTCGGGCAGCCGGAGATCAAGCTCGGCGTCATTCCCGGCATCGGCGGCACGCAACGATTGACGCACGCCATCGGCAAGGCCAAGGCGATGGATCTGATTCTCACCGGGCGGATGATGGACGCGGCCGAAGCCGAGCGCTCCGGCCTCGCCGCGCGTGTCGTTCCGCTGCAAGCCCTGGTCGACGAGGCGCTCAAGGTCGCCGAAACCATCGCTTCAATGTCGCTGCCGTCGGTGCTGGCGGCGAAGGAGGCGGTCAATCGCGCCTTCGAGACCTCGCTGGCCGAGGGCGTGCGCTTCGAGCGGCGCGTGTTTCACTCGCTGTTCGCGACGCGCGATCAGAAGGAAGGCATGGCGGCCTTCATCGAAAAGCGGCCGCCGAAATTCGAACACAGATAGTCCGGCGCACCCCGCCCGGAACTACTATATTGCCGACATGCTGACTGCCGAAGAGCTTGAACGATACGCACGTCACATCGTGCTGCGCGAAGTGGGCGGGCCGGGTCAGGCCGCGCTCGGCCGCGCCCGCGTGCTGGTGATCGGCGCCGGCGGACTCGGCGCGCCGGTGCTGCTCTATCTTGCCGCCGCCGGCGTCGGCACGCTCGGCGTGATCGACGACGACGTGGTTTCGCTGTCGAATTTGCAGCGCCAGGTGATTCACGCCACGCCAGACATCGGCATGCCGAAGGTCGACAGCGCGGCGGCGATGATCTGCCGTCTCAACCCGCATGTCGCGGTGAAGCAATACAATACCCGGCTCACCGCGAAGAACGCGCTCGACTTGATCGGCGGCTATGACATCGTCGCCGACGGCTCCGACAATTTCGCTACGCGTTATCTGGTGTCGGACGCCTGCTATTTCGCGAAGAAGCCTCTGGTCACCGCGGCGCTCGGCACCTTCGATGCCACGCTCACCACCATCCGCGCCCATGAGCGCGGCGCCGACGGCAAGCCGAACCCGACCTACCGCTGTCTGTTTCCCGAGCCGCCGCCGCCCGGCGCCGTGCCGGCTTGCGCCGAAGCCGGCGTCCTTGGCGCGCTGGCCGGCGTCATCGGCTCGATGATGGCGCTCGAAGTGATCCGCGAGATCGTCGGCTTCGGCGAGAACCTGGTGGGCCGCCTGTTGATGATCGACGCACGCTCAATGCGCTTCGAGACGCTGCGTTACGGCTGGGACCCGGCGAACCCGCTGTCTGGTGAAGAGCCGGCTATAGAGGATCTTTCAGTTCACGCGTGACCGGTTACCGGCTCTGCTTATGGTACACGCTGTTCGGCCGCATGTCGGTGGCCGACGCCACGCGATTGGTCATATTGAAAAAGCCGGCGACGGCGGCGATATCCCAGATGTCGCGATCGGAGAAACCGGCGCGGCGCACACGCTCGCGATCATCTTCCTCGACCAGCCACGGCTCGGCGGTGAGCTTGACGGCAAAATCGAGCATGGCGCGCTGCCGCTTCGACAGCCGCGCCGCGCGATAATTCATCACCATCAATTCGCCGAGCGGCGGATCGTCGGAAAGCTGGCGCACGGCGGCGCCATGCGCGACCAGGCAATAATAGCAGCGGTTGTGCGCCGATACCGCGACCGCGATCATCTCGCGTTCGAGCTTGCTCAAGCCCGAAGGCGCCAGCATCAGATCGTTGTACATGGTGACGAAGGCGGAAAGCTTGGTCATGTCGAAGGCGTAGGCCTTGAGCACGTTCGGCACGAAGCCGAGCTTTTCCTCGCATTTGGCGAAATAGGCCGCCATTCCGGAGGACAGCGGCGCCGCTGGCAGCTTGAGCGCGGTAATCGCCGTGTCGTCGGTTGCCGACGCGCTCGGTCGTGCTTTTTCGGAGGAACCCGGTGTCTTGCTGCTGCGCTTGGCCATGAGGATGAGTCCGTAGAGCCGCTCCCTCCGCGGCGGCCGTCATTATATCAGGTGGACGGACCGGCGCCGCTGGGCGGTAGCCGACACATCGCCGCGACGGGTAATATGCCACGGAACTGAGCAAGATAGGGGAACCATGAACGTCCAGGATATTCCCCGCGGCAACGACGGCCATGCCGTCGCGGCGTTGCTCGATGCGGCGGCGGCCTTGCTGGCAAAGCGCAAGCCCGGCATCCCGGCCGACTTTGTCACCAGGCTGTTCGGCCTTGCCGTGCCGGAAGATCTCGATCGCTACAGTGCCGAGGTTCTCGCCGATATTGCCGAGCGGTCATGGATGTTCCTTGCCGAACGCAAGCCCGGCGCTCCTAAAATCCGCTTCGAGCCGGCAAAGGTGCCGCCGGGCACTGCCATCCTCGAGATCGTCAATGACGACATGCCGTTCCTCGTGGACTCGGTGATCGGCGAGCTCAATCAGCGCGGCCTCGATATTCGCCTCTTCGTCCATCCGGTGTTCCTGGTCGAGCGTGACCCGGCGGGGCGGCTGATCAAATTTATGCCGGGCGGCACCGTCAAAGCGTTGCGCGAAAGCTTCATTCACTTGCATGTCGAAGGCGCCGACGATGCCTCGCACCGCGCGGAGATCGTCCGGGCGCTCGACGGTGTGCTCGCCGATGTGCGCATGTGTGTGCAGGATTGGCGGCCGATGCTGGCGCGGATTCGCGGCGTCATCACGGAATTGAGGGAAAATCCGCCGCCACTGCCCGTCGGCGAGATCGCCGAAGCGATCCAGTTTCTGGAATGGATCGCGGAGGACAACTTCACATTTCTCGGCGCGCGGGATTTCGCGTTCACGCCGACCGGCGACGTGCTCGAACCCGACTTTGCGACCGGGCTCGGCTTGCTGCGATCTCACGAGGTGGGTTCGCTGCAGCGTTGGAACGAGCCGCTGATCATGACGCCGGAGATCAAAACCTTTCTGGAAGAGCCGAAGCTGCTCATCGTGACCAAGTCGACGGTGCGCTCGCCGGTGCACCGGCGCGTCCCGCTCGATTACATCGGCATCAAACGGTTCGACGGCTCCGGCAGGATTGTCGGCGAACATCGCTTCTGTGGCTTGTTCACCTCGACCGCCTATACGCAATCGGCGCGTACCATTCCCTACCTGCGCCGCAAGACCGACGGCGTCATCCGCCGCGCCGGCTTCGATCCGTCGAGTCATTCCGGCAAGGCGCTGGTCAATGTGCTCGAAACCTATCCGCGCGACGAATTGTTTCAGCTCGACGAGGACACGCTCCATCAGTTCGCGCTGGACGTGCTGCAGCTTGACGAGCGACCGCGCGTGCGCGTGCTGCCACGCTACGACCGTTTCGATCGCTTCGTGTCGGTGCTGGTCTATATCCCGCGCGATCGCTACGGCGGCCAGGTCAGAGCGGCGATCGGCAAGTATCTCGCCTCGGCGTTCAGCGGGCGGCTGAGCGCATTCTATCTGTTTTTCCCCGAGGGGCCGCTGGTGCGCGTGCACTACATCATCGTTCGCTCTGACGGGGCGACGGCAAAACCGGACCGTTCGACGCTCGATCGTGGAGTCGAAGCCATTGTGCGCAGCTGGATCGACGGGCTGCGTGAGGCGCTCGCGGCGGGTCACGACCTGACGCTGGGGCGCACGCTGTTTGCGCGCTATCGCGACGCGTTCCCGATCGATTATCGCGAGATTTATCCAGCGCCGACCGCGGTTGCCGATATTCGCGTCATCGAGGGGCTTACGTCCGAGCGTCCGCTCGGCGTCGATTTTTACCGCCAGGACGGCGCGGCGCCGTCGCGCGCGGGACTGAAGATCTTCAGCCATAACCGCGCGATTTCGCTTACCGCGCGCGTGCCCGTCCTGGAAAATATGGGATTTCGAGTCCTCGACGAGCGCACCTACCACATCCGGCCGGCCGGCGCAGCCGAGGTCTGGTTTTACGACATGGAACTCGAAAGCGCTTCGGGGCAGCCGATTGATCTGGCCGCTCTCGAAGCGCGGCTGGAAGCCTGCTTCCTCGTCGTCATGGGGAAAACCGCCGAAAGCGATGGCTATAACGCGCTGGTGCTCGCGGCTGGATTGGGTTGGCGCGAAGTCGCCTTGATCCGGGCCATCTCGCGCTTCCTGCGCCAGATCCGCGTGCCCTATTCGCAGGATTACATGTGGGCGACGTTGAGCAGATATCCGCGCCTTGCCGCACAGATCGTATGTCTGTTTGGCGCCCGGTTCGATCCGCATTTTCAGGTTGCGGCGCAAGAGCGCACGGCCCGCGAAGCAGCAATCGTCGCGGAACTCGAAGCGGCGCTACAGGCGGTCGAGGGCCTCGACGAAGATCGCATCCTGCGGCATTTCATCAACGCGGTGTCGGCTGCCATCCGCACCAATTATTATCAGCTCGGTCGCGACGGGCGCGCCAAGGAACTTATTGCGATCAAGTTTTCCAGCCGCAAAGTCGATGGCTTGCCGCTACCGCGCCCGCTCTACGAGATTTTTGTCTATTCGCCGCGGGTCGAAGCCGTGCATCTGCGCTTCGGCAAGGTCGCCCGCGGCGGCATTCGCTGGTCCGACCGGCCGCAGGATTTCCGCACCGAGGTCCTGGGCCTGGTCAAGGCGCAGAACGTCAAGAACGCGGTGATCGTGCCGGTCGGCGCCAAGGGCGGCTTTGTGCCGAAGTTTCTGCCGGCGGGCCCGCGTGAAGCCGTCCAGGCGGAGGGCATCGCCACCTACAAGATGTTCATTTCGACGTTGCTCGACATCACCGACAACATCGGAACCGGCGCCAGCAGCGTCATTCCCCCGCCTGACGTGGTGCGCCATGATGGCGACGATCCGTATCTCGTGGTGGCGGCCGACAAGGGCACGGCGACGTTTTCCGACATCGCCAATGAACTTGCGATCGCGCATGATTTTTGGCTGGGCGATGCATTCGCCTCCGGCGGCTCGGCCGGCTACGACCACAAAAAAATGGGCATCACCGCCCGCGGCGCATGGGAATCGGTCAAGCGTCATTTTCAGGAAATGGACGTCGATATCGCGACCACGCCGTTCACGGTCGTGGGCATCGGCGATATGTCGGGCGACGTGTTCGGCAATGGCCTGCTGCGCGAAAGGACCACCAAGCTTCTCGCCGCCTTCGACCACCGCGATATTTTCATCGATCCCGATCCCGATCCGGAGCGAAGCTTCGCCGAACGCCGGCGTCTGTTCGAGCTGCCGCGTTCGAGCTGGCAGGATTACGACAAGACGCTGCTGTCCAAGGGCGGCGTCTATCCGCGCGCAGCAAAGGAAATCAGGCTTTCGCCGGAGGCGCAGAATCTGTTCCGCGTCGGCGAACGCCTCACGCCGCAGGAGCTGATCCGCGCCGTGCTCAAAGCCACGGTCGATCTGATCTATTTCGGCGGCATCGGCACTTACGTGCGCGCCGCGGCCGAGAGCGATGAGGCGGTCGGCGATCGCGCCAATGACGGAATCCGGATCGCCGGCCGCGACCTGCGCTGCAAAGTGATCGGCGAGGGCGCCAATCTCGGAATGACCCAGCGCGGCCGTATCGAGGCGGCGTTCCACGGCGTGCGGCTCAATACCGACGCTATCGACAATTCCGCCGGGGTGAACACCTCCGACATGGAGGTCAACATCAAGATCGCGCTGAGCATTCCGCTGCGCGATGGCCGTCTGACCATGGACGGGCGCAACGCGCTTCTGGCCGGAATGACCGACGATGTCGCGCACCTGGTGCTGCGCAATAATTATTTGCAGACGCTGGCGCTTTCGCTCGCCCAACGCCGTGGCCTGGAGGATTTCGGCTTCCTGCAGCGTCTCATCCAGACACTTGAAGCCCGCGGCCTGCTGGACCGGACGGTGGAATTTCTACCCGACGACATGCAGCTTGCCGAGCGGCGGCGCCGATCCGAGGCGTTCACGCGGCCGGAACTCTCGGTGCTGCTCGCCTATGCCAAGCTCACGCTTTACGAAGAGCTCCTGGAATCCGCGGTGCCGGACGATGCTTACCTGGCGCGCGAGCTCGGCCGCTATTTCCCCAAGGCGATCGATGAACGCTTCCCCGACGCGCTCGAACATCACCGGCTGCGGCGCGAGATCATCGCCACGCACCTCGCCAATTCGATGATCAACCGCGGCGGCCCGTCGCTGATCGTGCGCATTGCCGACCAGACCGGGGCCGCGCCGGCATCGATCGCTTCGGCGTTTGCCGCCGTGCGCGACAGTTACGGCATGACTGCGCTCAACGGCGCGATCGACCGCCTCGACAATAAAATTCCGGGCAGGCTGCAGCTTGATCTCTATGCCGCGGTACAGGACCTGCTGCTTGATCGCATCGTCTGGTTTTTACGCAATGTCGACCGTGCCAAGGGCCTTGCCGACGTAGTGGCGCATTACCGCGACGGCATCGCCGCCGTCAGCGCCGCACTTGACGGCGTTCTCTCGCAGGATCTGCGTGAGGCGCGCGCGGCCCGGCGCCAGGAGCTCGGCGCCGCCGGGGTGCCCGAAGAGCTCGCCGGCAACCTTGCCGATCTTCGCGCGCTTACCGCGGCGCCCGATATCGTTTTGGTCGCCGATCGCACCGGCAAGCCGATCGTCGAAGTCGCGGCGACCTATTTTGCCGCCGGCACATTTTTCCGCCTCGATCGGATCGCCAGCGCCGCCGCCAGCATTCCCATTGCCGATTATTTCGACCGGCTGGCGCTGGATCGCGCGCGGGACACCATCGGCGATGCCGAGCGCCGGCTCACGGCCGCGATGGTCGGCAATGGCGCCGCCGGCGCCGGTGCCGTCGAAGCTTGGGTGGCGCCGCGCAAGAATGAGGTCGAGCGCATCCGCATCGCCATTGCCGAGATCGCCAATTCCGGACTGACGCTGTCGAAGCTTGCGGTCGCCGCGAGCCTGCTCGGCGATCTGGTGAAAAACTGAGCGCGATCACGGACGGCCTGATCCGCACAAAAAAGAACCCCAAGCAGATACGCCGCTTGGGGTCCTTAAGTTGTTGCCTCAACTCAGGCTTATCTGACCGAGCGACGGGGTGTCGGGGGATGGGGAGCCGCTCGGTCGGCCTTCATGGGTCTCAGATAGGGGCGCGATTTTCAGATGCAAGCCGATCACGAATTAGTGTGATGCGCACGAATTAGTGAGATGCGGCAAGCTGCACTGATGCCGAAGCTTTCTGTAACGCCGCCCGGACATGCGAAGGGACAGATCAGCCAACCGATTCCCGCATAGAAGGAACGTCACCCGCCATCAGCAACTCCGTAGCGATGCAGGTCGGCGCCGTGTGCATCCAGCCAGGCCTTAGCGCTTTGATGGTGCGGGCAAATCTGCTGCACCAAACGCCAGAATCGCGCCGAGTGGTTCATTTCCAAGAGGTGGGCGACTTCGTGGGCGGCGAGGTAGTCGAGCACCTCGCCAGGCGCCAGGATGAGCCGCCAGGAAAACGACAGCATGCCGGTGGTCGAGCAGGAGCCCCAACGGCTCGACTGGTCGCGCACCGTGACACGCCGGACCCGCAGGCCAAGCGCCCGGGCGTAACGCAGGCTCGCGGCTTCAAGGTCACGCTTGGCTTCGCGGCGCAGGAAATCGGCAACGCGGCGGTCAATATGCGCTGCCTGCCCGGCAACGCATAACAGGCGTTCGCCTTTCCCGTCGATTTCGGTCCATACGGTGCCGCGGGCGCCATGACGGTGCGCAATCCGATGCAACACACCGCGCACCGGCACCACGACATCATGGGCAAACGGTACCGGCTTTGGCAGCCGGCCGAGCCGCGCCGCGATCCAGGCGCCGTGCTTCTGTGCAAAGTTCTCCGCTTCCCGCAGCGTTCCGCGCGGCGGCATGGTCAAGATGACCTCGCGGGTCGCCGCTTGGATGCGCAACGTATAGCGGCGCGCCTGCCGGTGCCGCTTGAGCCGCACCGGATAAACCATGCCGTCGAAAACGACTTCGGTCGTTTGCGGCTCGCTGGCGCGACGATAGAGCAGCGCATGCAACGGCACGGCGGACACTCCGAATCCAATCGCGGGCGAGATAATGCCACATCGGGGATGCCGGTGGCGACTTTTACGTGAGAAGATCGGTTGCCTAGACGCCGGGCAGCGCGGCGCCGTTGCCTGAACGCGCACGCAGCCGCGCGAGCCCGGTGGGCTGGCTCATCGACAGGACGAAATCCGAAATTCGCGGCGCGATCTCGGAGCGGAAGCGCGAGCCGTTGAAGACACCGTAGTGGCCGACGCCGGGCTGCAGCCAATGAGCTTGCCGGTCCGGCGGGAGGTTGGCGCACAGGCGGTGTGCCGCCTCGGTCTGACCGACACCGGAAATATCGTCGTGCTCGCCCTCGACGGTGAGTAGCCCGACGCGTTTGATGCGGCCAGGATCAACCCGCCGGCCGCGGTGGGTCATCTCACCCCTCGGCAAATCATGGCGCACGAAAACTGTGTCGACGGTCTGCAGATAGAACTCCGCCGAGAGGTCCATCACGGCGAGATATTCGTCATAGAACTCTTTATGTTTTTGCGCCGAGTCGCCGTCGCCGCGCACCAGATGCATGAACAGCTGCTTGTGTGCCTCGATGTGACGATCGAGGTTCATGCTGACGAAGCCGTTGAGCTGAAGGAAGCCGGGATAGACGTCGCGCAGGAAGCCGGGATTCGGAAACGGCACCTTGGTGATGACATGCGTGCGGAACCAATCGATGCCGCGCTTTTTGGCGAGGTCGTTCACGGCGGTCGGATTGACCCGCGGGTCGATCGGTCCGCCCATCAGCACCATCGCATTCGGCACATAGGGATCGTCGTCGGCTTCCATGAGCGCAACCGCGGCGATGACCGGAACGGACGGCTGGCATACCGCGACGACGCTGATGTCACCGCCGAGCGCATGCAGGATCGAGATCACGTAATCGATGTAGTCGTCGAGATCGAAGCGCCCGTCCGATAGCGGCACCATGCGCGCATCGACCCAGTCGGTGACATAGACGTCGTGGTTGGGAAGAAAGGCCTCGACTGTGCCGCGCAGCAGCGACGCATAGTGGCCCGACATCGGCGCGACGATCAGGAGCCGCGGCTGCGGCCGCTTCGGCGGGCGCTCGAAGACACGCTCGAAGTGGATGAGCTTGCAGAATGCCCGCTCCCAGACGGTGGACATGCGGATCGGCACACGCTCGCCGCCGACCAGGGTTGAATCGATGCGCCATTCGGGGCGACCGTAGCGGCGCGTCGAGCGTTCGAACAACTCGCAAGCAGCAGCAACGGATTTGCCGAAGGTCGTGAAGGAAAGCGGGTTGACCGGGTTCTTGAAGAACAGCCGCGTGGCATCCGCCCAGGCGCGCGACGGATTGAGCGCCGCATGGCTCATTTCGTACAGCCAATACAACGGCGTCGACACGAGCAAGCCGTTGTCGACCGGCACGGCAGGCGCGCCGCCGAACTCGCCAATGGCCATGGATGAACCTTGCCCGGCTTCCTGCCGCAATGCAGCATGGACTTTGGGATATGTCATACTACCAACATATATGCAATTTCTTTCGGTTTTCCTGCACCCCGGCGGCCGCCTACTGCTTCTGCGATGAAGGTCAACGTTTGCCATCCATTCGCAGCGCACATGCCGTCCATTCGGCCGGGCGTCCGGAACCCTATTCGCCGCTCTGCAGCAGCGAGCCATGACGGCGGGCGCTTTGCAGCAGTTTGAGAAAGCCGAATACCCCAGCCGCGAACAGCACGACATTGAGCCCCAGCGCATCGAGCATCAGGTCGCCCCGAAAGACTTTCTGGATCAGAAGTGCGCGCATGCCCTCGAACACGTAAGTAGGTGGCAATACCCACGCCAGCGGCTGCAACCACGCCGGCAGCGTGGTCACCGGGTAGTAAACGCAAGTGAGCGGCATGAACACAAACATGATCGACCAGGCAAAGTTCTCGGCGCCCATGCCGTTGCGCAGGATCAGCCCGGACACGAAAATGCCGATCGCCCAACTGGTCAGCATCAGATTGAAGAAGAACGCGACCAGCGCCAGTCCCAGCCCGTAGAGGTTGAAGCCGAAGAAGCCGATGGCGAGAAACGTCACCGGCACGGCGCCGATCGACAGCCGCACCACGCTCATCACCATCAATGCCGCGATGAACTCGATCGGGCGCAGCGGACTCATCATGAGATTGCCGATGTTGCGCGACCACATTTCTTCGAGAAAGGAAATCGAGAAACCGAGCTGGCCGCGAAATAGGATGTCCCACAGCAATACCGCGCCGATGAAAGTGCCGCCGGCGCGGGCGAAAAAGCCGGCATTACTGGTAATGTAATATTGCAGGAAGCCCCACGTGACCATTTGCACGGTCGGCCAATAAACGAGATCAAGAAGCCGCGGCCACGACGAGCGGAGCAGATACCAGTACCGCAGCATCATCGCGCCGATCCGCTGCGGCGAGATGGCGTAGGCGCTCTCGGTTCGCGCACTCACTGTGCGGCTCATTGTGCGGCCTCGCTGGCGACGCCGCGCGCCACGTCGAGGAACACTTCCTCCAGCGTGCGCCGTCCGTAGCGTGCCAACAGCTTGGCCGGCGTGTCGTCGTCCTCGATGCGGCCGCGCTTCATGATGATGACTCGCTCGCACAGCCGTTCGACCTCGGCCATGTTGTGCGAGGCAAGGAGCAGCGTGGCTTGCCGTTCGCGGCAGTAACTTTGAAGGTGCGCCCGCACCCAGTCGGCGGTGTCGGGATCGAGCGAGGCGGTCGGCTCGTCGAGCAGCAGCACATCCGGATTGTTGATCAGCGCCTTGGCGAGCGACACGCGGGTTTTCTGTCCGGCGGAAAGGCGTCCGGTCGGACGGTCGAGCAGATCGGTAAGATCGAGCTGCCGCCCCAGCTCGGAGATGCGTCCGCGCAGATCCTCGACGCCGTAAAGCTTGCCGAACACGGTCAGGTTCTGACGCACCGTCAGCCGCATCGGCACTTCGACATAGGGACTTTCGAAATTCATGCGATGCAGAACGCGGTAGCGCTCTCTCGGCATGTCGGCGCCGAGCACGGTGACACGCCCGGACGTCGGCGTGGTCAGGCCCATGATCATGGCGATGGTGGTGGTTTTGCCGGCGCCGTTGCCGCCCAATAGCCCGGTGATGCTGCCCGGCTTCAGCGTGAAGGAAATGCCGTCGACCGCCGGGATGGCTTTGTAGATCTTGACGAGGCGTTCGACGGTTATGGGAGGGGTGCCCGGCATCGCGGCCACATGTGGCGCGCGCCGCAGCGCGAAGCAAGGGGCCAACCATGCAGCAGTGCGGGTGGTCGGTGGGCGCGGAACATGGCAGAAGAAAAGCCAACGAAACGCGGGGAGGGCAGAATGGCGAGTATTTCGCTGGCGCAGGCCGAGGCGATCATCGATGCCGCCATCGAGCGCGGCGCCGCGCTCGATTGCCGGCCGCTCAGCGTCATCGTGGTCGAGCCGGGCTGCAAGGTGAAGGCCTTCAAGAAGGAAGACGGCGCCTCGATGATCCGCTTCGAAATGGCTTTCGGGAAAGCCTATGCCGCCTTGTCGCTCGGCCGCAGCTCGAAGCTGGTGCGTGAACGGGCGCAGGAGAGGCCGATCTTCATGCGCTATCTGATCGCGGCCAGCGGCGAGCAGATTTTTCCGGAAGGCGGCGGCATGCTGATCCGCGACACCGACGGCGATGTCATCGGCGCCGTTGGCGTCACCGGCGACACCGAGGACCGCGACGAGGAGCTGGCCGTCCACGGCATCCACGCCGCGGGCCTGAAGACCGACGACGATTGCGCCAAGATGGGACGCAAGATCGGCTTGATACGGAAGAATCCGGGCAAGCGCGGTTCACGCTAGTCAACGAGGCAACATGAAAATCGGACTTTTCGATCACGTCGAATTCGGCGACCGGCCGATGGCGCAGCTCTTTGACGAGCGGTTGCAATACGCCGAAGTGGCCGACAAGGCCGGGATCTACTGCCTGCAGATTGCCGAGCATCATGCGACGCCGCTCAACATGGTGCCGGTGCCGGGCGTTTATCTCGGTGCGGTGGCGCACGCCACCAAGCGGATGCGGCTCGGGCCGCTGGTTTATCTCCTTCCGCTCTACTCGCCGCTGCGCCTCGTCGAGGAAATTTGCATGCTCGATCATTTGAGCCACGGACGGCTCGACGTCGGGGTCGGGCGGGGCGTATCGCCCTATGAGCTGAAATTCCATAAGGTCGAGCACGACCAGTCGCGCGAGATATTTTTCGATGCCTTCGACTGCGTCAGCGCCGCACTGAAGACGGACTCGCTGACCTACAAGGGCGAGCACTACACCTACGAGAACGTGCCGATCGCGCTGCGCCCCCTGCAGCAGCCGCATCCGCCGTTCTGGTATGCCTCGTCCAACGAGATCGGCTCGACCTGGGGCGGCGAACAGGGGCTGCATTATGTGACGCTCGGGCCGATGGCGCTCGCCAAGGCCAATATC
>DATJBH010000014.1:0-29595 GCA_035515455.1 Xanthobacteraceae bacterium
CAGCTCGCCTCGAAGCGCTTTCCGCTCGAGCTCGTCACCACCCACCGCTTCGGGCTCAACGACGTCGATCTCGCCATCCGCTCGGTCGGCGGCGAGGGCGTCCCGGACGTCATCCACGCCTCGCTGATGCCGTGGCTGTGATGGCGACGCCCCGCGTAGGGTGGGCACCGGTACCTGAGAGCGAAGCCGCGTGGGCAAAATCGTGCAGACGCGGTGTGCAGACGATTTTGCACACCCTACGTTTTTGAAATCCGAGCCCCGCGCGTCCGTTGCAACTGATCATGTCCAAGTTTCTCATCCGCAAATCGATTGCCGCGCTGCAGGCCGAAGTGGCCGATCCGCAAATCCAAGCCTTGACCCGGCACGACGGCGTGCCGCTCAAGCGGAGCCTGTCCGCGCCCGCGCTGGTGGCGCTCGGCATCGGCGTCATTATCGGCGCCGGCATATTCGTTCTCACCGGCCATGCCGCGGCGGCCAATGCCGGACCTGCGATCACGCTGTCGTTCGCGCTTGGCGCCGTGGTCTGCGGCTGTGCGGGGCTGTGCTATGCCGAGATGGCCTCGACCGTCCCTGTCGCCGGCAGCGCCTACACCTACGCCTATGCCACGCTCGGCGAGATCGTCGCCTGGATCATCGGCTGGGATCTGGTGCTGGAATATGCGCTCGGCACCACCACGGTTGCGATCGGCTGGTCCGGCTATGTCGTGAGCTTCCTCAAGGGCTTCGGCATCGCCGTTCCCGCCGAATTCGCCGGCTCGCCGCTGGCTTATGACGGGGCGCGCCACGCCTGGCACTTCACCGGCGCCATCGTCAACGCGCCGGCCATGGCGGTGGTCGCCGGGCTGACCGTTTTGCTGGTGATCGGCGTCTATGAATCCTCGCGCGTCAACAACGTCATCGTCGCCATCAAGCTTACCATCATCGTGCTGTTCATCGCCGCCGCCGCGCCGCACGTCACCACCGCGCATTGGGTGACGCCGCACAATCCCGCCGGCGCTTTCATCCCGCCCAATCTCGGCCCCGGCGAATTCGGCTGGAGCGGCGTCGTGCGCGGCGCCGCCGTGGTGTTCTTCGCCTATCTCGGCTTCGACGCGGTGTCGACCGCGGCGCAGGAAGCCAACAATCCGCAGCGCGACATGCCGATCGGCATTCTCGGCTCGCTGGCGATCTGCACGGTGCTTTATCTTACGGTCGGTTTCGTGCTCACCGGCATCGTCGCCTACGACAAGCTCAACGTTGCCGATCCGATCGCGGTCGGCGTCGACGCCATCGGCCTGACCTGGCTGTCGCCCATCATCAAGCTCGGTATCATCCTCGGCCTGACCTCGGTCATTCTGGTCGGCATGCTGGGCCAGCCGCGCATTCTCTATGCGATGGCTAATGACGGCCTGATGCCGCCGGTCGCCGCCAAGGTGCACCGGCGCTTTCGCACGCCCTATGTGACGACGATCTTCAACGGCGGCATCGTCACCGCGCTCGCCGGGGTGCTGCCGATCGGGCTCGTCGGCGAGCTGGTCTCGATCGGGACGCTGTTCGCCTTCGCCATCGTTTGCCTCGGCGTGCTGGTGCTGCGGATCAAAGCGCCGGATGTCGCGCGGCCGTTCCGCACCCCGGCGGTCTATGTCGTCGCGCCGCTCGGCGCGGCGTCGGCGTTCTTTCTGATGTGCGGGCTGCCGCTCGACACCTGGCTCCGCCTTGGCGCCTGGTTCGTCATCGGTATCGGCATTTATTTGTTTTATGGCATCCGGCACAGCCGGGCTCAGCAGGAGGGCGCCGCGCCTTCAGCGGCCTAGCCGCTCGCGCTTGCCGCGCCGCGCAATGTCTGCTGCGCCCCACGAAGAGCCAAATTGTTGCGCGGCGCGATGTGCCATCAACAGACTTTCGCGCTGCAGCAGAATGCACCCAAGTCATGGTGCCTCGGCCCTTTTTTAGCTAATCTCCCCGGCATGAGTGGGGATATGGGGGCACAGTATGCGCTTGGGCGAGTGTTGTAACTTTTATGACTTCCGTGCGCTCGCAAAACGCAGACTTCCGGGGCCGATCTTCAACTACATCGACGGCGCGGCGGATGACGAAGCCACGCTTCGCCGAAACGTAGCCAGCTTCGAAACCTGCGATTTGGTGCCGAACGTTCTGCGCGGAGTGGGAACTATCGACCTTTCAGTGACCGTGATGGGCCAAAAGCTCGCAATGCCGGTCTATTGCTCACCAACCGCGCTGCAACGACTATTCCACCATGACGGCGAACGGGCGGTCGGAGCAGCCGCTTCAAAATTCGGAACCATGTTTGGCGTTTCTTCGCTCGGCACGGTTAGTCTGGAAGAGGTGCGCAAGGCATACGACACGCCCCAGGTCTATCAGTTCTATTTCCATAAGGACCGGGCGCTCAACCGCGTCATGATGCAACGCGCCAAGGACGCAGGCGTCAACATCATGATGCTGACGGTCGACAGTATTACCGGTGGCAATCGCGAGCGTGATCTGCGCACCGGATTTTCCATTCCGTTCAGGCTTACGTTCGGCGGCGTGCTTCAATTCGCGATCAGACCGATGTGGGCGATTAGCTATCTCACCCATGAAAGGTTCAGGCTGCCGCAGTTGGACGACCACGTTGACATGAGCGGCGGCGCAATGTCGATCGGACGCTACTTTACGGAGATGCTGGATCCTTACATGAACTGGGACGACGTGGCTGAGATGGTCCGGGTTTGGAACGGACAATTCTGCCTGAAGGGGGTCATGTCGGTTGAAGACGCCAAGCGTGCGGTCGATATCGGTTGCACCGGCATCGTTCTGTCCAATCACGGCGGGCGGCAGCTTGATGGCTCGCGCGCCGCATTCGATCAACTCGCTGAAATTGTCGACGCCGTGGGCGACAAAATCGATGTGATGATGGACGGCGGAGTCCGACGCGGAACCCACGTTCTGAAGGCGCTTTCGCTGGGGGCAAAAGCCGTAGGGGTCGGCCGTTACTATTTATTCCCTTTAGCGGCGGCCGGCCAAGCGGGCGTCGAACGGGCGCTCAGCCTGATGCGCGCTGAAATCGAGCGGGATATGAAGCTGATGGGGTGCTCCTCCATCAGCCAATTGTCACGTGCCAATCTGCGCTTCCGGTAAGGTGCTGTTGCCGTCACCGTGGCGAAGAATCGCTCACCAAGGATTGCGCTCCCTTTTCCAGCAACCCGAGCGCACGACGCAGCGCTTCCGCGGCGGCACTGCGCTCCTCGTGGGACATGCGCTCGGGGTCGATCTCAAGCCGAAGATGAGCCGTGCCTGACCGTTCTGGCTGCGGCCTCGGCCCGATTACTTCGTACGTTGCGACTGGGTGAGCAATTCCCTTTACCCGAATTCGCCCGCGCTCCTCGCAATGCACATCGTCCTTCACGAGCGCGTGGGTTTCAAACGAGATCAGCACTCCGCCCGGTGGCGCTTCATGCTCCAACCGCGAAGCCAGGTTCACGGTGCCGCCGACCATCGTGTAGTCCATGCGATCCTCGCTGCCGAAGTTCCCGACCGTACAATACCCGGTGTGGATACCGATCCGACACTGCGGCGGCGTCTCGATGCCGCTGTTGCGCCACTCTTCAGCCAAATCGCCAACGCGTTTTTGCATTGCGACCGCCATTTGCACGCAAGCGAGTGCGTCCTCTCTGACGCCGAGCGTCGTCGGATCGCCGAAGAACATGACGATGGCATCGCCGACGTATTTATCGACGGTCGCGCCGTATTGCAGTGCGATCTTGGACATTTCGGTGAGATAGTGGTTGAGTAACTGAGTCAGGTCCTCCGACTCCATCTTGTCTGTAATTTCGGTGAAGCCGACCAGGTCGGAAAAACAGACAGTCAGTTTCTTTCGCTTGCTGACGATCTTGACCTCTTGCTGGCCCGTGAAGATAGAATCGTACACCTGCGGTGCCAGGTACTTCGCAAGCTTGGCGGACAGCGCGGCCAGCGCGTTGGATTTTTCGGAAAGGTCCTGTTCGCGTTGTTTTAGTTCGGTGACGTCCGAATAGACGGAAACAGTGCCACCGTCCTCAGTGCGACGCTCGCTGACCATCACCCAGCGGCCATTGCCGCGCTGCTGGATTTGCGGAGGCCCCGGATTGCGATGCTGCATCATTCGTTCCGCAATCCATTCTTCGACGCGGCCTTCGGCATCCTTGATGTGGCCGCGTTCGGCCGCTTGGCGGATGATACTTTCAAAGGTCTTACCGGCGCTGAGGTCGATATTCAGCCCTGAATAGAGCAAATCGCGATAACACGAGTTGCAGATGACGAGCTGATCCTCACCGTCGTAACAAGCGAAGCCTTCGGAAATGCTCTCGATAGCCTCAGCGAGCCGTCTTTCGCTTCGCAACCGAGCCTGCTCGGCGCGGCGCAGAGGGGTAATGTCGTAGAGCCAATATAGCCGCTGGCCGCCCATGAATGCGACGTGACCGCCATGATAGGCGACCTGAACATAGGAGATTAGTAGGTTCAGCAGCTCGCCTTGCTTGGTCTTCCAGACTACTTCTTCGTTCAACAGTTGCCCGCCGCGCGTCCGCAGCAGCCCGACGACACGTTCCCGGTGCGCGAGGTCATTCCAGAATCGTCTGGTGTCGAAGAGTTCGAGTTCTTCCTTCGAATAGCCTGTCAATTCACGCAAACGCCAATTGTGAAACAGGAGTCGTCCCTCTTCGTCGACAACGCTGACCGCAGCCGGGCTATAATCGAGGATTTCACGAAGCTGGCGCTCCTGCTCGGCAATTTGCACCTCGTGCTGCGTCAGAGCAGTGATGTCATAGACCCACAGAATGCGCTTGCCGCCGACAAAACTGATGTGCCCTCCGTGATAGGCGACCTGGACGTACGACAGAAGGAAATGAACGAGGCTGCCCGATTTGGTTCGCCATATCACCCTCTCGTTGAGAATCTGGCCGCCTCGCTCGCGCAATTGGTTGATGATACGCGCGCGCTGATCGAGGTCATGCCAATGCAGACGAGTATCGCAATTATCCAGTTCTTCTCTGCTGTAACCTAAGATTTCGCGAAGGCGGGCGTTGTGAAATAGAAGTCGACCATCCTCGTCGACTACCAAGAGCGCGGCGGGACAAAATTCCAGTATCTCGCGAAATTGTCTCTCGTGCTCTGCCGCCTCCGCTCCAATAGCGGCGGAAGGTTTTGTCTTAGTCGATCGCCGCTTTCCCGATGTATTACGAGGTTTCGAAATGCGTCGTCGCATAATGGCCGCCCCCCGGCAAAAGAAATGCGAAAACTAGTTCAGTATATCATATTCGTGCGATGGGAAGCGCAACTTATGAGGCCGAGAAAGGGCTCCATTGCGCGCCACCGCAAACGATGTCGCTCGACCTCCGCTATTGGTCATTCGCGAGCGGGCGGCCCGTTTTTGCCGGTTGAGCAACTCCGGCTTTACCCCAAAAGCCGGAAGACAAACTGCCGCGGACGGCTGCCAAAAAATGAGCACCATTTAATGCTGCCATCGCAAACTGGAGCGACGGCCCGCAGTTATTCACAGCATCAAGTTTTCGGTTTTCTCGACTAAACGACAGCAGCGGTATCAAGGATTCCATGACACGCGAATCGGCCGGCCTCTTGCGCGACACAGCAAGCAAAGTCCCCGAGGTCACGCTCGGCTTCTGGATCATCAAAATTCTCGCCACAACGCTCGGCGAAACCGGCGGCGATTCGGTGACGATGAGCTGGCTGCATGCAGACGTCCATCCGCACAACGGCGGATATTTGATCGGCACCGCCATATTTGCGGTCGTGTTCGTTGCGGCGGTGATCGCGCAAATCCTGAAAAAGGACTTCAATCCCTGGATCTATTGGATTGCCATCGTCGGCTCGACGACGGTGGGCACCGCCATGGCCGATATGTTCGATCGCTCTTTCGGAATCGGCTATTTGGGCGGCTCGTCGATCTTGTTGGCCTGCGTCCTGTGCTCGCTTGCGGCCTGGTACCTCACTCTCGGCTCGATCAACGTGCAGACGGTCGCGACGCCCAAAGTAGAAGTCTTCTACTGGGTCACGATCACCTTTTCGCAGACGCTCGGCACGGCGCTTGGCGATTGGATGGCCGATTCCGGCGGTCTCGGCTATGCCGGCGGGTCCGTGGTGTTCGGCGCCGGATTAGCTGTGCTGGCGGTGCTTTATTTTTGGACGAGCGTTTCGCGGGTCATGCTGTTCTGGGCGGCCTTCATTCTCACCCGGCCGCTCGGAGCAACCGTCGGCGACTTCCTGGACAAGCCGGTCCATGACGGCGGTTTGGCGTTCAGCCGCCCGATTGCCTCGGCCATCATCGCTGTCGTCATCGTTGCCTTGATTCTCATCCTGCCGCAGCGTGCGGGCCGGCACCCCGGACAGGCAACAGCACAGGCCTGAGCCAGCCAACCGATCTGAGCGAAATCTCCGCACTAAGGCGCACGCCAGAACGGCAAATTGCGGCAGGTATTGCCTCGGTCACGGCGTGCGTCGATGGGCGGCAATGCCGGCGCGTGGCTTGACCCAGATCGAATATGCGCCGACTGGGGCAATGCGAGCTAATGTGCTAGCAGGGTCCGCAACGGCAGGACACGCGATGGATTCAATTTTTATTACCCGCGGCGCGGCAGACGCAGTTCCGATCTGGTTCGTTACCGCGGCGAATTATGCCGACGTGCGAAAGACTCTCGGCACCGAGAACTCGGCCTTCGCCGCCGCCGCCGGCTTCGAGCCGAAGGCTGGGCGCTTTCTCCTCCTCCCGGGCCAGAACGGTAAAAGCGCGCTCGCGGGCGTGCTGTTCGGGCTCGAAGGGCCGGAGGAAACGCAGGATCCGTTCCTTCCTGGCCGGCTGGCGCAGCTGTTGCCGGACGGCACCTACCGCTTCGCCAACGAGCCGCGCGACGCACGGCTCGCCGCGCTTTCGATCGCGCTCGGGCTTTACCGATTCACGCGCTACCGCAAGGCCGAGGCGCGCGCCATCAAGCTCGATCTGCCGCAAAGCCTCGACCGCGACGATCTTGCCCGCATCGTCGAAGCGGTGACGCTGGCGCGCGATCTCATCAATACGCCGGCCAACGACATGGGGCCGGCGCAGCTCGAGCAGGCCGCGCGCAAGCTCGCCGCGCGCCACTCCGCCACCATCAACGCCATCGTCGGCGACGATTTGCTGGAGCAGAATTTTCCGCTCATTCACGCCGTGGGCCGCGCCGCCGCTGGCGCGCCGAGGCTGATCGACATGGCGTGGGGCGATACGGCGCATCCCAAGGTCACGCTCGTCGGCAAGGGTGTCTGCTTCGACACCGGCGGTCTCGACATCAAGCCCGACACCGGCATGCTCAACATGAAAAAGGACATGGGCGGCGGCGCCACCGCACTGGCGCTCGCCTCCATGATCATGGCGCGCGGGCTGAAAGTGCGGCTCCGCGTGCTCATTCCCGCGGTGGAAAATTCGATCGCCGGCGCGAGCTTCCGCCCCCGCGACGTCTACACCTCGCGCAAGGGCGTCACCGTCGAGATCGGCAATACCGACGCCGAGGGCCGCCTCGTCCTCGCTGATGCGCTGGCGCTCGCCGACGAGGACAAGCCGGAGCTGATCGCCGACTTCGCCACGCTCACCGGCGCCGCGCGCGTCGCGCTCGGCCCCGACGTGCCGGCCTTCTTCACGGACGATGATGGGCTCGCCGCCGAGTTGATGCGCCATGGCGCCGCCGAGAACGATCCGCTGTGGCGGCTGCCGCTGTGGCGGCCTTACGAGGCGATGCTGGAATCGAAAATCGCCGACACCAACAATGTCGGCGGCAGCCAGGGCGGGGCCATCACCGCGGCCCTGTTCATGCGCCGCTTCGTGACGGCGAAATCCTGGCTGCATGTCGACTTGTTCGCCTGGACCGCGGCCGCCAAGCCGGGCCGGCCGGAAGGCGGCGAATTGCAGGCGGCGCGCGCGCTCTACGCCATGCTCGCCGCGCGCTACGGGTGAACGGCGAGATGCGCGACTTCGATCCTCGCGTGACGCCCGCGCGCGCCGATCTCGCGGCAAAATATCTGGAAGGCAAAGTCGCGGCGCCGCGTTACGTCGAGGGCCGCGAGTACGAAGTCGTCGCCCCGCAGGCGCCACTGCGCCAAGCGCCGCGGCCCGACGCGCCGCTCGACACCGAAGCGCTCGGCGGCGAGCGCGTCACGATTTACGACGAGAACCAAGAGGGCTGGGCCTGGGGCCAGCTTGCCGCCGACCGTTACGTCGGCTGGCTGCCGCGCGGCGCCCTCGCGGAGCCGGGTGCTCCGCCGACACATCAAGTGACGGCCCTGCGCACCTTGGCGTTTCCCGGGCCGTCGATCAAATTACCGCCGATAGAGGCTTTCCCGTTCGGCGCCGCGCTTGCGATCTCTCGGGTCGAAGACCGCATGGCGGTGACGCAGACTGGGCTTTATGTGCCGGCGATTCACCTCAAACCGGTCGGCGTCAGTGAAGCCGATTTTGTCGCGGTGGCCGAACGCTTTCTCGGCGCGCCCTATCTGTGGGGCGGCAAGACCGCGTTCGGGCTGGACTGTTCGGGCCTGGTGCAGATCGCGCTTGCGGCCTGCGGCGTTGCATGTCCGCGCGACACCGATATGCAGGAACGCGCCTTGGGAATGGCCGTCGGCGCTTCGAATTTTTCAGCATTCAAGCGCGGCGACCTCGTCTTCTGGAAAGGCCATGTCGCCGTGGTCCGCGACGCCGCGACTTTGCTCCATGCCAACGCCTTTCACATGGCGGTGGCGAGCGAGCCGATCGGCGAAGCCATCGCCCGAATCCGTGCCGCCGGCAGCGAAGTCGCCAGCGTGCGGCGGCTCGGGCCGTGAGACAGGCGGGTGGCATCGCCGCCGCGGGTGATCTACTGTGCTGCATTCCTACGAGCGCGGAGCAGGCGCGATGAGCACCGAAGAACCCCATCCGGCCGTCCCGTCCGTCAGCCCGCATGCGCCCTACCATCATTTGCTGCACGTCAGTTTCTGGATCAGAGAACTGCCATTCGCGCTGGTTCTGATCCTGACGACGATCGGGGTCGCTTACACCAGCTTCTCGAAGACACCGATCACCGGCTATTGGGAAATTCTCGCGCCGTTGATCGCGCTGGTTTGCGTCGGCGCCGGATGGGAAAACGCCGACGACAGCGCCAAGAAATTCCGCCTGATCGCGACCCAGGCGCTGCACTGGATCGCCTTCATCGTGGTGATGAATTTGCTGCTGCTTGCCAGCGTGCAAAAGAGCTTCAACGCCAGCGCGACCGGGCTTGCCATTTTCACGCTGCTGGCGCTCGGCACCTTTACCGCGGGCGTGCATGTGCTGTCGTGGCAAGTTTGTCTGCTCGGCCTCATCATGGCGCTCGGCATCCCGGCCATCGCCTGGATCGAAAATTCGGCGCTGCTGCTCTTGCTTGTCGCCGGCGTGGTCGTCGGCATCGTCGTCGTGTTCTGGTGGCGCATCCGCGAAAGCCGGACGCGCCAGCCGGCGTCATGATACGGCGTCGGCTTGCTGCGGATGCCGGCCCGCGCCGAGCGGCTTGGCAATCGCCGTCGTGCCGGCGGCGCCGAACAGCCTAAACCGCCGGTGGCAGGTGCCGGCTCTCGCAGCGGTGCGCTGCTGGATTATCGGCCAACCCTCGACTACCATCCGCCTATCAATAATCACGGCGCGATGACGCCGGACGGGGGGCGGAATGACAACCGGCGCGAAGGCCTGGCGAATATCTTTTTCAGTGCTGCTTGCTTTCGTCGCGTCGCTTGCTTTGCCGCGATATGCCGAGGCGCAATCCTATCCCTCGCGATCCATCCGCGTCATCGTGCCGGCGTCGGTCAGTACGCCGCCCGACATCATCACCCGCATCGTCGCCAACGCCGTGAACGAGGCCGACGGTTGGAATCTCGTCGTCGAGAACCGGCCCGGCGCAGCCCAGCTTTTGGGCGCACGGGAAGCGCTCAAACAGCCTGCCGACGGCTATACGATCCTCGCCGTCGGCTTTCCGCTGAGCGTAACCCAATCGCTGGTGCCGAATGCGGGCCTCGATCTCAACACCGACACTGCTCCGGTCGCGCAGCTTGCGATGACCGGCAATGTGCTGGTGGTGAATCCGAATGTCCCGGCAAAATCGGTTGCCGAGCTGGTGCAATACCTGAAGGACAATCCGGACAAAGGGACGTTCTCGTCCGGCGGGATCGGGACGCCCGCACACATCATCGGCGAGTTGTTCAAGCTGCAAACCGGCGTGCGCACGACGCATGTGCCTTACACCGAATTCCCGCGTGCCATTTCCGACCTGCTGCAGGGCGTCAATACCTACCAGTTCATCGCGGCGGCACCGGTGCTCGGCTTCATCTATGAAGGAAAGCTGCGTGCGCTTGCAGTGACGCCGGCAAAGCGCATGGCGGCGCTGCCCGACGTGCCCACCCTGGCCGAAGCCGGTTATCCCGGCCTGACGAGCTTCGACTGGGTCGGATGGTCGGTGAAAAGCGGCACGCCCGCAGACATCGTCGACCGGCTCAATGCCGCCGTCGACAAGGCGCTGGCGACGCCGAAGGTGCAGGAGGCGTTCGCCAAGATCGGTTCCGATGCGGTCGGCGGCACGCCGCAACAGCTCGGCGACCTGGTCAGGTCGCAGGTCGCGCTGTGGGCCAAGGTCGTCAAGGACGCCGGACTGAGATTGCAGCAATGACTCGAAAGAGCGATTTCACCGTCACGCTGCTCGGCACCGGCACGCCGGTGCCGCGGCCCGACCGCTTCGGCTCCGCGACGCTGATCGAGGCCGGCGACCAGAAGCTGCTGATCGACGCCGGACGCGGCGCAACGATCCGCCTGTTTCAGCTCAACATACCGATCGGAAGTCTCGATGTGCTGTTTCTGACGCACTACCACTCCGATCATACATCCGGGCTTCCCGATATTTGGTTGACTGGCTGGCTCGAGTCGTTTTTCGGCACCCGCAAGACGCCGATGCGCGTGGTCGGTCCGACCGGAGCCAAAGTGCTGATGTCGAAACTCCAGGAGGCCTATGGCGACGACATCAGGATCAGGCTCGCGGACGAAAAGCTGCCGCCGGAGGGCGTCGCCACTGCGGTCGAGGAATTCAATCGTGACGGCGTCGTTTATGAGAAAAACGGCGTCAAGGTGATTGCCTTCGAAGTCGATCACGGCGACCTGATAAAGCCTTGCTACGGGTATCGCATTGAATACGGCGGCCGCACCGCGGTCATTTCCAGCGACACCCGCTATAACGAAAACGTCATCAAATACGGCAAGGGTGCGGATCTGCTGGTCCACGAAGTCGCGGCGGTGCGTCCGGAATTGCTGCGCGAGGCCTATATCCAGCGCATCGTCGGGCACCATATTCTGCCGCGGGACGCGGGACGGGTCTTTACGCTGACCAAGCCGAAGCTTGCCGCCTACACACATATCGTTCTGCTCAATGACAAGAAGATTCCGCCGCCGGCCATCGACGACATCGTGATCGAAACGCGGCAGACTTATTCCGGCCCGCTGCAAGTCGGAGAGGATTTGATGGCGTTCGATATCGGCGACACCGTCACCGTGCGGCCTTTTCCGTATGGGCCGTGAGGTTATCGCGGCTGGCGGCGCTTGCGGCTTTATTGCGGCATCACGAATGCGAACGGTGTCGTCGCGATGCGGCGGGTTTTGACGCAGAGTTGAGTGACGTGCAGGCCGCAATAGGCGTCCTGCAATTCGAAGCGCATGCTTCGCGCGCCACCGAGCGCCTAGCGGAAGCCATCGCCTTCGTGCTGATCCTCGCCGCCGTCCGGGTCTTCGTCTTGGACGTAGTCGCGGCCGCGCAGATATATGCCGCGGCCGGAGCCCCACGGCACGTAGCTGCCCTTCGGCAACGCTGGTCCGCCGATGCGCCCCACCATGTAGAGGCCGAATCCAAGAACGATGAAGATCGGGATTGCCGGATTGAACCGGAAATGAACGCTCGCAACGATCGCCGCGACGATCAGGGCAATGACCGCGAACAGTACCTTGAGCATGGCGGCGAACCAAACGGCTCGGAAGCGTCTTAAATCTTTTGTCTCCGGCGTTCAGAAATGGGTTCAACGGAATTCATCGCCATGCTGGCGCAGCCGTCGATGCTCCACTAACATCCGCGCCGATCAATAGGATGGAAGGTCATGGCGGGACGTGTCGAGGGTAAGGTGGCGCTCGTTACCGGAGCGGGCTGCGTCGGTCCGGGCTGGGGCAACGGTCGCGCCGCCGCGGTGCTGTTCGCGCGCGAAGGCGCCAAGGTCTTTGCCGTTGATAAGAGCGCGGAAGCGATGGCGGAGACCGTCGCCCATGTCGGCAATGACGGCGCGATCGCCACTCATGTCTGCGACGTGCTCGACGATGCGCAAGTCAGGGCCATGGTGGCGGCGTGCTGCGATAAATTCGGGCCGATCGACATCCTGGTCAACAATGTCGGCGGCTCGGCGGCGGGCGGCGTCGCCGAAATGCCGGAGGAAACCTTCGACAATCAGATCGATTATAATCTCAAAAGCGTGTTCCTTGCCTGCCGCCACGTCATTCCGGTGATGATCGAGAAGTCTGGCGGTGGCTCCATCGTCAACACCGCATCGACGTCCGGCATCCGCTATACCGGCTCGCCGCAGATCGGCTACGCCTCGGCGAAGGCCGCAGTCATCCAATTTTCGCGCGTCACCGCCGTGCAATATGCTAGGTACGGCATCCGCGTGAACACGGTGGTGCCCGGCCAGATGCACACGCCGATGGTCGAGGCGCGGCTCGCCAAGCAGCGCACCGGCGGCGACGTCGAAGCCTTGCTTAAATCGCGCGTCGCGCGCATCCCGCTCGGCTTCATGGGTGACGGCCGCGATACCGCCAATGCGGTGCTGTTCCTCGCCTCCGACGAAGCGCGCTTTATCACCGGCACCGAAATCGTGGTCGACGGCGGCATGACCGCGCGCTGCGACTAAAGGTGGAGGTGATGAGAAAACAGACCCTCGGCAAGTTGCCGCCTGACGCCTTCGGCATGCTGGAATTGCCGGCGCTGCCGCCCGGCGTCGTGGAAGGCTATCGCGCGCTGCCCGATCTCACCGGCACGACATCCGACGTGATGGACGAGCTCGGCATCGTCGGCGCCGTACCGGCTGCGGTGCTGCGGCCGAACGATCCGGCGGCGCGCATCGTCGGCCCGGCGCTGACCGTGCGCAATATCCCGGCACGCGCGCCGGTGCCGGAGAAGGTCAAGAGCGGCGTCTCCGGGCTTGGCGAAATCGAGGCGCATAACCTCGCCGCGCCGGGCGACGTTCTCGTGGTGCAAGGCGTCGATCAGGTCTCCAATCTCGGCGGCATGTCGGCGACGATCGGACATCGGCAGGGCGAAATCGGCGCCATTGTCGACGGCGGCGCGCGCGACGTCGATCATTCGCGCGCCATCGGGCTGCCGATCTGGTCGAAGAGCGTCAGCCCGATCACCGGGAAGTGGCGCGTCGAGACCGTCGCCGTCAACAAGCCGGTCACGATTTGCGGCATAGCCGTCAACCCCGGCGATCTGGTGCTGGCGGACGAAACCGGCGTCTGCTTTGTCCCGCGCGAACGCGCGGCAGAGGTGCTGGCCCGGGCGCAGCGCAATGCGGCCGCGGAAAAACTACGCGAGGAGAAGATCGCCGCCGGCATTCCGGTCGCCGAGCTGCTTGGCAAGGCAAGATAGTATCAAAATAGAATGGAGCCTGGACGCTTCGTTCAGCACACGACCTTGCCGCAAGCGCGGGCTGCGTCGACGATTTTCTGCAGTCCGTCGCGCCCCGGATAGCCGAGGATCGCCACCCCGTCGATGATGAAGCTCGGCGTGGCCGCGAGGCCGAGCGAATTGCCGAGCGCGACATGGGCTTTCATGATTTTGGTGATTTCGTCACTGTCGCCGAGCTTGGTCAAAGAACTTTCGTCGAAACCGAGTCGATGCGCGACGTCGAGCGCGCGCAGCCCATCGGTCGTTCCACGGTACGCGTAGATGGCGTGATGAAACTCATAGAACTGGGCCGGGGTGCCGAGCTTCGCCACGGCGAGCTCGACGCGGCTTGCGGCGATCGAAGCGATGCCGAGCACTGGATAGGGCACCAGCACGAGGCGAAGCTCCGGATCGACCGCGACCATGTCGGCGACGTCGGCGGAGGCGATCCGGCAAAACGGACAGTTGAGGTCGTAAAATTCGACCAGCGTTGTTTTGCCCTCGGGATTGGCGGCAACCACCACGCCGGGCAATTTGTCGATCGGGCCGGCCAGCCTGACGCTGTGATTGGGCAGGCGCTGGCCGTCGTCGTTAAGCAGCGGAAACTCGGAAACGAGCCGCATCGAGAGATCGCGGCCTTGTGCGGCGGCAAAGCCGCTCCATGCCATAGGCGCGGCGGCGATGATGGCGGCACATGCGACGATGAAAAACGGCCTTTTCATTTGCCTCTGTCTTATAGCGGCCGAAGCGGCCGCAAGAGAGCCGATCTATTGCTCGACCACGCCCTCGGGCGCGGTTTCGAGGTTGAACGCGGCGCCAAACAAGGCGCGGGTATAGTCGGTCTTGGGGTTGCGGAACAATTCGGCGGCCTCGCCGGCCTCGACGACCAGACCGTGCCGCATCACCACCAGGCGGCTCGCCAGCGCGGCGACGACGCGCAGGTCATGCGAGATGAATAGATAAGTCAGATTGTGCCGCTTCTGCAGGTCGCGCAGCAGATCGACCATTTGCGCCTGGATCACCATGTCGAGGGCGCTGGTCGGCTCGTCGAGCACGATGAAGCTCGGCTCCAGCACGACGGCGCGGGCCACCGCGATGCGCTGGCGCTGGCCGCCGGAAAACTCGTGGGGGAAGCGGAACCGCATTTCGGGATCCAGCCCGACGTCGCGCAAGGCCTGGATCACGCGCTCGTCGCGCTGGCGATTGGACATGTCCGGCTGGTGGACCTTGAGGCCTTCCTTGATGATATCGGCAATCGACATGCGCGGCGACAGCGATCCGTAGGGATCCTGGAACACGATCTGCATGTCGCGCCGGAACGGCCGCATTTCCTTGAATTTCAGCCCCTGCAGGTCGCGGCCCATGAAGGCGATCAACCCGTCCGACGATATCAGCCGCAGGATTGCGCGCCCCAGCGTCGACTTGCCCGAGCCGGATTCGCCGACCACGCCGAGCGTCTCGCCCTTGCGCAATTCGATGGTTAGTCCGTCGCAGGCTTTGACATGGCCGACCGTCTTGCGCATCAGGCCGCGGGTGATCGGAAACCACACCTTGAGCTCATCTGTCTTGAGCAGAATGGGCGCGTCCGGCTGCGGCGGCGCCGGGTCCGGCCTCGGCTCGGCGGCGAGCAGCGCCTGCGTATAGGGATGCTCGGGCGCGGAGAATACGCGCTCGACAGTGCCGTGCTCGACGATCTTGCCGTCCTTCATCACGCAGACCCGTTGCGCGATCTTGCGCACGATGCCGAGATCGTGGGTGATGAACAGAAGCGACATGTGCAGCCGCGCCTGGATGTCCTTCAGCAGCGCGATGATCTGCGCCTGCACGGTGACGTCGAGCGCGGTGGTCGGCTCGTCGGCGATGAGCAGGTCAGGCTCATTGGCAAGCGCCATCGCGATCATCACGCGCTGGCGCTGGCCGCCCGAGAGCTGATGCGGATAGGCTTTCAGCCGGGTCTGCGGGTCGGGGATGCCGACCTGGGTGAGGACTTCGAGCGTCCGGGCGCGCGCCGGCGCTCCGGTCAAGCCGCGATGCAGTAACAGGATCTCGCCGATCTGCTTCTCGATCGTGTGCAGCGGATTGAGCGAAGTCATCGGCTCCTGAAACACGATGGTGATGTCGTCGCCGCGCACCTGCCGGATTTCGCGTTCCGACAGCTTTAATAGGTCCCGGCCGTGGAAATTGATGCTGCCTGACGGGTGATGCGCCGTCGGATAGGGCAATAGCCGCAAGATCGACAGTGCCGTGACTGATTTGCCGGAGCCGGATTCGCCGACCAGCGCCATGCACTCGCCCTTGACGATGTCGAACGAAATTCCGTCGACCGCGCGCGTCTCGCGCCCGCCCGAGCGAAACGCGATCGAGAGATCGCGGACCGAGAGGCAGAGCTCCTTGCCCGGTTGCCCGCTCATGCGAACGTCTTCCGCGGATCGAAAGCGTCGCGTACCGCCTCGCCGACGAAGATCAGCAGCGAGAGCATCAGCGCAACGGTGAAGAAGCCGGTGAGCCCGAGCCACGGCGCCTGCACATTGGCCTTGGCCTGCGACAACAGCTCGCCGAGCGAGGGCGAACCGGGCGGCAGGCCGAAGCCGAGGAAATCGAGCGCGGTCAGCGTCATGACCGAGGACGACATGATGAACGGCAGGAACGTCATGGTTGCGACCATGGCGTTCGGCAACAGATGCCGGAACATGATGACCGCGTTGGATACGCCGAGCGCGCGCGCGGCCTGGATGTATTCGAAGTTGCGGCCGCGCAAAAACTCGGCGCGCACCAGACCGACCAGCCGAACCCAGGAAAACAGCAACAGGATTCCCAGCAGCACGAAGAAGCCGGGGACCAGCACCGACGAAATGATCAACAGCAGATACAGCTCCGGCACCGACGTCCAGATCTCGATGAAGCGCTGGAACAAGAGATCGGTCCAGCCGCCGAAATAGCCCTGTACGGCGCCAGCGGCCACCCCGATGATCGAGGAAACGATGGTCAGCACCAGTCCGAACAGCACCGAAATGCGGAACCCATAGATCATCCGCGCCAGCACGTCGCGGCCCTGATCGTCGGTGCCGAACCAGTTATATTCGAGCGTGCCGCATTTGGCGTAGCCGTTCTTGGCGGCGAACTCGCAATCCTTCTCGGTCAGCATCCAGGTCGGCTTGGACGGAAAAGCCGACGGCGGATTGTCATTGATGGTGTTGTAGGAGAAGCGGACCGGCGCCCAGATTTCGATGGCGTTATGCTCGTCGAGAAATTTCTGCAAATGCGGATCGCGGTAGTCGGCGGCGGTGCCGAGATCGTCGCCGAAATCGGTGTCCGGATAAGTCACGAAGACCGGAAAGAAGCTCTTGCCGTCGAAGTGAATAAACAGCGGCTTGTCGTTGGCGATGAATTCGGCGAACAGCGAAACGGTGAACAGCACAAGAAAGATCCATAACGACCAATAGCCGCGGCGGTTGGCCTTGAAGTTCCGCCAGCGCCGCGCGTTGAGCGGGGAAAACTCGAAGCCGCGCGGCATTCCGGAGAGGCCGAGCGGGCCGGCGGGCTCGACGTCGGGCTTGAGGTCGTCGGGGATGCCCGGCTCGATCTCGAAATTGTCGGTGAGGGTCTTGTCGTCCACCTCACACCTCCCGCGTCTCGAAGTCGATGCGCGGATCGATCCAAGTATAAGTGAGGTCTGAAATCAGATTTACGACAAGGCCGACCAGGGCGAAGATGTAGAGATTGGCGAACACCACCGGGTAATCGCGGTTGAGCACGCTCTCGAAGCTGAGCAGCCCAAGGCCGTCGAGCGAGAAGATGGTCTCGATCAGCAGCGAGCCGGCAAAGAAGGCGGAGACGAACGCGGCCGGAAAGCCGGCGATGACGAGCAGCATGGCGTTGCGGAAAATATGCCCGTACAGAACCTGCCGCTCCGAACAGCCCTTGGCGCGCGCGGTGAGCACATATTGCTTGCGCAATTCCTCGAGGAAGGAATTCTTGGTCAGCAGCGTCATGGTGGCGAAGGCGGCAAGCCCCATGGATACGATCGGCAGCACCAGGTGCCAGAAATAATCGAGAATCTTCTCCCACCACGGAAAATGCGACCAGCCTTCGGAGGTCAGTCCGCGTAGCGGGAAGATTTGCCAGAACGAGCCGCCGGCGAACAAAACGATCAACAGGATCGCGAACAGAAAGCCGGGAATGGCATAGCCGACGATGATGACGCCCGACGTCCATACGTCGAACTGCGAGCCATCGCGCACCGCCTTGCGAATGCCGAGCGGAATCGAGATCAGATAGCTCAACAGCGTCATCCAGATGCCGAGCGAGATCGATACCGGCAGCTTTTCCCTGATCAGCTGCAGCACGCTGACGTCGCGGAAATAGCTCTTGCCGAAGTCGAAGCGCGCATAATTCCACATCATCAGGAAGAAGCGCTCATAGGCCGGCTTGTCGAACCCGAACTGCTTCTCCAGGCTCTTGATGAAGGCCGGGTCGAGCCCTTGGGCGCCGCGATATTTCGAGGTGACGTCGAATTGCGACCCGGCCTGCAAGGCGCCGTGGGAGAAATCGCCGCTGGTCGAGCCGGAAATCCGCGAGGTTGCGCCGGTGTCGCTGCCGCGAAGCTGGGCGATGACGCGTTCGACCGGGCCCCCCGGGGCGAATTGCACCACGACGAATGACACCAGCATGATGCCGAAAATCGTCGGGATCATGAATAGAAGACGGCGGACGATATAGGCGGCCATTGAGTCCCAGCAGGTCTATCGTTGGACTATCTTAAAGCCATTGACGCAATGCGCCACCACTCTTAATCGGCTCGAATGCGGCTGCGGCGTCGCATCCAGGCGTGACGGAATGACGACGGTCGCTTGGGCTGGCGACCCTATAGCATGCGGCATACTGGCTTTCCGCCATCGAATTCGCGGCACGCTTGTCCCGATTTTGGCGGGCCCGGCCGAAATGATGGCGCGGAGTTCCCAATCGTCACACTAGCGCGGCGGCCGGTTTCGCGCGGCCTTGGCAGCGTCATACCACCAAGTGTCGGGAATTCCGCGAAAATAGCGGGGTTGCGCCGGCGGCCTGCCGAACACGTCCCAGTAGGCGATCCAGTGCGAGGCCTTGTACCAGTTCGGTATCCAGTAGCGGCCGGCGCGAATGACGCGGTCGAGCGCGCGGCAGGCGGTGACCAGAGCGGGGCGGGTATCGGCGGCTATGATGGCCTCGATCAGCGCGTCAATGACCAGATCGGCGATGCCGGCGAGGTTGTTGGAACCGTGCAGCGACGCCGCTTGCGAGGAAAAATAAGACCGCAGCGAATCGCCCGGCGTGGCCGAGAAGCTGAACCGGTCGATGGTGATATCGAAGTCGAAATTGTCGAGCCGCGCCCGGTATTGCACGGGGTCGACGACGCGCAAGCCGGCCGCAATGCCGAGGACGCCGAGATTCCTGATGAACGGCATGTGATGCGGTTCGAGCGCGGGTTCGTCGATCAGAAATTCAATCGTGATGGGCATGCCGTCGGGCAGCACCCGCTTGCCGTCGCGGATGACGCAGCCGGCGTCTTGCAGCGCCTGCGCCGCCTTGCGCAGCAACGGCCTGTCCTCGCCCGAGCCATCGGAAACCGGCGGCGTGTAAGGCTCGCCGAAGACTTCGGCCGGCAGGCGGCCGCGGAACGGCTCGAGCAGCGTTAGCTCGGCAGCGCTCGGCAAGCCGACCGCCATCATATCGGAATTCTGGAACACCGAGACCGTGCGCTTATAGGCGTTGTACATGATGGTCTTGTTGGTCCACTCGAAATCGAAGGCATCGTTGAGCGCGTCGCGCACGCGCCGATCGGCGAATTGCGGCCGCCGCGTATTGATGAACCAGCCTTGCGCGCCCGACGGCGTGTCGTCGGGGATCTCGTCGAGCTTGACGCGGCCGTCCTTGACCGCCGGGAAATCGTAGCGCGTCGCCCAGAAGCGCGAGGTGAACTCCTCACGGAACAGATAGGTGCCCGCCGAAAAGCCCTCGAAGCCGACGTCACGGTCGCGATAATATTCGAAGCGCACGATATCGAAATTGCTTTGGCCGCGGGCGACCGGCAGATCGGCGCCCCACCAGTCCTTGACGCGATGATATTCGATGAAGCGTCCCGCATCGAAGCGGCCGACTTGATAGGCGCCGGAACCGAGCGGAATGTCGAGGGTGGACTGGTCGAACGGGTGCGCCGCATAATAGGCGCGGGAAAAAATCGGCAGCCCGGCGACCAACAGCGGCACGTCACGCGCCCGTTTCGGCGCAAAGCGCACGGTGACGCTTGCATCGTCGTCCGCGGTGGCGCCGGCGAAATCACGCAGCGACTGCGTGATCAGCGGATGCCCCTTGTCCTTGAGCGTCGTCAGCGAGAAGGCGACGTCGCGGGCGGTGAGCCGCGAGCCGTCGTGGAATTTCGCTTCCGGCCGGATGAAGAATTGATAGACGAGGCCGTCGGCCGAGCGGCGAACTTTATATGCGGCAAGCCCGTACATCGCGTCCGGCTCATCGCCCGACCGCACCATCAGCGTGGCAAAAGTCGCCTCCATGCCCTGCGCGGCATCGCCCTTGAGGATGAAGGTGTTGAGCGAGTTGAAGGTCAGGAAATTCTGATTGTAAATTTGGTCCGGGCCGATCTGAGAGAAGATGCCGCCTTTCGGCGCCTCGGGATTGACGTAGCTGAAATGGGCGAAGTCCGGCGGGTAGGCGAGATCGCCGAAGGCCGAGAGGCCGTGCGATTCGCTCGTGTCATCGGCGCGCACCGGCATCGTCGGCCATGCCGCGGCCGCCGCGCCGGCACTCAGGAGCAGCGCGCTTCGACGCGTTAGGCGAGGCATGGCAGCAGCATCGTTCGGCAATCGGCCGATGGCTCGATGGCTGGCCTGATCACGGGGACATGCGCCAATTTCGCGACCTTCCGGGAAAGCCGTAACGTGGCTGCCGGACGATCCTCATGAACCGCCGGTCTTTGCGGCTTTTTGCGCATCCCACCACCACACCGTGGGGAAGCCTGAGACGCCGTATTTCGGCAGCGGATCGGGATGGCTGAAGCGGTCCCAGCGCGCGGTGCGTAGCTTGAAATAAGACCATTGCGGCACGACGTAGTAGTTCCACAACAGGATGCGGTCGAGCGCCTTGGTGGCGGCGATCAGATCGGCGCGGTTTTTGGAAAAGACGATCTTGTCGATTATCGCATCGACCGCCGGATTCTTGATGCCGATCAGATTGTCGGAGCCGGGCTGGTCGGCCGCCTGCGAGCCCCAGTAGCCGCGCTGCTCGTTGCCCGGCGACAGCGATTCCGGCCAGGAATTGGTGATGATGTCGAAGTCCCAGCCGCGCACCCGGTTCTCGAACTGCGCCTCGTCGACGGTGCGCACCGAGACCGTCATGCCGAGACGTTCGAGCGAGGGTTTGTAGAACAGGAAGACGCGCTCGAAGCTCGGACCTGCCGAGAGAAGCTCGACGCTGTAAGGCTCGCCGGTTTTGACGTTGACGAGCTGCTGGTCCTTGACGTCGTAGCCCGCCGCTTTGAGGAGGTGCAGCGCCTCGCGCAGATTGTTGCGCACCGCCCCGGGATTGCCGTTCACCGGATTGGCATAGGGCTTCTTGAAAAGCTCGGGAGGAACCTCGTTGCGGACGGTTTCCAGGAGTTCGAGCTCGCGGCCGGTCGGCAAGCCGGTGGCGGCGAGCTCGGTGCCGTCGAAATAGCTGTCGATGCGCTTATATTGCCCGAAGAAAATCTCCTTGTTCATTTCCTCGAAATTGAACGCATAATTGAAGGCAAGCCGTACCCGCGGATCCTGAAACTTCGGCTTTCTGATATTGAAGACGAAGGCCTGCATCAGGCCGTAATTTCTGATCGGGAATTCCTCGAGAACGACGCGTTTGTCGGTGACCGCGGGGAAGTCGTAGGCCGTGGCCCAGTTCTTGGCGAGATTTTCGACGCGCCAGTCGACGGTGTCGGCCTTGAAAGCTTCCAGCGCAACGGTGGTGTCGCGGAAATATTCGAAGTGCACTTCGTCGAAATTGTCGCGGCCGATATTGACGTTGACGTTGCTGCCCCAATTGTCCTTGACGCGCTGATACACGACGTTGCGGCCGGCCGAGAACTCCTTGATGCGATAGGGGCCCGAGCCGAGCGGCGGCTCGAGCGTGGTGTCGCTGATGCTGCGCTTCTTGCCGTTGGCGTCGTTACCCTCCCACCAGTGTTTCGGCAGCACCGTCAGCTCGCCGACGATCTGCGGCAATTCGTGATTGCCGGGGCCGTCGAAGGTGAAGGTGATCTCGCGATCGCCGGTCTGTTCCACCTTGGTGACGTGGCGGTAATAGGCCGACGAGCGTGGGTTGAGCTTCTTGTAGGATTCGAAGGAGAAAATGACGTCGGCCGGCGTGACCGGCGTACCGTCGTGCCATTTCGCCTCCGGCCGCAGCCGATAGCTGACCGAGGAAAAATCGTCGGGATAGCTCAGCGCCTCGGCGAGCAGTCCGTATTCGCTCGAGACTTCATCGAGCGAGGCCACCGCGAGCGTGTCGTAGATCAGGTCGATGCCGGCGGCGAGCGTGCCTTTGACGCCGGCGATCACCTGGTTGAAGTTGTCGAAAGTGCCGTAGGCGACCTGCCGCGCACTGCCGGTTTTCGGCGCCGCGGCGTTGACATAGTCGAATTGCTTGAAGTTTGCGGGGTATTTGAGTTCGCCGTAGAGCGAGGTGCCGTGGTGCCAGGTCTTGGTGGAAGCCGGCGCCGGCGCGGCCGGTTGCGCCTGCGCCCGCTCGATGTTGGTCCAGCCCAGACGCGAGGCGGCGGCGGAAAGCAGCGCAGTTTTCAACAAGGATCGGCGGTTCACCTGGTACTCCCTAGGGTTCGCAGCATTTCTCGTTGCCGCGCATTATCGGCTTTTTCGAAGGCAACGCCAACGGGGAGGGGGCGTCGCGACGAAGTAGTGCATGATCCCGCAAAGTGGGGAGCCGGTTTTCGAAAAAGACTGTGCGCCAGCCAAACGTCTAGACCGTGATCCAATTCAATCGAATTAGATCACGGTCTAGACTGCGCATTCCCTTGCGACAGGGCGACGACAGGGGCGAGCCGCGGCGGAAGCGCCGCTAGTGCTGCGCCGGAGCTGCGCCAGCGGGAGGGGCCGGCGAGGCCGGAGCGGCAGGGGCCGAAGCTGGTGGACGGTTCGGCGCAGCGGCCGGGGCGCCCCCGGATGCCGGGGCGGCCGCTGGAGCGGCAGCCGCCGGTTTTGCCGCCGGCTCGGCGGCGCCTTGCGCCTTCGGCAGCGGCACCGGATGCTGCGAAAGGGTATCGAGATAAGCGATCACGTCGGCGCGCTGTTTCTCATTGGTGAGGCCGGCAAACGTCATGGCTGTACCCGGTGCAACTGCGCTCGGCTTGGTCAGCCATTTATTGAGCGCATCGAAGCTCCACTTGCCGCCCAGTTTCTGCGCTGCGCCCTTCAAGGCGTCGGTATAGTTGAAGCCGGAAACGGAGGCGACCGGTCGATCCACGACGCCATAGAGATCAGGGCCGACTTTGGGGCCTTGGCCTTCCTGGAAATTGTGGCAAGCCTGACATTGCTTGGCGATCTGCGCACCGTGTTCGGACGATGCGCTGGCGAGCAACGTATCGATCGGGGTCTCTGCCGGTGCCGCTGGCGCCGCGCCACCTTGGGCCTCCTGCTTGACCGCGATCACGTAACCCGGTTTTGCCGGCATCTCGGGAGTGAAGATTGCGCCGGATGCGATATGCATGGCGACGAGGATGAGGCACGTTCCCAGCAGAGCGCCGAGAATCTTGTTGATTTCAAACGAATCCATCGCGGGGAAGCTCCGCAGGAGGGGCGTGGGCGGTGCACAAATAGCCAGTTTGCCCCTCCTCTTGCAACCCGTATAAGCACCCACCAAGACGATGGCCGACATTCTTATCCTTATTCCTGCGCGCCTGGCGTCGACCCGGCTTCCAGGCAAGCCGCTTGCCACGATCGCTGGCGAGCCCATGATCGTGCATGTCCTGCGTCGCGCGCAGGCGGCCGACGTCGGTCCGGTCGTCGTCGCCACCGACTCGGCTGAGGTCGCGGCGGCTGTGGATAAGGCTGGCGGACGCGCGGTGATGACGGCGCCGCACCACGCCTCAGGCTCCGACCGTATCTTCGAGGCGCTTGGCAAGGTCGATTCGGAACGCCGCGCGGAGATCGTCGTCAACGTGCAAGGCGACGAGCCGACCATCGAACCCGCCGCCATCCGTGCGGCGCTCACGCCGCTCGCCGACGCCGCCGTCGACATCGCGACCTTGGCGGCCGAGATCACGGGGACCGCGGAGCGCACCAATCCTCATGTCGTCAAAGTGGTGGGAACACCGGTGGCGCCGCGCCGGCTGCGCGCCCTTTATTTCACCCGCGCCACCGCGCCGGCGGGCGAGGGGCCGCTGTACCATCACATCGGCCTTTACGCGTTTCGCCGCGCGGCGCTGGAACGCTTCGTCAGGCTGCCGCCGTCGCCGCTGGAGCGCCGCGAGAAGCTCGAGCAATTGCGGGCGCTGGAAGCCGGCATGCGCATCGATGTCGAAATCGTCGACGCCGTCCCGCTCGGCGTCGACACGCCTGAGGATTTGGAAAAAGCGCGCGCCATGCTAACGGGACAGTCTGGATCGAAATTGCCATGACCAAAATCATCAAACCATGACCAAGCGCAGCAACAAGCGCCGCAAGATCGCGTACCAGGGCGAGCCGGGGGCGAATTCGCACATCGCCTGCCGCGAGGCCTTTCGCGACATGGAGCCGCTGCCGTGTCCGACCTTCGAGGACGCCTTCGCCGCGGTGCGCAGCGGACGGGCCGCGCTCGCCATGATCCCGATTGACAATTCGGTAGCCGGCCGGGTGGCGGATATCCATCATTTGATGCCGGCGTCGCGGCTGCACATTATCGCCGAATGGTTCCTGCCGGTGCAGCACCAATTGATGGCGCCCAAAGGCGCGACGCTTAAGACCATCAAAACGGTGGAGAGCCACATCCACGCCTTGGGGCAGTGCCGCAACATCACCAAGGCGCTGCGGCTCAAACCCGTGGTCGCCGCCGACACCGCGGGAGCGGCGCGAGAAGTCGCGGAAGCGGGCGACGTCTCGCGCGCCGTGCTGGCGACCAAGCTCGCGGCCAAGATCTATGGCCTGCGCATCCTCAAAAAAGACGTCGCCGACGCCAAGCACAATACCACCCGCTTCGTGGTGCTTGCCCGCGAGCCGAAATGGGCGAGCCGCAAGGACAAGCGCGTGATCACCACCTTCGTGTTCCAGGTGCGCAACATCCCGGCGGCGCTCTACAAGGCGCTTGGCGGCTTCGCCACCAACGGCGTCAACATGACCAAGCTGGAAAGCTATATGGTCGACGGCAGCTTCACCGCGACGCAATTTTACGCCGACGTCGACGGTCATCCCAGGCATCGTGCGCTCGAACTGGCGCTCGAGGAACTCGAATTCGTCTCGGTGCCGAAATCGCTGCGCATTCTCGGAGTTTACCCGGCGCACCGGTTCCGCGAGACCTTTAAATAGCGCATGATGGTGCGGCACGCGGCACGGATTCGGGAATATCGGCCCGTTCCGTCATGCTCGCGCTTGTGCTCGGAAGCACTCGAAGGAATGCAGCCCAAGGAAATTGCCGATGGCAAACGACGAACAATCAAAGGTCCGGCGTACCCTGCAATTGCGGTTCACCATGCCGGCGACCGATACCACGCAGATCGTCGCCATGATCAAGGCGGCGACGCCGTTTTACCAGATGTTCGGCAATGCCCAGGTGCGTCTCTTGCAGAACGTCGACGATCCGGCGCGCTTCGTGCAGGAGATCGAGTACGAGGCCAATGAGGATTGGGAATTGAGTCGCCAGCGCATGGCCAGCGACGCCCGCATGCAGGTCTATTTGCAAACCTGGCGGGCGATGTTTCCCGGCGCGCTGGAGATCGATGTTTTTCAGGAGGTGTGAGGGCGCCGACTCATGAACAAGCGCAATGTCCAGCATCGGCAGAATAGCTGACATTGCGCAAGCCGAGGATGGATTTCTCACGGGCCACTTCAATGCCTTTATCCAGCTTTCCCCAGGCCGTGCTGGAGAGGGATAAGGTCAAGGCTGCGGCTCGCACGCAGAACCTTGACGTGCCCTGCTCGAAATCCGGCACGCCGAAAACATCGGGCCCACATTGGCGGCGTTAGAGACCGAAGTAGACACACTCTACGTCCTGGGCGATGCTCTACTAACCGCTAACCGGACGGTCATCATGACGTTTGCGTTCCACGCGAAGCTGCCGACGATCTGCAATACCAGCCGTTTTGTCGAAGCCGGCGGTCTAATGTCGTATGGGCCGGACTTTACTGACCAATGGCGGCGCGCCGCAGAATATGTCGACAAAATCCTGCGCGGGACGAAGCCCAGCGATCTCCCGGTCCGGCAGCCGACCAAATTCGAACTTGCGGTTAATCTCAAGACCGCCGAGGCGTTCGGGCTTACCGTGCCGCAGACGCTGCTCGCGATTGCCGACGAGGTGATCGAATGAGACGGCGCGAGTTCATCGCGTTAGTTGGCGGGACAGTTGCATCGTGGCCACTCGTCGCGAGGGCACAGGACAGCGGTCGCACACCGCTTGTTGGCTTCTTGGAACCAATATCCGCAGGCACTCCTGGTGCAAAGTCGCGCGAAACAGCATTTCTGGAAGGGCTCCGTCAGTTGGGTTGGACGCCGGGGCAAAACTTGCGGGTCGAATTCCGCTGGAGTGGAGGCGACGAAGCGCAGACGCGCAAGCAGGCGGCGGAACTAGTTGCGCTTGGCTCGGACGTGATTGTGACCGCCGGTAGTGCGGGCGCAGGGGTGATGGTGAAGGCCACTCACACCGTTCCTATCGTGTTTGCCATAGTGCCCGACCCTGTAGGTTCGGGTTTCGTCGAAAGCTTGTCGCGGCCCGGAGGCAATGCGACCGGCTTTATGATGTTTGAGTACAGTTTGTGCGGGAAGTGGCTGGAACTGCTCAAGCAGATCGCACCCAGCGTAACGCGCGCCGCGGTCCTTCGCGATCCCGACATTGCCGCTGGAATTGGGCAGTTCGCAGTTATCCAATCCGTGGCGCCATCGGTCGGCATCGACGTGAGCCCAATCGATCTTCGCGAACCAGCCCAGATTGAACACGCGATTGCGCGCTACGCGCAATCGTCAAATGGAGGAATGATCGTGACCGCCAGCGCAATAGCGGCGGTCCACATCGATTTAATCATGGCAGCTGCCGCCCGCTACAAGCTGCCCGCAATCTACGTCCAGCGTGCTTATGCTGCGGTCGGTGGATTGATGTCCTATGGGCCAGATTTTGCCGACCAATTCCGGCGTGCGGCTGCGTATGTCGATCGCATTCTAAGGGGCGAGAAGCCAGCCGATCTGCCAGTGCAGGCGCCGACCAAGTACCAGCTCGTGATCAACATCAAGACCGCCAAAGCGCTCGGCCTGACGGTGCCCGAAAAGCTGCTTGCCACCGCCGACGACGTGATCGAATAGGACTCTTTTGCCGCACCCCCCTTTGTCGCCTAATGGCACTGCATTTTAGAAGCAATACCGACGTGATTGATTAGGCGGAATTTATGGGTTCGCCTTCGCGCGAGGAGAACGGCGCGTCAGATTTTCTGATTATACTCGCCGACTTCCTTATGCGTGCGCAACACGGCGTCGACGGAAGCGAACATATCGCGCATGCGGGCTTCCGATACCGGGCTTTCGACGACGACGACCAGTTCGGGTTTGTTGGAGGAGGCGCGAACGAGCCCCCAGGTGCCGTCCTCGACGGTGACGCGCACGCCGTTGACGGTGACGAGGTCGCGGATCGGTTGGCCGGCAACCTTGCCGCCGTTCTTTTTTTCGGCCTCGAAATGCTTCACTACGTCGTCGACCACGGAATATTTGATCTCGTCGGCGCAGTGCGGCGACATGGTCGGTGACGACCAGGTCTTCGGCAACGCGTTCTTCAAATCGGCCATGCTCTTTCCCGGATTGCGGTCCAGCATGTCGAGAACCGCGAAGGCGAAGATAAGCCCATCGTCGTAGCCGCGCCCGAACGGCTTGTTGAAAAAGAAGTGTCCGGACTTTTCGAAGCCGGCGATCGCGCCGATCTCATTGACCCGGCGCTTCATGTAAGAGTGTCCGGTCTTCCAGTAGTCGGTCTTGGCACCGTTCCTGATCAGCATCGGATCGGTCGCAAACAGGCCGGTCGATTTGACGTCGGCGACGAACAGCGCGTTGTTGTGATTGGCCGAAATATCGCGCGCCAGCATGACGCCGACCTTGTCGGCGAAAATCTCCTCGCCTTCGTTGTCGACCACGCCGCAGCGATCGCCGTCGCCGTCGAAGCCTAAGGCCACATCGGCCTTGCTGGCGAGCACCGCGTCGCGCATGGCGTGCAGCATTTTCAGGTCTTCGGTGTTCGGATTGTAATTCGGAAATGTGTGGTCGAGCTCGCAGTCGAGCGGCACCACCTCGCAGCCGATTTGCTCCAGCACTTGCGGCGCAAAGGCGCCCGCGGTGCCGTTGCCGCAGGCGCAGACGACTTTCAGATGCCGCTTGAGCTTCGGCCGCCTGGTGAGGTCGGCGATATAGCGCGCCGGGAAATTCTCGACGAATTCATAAGCGCCGCCGGCTCTCGGCTTGAAGCGACCGTCGAGCACGATGTCCTTGAGCCGGCTCATTTCGTCGGGGCCGAAGGTGAGCGGCCGGTTGGCGCCCATCTTCACGCCGGTCCAGCCATTGTCATTGTGTGACGCCGTCACCATGGCGACGCAGGGCATGTCGAGTTCGAACTGGGCGAAATAGGCCATCGGCGTCACCGCGAGCCCGATGTCGCGCACGCGGCAGCCCGCGGCGATGAGCCCGTTGGTCAACGCCATCTTGATCGAAGCGGAATAGGAGCGGAAATCGTGGCCGGTGACGATGTCGGGCTTGACGCCAAGCTCGTGGATCAAGGTGCCGAGGCCGAGGCCGAGCGCCTCGACACCCATCAGATTGATCTCGGATCCGAACAGCCAGCGCGCGTCATATTCGCGAAAGCCGGTGGCTTTGACCATCGGCTCCGATTCATAGGCATAGGTATTCGGCTTCAGCGAAGGTTTTGGCTTGGGAAACATTGGGAAATTGGTCCGAATCGAGAAATCGTGCCCAGCAATAGCTTAAACGGCGCGCAGCCGAAATAGTTGCGTAATGCTGTCGTGCTCCGCGAACGGGTCCGCGCGAAGCGCGCGGCCCAATGGCAAACTCAGGCGGGTCATCCAGTAATCACCGGAGTATCACGTGAGTGCAGTGAATACTGGATCACCCGCTTTCGCGGATGATGACAGGGAGCGCTACTGTTCCAGAACGAGCCTGCCGTCGGAATATTCGAACTTGCGCAGCCGTGACAGGAAGGTCAGCCCGAGCAGATTGTCGGCGAGCGCGCCTTCGGGCAGCACCATGGCGGCGACGTCATGCACGACGATGTCGTCGATCTCGACGCGGTCCAGCATCACCGGCGCGGCGCGCACGGTGCCGTTGGCGGTTCGCACCAGGGCGCGATATTCGCTGGCCGAGGGATGGATGCCGAGCATCGCCGCATCGCGCGCCGTGAGCGCGACCACCGAGGCGCCGGTGTCGACCATGAAATCCATGCGGTGGCCGTCGATGCTGCCGGCCACTTCGAAATGGCCGTTGCGTCCGGGCGATATCTCCACCGAGCGCGAATCTGCGGCGCTTGATGCGGCGGGCGCCTCGGAATGCGCCGCCATCACGGTCGGCGCCGGTTGCGACGGCCGGCCGGTGTGGAGTTGCGCGGCGTATTTCGGCACGACGAGGCCCGCGGCGATGGCAAACGCTGCAAAAGTGAGGACACCACGCATGACGGCAATCCGGTTGTTCC
>DATJBH010000015.1:0-9774 GCA_035515455.1 Xanthobacteraceae bacterium
AGACGTGTTGGAGCTCCCTACCGAGCTGACCCAGGCGCGCCGTTTCGGCAAAACCCGATCGGCGCAATCGACCGCGCTCCTTGAGGACTACGTCGAACTCATCGCGGACCTACTCGCCAGCATCGGCGAGGCGCGGCCGACAGACATTGCGCGTCGTTTGGGCGTGTCGCATGCCACCGCAATCAAGACCGTCTCGCGGCTGAAGCGCGCCGGCCTGGCGACGGCGCGGCCCTATCGCGGGGTATTTCTGACCGAGAAGGGCCATGAGCTGGCCGACCGAGTGCGCGTCCGACACCGTCTCGTCGTCGACCTCTTGCGCGCGCTCGGCGTGCCGACCGAATCGGCGGAGGCCGACGCCGAGGGCATCGAGCACTACGTTTCGGAGACCACGCTCAAAGCCTTCGCGCAGTTTTTGAAGGCGAGGGGCTGAGACTTGTCATTCCGGATCGACGCCAAGCGTCTAGCCCCGGAATCGATATTCACGATCGATGATTATAGACTCCACGCTCGCGATCTGCGCTCCCGCCCCCGGGAATGACACTTCACACCGCGTGGGCGGTGAGCGCGTCGGCGATGCCGTCGACGACCTCTTCGACCATGAGCTTGTCGTCGCCTTCGCCCATGATGCGGATCACCGGCTCGGTGCCGGACGGCCGCACCACGAGGCGGCCGTGGCCGTTGAGGCGGCTTTCCGCATCGGCAATGGCCAAGCGCACCTTGTCATGTTCGAGCGGCTTACCGCTGCGGTAGCGCACATTGCGCAACACCTGCGGCAGCGGCTCGAAGCGGTGACAGACCTGCGATACCGGCTTGTTCTTCTTCTTGACGACCGCGAGCAATTGCAGCGCGGCGATGAAGCCGTCGCCGGTCGTCGTGTAATTCGACAAGATAATGTGGCCCGACTGCTCGCCGCCGACATTGTAGCCCTGCTGGCGCATCTGCTCGAGCACGTATCGGTCGCCGACCGGCGTGCGGATGAGCGAGAGCTTGATCGATTGCAGATAACGCTCGAGACCGAGATTGGACATCACCGTGGCGACGATGCCCGGCTTGGTCAAAAGATGATCCTCCGCCCAGCTCTCGGCGATGACCGCAAGCAGCTGGTCGCCGTCGATCAGATGGCCCTGCTCGTCGGCGATGACGACGCGGTCGGCGTCGCCGTCGAGCGCGATGCCGACATCGGCCCGCATTTCGCGGACCTTGCGGCACAGCGCGTCGGGCGAGGTCGAGCCGCATTCGCGATTGATGTTAAAGCCGTCCGGATCGACGCCGATCGCGATGACATCGGCGCCGAGCTCCCACAGTGCGTCCGGCGCGACCCGATAGGCGGCGCCATTGGCGCAATCGATGACGACGCGCAAGCCGTCGAGTGAAAGGTTGCGCGGCATCGTGCGCTTGGCAAATTCGATGTAGCGGTCGTGGACGCCGTCGATGCGCTTGGCGCGGCCGAGCTCGGCGCTCTTGGCAAGCTGCTTGGTCATGTCGGCGTCGACCAGCGCTTCGATCTTGTGCTCGACCTCGTCGGAGAGCTTGTAGCCGTCGGGACCGAACAATTTGATGCCGTTGTCGTCGAACGGATTATGCGAGGCCGAAATCATGACGCCGAGGTCGGCGCGCATCGAGCGCGTCAGCATGGCGACCGCCGGGGTGGGCATCGGGCCGAGCAGCAGCACGTCCATGCCGACCGACGTGAAGCCGGCGACCAGGGCGGTCTCGATCATGTAGCCGGACAGCCGGGTATCCTTGCCGATGACGACGCGATGGCGGTGCTCGCCGCGGCGGAAAACGAGGCCCGCCGATTGGCCCACCTTCAGCGCCAATTCCGGCGTGATCACGCCGTTGGCGCGGCCGCGAATCCCGTCGGTACCGAAATACTTACGAACCATAGTAAGACGCCCCACCGCCTGCCGCTCCGGGCGACGATATTAACCCGTTCCGGGTCGCGGCCGCTTCAAAAAATATTGGGTAATCTTACCATCCTGTGCAGGGTGGCGTTGAGCATAAGTACAAACCGAATCAATTGGATATCGGCCGGTTCGCCGATCCGGCGGAACTTTTTTACGGCCGCTTTGCCTCATTCTTGTCGTAGGGGCTGCCCGGCGGCTGGGTGACGGAAACCGGATCCGAGCCCGGAAAGGTGTCCTCCAGACCTTGCTCCAGCGCATCATCGAGCCGCTCGCGCCGAGCGTTCTGTCGGTCGTCGCTGCCCTTGCTGCCGTGCCGAGACCCCCTGGTATCCGTTTGCCGCGACCGGTTCTTGTGTTCGTCCATCATGATCGCCTTCCCGCGTGTTTCGAGGCCGACCGAGACCATTTCCCGCCGGACAAATACAACGGTTTAGATCAGTCGCCGTTCCTTGGCCGAGGCTGGATCGTCGCAGTTTGTGCTATCAAAAGCGGGTTTTGAGAGCCGGGAAGCGCACATGAAAACCATGACCTGCATCGAGGACTTGCGGCAGGCCTATCACCGCAAGGTGCCGCGCGCCTTCGTCGATTATTGCGAGTCCGGCTCCTATGCCGAACAGACGCTGCGCGCCAACCGCGCCGATCTCGAACGTATCAAGCTGCGCCAGCGCATTCTGCACGATGTGTCCGGACGCAAAACCGAAACGACGATCCTGGGCGAGCCGGCGGCTCTGCCGCTCGTGTTGGCGCCCGTCGGATTGACGGGCATGCAGCACCGCGACGGCGAGATATTGGCCTGCCGCGCAGCGCAGCAAGCCGGAATTCCGTTCACGCTGTCGACGATGTCGATCTGCTCGATCGAAGACGTCGCGGCCGCCGTCGCCAAGCCGTTCTGGTTCCAGCTCTATGTCATGAAGGACCGCGGTTATATCCGCGCGCTGGTCGAGCGCGCCATTGCCGCCAAATGCAGCGCGCTGGTTCTCACCGTTGACCTTCAGGTGATCGGCCAGCGCCACAAGGACATCAGAAACGGCATGACCGTTCCGCCCGAGATTCGCATCAAGAACCTCGTCGACATCGCCACCAAGCCCGCTTGGGCGCTCGGCATATTGCAGGGCAAGCGCAAGACCTTCGGCAATATCGCCGGCCACTATCCCGGCATGAGCAACGTCACCGTGCTGTCAAAATGGATCGCCGAGCAGTTCGATCCCACTCTGAGCTGGAAGGATGTCGAGTGGATCAAGAGCTTGTGGCCCGGCAAGCTCGTCCTCAAGGGCATTCTCGATCTCGAGGACGCCCGCATTGCCGCCAAGACCGGCGCCGCGGCACTCGTCGTCTCCAATCACGGCGGCCGTCAGCTCGATGGCGCGCCATCCTCGATCTCCATGCTGCCGGCGATCGCCGACGCCGTCGGCGCCGAGATCGAGGTGATATTCGACGGCGGCATCCGTTCCGGCCAGGATATTCTGCGCGCGATTGCGCTCGGTGCGCGTTCATGCATGAGCGGCCGCGCCTACATCTACGGTCTTGGCGCTGCCGGGCAGGCGGGGGTTGCCCGTGCCATCGAGATCATGCGCAACGAGCTCGATATCAGCATGGCGCTCGCCGGGATCACCAGCATCGCCGGCGTCGATCGCCGCGCGATCGCCCAAATGTAGGTTTCTCCTGCCGGCGGGTCGCGTTTACCGGTCATGAACCGTGTTCGCTCACCCGGCGTCAACCTTATGAACTTATGAAAGCGCCCGGATCGAACCTATTCGCGGCCGGTGCGTTCTAACCGGCGGGGCGGGGGAGCTGTCGCGCAGAATCCTCGCCGTAACGCGGCCGAATACGGTCGCCTGGAGGAGGAAAGCATGCGCAAGATTCTCATCGCAGCAGCAATCGTTTCGATGACCGCCACCCTGGCCGCGCCCGGCGCCCGCGCCGACATGGTCGGGGCCGCAGCCGGCGCCGGCACCGGTCTTCTGGTCGCCGGTCCTCCCGGCGCCGTGGTCGGCGGCGTGGTCGGCGCGGTTTGGGGCAAGCCGTTCTGGGGCCCCTCGATCAGCCGGGGCCATTGCTGGACCGACAACAATTTCCACCGGCACTGCAGCCGGCATTGGCATTGAGCAGCATCCTCCCCCGTTTTTACGAGGGAGGATGACTATTCTTCCTTGTAGCCATAGGCCTGCGCATTGCCGGTTGCGCCGTAATACTTGTACGGCAAGAATTTTCCCGACATTGCGATCCTGACCCGATCGCCTTTGGGATCGGGCTGGCGCTCCAGCGCGAGATCGAAATCGATCGCCGACATGATGCCGTCGCCGAACTCTTCCTCGATCAGCACCTTCAAGGCCGGGCCGTTGACCATCACCAGCTCGTAGAACCTATAGATCAGGGGATCGGTCGGCGGCATCGGCGAGCCGCGGTTCGGCACCTCGTTGAGGAGCGCCTGCTCGGTCTTGCTCAAGCCGAACAGTTCGGCAGCCTTCGCCGCTTGCGGCTTGGTCAGCTTCATCTGGCCGAGGATGGCGCCAGTGATCAGCACCGGCGACATGCCGCCGACTTCGCCGCAGATATATTTCCAGGTCCAGCCCTTCTCGCGCTTGATGTCGAGAAGCTTCTCGGTGAGTTCGGCTCGCGTCATGGGACGATCTCCTTCGCTCCGGTGTGCCCAAATAACGAGCAAATGCCGTGCCAGAAATCGTCACGATTTTACGGCGCGCTGCCGCCAACGTTCATGGCGGGCTGGCGCCACCCTGGCCGACATTGATGCGGCCGACGGCGAAGCTGCCGTCGGGCTGTCTTGTCGCTGCGTTGACCGTGAAAGCGGCCCCCGGCTTGATGGCGCTCAGATCCGCGATCTCATAGCGCACCACCGGCACATCCGCCGGCACCAGGATTTTCTGCTGGCCGCCCTTGTAGGCGAGGGTGATCACGGGGCCGTTCACGCCGGTGACGGTCGCGCCGACCGTGCCGTTGGTCATGGTGCTGGTCGGGCCATGGGTCCAGGGGTGGACACCCTCGCCGGTGCCGCGCATCGACGCCGCAAAGATGTGCACTTCAATCGCCTTCTGCTTGCCGTCCGGCTGCGACATGGCTCCGCTGCCGACGAAGTCGCCCGGTTTGATGTCGGAAAGCGACGCTTTGACTATCGCGACCACCATGACCTTGTCGGCGAGGTCGAGCTTAAGTGCGGCGTCCTTATCCGACTTCGCCATGACCGTGTGGCCGTCGATCTTTTCGATGGTGCCGCGCAGGCGCACGGTCGGCGGCTGTTGCGCCAGCGCCGCCGCCGTCGCGGCGAGCGCCGCGACCAGCGTGACGGCAGTCCGGAACCCGATGGTTCTCACGGCAAGCCCGGGGATTGCGGCGTTACCGCCACACGCCGTAATCGCCGAACGAGACATTGGGCGCTGCCAGCGTCCCATCATCGAGTTTCTTCGCGGCGAAAATGAAGATTTTCTGCCCGGGCTTGAGGTCCGCCAGCGTCGCCTTCTTGATGGTCACGATCTCTGCGCTCGGCGGCACGACAATTTTCTTCTCGCCGTCCTTGTATTTCACCGTGAGCGTTTCACCGTCCGTGCTCGTGACCTGATCAGCCACGGTGGCATTCGTCATCGTGCTGTGAGGCAAGTCCCAGTTCGAGAAACCTTCGGGCGGGTGCACGGCCGGCGGAAAGATGAGGATCGCCGTGGCCCGTTGGCTGCCGTCGGGCTGCGGAGTGGCAGTTATGGCGAGGTACGAGCCTTGCTTGATGTCGGAGAGAGCCGCCTTGACGACCTCGTTCACCGGCGCGTTGTCGGCAAGCTTGATCTTCATCTCCGTGCCGTCGCGCGATTTTGCCGTCAGCATGGCACCATCGACGCTCTCGATGGTGGCGCGGACGCGAACCGTTTGCGGCGCCTGGGCCGCGGCAAGCGACGCCACAAAGAGACACGCAAAGCCGGCTACCACCGTCAGCTTGAATGGGTTCATCGTCAATCCTCCCAACGCGCCCCGCTTCTAGGATACGGCGTAATAACCCCCGGTGCGCGAGCTTATTCCGGCGGCTTCGCTTGCGTATGGCTAAGATCGGCCTCGAGCAGTGCACGTAGTTCCGCGGTCACTTCGGGCCTTGTGCCGAACCAACGCGCGAAGCCGCCAACGGCCTGATGCATCAGCATGCCAAGCCCGTCGGCGGTGCGAAGTTCCTGCGCCCGCGCGGTACGAAGGAGCGGCGTTACGAGCGGCCAATAAACCAGATCGGCGACGATGGCGTGACGGCGCAGCCGCCCAATATCCAGCGCCAGTTCCGGTTGCCCGGGCATGCCGAGCGTCGTGGTATTGACGACGAGTGCCGCATCGTCGAGCGCGGCATGGCGTGCGTCCCAGCGGATCGGCTGAACGCCAGCACCGAAACGCTCGCCCAAGGCCTTGGCGCGGCGTTCGGTCCGATTGGCGACAACAACGCGATCGATGCCGCGTTCCAGGAGCGCATAAACGACCGCACGTGCCGCGCCACCGGCGCCGAGCACGACAGCTTTGTCGGCGCCGCGATCCCAACCCGGCGCGCAAGCGTCGAGATTGTTCAAGAAGCCTTCGACATCGGTGTTGGTCGAATGCAGTACGCCATCGTCGAGCCACAGCGTATTGGCCGCGCCGACGGCGCGGGCGCGGTCGTCGGGCTGCGAGGCGGCAAGCGCCGTTTCCTTGTGCGGCACCGTGACGTTGGCGCCGACATAGCCGTGCGCCGCGAGCGACTGCACGAAGGCACGGAAACGATCGGGCGGGACCGCCTCGCTCCGGTATTCGCCGGCGATGCCATAACGCCTGAGCCAGTAATTATGAATAAGCGGCGAGCGCGAATGTCCGATCGGCCAGCCGATGACGCAGGCGGCGCGCGCCGGCGCGGTCACTTCTCATCCGCCACGGTGTTGCGCAACATGCCGATCTCCGGGCATTCGACCTCGATGGTGTCGCCGGGCTTGAGCCAGACCGGCGGATCGGATTTCGTCTTCTTCACCGGCGTTCCGGTGCAGATGACGTCGCCGGCCTTGAGCGTCATGAAGCTCGTCGTATAGGCGATGATGTCGGCGAACGAGAAGATCATGCTCGCGGTGGTGTCGTCCTGTGTCACCTCGCCGTTCTTGCGCACGGTGAGATGCAGCGGCTTGGTCAGGTTGAACTCAGTCTGGATCCACGGGCCGATGCCGCCGGAAGCGTCGAAATTCTTGCCTTGGGTGACATTGAACTGGCCGTGGCGCGTCCAGTCGCGGATGGTGCCCTCGTTGGCGAGCGTGATGCCGCCGATCATCTCGAGCGCGCGGTCCTTGGCGACATGCTTGCAGTCGCGGCCGATGACGATGGCGATTTCGCCTTCGTAGTCGAGTTGCTCGGAGATTTTCGGCCGGATCAGGTTCTGCCCCGAGCCGACCAGTGAATTCGGCGCACGGTAGAACATGCTCGGATATTTCGGGGTGTTGGTGACATTATAATCCGCGCCGCGGTTGGCGTAATTGATGCCGATGCAGAGGATTTTTTCCGGCGCCGGCAGCGGCGCCAAGAGTTCGACTTCGGCGAGCGTCACATCGGGGCGCACGCCGGTCGCGGCGGCCTTGGCCTGATCGATCGCCTGGGCGCGGAACACCTCGCTGAGCGTCTGGAAGCGGTGCAGCCGCGGGCGCAGGTCGACGATGCCCTCGCCGACGACCGCGCCGAAGCTTGGCCGGCCGCGCAACGCATAGCTAGCAAAACGCATGTCAAATCCCCCGAATGAGCTGGATCGATGTGTTAGAAGTCGCCGCCCCAACCGTCAACGGGGCGCGGAGGAGGGGGGATGAAGGCGCTGTTCCTCGACTGCAACGACCAGCTGGCGCCGGTGTGGGAGCGGGTCTTCCGCTCCGGCGATCCGGCGATCGACGTCAACCGCAAGCCATTTGCGACCGACGACCTGCCGCGGCTCCTCGACGGCTACGATATCGCCATCGACGACCACTCCTACATGCCGACGCCGCTGGTCGAGCAGTGCGCCGCGCTCAAGCACATCGTCTTCCTCGGCACCGGGCCGGCAAGCTACATGAGCCTCGCCGACATGGCGGCGCGCGGCATCAAGGTCCACACCATCCGCAACTACGGCGACACCGCGGTAGCCGAACACGCCGTCGCTCTTCTGTTCGCCGCCTGCCGAGATATCGCGCGCATGGATCGCGAAGTGCGCGCCGGCACCTGGACGCCGCATGAGGGCGTGCAGCTTCTCGGCAAGACGCTCGGCGTGATCGGGCTCGGCGGCATCGGCCGCGAGGTTTTGCGCATCGGCAAAGGCCTGGGCATGGAAGTGATCGCCTGGAACCGCACGCCGCAGCCCGGCGCGCCTCTCGTGCCGCTCGACGAGCTGTTGGCGCGCTCGGATGCGATCTCGATGAACCTGACGCTCAACGACGAGACCCGCGGCTTTCTCGGAGCCGAACAGTTCGCGCGCATGAAGCCGGGCGTGATTTTCGTCAATACCGCGCGCGCCGCGCTGGTCGATCAGACGGCCTTCGTCGAGGCGCTGCGCTCGCGCCGCATCCGCCACGCCGGCCTTGATGTCTTCCACGCCGAGCCGCTCAAGCCCGATAATCCGCTGGCGCGCATGGATAATGTCACGCTCACCTCCCATGCCGCCTTCCGCACGCTCGAAGCCTCGATGACTTTGCTGCGGCGCGCCATCGACATCGTGCGGGATATCGTCGACAATAACCAATAAGATGTGGGGAAATTCCCGGTCGGTCATGAGCGAGCGCACTCTCGACATCGCCCTGCGCGTCAACGGCGAGGACGTGCGCGAGCGCGTCGAGGCCCGCAAAACCCTGGTCGATTTCCTGCGCGACGATCTGGGCCTGACCGGCAGCCATATCGGCTGCGAGCACGGCGTCTGCGGCGCCTGCTCGGTGCTGGTCGATGGCGACGTGGTGCGCGGCTGCCTGGTGCTGGCTGCGCAATGCGACGGCGCCGAGGTCCAAACCATCGAAGGACTGTCGGATTCCGGCGTCATCGCCGACCTGCAGGACGCGTTCCAACGGCGGAACGCGCTGCAATGCGGCTTCTGCACTCCCGGTATGTTGATCAGCGCGCAGGCGCTTCTGGCGCGCCTCGGCGTGCCGAGTCGTGATATGATCCGCGAACACATATCCGGCAATTACTGCCGCTGTACCGGCTATCAGGCCATCGTCGACGCCATCGAAGCAATCGCCCGGCAACGGGCGGAAAAGGCAGGCTCCCCATGAACGAACACGCCAATCCGCAAAGCTTGTCGGAACGCGCCGACGCGCTGGAAGAACGGATGATGCACGAGCTCGGCGAACGCATCGCCACCAAGTCCACGCTGTTCAACAGCGCCGACGGCAAGGTCGAAATGCCGAGCGGTCCGGCGCTCAAAGCCGCGAACCCGGACAAATATTTCCTGATGGGCGCCGATCCGCGGCTGCCGAAAATGCCGGCGAAACCGACGCTGATCGACTTCTTCAATAACCGCTTCGCCTCGCTCAATCATCTTCTGCAGAGCGCGACCCATGCGCTCAAGGGCGGTCACAGCGAGAAGGTGGTGCTGGCCTGTCTGCTGCACGATATCGGCGTGGCGAGCTTCATCCGCTGCGACCACGGTTACTGGGGCGCGCAGATGATCGAGCCTTATGTCGACGAGGAAGTGAGCTGGGCGGTGCGCACGCACCAAGCGCTGCGCTTCTTTCCCGATCCGTCGGTCGGCTACGAATATCCGAAAATGTATATCGACTATTTCGGCGCCGACTATAAGCCGGAGCCTTACATCGTCGCCGAATACGAGCGCGCCAAGAAACACAAATATTACATGACCTCGCGGTTGATCTGCGTGAACGACATCTATTCGTTCGATCCCAACGCCAAGGTCGAC
>DATJBH010000016.1:0-32399 GCA_035515455.1 Xanthobacteraceae bacterium
CATCGTCGAGGAGTTGCTCGCCGGGCTTCGCCGCATCATCCGCGACGAGGGCATGTCGGCGATCCTGGTCGAGCAGAACGCCAAGAAAATTCTCGGCGTCACCGACCGCGCCATCATCCTCGAGCGCGGCACGGTGGTGCACGCGGCGGACAGCGCCACGCTCGCCGCCGACCGCGCCGCGCTGGAGACCCATCTCGGCGTCACCGATCAGGGCCCGCGGCGGATGCGGACGCGGCAGTGACGCTCTGATTGTTCCGGACGAGCTTTCCCGTGCTAGTTTTATTGCCCGGGGCTGGGGCGGCCCGAGGTCCATGATCAGAAAGATCGCCATCGTAGGCTATAGGTCGTTGCGCGACATCAAGCTCGGTCTTGGCACGCTCAACGTGGTGACAGGCGCGAATGGAAGCGGCAAATCGAGCCTCTATCGCGCGGTTCGGCTCCTGGCCGACATCGCCCAGGGCCGCGTCATCCAGTCGCTCGCGGCTGAGGGCGGGCTTCATTCGACGCTATGGGCCGGACCGGAAGCATTCTCTCGCGCGATGAGAAAGGGTGAGCAACCGGTCGAAGGCACCGTTCGCAAAGCATCGATCAGTCTCAAGCTCGGCTTTTCCGGCGACGATTACGGCTATGCCATCGATTTGGGGCTGCCGACGCCCTCATCGTCGTACTTCGCGCGTGATCCGGTGATCAAGGTCGAAAGCCAATGGACCGGTGAGACCCTCGGACGGAACAATGTCTTCGCAATGCGCAACGGACCGAGCGTCCGTATTCGCGATGATTCCGGAGCCTGGCGGCAAGTCCTGACTCAATTGGCGCCGTTCGACAGCATGATGACTCATTGCAGCGATCCGCGGCAAGCGCCGGAACTGCTGCTGTTGCGCGAGCGGATGCGCGACTGGCGCTTTTATGATCATTTCAGTACCGATCGTGACGCGCCGGCGCGGCAGCCGCAAATCGGCACCTATACACCGGTTCTCGACAGTGACGGTACCGATCTCGCGGCCGCGGTGCAGACCATTCGCGAGATCGGCGACGCGGACGAACTTGACGGTGCTGTCGCCGACGCGTTCCCCGGTTGCGCGATCGACGTGGCGAACAGTGATGGCTATTTCGAGGTGCAGATGACGCAGCACGGCCTGCTGCGTCCGTTGAAGGCGGCCGAACTGTCCGATGGGACGCTGCGCTATCTGCTGTTGGTGGCCGCCCTTTTATCGCCGCGGCCGCCGGAATTGATGATCCTCAACGAACCGGAAACGAGCCTGCATCCCGATTTACTGCCGCCTTTAGCCCGGCTCATTGCGCAAGCGGCCAAACGTTCGCAGGTCATCGTCGTGTCGCACGCTTCGACGCTGATAGCCGATCTCGAGGTCGCGGCCGATGTGACGCGGATCGTGCTGGAGAAGCATTTGGGCGAAACGCGCATCGAAAACGGCGAGATGATCTCCTGGAACTGGCCGGCACGCTAAGGAGCGTTGACCGTTCCGGTTTCTCCGCGCGCTCCGCCGCGCCTCAGCACATAGACAAGCAGCGCAATGCCGATGAGCACCAGCGGCGCCGAGAGGACCATGCCCATGGTCAGGCCGTGCGCCAGCTTCTCCAGTTGCGGGTCCGGCTCGCGAAAAAATTCGGAAACGATGCGCGCCAGGCCATAGCCAATGCAAAAGATCCCGGTCGCGACGCCGGGCCGCTTCAGCGCACCGCAGCGGACCGCCAGCGCCAGCACCGCAAACAACAACAGGCCTTCCAGTCCGGCTTCATAGAGCTGGCTCGGATGCCGCGGCTGATCGTCGACGCTGGGAAAGATCATGGCCCAAGGCACGTCGCTCGGGCGGCCCCACAGCTCGGGCTTGATGAAATTGGCGATGCGGACCAGAAAAATGCCGATCGGCGCCGCCGCGGCGCAGATGTCGCCGACCGTCAACAGAGTAACTTTATTCTCGCAGGCAAAGTACCAGATCGCCAGCGCCGCGCCGATCATTCCGCCATGAAACGACATGCCGCCGAGCCAGAGCTCGAAGATTTCCGCCGGATGGGCGAAGAAATAGTCCGGCTGATAAAAAATCACCTGGCCGAGGCGACCGCCGACCACGACGCCAATGGCAAGATAGAGCACGAGATCGGCGATGCTTTCGGCGCGCGGCCGCGGCGTGGCGCCCCACAGCCGGTCGTTCTTGATCAGCACCCATACATAAAGCCAGCCGAGGCCAAGGCCGCCGATATAGGACAGCGCATACCAGCGGATCGGGAACGGACCGACATGGAACGCCACCGGATCGATGACGGGGTAGGGAATGACGGCAAGTGGCATGGCGGCGCCCGTGTTTGTGCGATCATGACATGCCCGATCCATGATGACATTTTTTGCGAACTATACGGGCGTGCGCTGGGGTAGCCTCGATGGCGAAACATTAGCGTGCAGGAAATCGGATTTGACCTATGCAGCTTGAATTTGTCACGGTCGATGTTTTCACCGAACGGCGGTTCGGCGGCAATCCGCTTGCGGTCGTCATCGACGGCCGCGGCGTGACCACTCCGCAGATGCAAGCGATCGCCGCCGAGTTTAATCTCGCGGAGACGACCTTCGTGCTGCCGCCGCAAGATTCATCGCACACGGCGCAGGTGCGGATTTTCACGCCGCGCGCCGAGATGCCGTTTGCCGGCCATCCCAATGTCGGCAGCGCTTTCGTGCTGGCAAGGCGCGGCGACTGCCACGGCCGCGCAGTCGGCGATCCGCTGGTGTTTGAGGAGAAGGCCGGGCTGGTCCACCTCGACTTGATCAAAGACGGCACGGCCGTCGTCGGTGCGCGGCTCGCACCGCCGCAGCCGCTGACGCGCGGTGCCGATATCGCGGCCGACGTCGTGGCGGCGGCGTGTTCGCTCAAGCCGGCCGACATCGAGACGGCTAATCATGTGCCATGCATCGCATCGTGCGGTCTGCCGCTGGCATTCGCGGAGCTCAAAACGCGCGCGGCGCTCGCCGCGGCGCGGCCGCGCACGGACGTCTTCGCCGAGCATCTGCCGATGGATCGCGCCACCGGCATTTTGCTCTACGTCAAGGATCGAAGCGGCGGCTTCGATCTGCAAGTGCGCATGTTTGCGCCGCTCTATGGCGTGCCGGAGGATCCGGCGACCGGTAGCGCCAATGTCGCCCTCGTCGGCTTACTGGCAAGCCTGCCCCCAGAGACCGACCTCACGCTTGACCTGCGCATCGCGCAAGGCGTCGACATGGGGCGGCCGAGTTTGCTTGAGGCTACTGCCGTAAAGAAGAACGGCACGCTCGCGAGCCTTTCGATCGGTGGCCGCTGCGTGATCGTGATGCGGGGAACGATCGAGCTTTAGCGTTGCTGATGGAGGCTTTCATGAAGCTTTATGAATTCGGCCCGTCGCGCGCGCTTCGCGTGCGCTGGACGCTCCAGGAACTCGACGTCGCATTCGAGACGGTCACGATCGATCTGCGCGCCGGAGAGCAGCGCAAGCCGGAATTTCTCGCGATCAATCCAGCGGGACGCTTGCCGGTATTGATCGACGGCGACAAGGTGCTGACCGAATCCGTCGCGATCGTGCTCTATCTGGCGGAGAAATATCCGGCGCAACGCCTGATCCCGGCCGATCTCGAGCAGCGCGGGCAATTGTACCGGTGGCTTCTGTTCACCGCCACGGAGCTTGAACAGCCGCTGTGGCGCATGGTGCGCCATGCCATGCTCTATCCGGAGAATAAACGCTTGCCGGCAGAAATCGCGCTGGCGCGCGAGGATTTCGCGGCGTTGGCGCAGATTCTGGAAGCGCATATGCGGGGCAGGAAGTTCGTGGTCGGCGACGCGGTCACGGTCGGCGATTTCGTGCTTGCCTACACGCTGGACTGGGCCACGGTGATGCGCTGCCTCAATGGGCTGCCGGTGCTGGAGGCGTATCTTGAGCAAATGTACGCGCGGCCAAAGGCGCCCGAGCGCATGAAGGACGCGCTGGCGCGAACCGGTCGCTAATTATTGCGATTCCGCCGCCGCCTTGGCCTTGGCCACGATGTCCGGCGGCGTGGCGTAGACTTCTTTCACCAGCTTCTCGACCTCCTCGCCCGATACCGGGTTGATCTCGAGCCGCATCTTGTCGGCCTCGGCGAGAAAATCCTTGTCCTTCATGGTGTCCATGAACGCCTGGCGCAGCAGCGCGACGCGATCCGCCGGCAGATTGGGCGGCGCCACATAGGGCCGTCCCATCACGTTGCGGGCGAACATCATCTTCAGAATCTGCCGCTGTTGATCGGTCTTGGCGAAATCCATCACCAGCGGCACGTTGGGCAGATCGGGATGCTTGGTCAGCGACAGCTGCACCAGCACGATCATGCGCCCGTCGGTGATCCAGGATTTGTGCGTCGAGAGCACGCTCGACCACGACCAGCCGCAGCGGCCCGCCACTTCGCCGCGCTCCATCGCCAGTACCACGTCGTTGCCGCCTGGATAGCCTTGCACGACCTTGAAATGCGTGCCGAGTACGGCGTTAAGGACGCGGGGAAACTGATCGGTATCCGAACTGGCGCCGGTGCCGCCGACCTTGAGCTCCTTGGTGAACAGGTCCTGGAAGCTCGTGATGCCGGAGTTTTTCATCGCCACGCAGACGCTGACCTCGTTATTGGCGCTGCCGAGCCAATTCAGCTTTTGCGCGTCGAACGCATCACCCTGGCCGAGCAACAGCGGATCGAAGGCGATGCCGCGGCCGAAGGTGGCAATCGCGGTGCCGTCCTGCGGCGCCACGCGATAGAGATAATTGGCGAGCCGCAGACTGCCGGCGCCCTCCATGTTCTGCGGCACCAAAGTCGGATTGCCGGGAATATGCGCCCCCAGGTGGCGGGCGATCACCCGGGCGTAAAGGTCATAGGCGCCGCCCGGCGAATAGCCGATGTAAAGATTGACGTTGCGGCCCTTGTAGAAGTCGCCCGCGCCCTGCGCCAGCACGATCGCCGCCGACGCCAGAACCAACAACACGGCGCCAAATCCCGTGCGTGCAAGTCCTCCGCCCACACGTCCGGCTTTCTGCACGTTCATCGATTGCCTCGTACCCTTTGCCATCCCGCGCTTCTCTTTGTTGCGCCAGTCTACCACGGGCTTGACGGCTTTGCAGGTTTCGGGCGCGATGCTCGCCGGACCCGGGGAGCCCGATGCAGCCGGATATGATCGCCAGCGCCGTGCACGCGCTCCACCTCCTGCTTGAGCCGGCGCGGCTCATGATCCTGTTCCTCGGCGTCTTGATCGGGCTCGCGATCGGCGTCTTGCCGGGGCTCAATGGCATCGTCGGCATGGCGATGCTGATCCCCTTCACCTACAACCTCGACGAATACACCGCATTTGCGCTGCTGCTCGGCATGGCGGCGGTCATCACCTCGTCGGATTTCATCACTGCGGTCTTGTTCGGCGTGCCCGGCCATGTCGGCGCCGCCGCGACGGTGATCGACGGCCACGCCATGGCGAAAAAAGGCGAGGCCGGCCGCGCCTTCGGCGCCGGCTTTGCCGCGTCGCTGTTCGGCGGCATCGTCGGCGCCATCGTGCTCGCGGTGAGCATTCCGATCCTGCGCCCGATCATGTTGTCGGTCGGCTCGCCCGAACTGCTCGCCTTTACATTGTTCGGCCTGTCGATGGTGGCGACCTTGTCCGGGCGCGCTCCGCTCAAGGGGCTGACCGCCGCCGGCCTCGGCCTGATGATCGCCATGGTCGGCTCGCGCTCGCCAAGCGGGACGCTGCGCTGGACCTTCGGCTGGCTTTATTTGTGGGACGGCGTGCCGCTCATCCCGGCGACGCTCGGCATTTTCGCGCTGCCGGAGCTCGCCGAGCTTGCGGTGTCGCGCAAGCGCATTGCCGGCGACAATGCGCCCAACATCGATCTGTCGAGCCAATGGCAAGGCGTGCGCGACGTCGCCCGGCACTGGTGGCTCGTTCTGCGCTGCGGCGTGCTCGGCGTCGGCCTCGGCGCGATCCCGGGCATCGGCTCCTCGGTGATCGACTGGATCGCCTATGGCTATGCCCAGCGAACGGAGAAGAATTCGGAGAGCTTCGGCACCGGCGACGTGCGCGGCGTCATCGCGCCGGAGAGCTCCAACAATTCGAAGGAGGGCGGCCATCTGGTGCCGACCATTGCTTTCGGCGTGCCGGCCGGTGCCTCGATGGCGATCCTGCTCGGCGCCTTTCTGATGCACGGCCTGACGCCCGGCCCCGATATGCTGACGAAGCATCTCGATCTCACTTACATGATCGTCTGGAGCCTGACGCTCGCCCACGTCATGGGCGCGATCATCTGTCTCGCCTGCAGCCGCTGGCTGGCGCAGGTATCGCGCATCCGGCCGGAAATTCTGCTGCCGGTCATCATCGCCCTGGTGTTCGTCGCCGCCTTCGAAGGCGAGCACGATTGGGGCGACCTTTATCTGCTGTTCGGCTTCGGCATCGTCGGCTGGATCATGAAGCGGCTCGGCTGGCCGCGGCCGCCGATGGTGCTCGGCATCGTGGTCGGCGGCATCTTCGAGCGTTATTTGTTCATCTCGACACAGCTTTACGGCTGGGGCTGGCTGGTTCGCTGGCCGGTCCTGGCGATCCTCGCCTGCGTCGTCTGGGTGCTGTACCGGCCGCTGTCGCAGATCGCGAAAACCCTGGTCGAGCAATTCCGCAGCATCGGCCATCGGGCGCAGTTCGGCGCCGCGCCGGTCTTCTCGCTTGCGGTGATCGTGTCGATCGTCTCCGCGATCGCTTCGTCGACCGGCTGGCCGCATGACGCCAAGCTCGTGCCGTTGACTGCCTGCGGCATGGCGCTCACCGCCGCCGTTCTCAATCTCATCAACGAGCTGTTCGGCGGCGCGCCAACGGCGCTTGCGGCCAGGGACCCAGGCGTCAAGGTCAGCGCACAGGTCAGCGATCTCGGCGTGACCGACGATGCGGCGCGGCGGCGCGCGGTCAGCTTCTTCGCCTGGATGGCGGCGTTCATCGCTCTGGTCTGGCTGATCGGATTTATCCCCGCCATCGCGCTGTTCGTCTTCGCCTATATGCGTTTCGGCTTCGGCGAGCCGTCGCTGTCCTCGCTCGGTTTCGCAGCGGCGACGACCGTCATCTGCATCATCGTGTTTCATTGGGCGCTGCAGGTGGCGTGGCCGCCGTCGCTGCTCGGCGATTTGTTTCCCGCGCTCCGCGCCGCGACGCGGCTTATATGATCCGGCGCGCGTGGCGCGCCCGGCGCGACCGCGACATTGCACGTGCCGCGAAAATCCCGTAATGACCGGCACTTAGGAGCGCGACATGACCGGAATGCTGGAACACGAAACGCCCGGGCTCGGCCACAATAAGCCCTCCCCGGAAGACGCCGACGAGATCAAGCACGGCAAATGGGAACGCTGGGCCAAGAAACGCACCTTTGTGCGCGCGCTCGAAGGCACCTACAGCCACCTTTACAAGAAGCTTCTGGAAGAGCCGCGGGTCTATTCCTCAAAGGACCACCCCTGGAAGGGGGGACCTGCGATGTACGGCAAGCACGTGATTTCGCCGCAGGCGGTCAACATCGTGCAGTCGATCGAGTCGCACATCGAATGCTACGCGCCGCTCAATGCCGGCCAGAAGCACGGGCACCTCAACAGCGCGGTGTTCTACGTCCTCAAGGGCCACGGCCACGACGTCCATGACGGCCGCTATATGAAATGGGAGGCCGGCGACGTGATGCTGGTCGAGAACGGCTGCGTTCACCAGCATTTTAACGACGACGAGAAGGAATCCTGCATCCTTCTGGTGTTTAAGGCCAAGCCGCTGTTTTTGTTCATGCACTTGTTGTTTCAGAAGATGGTCGAGTGGCCGACCGACAAACTGCCGCCCGGCGTGACAGAATTCCATCCGCCCAACGAGATCTAAAGCAAATCCGAAGCAATCCGAGCGCGGAGAAGAAGAATGCCTCTCTTCGAAGACAAGGCGGCGGCGCTGTCAGGCGATCATGCCGCGGCCTTCCTCGCCGAGGCCATGGTCGAGTCGGAGAAATTCCGCGAGCACTACGCGACGCTGCCCAACGTCATCAAGGCCAAAGACATGCCGTGGGAACGCTCGCCCGACGGCCTGATCAAGCATCTGGTCAATCAGAAAATGCAGACCCGCGAGTGCTGCATCGAAGCCTATATGCAGTTTCTCAAGGACGGCGAGCGCTCCGGCAAGCACCGCCACATGTGGGAGGAGCTGTTCTTCGTGGTCGAAGGCTCGGGCTACGATCTGCATTGGGACCTGAAATGGGATTGCCTCGAGGCGTTCGAGTGGGAATGGGCCGCCGAGCCGAAGCGATACGAATGGACCGTGGGCGATTACGTCTACATCCCGCCGTTCACCATGCATCAGCACTTCGCCAAACCGGGCGAGGAGTGCCGCATCATCGTCATGAGCAACCGCATCGTCAAAGACATGGGCTTCGACTGGTACGATCAGGTCGAGCGGGCGCCGGGATTTTGATTATTGTGTCGATCGGCTTGGGGGCGGCTTAGCCAAGGGAAATGGTGACCACAACTCCCCGCACGCCCGCGATTGTGGCGCGCCGTAGCGTGTCCATGCGCGCCTATCTTCTTGTTATGGTGGTCGCCATGTTGCTGCCGGTCGGCGGGTTTGCCGGCGTGCTGTTCTGGCGCTATGCCGATTCGGAAATCGCCCGCGTCGACCAGCAGCTGGAAAACGATGCGCATGGCCTGGCGCTCGACGTCGACCGCGACTTGCAAGCCAAGATCGTCACGCTGGAAACGCTGGCGACGGCCGCCGCGCTCGACTCCAAGGATTACTCCCGATTTTACCAGCGGGCGATGCGGGTCAAGGACATCGGCGGATTCGATATTTCGCTGCGCAGTCCCGACGGCCAGCAGCTTGCCAATACGCGGGTGCCGTGGGGTACGCCGCTGCCGCGCAACTCGTTCGACGTCGACCGCGAAGCGGCCGCAAGCAAGAAGCCCGTGGTGAGCAATTTCATCGCCGGCCAGGTCGCCGAGGCGCCGATTTATCTGATTACCATGCCGGTCGTCGACAACGGCGAACTCAGTTACCTCCTGCATTTGACGGTCAATCTTTCCCGGCTCGACGCTTTTCTGCGCAGCGATATCGCGCCCGGACAGATTGCCGGAATTCTCGATCGCAACAATGTCGTCCTGACGCGGACCGAAGGCTTCGAGGAGCGGGTCGGCAGGGCGGCATCGGCAAGTTTCGTCGATCAGATACATCGATCCGAGGGGACCTGGGTCGGCCGCAATACCCAGGGCTACACCATTCGGCTGGGCTATGCGCGATCCAGGCTGTCAGGCTGGCTGGTTTGGGTCGGCATGCCCGATGACGCCATCCAAAGCCAGCTGCACCGGGCGCCGTGGCGCTTGAGCGCGCTCGGCGCCGCGCTCACCATCCTCGCGCTCGGGCTCGCTTATTGGCTCGGCGGCCGACTCGCGGGGGCAAGCCGAACATTGGCGGCGCAAGCCGCCGCGCTCGGCCGCGGCGATGCCGTGGCGCTCGTGACCAACCCGGTGCGCGAACTCGACGAGGTCGGGCACGAGCTCATCGCCGCCGCGGCGCGGCGTGCGGAGCTGGAACGGCGGCTGGTGCAGACCGCGACCCGCGAAAGCGAACAGCGCTTTCAGGTGCTCATTAACGGTATCACCGACTATGCGATCTACATGCTCGATCCGCAGGGTAACGTGACGAACTGGAATGTCGGCGCCATGCGCATCCATGGCTACAGCGAGAGCGACATTATCGGCCGCCACTTTTCCATCTTCTATACGCCGGAAGAGCGCGCCGACGGGGTGCCGGCCCGCGCCCTGCTCACCGCGATCAATGAAGGCCGCTATGAGGCCGAGGGCTGGCGGATCCGCAAGGACGGCACGCGCTTCTGGGCAAGCGTCGTCATCGATCGCATCGAGGATTCCAACGGCCGCCTGATCGGCTTGGCCAAGATCACCCGCGACATCACCGAGCGGCGCGAAGCGCAGCAGCGCCTGGAGGCGGCGCGCGAGCAGCTCTATCAGTCGCAAAAGATGGACGCCGTCGGCCAGCTCACCGGCGGGGTGGCGCACGACTTCAACAATCTCCTGACCATCATCATTGGCAATCTCGACACCGCCAAGCGGACCATCGAGAACTGGCAGGACGGCGCCAAGGATCGCCTGCGGCGCGCCATCGACATGGCGCTCATTGGCGCCAACCGCGCCGCGGTCTTGACCGGGCATCTGCTGGCGTTTTCGCGCCGCCAGCCGCTCGAGCCGAAGGTTTTGGGCGTCAACCGGTTGCTCAGCCAGCTCTCCGGATTCCTAAGACCCTCGCTCGGCGAAGCGGTGCAGCTTGAGGTCGTCGGCGCCGGCGGCGTCTGGGCGGTCGAGGCCGACGCGGTGCAGCTGGAGACCGCCATTCTCAATCTCGCCGTCAACGCCCGCGATGCGATGCCGCAAGGCGGCCGGCTCACGATCGAAGCGAGCAATGTCCTGCTCGACGAATCCTATTGCGCCGACAACGCCGAAGTGCGGCCAGGGCAATACGTGCTCATCGCGGTGACCGATGAGGGCGTCGGCATGAACGAGGACATCGCGACGCGCGCCTTCGAGCCGTTTTTTACGACCAAAGAGACTGGCCAGGGCACCGGCCTCGGCTTGAGTCAGGTCTACGGCTTCGTCAAGCAATCGGGCGGCCACGTGAAGATCTACAGCGAGCCCGGGCACGGCACCACCGTCCGGGTCTACCTGCCGCGCGCGCGCGGGGACAAGAAGGAGGGTGAATATCAGGTTCAAAGCGTCACACCGCCGTCGGCCTACGGCAAGGAAACCATCTTGGTCGTCGAAGACGACGCCGACGTGCGCGACTTCATCTGCGGGACGCTGCAAGACCTGAAATACACCGTGCTGCAGGCGCGCGACGCCGCCTCGGCGCTGGACGTGCTGGAGCGGGAGCCCGGCATCGATCTGCTTTTGACCGACGTGATCCTGCCGGGGCCGAACGGCCGTGAATTGGCCAACGCCGCGCTGGCGAAACGGCCCACGCTCAAGGTGCTGTTCATGACCGGTTATTCGCGCAACGCCATCGTGCATCAGGGCCGGCTCGACGAGGGCGTGCAGCTCATCCAGAAGCCGCTGACGCAATCTACGCTGGCCGCCAAGGTGCGCGCCGTTCTTGATCTGCCGATCGCTGCGCCCGTATAGCGGCTCTTTCGCTATTAAATAATTGATTCTACGGTTGTTTTTGGCTTCCTCACAGCGCCGCGAAGATGCGGTCTAGTGTCGTCGCCAATCGGTTGGTCACCGTCTAGACTGGGCGAGCAACGGGCCGGCCGGTCCATAGGCGAACGACGACGGCCCGGTGGGGCGACGAACGGCGGAAAAGAAAGCTCATGTCCCTGTCATTGATGACGAGGCGCCGCTTCGCGCCCTTGTTCTGGTGCCAGTTTTTCGCCGCCTTCGGCGATAATTTCCTCAAGACGGCGCTGGTCTTCGTCATCCTGTTCGAGGTCTCCGGCGCCAATTCGGCGGTCTTGATCACGCTCGCCGGCGCCACGCTGATCGCCCCGTTCTTCCTTCTGTCCGGGCTCGGCGGCGAACTCGCCGACCGTTACGACAAGGCGTTGGTCGCGCAGCGCATCAAGCTCACCGAGATCGGCGCGGCGGCCGTCGGCGTCGCCGGCTTCGCGTTTCACTCGGTCAGCTTGCTGTTTCTCGCCGTGTTCATGTTCGGGACGCTCGCGTCGCTGTTCGGCCCGATCAAATACGGCATCCTGCCCGACCTGCTTGAGCGCCGCGAGCTGCCGTCCGGCAATGCGCTGATCGAAGCCGGCACCTTCCTTGCCATTCTGCTCGGCACCATCGTTGCCGGCATTGCCGCCAACGGCAACTCCAGCCCCATTCATTTCGCCTGGCTGATGATATTGACCGCGCTGGCGAGCTGGTGCTCCAGCCTGCTTATTCCGCGCACGCCGGAAGCAGCGCCCGGCCTTCGCGTCAACGCCAATATTCTTGTCTCGACCGCATCGCTGCTCAAGCAGGTACGCGCCGATCCGCGGCTGTGGTGGGGCGCCATCGTGGCGAGCTGGTTCTGGCTGGTGGGCGCGCTGGTGCTCTCGCTGTTGCCGCCGCTCGTTTCGTTCAACATCGGCGGCAGCGAACAGGTCGTCACGCTGTTTCTCACCATCTTTTCGGTGTCGGTCGGTGTCGGCTCCGGCCTTGCCGCCTGGCTCGCCGCCGGACGCATCGTACTGTTGCCGACCGTGGTCGCGAGCGTGCTGCTCGCGTTGTTTTCGCTCGACCTCGGCTGGACCGCGTCGGCAATCGTGCCGGCGGCACAGCCGTTGACCATCGCCGGCTATTTCGCCTCGCGCTACAGCATCCATATTGCCGTCGACCTGGCCGGGCTGGCGATCGCCGGCGGCCTGTTCATCGTGCCGGTGTTCACCGCGATCCAGGTCTGGGCCGGCACCGATCGCCGCGCGCGCGTCGTCGCCGCGGTCAACGTGCTCAATGCCGCTTTCATGGTGATCGGCGCCGCGGTGCTGGCGGCCTTGCAAAAGCTCGGCTTGAGCACGCCGCTCCTCTTCGCGCTCATCGGCGCCGCCAATCTCGTGGTCGCGTTCGTCATCGGGCGGACCATGCCGGCGGGCTGGCTGAACGATTTTCTCTCGATCGTGTTCCGCGCCGTCTTCCGGCTGGAGGTCAAAGGCCTGGAGAACATCGACAAGGCCGGCCACAACGCCGTCATCGCGCTCAATCACGTCAGTTTCCTCGACGCGCCGCTGGCGGTGTCGATCCTGCCGAAACGGCCGGTCTTCGCCATCGACGTGGCGATGTCCAAACACTGGTGGATCCAGCCGTTTCTCAAATTCGTGCGCACCATGGCGCTCGATCCGCTGCGCCCATTCTCGGTCCGCGACCTCATCAACGCGGTGCGCGACGGCAATATGCTGGTGATCTTTCCCGAGGGCCGCATCACCGTCACCGGCAGCCTGATGAAGGTTTACGACGGCGCGGCGATGATCGCCGACAAGTCCGACGCCATGGTGGTGCCGGTGCGCATCGAGGGACCGGAGGCGACGTTCTTCAGCCGCTTGAAGGGAACCCAGGTGCGCCGCCGGCTGTTTCCGAAGATCACGGTCACGATTCTCGAGCCGGTGAAATTCGAGGTCGATCCGGCGCTCAAGGGCCGCAAACGCCGGCAGGCCGCCGGCGCCGCGCTCTACACCATCATGTCCGACTTGATCTATCGGACCACGCCGACCGATCGCACCGTGGTCGAGGAGCTGATCGAGGCGGCCGAGCTGCACGGCCCGAACTGGCTCGCCATCGAAGATCCGGTCAGCGGCCAGCTCACCTATAAGCGGCTGTTGATGGCGACCGCGATCCTCGGCCGCAAGCTCATTCCGCTGGCGCGCGAAGGCGGCGCACTCGGCGTGATGCTGCCGACCTCGAACGGCGGCGTGGTCACCATGCTGGCGGTGATGTCGGCCGGGCGGGTGCCGGCCATGATCAATTTTTCCGCCGGCGCCGCCAACATTCTCGGGGCCTGCCGTGCCGCCGAAGTCGACACCATTCTGACCTCGCGCACCTTCGTCGAGAAGGGCCGCTTCGAGCATCTGATGGCGCAGCTCGAAAAAGGGCTGCGCATCGTCTACCTGGAAGACATCCGCCAGACCGTCGGCCGGCGCGACAAGTTGCGCGGCCTGTTCGGCTGGAAAAAGCCGCTGGTCGCGCGCAAGCCCGATGACTGGGCCGTCATCTTGTTTACCTCCGGCACCGAGGGCCTGCCCAAGGGCGTCGTGCTGTCGCACCGCAACCTGTTGACCAACGTGGCGCAATGCGCCGCCCGCATCGATTTCGGCCGCGAGGACAAGCTGTTCAACGCGCTGCCGATCTTTCATTCGTTCGGCTTCACCGGCGGCGTGGTGTTGCCGCTGATCTCCGGCGTTCCGATCTATCTCTACCCGTCGCCGCTGCATTACCGCACCGTGCCGGAACTGGTGTACGGCACTTGCGCCACCGTTTTGTTCGGCACCGATACGTTCCTCAACGGCTATGCGCGCATGGCCAATCCCTACGACTTCCGCTCGCTGCGTTACGTGCTGGCCGGCGCCGAACCGGTGAAGGAATCGACGCGTAAGACCTATCTGGAAAAATTCGGCCTGCGCATTCTCGAAGGTTACGGCGTCACCGAGTGCTCGCCGGTCATGGCGCTCAATACGCCGATGTTCAACAAGTTCGGCACCGTCGGGCGCCTCCTTCCCGGCCTCGAGGCGAAGCTCGAAAAAGTCGAGGGCGTCGAGGACGGCGGCCGGCTTTACGTCCGGGGACCGAATGTCATGCTCGGTTATCTGCGTGCCGACCGGCCGGGCGTGCTCGAGCCGCCGCCGGAAGGCTGGCACGATACCGGCGATATCGTTGACATCGACGATCAGGGCTTCGTCGCCATCAAAGGCCGCGCCAAGCGCTTCGCCAAGGTCGGCGGCGAGATGGTGTCGCTTGCCGCGGTCGAGATGCTGGCCGCCGAGCTGTGGCCGCATTACGTCACCGCGGTGTCCGCGGTGCCCGATGCCCGCAAGGGCGAGCGGCTCATCATGGTCACCGACAAGCATTCGGCCACGCGCGCCGATTTCATCGCTTACGCGCGCAGCCAGCACGCTTCCGAGCTGATGTTCCCGGCCGAGATCGTCATCCTCGACAAATTGCCGATGCTCGGCTCCGGCAAGGTCGATCAACTGGCGATCGACAAGTTCGTGCGCGAGCAGGCGGCGGCCAAGGCCGCGGCGGCGGAGTGACGCTCTCGGCGCGCGCGGCACCGACTAAAATGACCGCTCTGCCTCTAGCCGGTTTCGTCGCAGCGATGCGATGGGCGACACGCTTTCAGACGACAGCCATGGTCAATGCGAGAACTCAACCGGCATTGTGCGAGCGCGATCACGCGAAGCGCCGTTCCCGCGAAACCGTGCCATCCGACGCCACAGCGACATCTACTGTCATCCCAAGATAGCTCCCGGGAGTGCCGACAAAGCTGCCACTGATGGGCACGGCCTGGTTGATGTCGCGCGTGACGGCAACGCGGATCAAATCCTGGCCGCCGATCGTGCCGTTCGTCGGATCGTACGAGATCCAGCCGCAGCCGGGAACGTAGATATCGGCCCAGGCATGCGTCGTCCCGGCGGCAGTCGCGCATGGGGAGCCGACATCGGCGGGGGTTCGATAGAGATATCCCGTCACCACGCGCGCTCCGAAGCCCAAGCTGCGGGCGGCTTCAATGAGCAGCACAGCGAGGTCGCGGCACGAGCCCCAGCCGCGGTTGAGCGTCTCAACCGGGGTCTGCGTTCCCTCGGCCTCGCGGCTCTGGTACGAAATCCGCGCCTTCACGCCGATATTCAAGTCAGCCAACAGCGCCGACGTGTCAGTCGGGTTGCTTCTGACAAAACCTCGTGCCCACGAGCCGAGCCGGTCATTGGGGTCGGGATATTGGCGTTCCTGCATTCGGCCGAGATCGATCCGGTCGTCTGCCGAATAGACAAACGGATAGCTTAACGCGTCCGGCGTCATCTGAAATGGCGGCCGTTCGCTCGCAAATGTTTCCAGCACAAGGCTGCTCTCGATCCGCAATTCGGCCGCCGGTTCGCGAAACGAGGCGATGGCGACGGAATTGCCGAACACATCATGCATCCAGCGGACCGACGCCGGCGGCGAGACAGTCAGATTGGTCTGGATTAGACGAAGATCGTGGCTGTCGCGTGGGCGCAGCATCAGTCTATGATCGCCAAGGGCAACGGGACGACCATAGCGGTAAACCGTGGTGTGCCGCACGTTGAGAACCGTCACCGGTGCGCCCTCTGCCGCCTGCGATTATTGTGCGAATAGCCGATCGACATGATCTTAATCTTTCCGACCGGGCATTCCCGGTTGGGTTTGTGCGCTCGCGGGCCCGGTCGCCCCGTCACGATCCTGCGCCTCCTGAAGATCGCGAGGATCGATGGTCACCATTTCGATCGAGGAGGCATTTCGAGAATCCCCGGGAACGAAGATCATGGTGGCGACGCGGCGATAAACGGGAAATGATATTCCTTCGACGAGCTCTTCGTCCGTTACGACGCGATAGTCGCCAGCGCTCAATATTCGATCGACGCCCCTGAGCAAGAACGGATGAGCGAACGTTATGGTTTTGCTGCTCGTACGTGTTGTCATGACAGAAATTCAGGACGTTATTCGGTAGGCGGTTGTTCGCAGATCTGTGCGAGCTCTCGTGCCAGAGGCAAAATCTGGTTTTTAGCCGCTTGCTCTTTGTCTGCGGTCGATCGCCTGTCCGGAGGACCCTCGGTTCCGACGTTGACGCGGCCGGACATCTCTCCACGCGACGAAGAAAATGTGAATGTGTACGATCCGCGGCCGTCTGCCTCCAAGCGGATAGTATCCACGGTTCACGCTCCTGGTTTGCGGCAACGACGTTCTAAATTCGCCGCTAGAATTGGCTTTGCAGCCGATAGCAGGTTGGACGCTTAATTTTAGACGCCGCGATAAAGTGCCGATCGAGCATGATCGCGAGGAGAAGCAGCGCCATTCCGGCACGCACGACGATCCGCGGTACGACCCAGCGAGCTACGTCGCTCTCTCAGGAAGGATAGATTTCTGATAATCAACGAGACCGCCCGACGGGCGGCCTCGCAATTTTTGCATCCCGATCAGATCTGGCGGCCCTTCATCACAGCGTCGACGTCGCGCTGCGCCTGGGCTTTGTCCATGCTGTATTTGGCAACGACCTGGCTGACGAGATCGTCCTTGCTCTTGAGCGCCCCAAGTTCCTGTTCGGAAAACTTGTTCCACTTGGCGCCGATGTCTTTGAGCAGAATCTGCTTGGGATCGTTTCCGCTGTTCGTCGATGCGGTATTCGGGCTTACGGTATTCATGAGTGCTATCTCCAAATTATCGATGAAGTATCATCTGAATGTGCATCACTCAAACAACAAGCGTATATGGAGATGAATTGCGACAACCACAGGGGCGGCGCTCACCAATTCAAAATAAACTTCGTCTGCACCGATTGAGGCCAAATAAGGCAAGTCACCGATGACCAGCCAATTGCTGGGATGGAGCAATTGTTCTCGCAATTCGGTGTGATCGTCCCCATGTGCAATGGCAACAGCGCATAATTAGCCATTGCCGCACCGCCGGACGCGAGAGTGTTCGCCGTGTCACGAAGGAGGATTCACATGTTCAAGGCCGCACAATTCCGCAAGAAAGCGTCGGAAGACGCTGAATCGATCAAAAAGACTGATATTCCGGGTGAAATCCGCAGGTTCGAGCAGTCGATGGAAAGATTCGGCCAATTGGCCCGGAACGAAGACTGGCTGGCGGACAATTTCGACAAAATGGTCCGTTTGCGAGACGTGCGTTCCGCGGACGAGGCCGTCGAAAAGCTGTCGGACAGCGAGGCTATCGCAAAGATCGAGGAGCATGTTCTGCGGTGCCTCGGGGCGGCCGTCATGATGCAGTGGGATACCATCCCAAACAAGCTGCAACGCGAGCTCTTCGACACCGCAGGCTCGCTGGGGGACGTACTACAAACGGTCACGCTCCGGGGCCAGATCGCCCGCTTCCTACATAGCCACAAGGACGAAGCGATACCCGCAGATGGTATCTCGAATCCCAATATGACGAGAGGACAGCCCGATGTCGCATAAGTTCAATGTCGGTCAAATCGTCGAGCTGGAGCCCGGCTCGCTTAGATCAGCCGTCCTTGGCCCCTATGAGATTCGCCATCTCATTCCAGCCTCGGACCGAGATCCCGGCGATCCGTGCTATCGTATCAAGAGCGTGGCCGAAAAGCACGAACGGGTCGCACCTGAAAGCGAACTCACGCTCGCACAGGGCGTTTTCGCTCAAAGCCATGGCCGGCTTGGCTGACAAGCGCTTATGACGCCGCCAAATCGGCCCGTCTGCGACTGAAGGAATGCCGTGCGATGCTCAACTTTCCAAACCGAAGCCGAATTTTCGATCCAACGCGACGCGCCGTCCGGTTCTGGGGTCATGACAGCGCGATGGAGTGGTCGTTCTTCGTAACCGAAGAAGCGCTGAAACGGCTGCAGCCGAAATTGGAGCGCGATGAGGCAGCCTTGCTTCTCGCCTTTGATGCCAATCGCACGGCGATCCAAGCGGCGGCCCTCAAAGCGTATAAGCAGGGGCGGAAGGGATCGTATGAACTTGTCGCGACGGATTTTTGAATTGCACCAGAGGCGCGGTTGGTCCATCTCGCCGATGCCTGTTGAGCCCGCAATGCCGGATTTGCCTCGCCGGCGCACATTGCGCAGTCGAATCGGAACGTCCTCGCCGGCACCAGAACGCGGCGCCGGGAGATGTCCGGGTAAAGTCAGAATGAGATCATGCATCGGGCTCATCTTTTGCTCGATGCTCTTCTCAGCCATGACCGCTCATGCCGGCAAGGCGGCAGACCAGCCGCCCGATCGGGTTTTTCTGCAGGATCTGAAAAAGGCGCTGCGAACGGATGACAGGGGCTGGTTAGGCGAGCACATGCATTATCCGGCCAGCTATTATGGGCCGAAATACATCATGATTAAAAACAGGGCATGGTTTGACAGCCATTATTCGATGCTCATCGGATCGAAATTGCGCGCCATCGTGCTGGCGCAAGATCCGGATCGGCTGTTCAGGGACCGGCACGGAACAATGATCGGGAGTGATCTCAACATCCGGTTCTATAATTTTGGCACCGGGCCGGAAGATATTCGCTACGAAATAATCACCATCGACGATGCCGAATAGTCATTCAGCGGGAGCGCACAATGTACAAATTGAGAGACGATGGATACGCCGATTTCAAGAAGATTATGAATGGAAGGAAATGGGTTGGCCGGGTCCGCAAGACGGCCGGCGGCTTTCTCGGGAAAATCGGAAAATACGAAGCTGAAGCGCCTACAGAGGCAGCCGCGCTTCGCGAAGTCGTGACGAAGGTTCGCGGCGAAATGACCGAGCCGATTCCTCAGCGCCGCGCAAGTGCTCCGCGGACGTCAGCGGTGCAGGCTGATACGGAGCGCGTAATACAATGGCTGCGCGAGCTGAGCGGAATAAGTGACGGCCATCCAACGTTTACCAATGCAGACGTGGCTCGCACTCTTGGCAAGAAACGTCCTGGGCAGGAGCTGAGCAATCTCATGTCGCGCCTTGACTTCGCTTGCTATCTTGCTGGGCTGCCCTCGATCGGATGTGCCGCAGAAAAACCATTCGCTGACGCGTGGCGGGAGACAGATCGCGGTTGGAAATGGCCGGTCCGGAAAATGCGTGCCGCCGCAAAGGCTCATTTGTGGAGTTCGGCGGACTTCGATCTTATTCTACAGGAAACGCAGCGGCTATCTTACGGACTTGGACACGTCGCATGGAATGATGAGCTTGCAAGGAACAACGATAAAATAATGGCGTGGGCGGGCGTTTGACCCGCTTTTAAGCTTCGCGTGTTCATGTCGCTCGGGATACGCCGTTAAATGGCGCCGACATTGCGCTTATCGAAAATGCCAAGATGTTTTTGCGCTTCGACCGGCATGTTGGGCACCAGGATCATGCGTCCCATGAACGTCGTCCAAGGCTTTTCGGCGATGGGTTGTAGCTGGGCAAAATTCCAAAATTGCAGCTCTTTCATCTCGATCTCGGTAACGCTGTTGTCGAGCACCCAGGTACGAAGCATGCTGAGCCGGCTCCGCTCGGCGTCGGCGAACATCGCCTCCGGGACAGTTTTTCTCATAGAATTGTTCCCTTGCTGATAGTGATGGGCCCCGCAATTTCGTGCTCACAGCGACAGAGAAGGTCTTTGACCTCACTGTTCGGTCGTCCGGAGCGAAAAAGGGTTTGCCGGCGGCGAGTATTGCAGCGCCAATCGTAACGTTTCCCTTACGACCCAAGCGGCGTTTTGATGCCGGCTTCTCTCTCGCCCGCATTTTGATCGAGCCCAAACCCGGCACGAAATCCCAATCTGCGCCGTCGGCGTGATTGAGCAAGGCGCTGCATGGCCGGCTACTTGCCCCGCATCGCTAGCACCCGGTCCACCATCGCGCCGGCTTCGCCGAGATAATTCGCCGGATCGCAGAGTTTGGCGAGCGCCGCGCGGTCGAGGTGTCTGGCGATCTCCGCGTTCTCGGCGAGCAGATCGAGGAGCGGGCGGCCGGTGGCGACGACCTTGCGGCAGATGTCGTAGACCAGATCGTGGGCATATTGGCGGCCGAGATAGGGGCCTAATCCCATCATCACCGCTTCCGACACGATCAGCCCCTTAGTGAGGTCGAGATTGGCGCGCATCTTGTTCTCGTCGACTTGGAGCCCGGTGAGCACGAATTCGGTCTGCGAAAGCGCCCCGGCGGCGTAGCAGAAGATTTCCGGCAGCATGATCCACTCGATCTCCCAGGGCCCGGTGGCGCGCTCATGATCCTCGACCATGGCGTCGAGCAGCGCCGCGCTCTGCTGGCGCACCACCGCAGTCAACGCGGTGATATAGACCGCGGAGATCGGGTTGCGCTTCTGCGGCATGGTCGAAGACGAGCCGCGGCCCTCATGGAACGGCTCGTAAACCTCCTCGACTTCGGTCTGCATCATCAGTTTGATGTCGAAGGCGATCTTGCCGCAGGTCCCGGTGATGAGGCCCAGGAAACAGCCGACTTCGGCGATGGTATCGCGCACCGTGTGCCAGGCGATCGCCGGCTGGCCGAGTTTCAGTTCCTTCATCAGCTCGGCCTGCGTCGCGAGCCCCTTGCCGCCGAGCGACGACAGCGTGCCGGCCGCGCCGCCGAATTCGCCGACCAATGCGCGCGGGCGCAATTCCTTGAGCCGCTGGCGGTGCCGCTCGAACGCCGCCAGCAAGGTCGCCATCTTGTAGCCGAAGGTGATCGGCACCGCTTGCTGCAGATTGCTGCGCCCCGCCATCGGCGTATCGCGGTATTTGCGCGCGAGACCGGCGAGCGCATCGGCGATGCGGTCGAGGTCGCCTTCGATCAATGTGAGCGCCTCGCGGATCTGCAGCACGGTCGCGGTGTCGGTGATGTCCTGCGTGGTGGCGCCCCAATGGCACCATTCGCCCAAGCCGTCGCGACATAGCGCGACGAGCTGCTGCACCACCGGCAGCACCGGATAGCCGATGCGCTCGGTCTGCGTTTTCAGTTTGGCGAAATCGATCTCGGCGACGTTGCAATGCCGGCAGATTTCGTCGGCGGCCTCCTTCGGAATGATGCCGAGCCGCGCCTGTGCCCGCGCCAGCGCGGCCTCGAAGTCGAGATATTTCTGCACGCGGTTCTCGTCGGAGAACACCCGCCGCATCGCCTCGGTGGTAAAGATGTCGCGGAAGATGGCGGAATCGATCAAGCTCGAAGGCATGGGGTTCCCGCTCCTGCTGGTGTCATCATCCGCGAAGGCGGATGATCCAGTACACGGCGCACTATGATATTTTGCGCTCGACCGCGGAGGTTACTGGACGCCCCGCCTTCGCGGGGCATGACAGGAGTAGTAGCCGTTGGTCAAGTCAGGCGATCTCGATCTGCCGCCGCATCTGCGGGCGATCCATGATGCGGACTATCCACGTTTCTCCGATGCCGAGATGACGCGGCGGCGCGCTGCGATCGCAAGCCTGCTCGCAGAATCCGGCCTCGACCACCTCATCTATTGCGGCGCCAACCGCTTCGGCTCCGCGGTGCAATGGCTGACCGGCTGGCCGGTGACGGCCGAGGCGGTCGGCGTGTTCACGCCTGGCAAGCCCGACGCGCTGTTCATTCAGCACGTCAATCACGTGCCGCTGGCGCGGCAGATTGCGGCGCCGGCCGAAGTGGCATGGGGCGGCGGCTCCTCGATCGGCGCGGCGCTCGCCGCGCTGGAGCGGCGCGCCGCCCGCGCGGGCCGCGTCGGCGTCATCGGCCCGATGAGCTTCGAGCAGCACGACAGGCTGGCGGCACGGTTCGGCGCGCCGGCAAACCTCAATCGCCGCTATACGCGGCTGCGCCAGATCAAGTCCGCCGAGGAGCTCGACTGGCTGCGCATCGGCGCCGCGCTGACCGATCGCGGCATGCTGGCGCTGCGCGGCGGGCTAAAGCCCGGCTTGAGCGAGCGTCAGCTCGCCGATCTGGTCGAACGCGCTTACGTGCCGCTCGGCGGTAGCACCGTCATTCATTTCATCGGCGCGACCGCGATGGCTAACTCGTCGCTCGCCGTGCCGCCGCAATTTGCCGGCAACCGCAAAGTCGAACGCGGCGACGTCGTGGTCGCCGAGATTGCCGCCGCGTTCTGGGAGCATCCCGGCCAGGTGCTGCGCAGCTTCACCGTCGATGCCGAGCCGACCCCGCTCTATCGCGAACTGCACGCGGTCGCCGACGCCGCCTTCGACGCCGTCGCCGCCGTGCTCAAGGACGGCGCCCTGCCGCGCGAGGTCATCGACGCCGCCGGCGTGATCGAGAGGGCCGGCTTCACCATCATTGACGACCTGGTGCACGGCTATGGCGGCGGCTATCTGCCGCCGATCCTCGGCTCGCACAGCCGGCCGAGCGCCCACGTTCCCGACGAACCGTTTCGCGCCGGCATGACGGTGGTCATCCAGCCCAATGTGGTGACGCCCGACGGGATGGCCGGCGTGCAGACCGGCGAAATGGTGCTCGTCACCGCGACCGTTATAGAAAAGATTCATCGTGTGCCGCGCGGCTTCGCCCGGGTCTGATCGTGTCCGCCAAGCCCCCCGCGGCCGTCCTTGCCGCGCGTGCTTAACGGCGTCCTACCGCAATTGGTAAAATCGCAAAGCCTGCAACGCGGCATCCTCAACGAATCGTTGCGCGTGCAAAACGTCAGGTGCGGCGCGGGTTGCGGCGCGATCCCTGCCGCGGCGAATGTCATTCCTCAAATTTCATAAACGATATCTCTTCACTTCGAGCGCCGTGCGATACGCACCGTAAAGAATACCGTTTCAAGCAATTTTTAGCATAGGGGGAGAAGCCTCCGTAACTTCACCAATTCCATACTGGCGGACGACCAATACTCTCCGCGCACAACGACGAAATTCGCTCAACGAATTCCGTGCCACCGATTTTAGGCGTCATCAGGGGACTTGAAGTTGCGTACCAGCACTCTCGTCATGATCGGCTTTGCGGCTCTGTTCGGACTGCTCGCGGTGTTCCTGGCGCAGACCTGGCTCAACAACCAGGAGGCCGCGCGCATGCGGAGCCTCGAGGCTCAGCACAAGGCGCCGGCGCCGGAACGCACCATCGTGGTCGCCGCCCGGCCGCTGCGCTACGGCGAGCCATTGATCGCGTCGGCGCTGCGCGAGCTGCCGTGGCCGCAAGCGGCGCTGCCGGCCGGCGCGTTCGGCAAGATCGCCGATCTCGTCGCAGGCAAGCGCGTCGTGCTCCTGCCGATGGAGCCGAACGAAGCGGTGCTGGCCTCGAAAGTCACCGGACCTGGCGAGCGCGCCACGCTGTCCGCGGTGCTCGATCCCGGCATGACGGCGGTGACCGTCCGCGTCAACGACGTCGAAGGCGTCGCCGGCTTTATCCTGCCGGGCGATCATGTCGACGTGATGCTGACTCAGCATGGCGAGAAGAATTCGGCCGCCACCGATGTCGTCATCGAGAACGTGAAAGTCCTGGCGATCGACCAGCTCGCCGACGAAAAGGCCGAGAAGCCCTCGGTGGTCAAGGCGGTCACCCTCGAAGTCAAAGTGACCGATGGCGAGAGAGTGGCGCTTGCCTCCACGGTCGGCACGCTGTCGCTGCTCTTGCGCAAGGCCGGCGACGTCGCCAGCGACGATTCGCGGCGCGTCACCACCTCCGATCTCGTCAAGACGACGACCTCGCAATCGGATTTCGTGACCATCGCGGTCAGTCGGCCGTGGAAGAACGAGCACACCGAATACAGCGTTCCAGTCGAGCACGACCATGCGCATTCCGCCGCGCTATCGCGGCCGGCGCCGGCGCGAGCGCGCGACTGATCTGGGGAAAATGCACGAAGCGATCTGCGGTGAGTGTTTGGGGACAATCGAGCGGCGGGGAGGCCGACGTGAAGAGCCAGTATAAGAAGCTTAGCAACACCGCCGCCAAGCGGCGGCATGCGGACGGGAGCATCAAGATCGGCGCGCTGATGCGGCGCGGCTGGGTCAGGGCGGTGCTTGCCGCCTCGGTGGCGGCGGCACTGCCGCCGGCACTGCACGCGCAGCAGAGCATCATTGTGGCGAGCCCGGTCCACAGCGCGCTGGTGCGGGTGACGGTCGGCAAGACCCAGGATATCCGCACCGATGCGAACTTCGCCAACATCACGGTCGGCGATCCGGACATTGCCGACGTCAGCCCGCTGACCGATCACTCGCTGTCCATCCTCGGCAAGAAGATCGGCACAACGCGCGTCACCGTCTATGACGCCGACCACAAACCGGTCGGCATTTTCGACATCGAAGTGTCCTACGACATTTCCCGGCTGGCGACGGAGATCGGCCGCTTCACCGGCGGCGGCATCAAAGTCTCTTCGATCAACGGCCGCATCATGCTCAGCGGCACCTCGCCCGATGCCGCCACCCTCGACAAGGCGGTGCAGATCGCGGCCCAGTTCGGCCCCGACCCGATCAATACCGTCCAGGTCATGCAGCCGCAGCAGATCGAGCTCGACGTGCGCTTCGTCGAAATCAAGCGTTCGGCCGGCCGCGATCTCGGCGTGCAATGGAACGCTTTCGGCAATTCGGTGCTGGCCAATACCGGCTCCGGCCTGCCGGCGTCGAAGCTGCCGATCACGCAGCCGAACGGCTCGTTCCAGCAGCCGGTCTATGCCGGCGCCGGCGTCGGCGGCCCCAACGTCACGGCGAGCTCGCTGCCGATTTCGCCGGTGGTCGCCGCCGGCGTGCTGTCCGGCGTGGCGCCGTTCGGCTTTCTGGTCGGGCAGCTGTCGAACAAGCTGCAGGTCGAAGTCAATGCACTCGAAGCCCAGGGCGTGGCCCGCATGCTGGCCGAGCCCAATCTCGTGACCTTGTCGGGCGAAACCGCGAGCTTCCTCGCCGGCGGGCAAATTCCGATCCCGGAGGTGGGCGCCACCGGCACCCCGTCGTTCGGCTTCCAGCCTTACGGTGTCGGCCTGTCCTTCACCCCGACCGTGCAGCACGGCGGGCTCATCAATCTGGTGGTCAAGCCGGAAGTGAGCCAGATCGATCCGAGCGTCACCGTGACGGTCGCCGGCACCTCGGTACCCGGACTGACGACCCGCAAGGCCTCCACCACGCTGGAATTGCGCGACGGCCAGAGTTTCATGCTCGGCGGACTGTTGCAGAGCGACGGCACCAACAACATCAATCAGCTGCCGTGGCTCGGTAACGTGCCGGTGCTCGGCGCGCTGTTCCGCTCGACCGATTATCAGAAGCAGGAAACCGACCTCGTCATCATCGTCACGCCGCACATCGTGCGGCCGCTGACGCCGGCCGATCCGGTGCACACCCCGTTCGACTCAAGCCTGCCGCCGAACGACGTCGACCTGTTCCTGATGGGCGACACCGAGGTCTCGCCGGAACTGGCGCGGCTCGCCGTCGGCGCGCTCAACCGGCCCTATGTCGGCCACATCCTCGATCTGCCGAAGCAGGGAGGCGTCTATGTATCGGTCAAGGATTGAGCGGGGACGAGCGGCCGCCGCGGTCATCGGCCTCGCTTTGTTCCTCGCCAGCTGCTCCAACGCGGACCTCTACCTCGATCGCCGCGACAATATCGCGCTGTCCGGCGGGGATGCGCTTGCCGGCAACACCGTCGGCCAGATGGTCGATCCTTGGCCGCCGTATAGCGGCAACAAGAACATCGCGTTCAACGGCCAGAAAATGCAGCAAGCCTTCGCGCGTTACCGCACCGGCAAGATCGTCGAACCGGCCGATCCGGAGAACTTCATGTCGACCAATCAGACCGCCCAGACCATCAACACCACGGTCAACAACGGCGGCGGGGCGGCGGCAGCGAGCACGACGCCGGGCCAATGACCGGCGCACCCGCAGAGCGAGCTTGAACGAAATGCGCATCAGCCGATCTCCGACGCCGGCCAGCCAGACGCGAGTGGTGGTGTTGACCGCCGACCCGGGCTTTGAAGACTCGGTGCGCGCCACGTTTTCCGCGAGCGCGCAGATCAGCCTCGACGTCGTCCAAGGCCGCCTCGCCGAGCTTGGCGAGATCGACGTCGCCGGCGCCACCGTGGTGGTTGCCGACATCGACACGGCGGACGCGGCCGAGCTTGAGGCGCTGGAAGGTCTCATGCTGCAGGTCGGCAGCTGGCCGCCGGTGGTTGCGGTCACGCAGACTTTCGACGCCGCCCTGGCGCGGCGGCTGACGCAGATGCGGGTCGCCGATTTTTTGGTCAAGCCGGTGCCGCCGGTCGAGCTGGTGCGCACCTGCGCGCGCGTCGCCAAGCCACCGGCCTCGGCGGAGACGACGGAAGCCCAGATTTTCACCTTCCTGCCCGCGGTCGGCGGCGCCGGCGTGACCACGCTCGCGGTGCAGACCGCGATGCTGCTCCTCAACAGCGGCGCGCGCGGCAAGGCCGCGACCTGCCTGGTCGACCTCGACTTTCAGCACGGCGCCTGTGCCGATTATCTCGACATCGAGCCGCGGCTAAACTTGAGCGAGATCGAACCGCGGCCCGAGCGGCTCGACCGCCAACTGCTCGAAGTGATGATCTCACAGCATCCGTCCGGCCTCGCGGTGGTCGCGGCGCCGAACCGTCCCGCGGAAATGCGCCTGTTCGATCCCGACGTGGTTACCCGGCTCCTCGACCTCGTGTCCTCGCATTTCGACTATGTCGTCTTCGACATGCCGCGCACCTGGTTCTCCTGGACCGACAGCGTGCTCTTGGGCTCCGACAGGCTGTTCATCGTCAGCGAGACCACGGTGCCGGGGCTGCGCCAGGCCAAGCAGCTGGTCGACGCCATCCGCGACCGCCTCGGCGAAGGGCCCAAGCCGCAAGTCATCATCAATCGTCACGTGCAGAGGATGTTTTCGCCGGCGCTGCGCAAGAGCGACATTTCCCAGACCATCGGCGACGCGTTCCTCGCCTGCATTCCCAATGATTACGGCTTGGTCCGCGAGGCCATCGACCGCGGCGTGCCGCTCGACGAGGTCAAGAAGGGCAACAAGATCACCGCGCAGCTGCGCAAGCTGATCGTGCCGCAGGCCGCAGCCAAACCGGCCAAGGACACGGCCGACGGCGCGAAGAAGTTCAAGCTGTCATGGGCGCGGTCGTAGGTTCGGTCGTGTCGCGTACAAGCAGAGGCAAGCCGCTCATTCCCGCGCACGCGGGAATCCAGCTTCGGTGCGAAGACTGGGCCGCACTTTCGCGGGACGAGCGGCGGATGTGATGACGTAAGGAACACGTTATGGCCGGCCGTTTCACCATGCGCCGCGTCGTCAGCCCGGACCTTGTCCCCGCTGCGGCCGAAGACCATGCGGCGGAACCGACGCCGCCGCTTGTGCTCCAGGAGGCCGTCAGCGAACCGCCGGCGCCCGCCGCCGCTCCGCCGGCCGGCAACCCGCTCCTGACCGAGAAGCTTCTTGACGCCAAGGTGCGGCTGCACCGCCGCCTGATCGAGGAGATCAACCTCTCGGCACTGGAAAAGCTGCCGGAGGACGAAATCCGCGGCCACGTCCAGCAGCTCGTCTCGCAATACGTGCTCACCGAGCGGCTGGCGCTCAACACCCAGGAGCTCAACGGTTTCGTCTCGGAAATCCTCGACGAGATGACGGGCTTGGGCCCCCTCGAGCCTTTGCTCAAGGACGAGACGGTCAACGACATTCTGATCAACGGCCACGAATGCGTCTATGTCGAGCGCAAAGGCGTGCTGGAGCCGACCGCGGTGCGCTTCAAGGACGAGGCGCATCTTCTGCGCATCATCAACAAGATCGTCTCCGCCGTCGGCCGCCGCGTCGATGAATCGCATCCGATGTGCGACGCTCGCCTCCTTGACGGCTCGCGCGTCAACGTCGCGGTGCGCCCGGTGGCGATCGACGGCCCGCTGATGTCGATCCGCAAATTCTCCAAGAAGCCGTTCAACCTCAACAAGCTCGTTGACGTCGGCGCGCTCCGCCCGCAGATGGCGGAATTGCTCGCCGCCGCGGTCAAGGCGCGTGTCACGCTGATCATTTCCGGCGGCACCGGCTCGGGCAAGACCACGATGCTCAACGCACTGTCCGCCTTCATCTCCGAAAAAGAGCGGCTCCTCACCATCGAGGACGCCGCCGAATTGCAACTGCAGCAGCCGCATGTCGGCCGCATGGAGACGCGGCCGCCGTCGATCGAAGGCAAGGGCGAAATCCGTCAGCGCGACCTCGTCAAGAACGCGCTGCGCATGCGGCCCGACCGCGTGATCTTGGGTGAGTGTCGCGGCGAGGAAGCCTTCGACATGTTGCAAGCCATGAACACCGGCCATGAAGGCTCGATGGCCACCATCCACGCCAACACCCCGCGCGACGCGATCTCCCGGCTCGAGCAGATGATCGGCATGGCCGGCCTGCCGATGACGGTTGCCTCGATCCGCGGCCAGATCGCCTCCGCCATCCGCGTCATCGTGCAGCTGTCGCGGCTGTCCGACGGCAAGCGCCGCGTCATGAGCGTCGCCGAGATCACCGGGCTCGAAGGCGACATCATCCAGATGCAGGAAATCTACAAATATGTCCGTACCGGCACGGCGCCGGACGGCACCGTGCAGGGCCACTTCCAGGCCACCGGCGTGCGCCCGCGCTTCCTCCAGGATTTGATCGCCATGGGCATCAAGATTTCCGGCTCCCATTTCGATCCCTCGCAGCCGCTGTAGAGGACGAAAGCCATGAAGCGGCCGCGCGCTTACACCCGCTCATTCCCGCGCAAGCGGGAAACCGGACCGGGTCCCCGCATACGCGGGGACGAGCGGAAGGACGGGTAACCGCCATGCCCGACTTCCTCCAGTTCGATTTCAATCCGATCTATCTGGTCTGGCTGTTCGTCGCGCTTGCCGCCGGACTCACGGTCGAGGCGCTCTATCTGCTGTTCTTCTCGGCGGCGTCCTACCGCAGCCGGATCAACCGGCGGCTCGCCATTTCGAAGGACCGCACCGACCGCGAGGCCGTGCTGGTCGAGCTGCGCCGCGAGCGCGGGCTGACCGGCGAAGGCGATTACCGGATCGGGCTCGTCGCGCTCAACCGGCTGATCCTGCAGTCGGGCTTAACCGTCGGACTGTCGAAACTGTTCCTCATCATCGGCATCGGCAGTGTGGTCGCGTTCGGTGCGACGCTCCTGTTCCGCCACAGCCTGTGGCAGGCGGCCGTGGCGGCGCTGTTCTGCGCCACCGCGCTGCCCTATCTCGTCCTGAAGTTTTTCCGCAGCCGCCGCCAGAAAAAATTCGCCGCGCAGTTTCCCGATGCCCTCGACATCATCGTGCGCAGCCTGCGCGCCGGGCATCCGGTGCCGATCGCGATCGCGATGGTCGGACGCGAAATGCCCGATCCCATCGGCTCGGAATTCGGCGTGGTGTCCGACGAAATCACCTACGGCGCCGATCTGGAAACCGCCATGCGCAATCTCTATACGCGGCTGGGTTCCGACGACCTGCCGCTGTTCGTCACCGCGGTCGCCATCCAGGGCTCGACCGGCGGCAATCTCGGCGAGATCCTGGAGAACCTTTCCGGCGTCATCCGCCAGCGTTTCAAGATGCGGCGCAAGATCCGCGCGCTCGCCGCCGAAGGCCGCGCCTCGGCGATGATCCTTTCGGCGCTGCCGATCGGCATGTTCCTCGTCATCCAGTTCATTGCGCCGGACTTCTACGGCACGGTCTGGAACGTGCACCTGACCCAGGTGCTGTTGTTCGGCGCCGGGGCCTGGATGCTGGTCGGCAATCTGATCATGTTCAAGATGGTCAACTTCAAGATTTGACGGTGGGAATGTCACAAGACACAAATTCGTCCTTCCGGATCGCTGCGAAGCGGCGAGTCCGGAATCCATATCCACGAATCGTGATTATGGATTCCGGGCTCCTCGCTTTCGCTCGGCCCCGGAATGACATGTGAAAGACGCAGCTCTTATGTTCGGCGACGGTGAAATCAACCTGCTCAACGGCCTGATCTTCCTCGCCGCGGCGACGCTCGCCTATTCGGTGATGAACGGCATGATCGCGCGCGAGGCGGTGCGGCGGCGCGCTTCGCGCGTCGGAGTCGAACACGGCGCGCCGGCGAACCGGCGCTCGCTGCGCTTCTCCGGAATGAAGGCCGCGCAGAAGCTGGTCGATTACACCGCCAAGCATTATTCGTCGGTCGAATCGGGCGACACGAAAGTGCTCCGCCAGCGGCTCATAGCGGCCGGCATCTACGATCCGCACGGCGCGGCCTATTACTTCCTGGCGCGCGCCGCGGCCGCCGTGGCGTTCGCCGTCGCCGCTTATTTCGCGCTGTCGATGCTCGGCTTTGCAGGGAAGACCTCGTTCTGGCTGTTCGTCATCGGCGGCGCCGGCTTCGGCTATATCGCGCCGAGCCTCTATCTCGACCGCCGCATCGCCGCGCGGCGGCTCGAGCACCAGGCCGGCTTTCCCGATTTCATGGACCTGCTCGTGGTTTGCGCCGATGCCGGCCTCTCCATGGAGGCGGCGCTCGACCGTGTCGGCCGCGAGCTCGGCGTGTCCTATCCGTCGCTCTCCGCCAATATCCACATGGCCAATCTCGAAATCCGTGCCGGCCGCACCATGACCGAGGCGCTCAACCATCTCGGCGACCGGCTCGGCCTCGAGGAAGCGCGCTCCTTCGCCACGCTGATCCAGCAGTCCGACGAACTCGGCTCCTCGATCGGCGACGCGCTGCGGGTCTATTCCGACGACATGCGCCACAAGCGCTTGTCGCGCGCCGAGGAGAAGGCCTACAGCCTTCCCGCCAAGCTCTCGGTGCCGATGATGGTGTGCATCTTCCCGGTGCTATTCATCGTCATTCTCTGCCCGGTCATCGTCCGCGTCGCCAACCACATGTGGTGAGCGTGAATCCCGTCGCGGTGACGGGGTTCAAACAACCGCGGCGCATCTTCGGCATCCGTGCTTCTCCTGATCCGGTCGGCCGAACCGCGCGCGGCGAAAGATGCCTTAACCATCGTCGCTTAGCTTGGCGCATCCGGTAGGGCCCGCCCGCGACGGCGGGGGGCGGCTATGACGATCCAAGCGGCACGGCTGACGATCCTGGCGGCGGCAGGGCTGACCGGTCTTGCCGGCGTCCTTGCCGGCTGCTCGACGTCAGCCGGGCTAGGCGATGCGACGCCGTCGGCCAAACCGCCGGCCGCGGCCGTGGCAAGCCCCGACATCACGGGATCGATCGCCGCGCCGGCCGCTGCGCCGGCGCCTGCTCCGGCCGCCGAGCCATCTTCGTTGCGGGCAACGCCGCTCCAGAGCGCCATCCTGCCTTTCCTGTTTCTGGGCGCCGGGCGGTGACGTTGCGGTCGCAACGGCCTAGCCAAGGTTCCTTAACCATCGTCGCCTAGCCTGCCTTGTCCGGCGCTGTCCGCCTCGTGGTCCCCCTGCGGGGTGCCGCGGCGCGGCGGCGCAATCCGCGTCGTTCGCCGGCGTGGCCGGATATGGGGCGTTCGGGAGCGTGTGTATGAGTATCCGGGCGGGGCGGGTCCTGATCCTGGTGGCGGCAGGCCTCGTGTGCCTCGGCTCCGGTCTCTCCGGCTGCGCCGGCTGGAAACGGCTCGACGACACGTCGAGCGTCGACACTCCCGCAGCCGACGGCACAACGACCGGCGCCGCCGCCGACGCCACCGGCTCCATCGTCACCCCGCCGGCCGAGCCGGGGCCGAGCGGCGAACCGGTCGCGCCGTTGTCGAAGCCCGGCCTCCTCGGCGACGATCCCAACGACGATGTCCAGCTCGGCAAGAAATATTTCCGCGCCAACAATTTCGCGCTTGCCGAAAACGCGTTCCGCAGCGCTGCCGAGAAGCATCCCAACGACGCCGAGGCCTGGATCGGCCTTGCCGCCGCCTATGACCGGCTGCGCCGCTTCGACCTCGCCGACCGCGCCTATGCGCAAGTGATCCGCCTGATCGGTCCGACCGTCGAAGTGCTCAACGACGAAGGCTTCTCCTACATGCTGCGCGGCGACTACCAGCGCGCCCACAAGCTCCTCGTCGCGGCGCAGGCTCGCGACCCCACCAACCCCTACGTCGCGGCCAATCTGAAACTCCTCAACGACGCCTATCGGAGCCGCAAGGCGGTGCAGTAGGTAAGCACGTCAATCCATTAGCGGTGCGAATTAACGAATTCTGCCGGTCACCGACGTCGGCTATCCAGCCGATTCTGTTGCGAAACTGAGTGATGCGACCCGCTGAGCGCCATTTTATGAGTTTTTGATCATTGGTTTGGGGGGCTGCTTGCGGGGCCACTGACAAACTACCCCCATCCATGCTCACGCCGCGCGTGTTACCAGCGCTG
>DATJBH010000017.1:0-6826 GCA_035515455.1 Xanthobacteraceae bacterium
CGCACGCCAGGCGCCGTGCGCGCCATCGCGCGCAAGCTCAAGCGTCACGCCCGCGCGCTCGGCGTCTGGCCAGCGCCGGCGATGACCGAAGTGCCCGGCGCCAGCAACCATCTCGGCGCCTGCCTGCCGATGCGCGACACGCCGCAGCCCGGCGAAACCGACCGGCTCGGCCGTCCTTATGGGCTCAAGCGCGTGCACGTGGTCGACGCCGCCTGCTTCTCCGACCTGCCGGCTGAGCATTTGACCTACACCATCATGGCCAACGCCATGCGGATTGCCGCCGAGGCGGGGGAGATGCCGTGAGCACCTGCGCCATCACCGGCGCCAACGGCTTCGTCGGGCGCGCGTTGGTCCGCCGCTTCCTCGCCGACGGTTGGACGGTGGTCGCGCTGGTGCGCAAGCCGCAGTTCGCGCCGCCGGGCTGTATGGCGCGCGCCTTCGTGCTGGGTGAATTGCCGCCGCCCGATTTGCTGGCCGGCGTCGATCTCCTGGTGCACGCGGCCTACGATTTCTCGGCGCGAAGCTGGGCCGACATCTGCCACATCAATGCGGTGGGCAGCGACTTGCTTTTCGACGCTGCCACGCGCGCCGGCGTCAAGCGGCAGATTTTCATCTCCAGCGTGGCTGCGTTCGAGGGCTGCCGCTCGCTCTATGGGTTGGGCAAGCTTGCCGCCGAGGACGCCGCGTTGATCCGCGGCGGTGCGGTGATCCGCCCCGGCGTCGTCTACAGCGAGGACAACGGCGGGCTTGCCGCGCGCGTCGAAGCGACGGCAAAGAGGTTTCCGCTGGTGCCGATGGTCGGTGACGGACGCTATCCGCTCTACACCTGCCACGTCGACGATCTCTGCGCGCTGATCGCGCATCTTGCGCGCGCGCAAGACCTGCCGCGCGCGATCATTACCGCGGCCAATCCGACGCCGATCACGCTGCGCCGGCTCGTCGAAAGCGTGACGCCGCCGCCGCGCCTCGTTCCAATCCCTTGGCGTTTGTTTGCCGCCGGCCTGCGCCTTGCCGAAGCGCTGGGCCTGCGTCCCGCTTTCCGCGCCGACAGCGTGGTCTCGCTGGTGCACGGCAATGCCAATCCGGATTTTTCCGCGCTGCGCGAATGCCCGGTGACCTTTCGGCCCTATGCGCCGCCATCGTCTTAGGCCGATACCCTTAAAAAGGGTGAGCAGACAAAAGACAACCGTGGTAATATGCCCGTCATAAGCCGGTATTAATTAGGCCGGGGGAGGGACCTATGCCAGCGATCGCATTTTCCAACAACGACATCGCCTTGGTTGCCTGGACTTTCGAACGTCATCTCGACGGCTGCCTTGGCTTCGCGGTGATCCAGATCGATGCGAGCGGCAAGGAGACGCCGCTGCCGGCGATGGCGAGTTTCGCCGGTCAGCCCAAGGATCCGAAGCGCACCACCCAGCAAGCGCCGGTGCAAAAGTTCTGGTGGAAGGACCTCTACGCCAAACGCGGCGGGACTTACACCTACCGCATCGTGCCGATGGGCGGCGCGCCGGGATCGCTGAAGCCGCTCGATGGCGTTAAGCCCCTCGTCAGCAATCCGGTGACGATCACAGAGAAGCGGTTGCCGTTCTTCAGCGCTTATTTCAATCGCGGCATCGTCGCCACCCAGGCGCTAAGCCGCGAACTCAAGGACAAGCCGAGCAAGGACGCGCTGACGCCGCATATCCAGGATCCGAACGATCAAATCCGCAAAAATTTAATGGGTCAGCTCTACGAGGGCGTGACGTCGCTGCTCGACCGCGCCGACGCGCAAGGCGGCACGATCAACGCAGCGCTTTATGAGCTCAACGATCCGGATGGGCTGGAAAAAAAGCTACAGGCCAATCCGAAAAGCCGTACCGTCATCCTCGGCAACGAGCAGGAGGCGAAAACCAAGACCTCGCCCGGCAGCGAAGACGCCGATGCCGAGAACCGCAAAAACCTGAAAAATGCCGGCGTGACGGTGATCGACCGTATCCTCGGCAAAGGCAGCATCCCGCACAACAAATTCATGGTGCTGAGCCAGAACGGCGTGCCAACCGCGGTGCTCACCGGCTCGACCAACTGGACCAGCACCGGGCTGTGCACGCAGACCAACAATGCGCTGGTGATCGATTCACCGAAGGTCGCCCAGCGCTATATCGATTATTGGAACACGCTCAAGGCCGACGTCGAGGCGGCCGCCGGCGACCAGAAGAAACTGCAATCGCCGGCGCAGCGCACCTGGGACCACAAGAACAACGATAGCTCGATCAATTCGCCGATCGATCTCGACAACGGCATCACCATCGAGCCGATGTTCTCGCCCAACACCAACCATCTGCTCAAGTCGCCGCCGAAAGAGACGCCGAACGACATGCAGCGGATCTTCGATTTGATCGACGGCGCCAAACAGGCGGTGCTGTTCCTCGCGTTCGACCCGGGCAACAATTCGATTCTCGACGCGGCCGGCAAGGCGCTGGCGAAGAATCCCGATCTGTTCGTGCGTGGCGCGCTCACCAGTCCGCAACGCGCCGGCAATTTTGCCACGGCGCTGCATGAGGGCGAGGAAGCCGGGGAGGGCGAGGAGGGCCAGCACGGCCAGCGCGGCGCGACCGAAGTCGCCGTCGTCGGCGAGCCGGGTCAGCCGAAGAAAAAAGGCGCCAAGGCCGCGGCCGCGAAGAAGGGCGGCAAGGCGCCGCCCGTTGCGCCCGATTACCGCGCCATTCCCGCCGGCGCGATCAACAAAGACGACGCCTTCGGCGCCTGGGAAAGCGAACTCAACAAATACGGGTTCGCCATCATCCACAATAAGATCGTGGTGATCGACCCGTTCAGCGACAATTGCGCCGTGGTCACCGGCTCGCACAATCTCGGCTTCCGCGCCTCGCACAACAACGATGAGAACCTGGTGATCGTGCGCGGCCATCGCGCTCTCGCGGAAGCTTATGCCTGCCACGTGCTCGACCTCTACGATCACTATGCTTGGCGCTATTGGCTCAAGGAGGATCCCAAGATTTTCGGCAAGCCGCTGGAAGAGGACGACAAGTGGCAGGAGCGCTATATCCTTGGGCCCGACGTGAAATCACCCGAACTGCGCTTCTGGCTGGAGGCCGCGGGCGCCGGTGTTGCCGGCACGGCGCCGAAGCCGGCGGTGAAGCCATCCGCGGGCGGCGCTCCGGTCAAGACGGCCGCAGCGGCGAAAAAACCGCCGGGCAAACGCAAGACGCCGGCCAAACGCAAAAAGCCGCGCAAGCCTGCCGCGAAAAAGAAAAAGCGGATATGAGAGCGGTACCTGCAACAGACGCCGCCGAAAAAAACCCCGTCGCGCGGCGGGGTTTGAGTATTAGCGAGTATCTTGCAGTAGCCAGGAGGTCCCACGCGCTCATCGGCCGAGACGGTGAACCGCCCGACGGCACCGCAAATTCACGCACGGCCTTTATCTCCAGGGCCAAGCCGAACGTACCGGCGGCCAAGCCGGCGCCCGCGAGCAACGTGCTCCAGTTCGCGCTGAAAGCCTGAAAGAGCCGCTATGCCGGTCGCGGCGGGCGAGAGCGGCGCGGCCTTTCAATTGCCTGTTGCGGCGAAATTCCGCCAAAGTTTATTTCCATCTTGGATGCTCCCGCGGGAGCGATCCGCCTGATGAAGATCGCTTACGTCGCGGCCGCACTCGTTCTCCTATTCAAATTGTCGTTGTTCGCGATGATCGGTCCCGTTCATTCGGCCGACGCGCCCTCTTATTCCAGTTTCGCCGACGTCATGATCGCGTCGTCGCGCTGGCTGCATGACGCCGATTTGACCAGCGAAGTGTTCCCGATCATGACGTTCCGCATCATCGGCTATCCGGCGGTGATCGCGGCGGCCAAGCTGCTTGCCGGAGCGGCGTGGCCTTATGCGGTGGTCGACCTGCAATTTGCGGTTTCCACCGGCGTCTTTATTGCCGTTTTCTGTTTGGGCATGACGCTCGGCTTGCCGCGCAACTGGGCGGTCGCCGGCGCGCTGGCCTACGCCGCGTCGCTGCAGCTCAGTCTCGATCAATGTCTGATGAGCGACAGTCTGAATGCATGCATGATTATTTTGGCCGTGGTCCGTGTCTGCTGGTCTGCGTGCCTCTGGTCGCCGTCTATCAAAGTTATGAACTCTGGAATTGGCACCGCACCGGCGAGCGGTTCGTCACGACGACCGCCCAGATCAACGCGCTTTTGTCCGTCGTCTATGTCGCCAAGAGCGAGCCCGCGCTGTTCGGAGGCGACTCGGTACTCGACCGGTACGCTGCGCCGATTCTCAAACAGTATAAGTATGAGGAAGCGGTTGCGATCAACGACGCGCTGTTCCGGGACGGCTACGTGGCAACCCAGATTTCGCATTTGGCGTTGGACAAATATGCGACTGCCTGGCGGCAGCATCCCCTTGCCATGCTCAATCTGATCCGTATCGGCACCAGCGAGAATCTGGTCAAGCTCGCGGTTCGCCCCGTCAAATCGGTCTGCGAGATCTTCGAATGGAGCGACCGGCCGGGTTGCTACGATTACCGCGATCTCTATCGCAAGCTGTTCCATCATCCGGCGGATATGCGCTTAGGCGAGGTCTTGGCCTTCGTCGCGATGACAAAACGCGCTGTCGATCGCCCTTAGTGCGCTGTTTTTCGCCGGCATCCCGATTCTTCTCGTCATGGCGTGGCGCGCCCGCACGCTCGGCGCCGACCGGCCGTTGGCAATCGCCACAGGATTTTGGATGCTTGTGGCCGGCTGGCATCTGATCAGCGCCGAGGTCATCTATAATGACCGCTACATGATGCCGGTGATTGCGTTCGTCATCCTCGGCGGACTTGTGGCCGCGAATTCATTCAAGAACCGGCACTCTAAAAGAAGCCTCGCCGAGCGTTAGCTCGTAAAATTTATTTGCCGGCCGGGATCAGCAGCGGCGACAAATTCATCTGCGGTCTGGCGCCGTCCTTGCGCAGGGGCGGGTAAACGCGATGCAGGTCAGCGGGATCGATCTGGACTTCGCCGTTATCGGTCTGCGACACCGGGATCCTTCCGGCGTCGATCGCACGCATGATGGCGGTTTTGGCACGTCCGACCGCGGCGGCGGCAGTTGCGATGGTGTACATGGAGCCTCGTTACCCTTGGAAGAAAAACCCCGCCTCGCGGCGGGGTTTGAGTCTGGAGAGTGTCTTGCGGTTCGGCGCTTACGCCGGAATTCTTTCGTCCGCCTCGGTCGGCTCGCGCAGCACGTAGCCGCGGCCCCACACGGTCTCGATGTAGTTCTTGCCGCTCGAAGCGTTGGCGAGCTTCTTGCGCAGCTTGCAGATGAAGACGTCGATGATCTTGAGCTCGGGCTCGTCCATGCCGCCGTAGAGATGGTTGAGGAACATCTCCTTGGTGAGCGTGGTGCCCTTGCGCAGCGAGAGCAGCTCGAGCATCTGGTATTCCTTGCCGGTCAGATGCACGCGCGCGCCGTCCACCTCGACGGTCTTCTGATCGAGATTGACGACGAGGTCGCCGGTGATGATGACCGACTGGGCATGCCCCTTTGATCGCCGCACGATTGCGTGAATGCGAGCGATCAGTTCGTCCTTGTGGAAGGGCTTGGTCAGGTAGTCGTCGGCGCCGTGGCCGAGTCCTTTGACCTTGTCCTCGATGCCGGCCATTCCGGACAGAATGAGGATCGGAGTTTTGATCTTGGTCACGCGCAGCGAGCGAAGCACCTCGTAGCCGGACATGTCCGGCAAGTTCAAGTCAAGCAGGATGATGTCGTAATCGTACAGCTTTCCAAGGTCGATTCCCTCCTCGCCGAGGTCGGTCGCGTACACGTTGAAGTTTTCCGACTTCAACATCAGCTCAATGCTTTGCGCGGTTGCCGCATCGTCCTCGATCAATAGTACCCGCATGTTAGGCTCCCAGCCTCGCCTTATGCCTCGTGACCGCGGTTTCGTACGTCGCCTTCACGCCCAAACCTTGCCGCCGAGCAGTCGGATCGGGACCCAGACTGATTCGAAACAAAGAGTGACTGCCATTGGTTAACAAATCATGATTCCCTCGCGCAAGTCCACCCCTCTGACCTTACGTAATTGATCTAAGTTTGTGATATTTATTTTATTTCTCATGCTGTTCATTTTTCATGCACCAATTCAAGAAACTGGCTTAACAGATTAATCGGACTCGCGGTTTTCCCGACATTGGACGACGCCGCTGGCTGTGGGTTATCCAGCGCGAATTTTGGCGGACGGGCTTCGGACCGCCTTGATTGTTAACGATACGCGTAAACGAAGTGCTAACGCGCCGCCGGGCGAGGGCGAACGTCCTCCTGCTGGCCGTCTCGAGAGACCTCCTTCCCCCGCGGAAACGGTAAGAAAAGGGAAACCTTCGTCCTGCATTCTCGGACGGTCTCGTGGTGATCACGTCCGAGGGCGGCGTCGCCCTCCGGGGTAGGTTGTTGCAAGGAGCGTCTCGGAATGAAGTCGCGGGACACGTTGATCCGCCTGAAGCGCTTTCAGCTCGAAGAAAAGCGGCGTCGCGTTCGGCAGATCGAGATGATGCTTGCAGAGTTCAGCCGCATGTCGGCCGAACTCGACCGGGAAATCGCCAACGAAGAAAAGCGGGCGGGCATCACCGACCCGCGCCATTTCGCCTATCCGACCTATGCCCGGGCAGCGTCGGTTCGCCGCGACAACCTCAACAGTTCGATCGCGGAACTCGCAGCCCAGATCGAAGAGGCCAAGGCCGCCCAGGAAGAAGCCCAGGCGGAACTTCTCAAGTTCGAAGCGCTCGAATCCCGGGACAAGGCGAACGAGCGCCCGATTGAAGCCCTTGCCCGCGCCTGACCCATTAGTCGTACGCGACGC
>DATJBH010000018.1:0-8969 GCA_035515455.1 Xanthobacteraceae bacterium
GCGCTGGTCATCATCGACAGTCCGGATTTCACGCATCGGGTGGCTCGCCGGGTACGCCGCCTGGCGCCGTCAATTCCGATCATCGACTATGTCTCGCCGTCGGTTTGGGCGTGGCGGCCCGGCCGGGCACGCGCGATGCGCAATTATGTCGACCAGGTGCTCGCGATCCTGCCGTTCGAGCCCACCATCCATGCCAAGCTTGGCGGACCGCCGTGCAGCTATGTCGGCCACCCGCTGATTGAACGCATCGGCGAGCTGCGGCCGAACGCCGAGGAGGCGCGCCGGCGATTGGCCGATCCACCGCTTGTGCTAGCCTTGCCAGGTAGCCGCTCCAGCGAGATCCGGCGCCTTGCCGGCATTTTCGGCGAGACGATCGCGCGGCTCGCCGCGCACACCGGCGCAATCGATCTGGTGATCCCCACGGTACCCCATGTCGCCGCGCAGTTGCGCGATGCCGTAGCCGATTGGAAGGTTAAGCCGCGCATTGTGGTCGAGCCGCGAGACAAATGGTCGGCGTTCCGTAATGCGCGGGCGGCGCTTGCGGCCTCCGGGACCGTGACGCTCGAACTGGCGCTTGCCGGCGTGCCGATGGTCGCCGCCTACCGCCTGCATGCCGTCGAGGCCGTTATCGCCCGGCTCATCCGGGTACAGGCGAGATTGCCGAGCGTGATTTTGGCCAATCTGGTGCTTGGCGAAAATGCCGTTCCGGAACTGCTGCAGGAGGATTGCACGCCGGACAATCTCGCCGCGGCTCTCCTGCCGCTCGTTGCCGACACCCCGGAGCGGCGGCGCCAGATCGAAGCGTATCGCCGTCTCGACGACATTATGGCAATCGGCGGCACGACGCCGAGCGCCAAGGCGGCATCCCTTGTCCTCGACATCGCCCGCCGCGGCCGCCCGCCGTCGAACAACAACCATGCTAACGCTGCCGCAGAGCTACCAATGCCGCAAGCATCCTGCTAAGCCGCCTCTATCCAGCGTACCCGGAAGCGATTGCGCGTGAGCAAAGCCAAAAGAACGGTCCGGAAGTCCCCGATCCGGGCCGCAATCACGGGGGTTTTCGGTTACGTGCCGCCCGACGTGCTCTCCAATGCCGAGCTCGCGAAAATGGTGGACACCAGCGACGAGTGGATCACCGAGCGCACCGGCATCAAGGAACGGCGCATTCTCAAGGGCAAAGGGCTCGGCACCTCGCATATGGGCGCCGAAGCGGTGCGCGGGCTTCTCGCCAAGACCAAGACCGCGCCGGGCGAAGTCGAGCTTCTGATCTGCGCCACCACAACCCCAGATTTCGTGTTTCCCTCGACCGCCAATCTGATCTGCGACATGTGCGGCATCCGCAATATCGGCAGCTTCGACGTGCAGGCCGCGTGCTCCGGCTTCGTCTATGCGCTGACCATCGGGGCGCAATTCATCGAGACCGGAAAATTCCGCAAGATTGTCGTGGTCGGCGCCGACAAGATGTCGGCGATCATCGACTATACCGATCGCGCCACCTGCGTGCTGTTCGGCGACGGCGCCGGCGCGGTGCTCGTGGAGCCGAGCCGCAAATACGGCATCATCGACACCTTGATTTGCTCCGACGGCGCCGGCATGCCGCATCTGCACCAGAAAGCCGGCGGCAGCCGCATGCCGCCGACGGCGGAGACGGTCGCCAAGCGTTTGCATTACGTCCACCAGGAAGGCGCCGCGGTTTATAAATTTGCGGTTGCGCGCATGGCGGACGTCGCTTCCGAGCTGATGAAGCGCAACAACCTTTCGAGCGCGGACGTCGATTGGTTGGTGCCGCACCAAGCCAATCGGCGCATCATCGAAGCGACCGCCGAACGCATGAAGCTCGATCCGAAACAGGTGATGATCACCATCCACAAATACGGCAACACCACTGCGGCGACGATCCCGCTGTGCCTGTGGGATTACGAGAACATGCTCAAGGAAGGCGATCGGCTGATCCTGGCCGCCTTCGGCGGCGGCTTCACCTGGGGCGGCGCCTATCTGACCTGGGCGTATAATCCGCAGTAGGAACATGCCGCCGGCAATCGACCTGGATGTCGCTTCGATCGTTGCGCGCGACAGCCGCAGTGAAGTCGGCGCGCGCTTTGACAATCTGACTGTCTGGAAAGCATGCCGCTCGTTCTGCGCGGCCGCCTCGCCTGGGCCCATGACTGGGTGAGTAATCCGGCGCTCGGCGCGGTGTTCCAGGTGTTGCCCGGCTCGAACTTTACCGTCAACGGTGCGGCGCCGCCGAAGAACTCCGCGCTCACCACCGCGGGCGCCGAACTGCACCTCACGCCGAGCTGGACGGCGATCGCGAAATTGGACGGCGATTTCGGCAAAGGCGCGCAGACCTACGCCGGCACCGGCACGATCAAATATTCTTGTGATCGTGCCGCGCCGCAGCGGCGCGGAGCAGGCGAACTACTTCCGCTTCGACATCGGCTGGTACTCGCGCTCCTTGGCTCCGGTATAGAGCTGGCGCGGCCGGCCGAGCTTCTGGTGCGGGTCCTCGATCATCTCTTTCCACTGCGCGATCCAGCCCACGGTGCGCGCCAGCGCGAACAGCACCGTGAACATGGTGGTGGGAAAGCCCATCGCGCGCAGCGTGATGCCCGAATAGAAGTCGACATTGGGGTAGAGCTTCTTCTCGATGAAATACTCGTCATGCAGCGCGATCTTCTCGAGCTCCATGGCGACGTCGAGCAGCGGGTCCTTGATGCCGAGCTCGTTCAAGACCTCGTAGCAGGTCTTCTGCATGATCTTGGCGCGCGGGTCGTAGTTCTTGTAGACGCGATGGCCGAAGCCCATCAGCCGGAACGAGTCCTTGGGGTCTTTGGCGCGCTTGATATATTCCGGAATGCGGTCGACGGAGCCGATCTCGCCGAGCATTTTCAGCGCCGCCTCGTTGGCGCCGCCATGCGCCGGGCCCCACAGGCAGGCGATGCCCGCGGCGATGCAGGCGAAGGGATTGGCGCCGGTCGAGCCGGCAAGCCGCACGGTGGACGTCGAGGCGTTCTGCTCGTGATCGGCATGCAACGTGAAGATGCGGTCCATGGCGCGGGCCAGTACCGGGTTGGGCTTGTAGTCCTCGCACGGCACGGCAAAACACATCCGCAGGAAGTTCGACGCGTAGTCGAGCTTATTGTCGGGATACATGAACGGCTGGCCGACCGAATATTTGTAGGCCATCGCGGCGAGCGTCGGCATTTTGGCGATCATGCGGATCGAGGCGATCATCCGCTGCGCCGGATCGGTGATGTCGGTGGAGTCGTGATAGAACGCAGAGAGCGCGCCGACCGAGCCGACCATCACCGCCATCGGATGGGCGTCGCGGCGGAAACCCTGGAAGAAGCGGCTCATCTGCTCGTGGACCATCGTGTGATGGGTCACGCGACCGACGAAGTCAGCTTTCTGCGCGGGAGTCGGCAATTCGCCGTAAAGAAGAAGATAACAGGTCTCGAGGAAATCGCCGTGTTCGGCGAGGTCGGCGATCGGGTAGCCGCGATAGAGCAGGATGCCCTCGTCGCCGTCGATAAAGGTGATCTTGGATTCGCAGCTCGCCGTCGAGGTGAAGCCGGGATCGTAGGTGAAGACGCCGGCCTCGGCATAGAGTTTGCTGACGTCGACCACTTCCGGACCGAGCGTCCCCTCGTAGATGGGAAAATTATGGCTCTTGTCGCCGATTGTCAGCGTGCCGGTTTTGATATTGGCGCCGGTCTTCGCGTCCATGGTCTTGATCCTTGTCTGCCAACCGGATGGGGCCGCGCCCGAACCCTATCAGCCGATGCGCCTTGGGCGCGTTTCACCCGGCCTGATTGGGGTAGCGCAACCACGTGTGCACTGCAAGATAATAGCCTGCGGCATAGGCGGGAGGGCAAAGCGGGGTAAAATTTGTGCAAGGGAGGTCAAACGACATAGGGGCTTCACCCCACTCCCGACCGCGCATCCGGCCAGTCCTGCCGGCCCGCCTGGTCCGCCAAGCGCGCGAGACTTTCCGCCTTGCCGAGCAGGCTGAGCACTTCGAAAATCCCGGGCGAAGTAGTGCGGCCGGTGAGCGCAGCGCGCAGCGGCTGCGCCACCGTGCCGAGCTTGGCACCTCGAAGCTCGGCGAAGCTGCGGACGGCTTGTTCGGTCGCTTCCGTGGTCCAGGGTTCCACCTTGCCGAGTTCGCCTCCCACCTCGCGCAGCAGGTCGCGCGCCTCCGCGGTAAGCAAAGCGGTTGCTTTGTCGTCGAGCGGGATCGGCCGATCGGCGAGAAGAAAATGCGCGCCATCAATGATATCGAGCAGTGTCTTGGCGCGCTCCTTTAAGCTTGGCATGGCAGCAAGGAGCTGCTGGCGCAGTTTCGGCGTCAGTCTGGCGGCCAGCCCTGCGCCTTCTGCGATATGCGGCAACAGCCGCTCAATGGCGTCAAGCAGCGCAGCGTCGTCGCTCTGCCGAATGTAATGGCCGTTGAGGCTTTCCAGCTTGGCGAAATCGAACCGCGCCGGCGAGCGGCCGATCTGCGGCAGGTCGAAGGCGGCGATCATCTCCTCGGTGGAGAAGATCTCCTGATCGCCATGGCTCCAGCCGAGCCGCACCAGATAATTGCGCAGCGCCTCCGGCAGATACCCCATCGCGCGATAGGCATCGACGCCGAGCGCGCCGTGGCGCTTGGACAGCTTCGATCCGTCCGGTCCGTGGATCAATGGGATGTGCGCCATCACCGGGACCGCCCAGCCGAGCGCGTCATAGATCTGCTTCTGCCGCGCCGCGTTGGTCAGATGATCATCGCCGCGAATGACGTGGGTGACGGCCATGTCGTGATCGTCGACGACGACCGCGAGCATGTAGGTCGGGGTGCCGTCGGAGCGCAGTAGCACGAGATCGTCGAGGTTCTCGTTCTGCCAGACCACGCGGCCCTGGACCTGATCCTCGATCACCGTCTCGCCAGTGAGCGGAGCCTTGAGTCGGATTGTCGGCTTGGCGCCCGGCGGGGCTTCCGCCGGATCGCGGTCGCGCCAGCGCCCGTCATAAAGCTTGGCGCGACCCGCGGCGCGCGCCGCCTCGCGCATCGCCGCCAGCTCTTCCGGGCTGGCATAGCAGTAATAGGCGTTGCCGGAAGCAAGCAGCGCCTCGGCCACTTCGCGGTGCCGCGCGGTACGGCCGAACTGATAGATCGTATCGCCGTCCCATGCGATGCCGAGCCAGGAAAGCCCGTCGAGGATGGCGTCGATGGCGGCTTGCGTGGAGCGCTCGCGATCGGTGTCCTCGATGCGGAGCAGCATCTTGCCGCCGCGGCCGCGGGCATAAAGCCAATTGAATAAAGCGGTGCGCGCGCCGCCGATGTGCAGGAAGCCGGTAGGCGAGGGGGCAAAGCGGGTGACAACGGTCATGTCAGTCCGAACATTTGGCGCGCCCTGTAGCACAGCCGGTGGCGAATGACAGTAGGAATGCCGCGTCGCGATTAATCATGCCTGCCGAACGCGCGCCGCGCCATTTGCGGAGCATTTAGTGCCGATTCCTAGCCTGACGGATTTAGCAAAGAGGAAACCCCGAGTAAGCCAGGAAGCGCACGCACGATCACGTAGGTCGGAATGGCGGAAAGATAATCTCGGAACCGGCCTTTGGCTTCAAAACGTGCACGAAATTCGGACTGTTTGAAAAACGGCAATATTCGCGGAACGATGCCGCCGGCCAAATAGAGACCAGCCTGCGCGCCAAGCGTAAGCGCCAAGTTGCCGGCCACTGTTCCCAGCATTGCACAGAACATCTGCGTCGCCTCCTCGGCGCGACGATCCTCGCGCCAGATCCGCTCGCTCGTAATCTGGGCCGGTGTGAACGGAGCCGCGGGCACCCCGGCGAGCTCACAGAGCGCAGTATAGAGGTTGACGAGACCGGGTCCCGAGAGGACTCGTTCGGCCGAGGCGTGGTTGTAACGCCTGCGCATAATCTCCAATACTGCCGCTTCCGCCGCCGTGGCCGCCGCCATCGTGATGTGGCCTCCCTCGCCCGCGACCGCGATCGGACCTTTTGGCGACGGCACGAGGGCGCTCACCCCGAGGCCAGTGCCGGGACCAATGATGCCGCAAGGAGCGTCACGCGTCGGCGCCCCGGATCCGATCTGAACTACGTCATGTGGCGCAAGACGAGGGAGAGCAAGGGCGGTGGCGGCAAAGTCATTGATGACGTCAAGCTCGCTGAACGAAAGACGCCTCTTGAGTGCCTCGATCGAAAAGGTCCAGGCATGATTGGTGAGGGTCACCCGATCGCCGGAGATCGGCGAAGCAACCGCGAGCGCGGCGCGCGCCGGCTTGATAGCCGAACCCTCATCCGTGAGATAGGCTTCGATCGCATCGGCCAATGAGGCAAAATCATCTACGGAGTATGTTCGAACCACGGATTGCTCGCCGCTCGGCGCCAGCAAGGCAAATCGTGCATTGGTAGCTCCGATGTCACCGATAAGGGCAAGCGCTGTGGGTACCGTCACGTAAGCTCCTGAAGTGCGCAGCCCTTGATTCAGCCGCGGCGTCCGGCGATTCCGCTGCTCCGCCGGGTCCACGCAGAGGAGTGGTCATTAACGGCGGCGATGCCGGGGAGACATTCTCCGCCGCCACGCGGACGGCTTCTCTCTCGTCCAATATCACGCCCCACCGCTCGGCAACACCATTGCGGATAACTTCCGTTCGAAAATCGAGGTCACTGGAGTTCCCCCTGTAGCGAGGGCCGGCGATGTGCTGCAATTCAAGATGCCGGACTTGACCGCGGGCCGCCTTGTCCAACCGGAGGACCGGCACGACTTATGCCTTAGAATCACGCGTGCTGCGTGCTACACGCCCGGCGGCATAAAGGACATTATCCGGTCGTACAGTATCCGGAAGGGAAAGATCATGTCGGTTGCGGAGACCATAACCCGCGAGGCGGGGCAGGATTTCATCCGCGACATCGTGCGCGCAGATCTGGCGTCGGGAAAGCACAAGACGATTGTCACCCGATTCCCTCCCGAGCCGAATGGCTACCTCCATATCGGCCACGCCAAGTCGATCTGTTTGAATTTCGGGATTGCCGAGGAGTTCGGCGGCCGCTGCAATCTGCGCTTCGACGACACCAACCCGGTCAAGGAAGAGCAGGAATATATCGACGCCATCGAGCGCGACGTGCGCTGGCTCGGCTTCGACTGGGGCCAGAACCTCCATTACGCCTCGGATTATTTCGAGCAGCTCTATCAGTGGGCGGAATTTCTGATCCGCGCCGGCAAGGCCTATGTCGACGACCAGAACCCCGACGCGATGCGGGCCAATCGCGGCACGCTGACCGAGGCGGGCAAGAATAGCCCGTTCCGCGAGCGCCGCGTTGAGGAGAACCTCGATCTGTTCCACCGCATGCGCGCCGGCGAATTTCCGAACGGCGCGCGCGTCTTGCGCGCCAAGATCGACATGGCATCGGGCAACATCAATTTACGCGACCCGGTGCTCTACCGCATCCTCCATGCCGAGCATCCGCGCACCGGTAAGACCTGGTGCATCTATCCGAGCTACGATTTCGCCCACGGCCAGTCCGACGCGATCGAAGGCATCACCCATTCGATCTGCACGCTCGAATTCGAGGATCACCGGCCGCTCTATGATTGGTTCCTGGCGAACCTGCCGGTGCCGTCGCATCCGCATCAGTACGAATTCGCGCGCCTCAATCTCACGCATACCGTGCTGTCGAAGCGCGTGCTCACCGAGCTCGTGCGCGGCGGCTATGTGGCCGGCTGGGACGATCCGCGGATGCCGACGCTCGCCGGCTTTCGCCGCCGCGGCGTGCCGCCGGAAGCGATCCGCGACTTCGTCAAACGCATCGGCGTCGCCAAGGCCAACAGCGTGGTCGACATGGGAATGCTCGAATTTTCCATCCGCGAGCATTTGAACAAGACCGCGGAGCGCCGCATGGCGGTGCTGCACCCGCTCAAAGTGGTGATCGAGAATTACCCGGACGGCAAAAGCGAAGATCTCGAGGCGCTCAATCATCCGGACAATCCGGCGGCCGGTACGCGCACCTTGCGCTTTTCGAGAGAGCTTTACATCGAGCGCGACGATTTCATGGAGAGCCCGCCGAAGAAGTTCTTCCGGTTGTCGCCCGGCGCCGAAGTGCGGCTACGCTACGCCTATTTCATCACTTGCCGGGAATTTGTGAAGAACGCCGCCGGCGAAGTCATCGAATTGCGCTGCACTTACGATCCCACCACCAAGGGCGGCAACGCGCCCGATGGCCGCAAGGTCAAGGCGACGCTGCATTGGCTGTCGGCTCAGGATTCGCTGCCGGCGGAAGTGCGGCTCTATAATCCGCTGTTCATGCGGGCCTCGCCGGAGATCGGCAATTTTGCCGCCGAAATGAATCCGGCTTCGCTGGAAGTGCTCGCCGACGCCCGGGTCGAGCCGGTCTTGGCCGCAACGGATTCGCAAGTGCCGGTGCAGTTCGAGCGCCAGGGCTATTTCTGCCCCGATCCGGATTCGGCGCCAGAGCGGCTCGTGTTCAATCGCACGGTGGGCTTGCGCGACACCTGGGCGAAGGTGTCGGCCGGCGGCTAGCTTTTTTCGCTTGTGCACATTCGGTCTCGCCATCGCGTACACGCCCCGGTAGCATGCCCTCTTTCAGCGCGCTTGGGGGCGCGCCGTGGCGCAAGACGACCAAGATCGAAACGGCAAGATCGAGAGCCGGGCGGCCCCGGGCGCCTCGACGTGGCCAGTCGGCGGCTCGCGCGCGCCATGGGCGAATGCGTGGGGCGCGCTCGGCCGGCAATCGCAATTCGTCATTCCGGCGCGGCTTCGCGACTGGGCGGCGCTCGAGGCCGGTGCTGGACGGCTCTTGCCGTGGTTGGCGGTGGCATACGCCGCAGGCATCGTTCTTTACTTCACCGCCGAGCGCGAACCGGCGGTATGGGCGTCGCTGGCGCTCGCCGCGATTGCCGGCGCGATCGCATTCGCAGCGCGCCGAACCCGGCTCGGCTT
>DATJBH010000019.1:0-22935 GCA_035515455.1 Xanthobacteraceae bacterium
TGGGCAGGCCGACCCGTCGAGTTTCCTCAGCGTTGATGGAGGGCCGTTTTCGGCCTCTTTCGCTGGTGAAGCGAACCAATGCCGTGGGCAACGGTCAACCACAAAGTTGCCCACTATGATAGTGGGCAATGTAATGGGATATAGCCCTATCAGGAGTGGGCAGGAATGATCACGCCGCTTCACGCTCGCCGGCACGCTGGTTCGGTCTGTTTCCGGGCGGCTGCATTCGGTTGTCCTTCGACACCGTTCTGGCCGGGCAGATTTTCGCCCAATGCCCTCCACCCGTCCGGGCAGACCGAGTACGGTGTCTCCTCAACAAAGGTTGTGAAATGCCGCGCTTTGCCGCCAATCTGGGCTATCTGTTCACCGAATATCCGCTGCTCGAGCGTTTCGGCGCCGCGGCCGCGTGCGGCTTTTCCGCCGTCGAGCTGCAGTTTCCGTATGATATTCCGACCGCTGCGGTGAAGGCCGAGCTGGCGAAGCACGGCCTGACCGCGCTCGGTGTCAACACGCCGCAGGGTCCCGAATCCGGGCTGGCGGCGCTGCCCGGCCGCGAGCGCGACTTCGACGCAGCCTTCACCCGCGCCCTCGATTACGTGACTGCGATCGGCGGCACGGCGATCCACTGCATGGCCGGCGTCGTGCCGGTCAATGAGCGGCCGGCGGCGGAGAAGGTCTTTATCGCCAATGTGACGCGCGCCGCCGCGGCGGCGGCGAAAGCGAATGTCACGCTGCTCATCGAGCCGATCAATCCGCGCGACCGGCCAAGCTATTTCTTAAGCCATGTCGAACATGCCGCCGACCTCATTGGCAAGATCGGCGCGCCGAATGTGCGCATTCAGTTCGATTTCTATCACATCCAGATCGTCAGCGGCGATCTGATCAGGCGTTTCGAGAAATTCCTGCCGGTGATCGGTCATGTCCAGATCGCCGCGGTGCCGACGCGGCACGAGCCCGATGAAGGCGAAATCAATTACCCCGCCGTGTTTGCCGCTATCGACAAGCTTGGCTATGCCGGTTGGATTGGCTGCGAATACAAGCCGCGCACGCGCACGGAAGAGGGTCTCCATTGGGCCAGTCCCTATGGTCTGTTACCGAAACGGAATTGAATATGCGTCTCGACGGCAAAACCGCACTCGTCACAGGGGCCGGATCGGGAATCGGCAAAGCCATCGCCGAGACGTATGCGCGCGAAGGTGCGCGCGTGGCGTTCGCCGACGTCAATTTCGATGCGGCGAAGGCGGCTGCACGCGCGATCGGCAATAACGCCATCGCGCTGCGCTGCGACGTGACCAAAAGGGCTGATATCGCCGCGGCTGTCGCGGAGACCTTGGCGGCCTTCGGCGGGCTCGACATTCTGGTCAACAATGCCGGCGCCACCCACGTCAACAAGCCGATGCTTGAGATTGGCGAAGAAGAGTACGATCGCATCTTCGCGGTCAACGTGAAGGGCCTCTTCCAGTTCTGCCAGGCCGTCGTGCCGCATTTCCGTGCCGCGGGGGGCGGCACTGTCATCAATATTGGCTCGACCGCCGGGTTGCGCCCGCGGCCTGGGCTGTCGGCCTATAACGCCACCAAGGGGGCCGTGCATACCTTGACCAAATCGCTGGCGGTCGAGCTTGCGCCGGACCGCATCCGCGTCTGCGCGATCGCGCCGGTCGCCACCGATACGCCGCTGTTGCCGAGCTTTCTGGGGGCGGCGCCGGGGCAGCGTGAGAAATTCATCGCCACGGTGCCGCTCGGCCGATTGGCGGTGCCGCAAGACATCGCCAATGCCGCCTTGTTTCTCGCCTCGGCGGATGCCGATTTCGTCACTGGCAATATCGTCGAAATCGACGGCGGACGGTGCGTGTAGCAGTTCCGTTCAATTTTTGTCGATTGGCCGACTTTTTGCAGGCGCAATTCTTGGTATATCGTTGGTCGCCGGAGCCGTAGGGACGGGTAGGGACTATGTGGGGTCGCAAGCGCAAAGCCGAAGCGCCGAAGGACGCTGCGCCGTTGTCGCCCTTGCAGGAGGCGTTGCACCAGGCGCGGGTGGAGGCGGCCGAGCGGACCAGCGTCGTCGTCGATCTGCGCGATGCCGAAGCGGCCCGGCTTGAGCTGTTGAATGAGGCCCTTGATCCGCTGTTTGACGAAATTCCGGCCGAGGTCGATCTGTTCGACCGCGGCATCAGCCGCGGCGAGACGCCGCGGCTGTGGATCGATGCGGTGGCGCATGTCGCCATGGGCCGCGACAAGCGCGGCTACCGTTTCCTGCACGACAGCCGCATGGGCCGCCAGGTACTCACAGAATCGCACGACATTGCGGAGATCGTGCGGGCGGTGACCACCTATGTCGCCCGCCGGCTCGTCGAGAGGCAGCGCGCGCTCGCCGAGGACCCCAATCTGCTGGCGCGCGCGCCGGCGAAAGAAGCCCAGCGCTATCGCCGCCGCCGGCGCTGGCGCATCTTCGGCGTGCTGGTGCTCGTCTTTCTGATCGGCGTGATCGCGCTGTTTGCCGCCGCAGTTCTGATCGCGGCAAATTCCTAAACGAGAATCTTGCGATCCACCTCACGGATGGTTCCATCCGCGCCGCGCTGCCGTGCAATCATCTGGCACCGCCATTGCTTCGGGGCCCCATCAATCTTGAAGAGGTGATAGGCCGCAGCGCCTTCCTCGCCGTGTGCCGCGACGGCCGAAGCCGACGGCACGCCGACGGCGGGAATTTTGGCGCCGTTCGGCCCGTCCAGCAAAACCACGGATGAACGGTGATCATGGCCATGCAGCAGGAGCTCGGCGCCTTGTTCGATGAGCACTTGGCGCAGCGCCGACGCGTCAACGAGGCGCCGCAAATAGCGCCGCAGCGGGCTTTTCGGCGGGTGATGGATCAGCACGACGCGGAAGGCATCTGGTGTTTGCGCGAGAATCTCGGACAGACGGGAAAGCTGCCGGTCGCCAAGCCGTCCGGTCGCCATGAACGGTCCGGTCGCCATGCCGGTCGAAAGCGCGATCAGCGCCACGTCGCCGCGCCGGCGCAGGAATGGAAAACGGTCCAGCCCGTCGTCGCCGCGCATGTAATCGCCCCAGAATTGCGCCGGCATGGGTTCGACGCCATGGACATAGACGTCGTGATTGCCGGGCATCGTCGTCACGTCGCGCGGACCGCCAAGCGTCGCCAGCCAGTCGCGGGCGCGCGCATATTCGTCCGGCAGCGAGAAATTGACCAGGTCGCCCGTGACCGCGACATGGTCGAATGTTTGCGCCTTCAATTCGCGCACCAGGGCGTCGAGAACCTCGGGCCGGTGAATGTTCTTCCGCTTGCGAAGCCAATTGATGTAACCGAGGCCGCGCTTGCTCAATAGCTGCGAACCGCGCGGCTCGACGGCCATGTGCAGGTCGGAAAGATGCGCGAGCGTTAACATGCGATGAGCGCCGTTAAACCGCACTCAGCATCGCAGACGCGGCATAACAAATCACGAACTTCCGATCAGGATGCCGACGGCAAAGACCAGCGCGCCGCCAACGACGACCTGGAACGCGGCCTGCAGGAACGGCGTGTCCATGTAGTGCGTGCGGATCCAGGCGATGACAATGAGTTCGACGGCGACGACCGCAAACGCCAACGCCGTCGCGGCATAGAAGTGAGGAATGAGATAAGGCAGCGCATGGCCGAGGCCGCCGAGCGCGGTCATCGCGCCACAGACGGCGCCGCGCAGCAGCGGTGCGCCGCGCCCGGTGAGCGATCCGTCATCGGACATCGCCTCGGCAAAAGCCATCGAAATGCCGGCGCCGATTGCGGCGGCAAGCCCGACCAGAAACGTCGACCAGGTGTTGTGCGTCGCGAAGGCCGCAGCGAACAGCGGCGCCAGCGTCGAAACCGAGCCGTCCATCAAGCCGGCAAGCCCGGGCTGGACATATTGCAGCACGAACATGCGTCGCGCCGTCTGGTCCTCCTCGTGGCGCCCTTGTGGCGTGAGCCTTTCGCCAAGCTCATGTGCCAGCGCTTCATGCTTGTCCTCGGCGGCCGCCAACTTGCGCAACAGGTCGCGCACGGCGTCGTCATGCGCGGTTTGCGCGGCGCGCCGGTAGAAGCGCGCGGTCTCGTATTCCATCTCCTCGGCGAATTTCCGCGTGGCGTCGAGCCCGAGCGTGGCGTTGAGCCAGATTGGCCGTCGGGCGAGGAAGCCCTTGACGTCCTGGCGGCGGATCAATGGCAAAAAGTCGCCGAATTTCTTGCGGTGCAGGTCGAGCAGCATATCGCGATGCCCGATCTCTTCCTGCGCCATTTTATCGTACATCTCGGCAGTTTCCGGATAGGCGCCGCGAAGCCTATCCGCAAACGAGCGGTAAATGCGATTATCCTCGTCCTCATTGGAGATCGCGAGCGCAAGAATTTCCTGCTCGTTCAAATCGGCGAAACGTTTCACGGGCTGTCCTCAGCGGCACAAAATGCAGATCGGGCGTAAGACTATCTTAGAATAATTCTAATTATTGGACATGAATTGGGAATACAAGATGCGTCTTGACACCATCCGCCGCCCGTTTGAGCCGGTTATCCGGCGTCTTTTGCATGGCTATTGGCGCTTTTCGCGCGGCCTTACGATTGGCGTTCGCGCTCTCATTTTCGACGGCGACGGCCGTGTGTTTCTGGTGAAGCACTCCTATGTCGCCGGCTGGCACTTGCCGGGGGGCGGCGTTGAAACCGGGGAGACGCTGCTTGCCGCGCTGGACCGCGAATTGCGCGAAGAAGGCAACATCGAGCTGACGGAGCCGCCGATGTTCCACGCCATCTATTTCAATCGCCGCGTGTCGCGGCGCGACCACGTCGCGCTTTATATCGTCCGCGCGTTCCGGCAGATCGCTCCGCCGCAGCCCAACAGCGAAATCGTCGAACACGGCTTCTTTGCGACTACAGAATTGCCAAAAGACACTTCACGCGCGACGCGCGAACGGATCGCCGAGATCCTCAACGCTCGTCCGCCTTCGGAACTTTGGTGACCAACGTCGTCTCCGCGACTTCTGGCGCGCCGGAATAATTTCTCCGCTGTGAAATCGCGCCTTGCAACCATCGCCTGATGCGAACGTTGCACAAGTAAGGTGGGCGACCGGAGTTAGGAGAAATATGGATGCGTAGAGTTTTGATGGTTACAGCGGCAGCGCTGGCGCTCGGCACAACGGGCGCGCTGGCGGCTGGGCACGGCATGAGTGGCGGAAACATGGGCGGCGGCTTCAGTGGCGGACATGCGGCCGCCGGGGGGATGGCCGGAGGTATGGCGTCGCCAATGGCCACGCCGCAGGCCGGTGCCAATATGGGCGCTAATGCCCGCGGCAACTTCAGGGCCAACAACTTTGCCGCCCAGAACCACACTTTGGGCGGGCGGAACCATTTCGTGCGGAACCATTACGCACGGAATAACTTCGGGCCGAACAACTTCGCAGCAGGTCAGAACCGGACCTATAACCAGCGCTACGCGTGGAACGGGCACCACCGCCACGACTGGCACCATCACCGCTGGTATGGCGGCGGTGGTTGGGGCGGTCTCTATGCGTACGAGCCCGATTATGACTCCTGCTACGACTACGGATACGGGCCGTATTACAACGGCTATTACAACAACTGTTACTACGACTACGCCGAGCCGGGCCCGGGCTTCAGCTTCGGATGGGGCTGGTAGCACTTCGAAGGTGGTTTGAGGCAACCGGGGCGCGTCGGCCGAAAATCACGGCCGGCGCGCTTTGCTTATGAAAATCGGCTGCGGTCGTGCGGCGCCGTGAAGTCGATCACTGGCCCGATCGGCACGATCCCCGTCGGATTCACTTGGCGCTGACTGCCGTAATAGTGTCGCTTGATGTGGTCGATGCTGACGGTGTCGGCGACGCCCGGCACTGCATAGAGGTCACGCAAATAATTCCATAGATTCGGATAATCGGCGACGCGGCGCAGATTGCATTTGAAATGGCTGTAATAGACGGTGTCGAAACGGATCAGCGTGGTGAACAGCCGCCAGTCGGCCTCGGTGATTTGACTGCCGACCAGATAGCGCTGCCGCGATAGGCGATCCTCGAGCTCATCGAAGGCGGCAAAAACGCCACGGGCGGCCTCCTCATACGCCGCTTGGCTGGTGGCGAACCCGGCGCGATAGACGCCGTTGTTGACGGCGGCATAAACGAGCTCGTTGACGCGATCGATCTCGGCACGCAATTCCACGGGATAATAATCGGTGCGCACATTGGTGAAGGTATCGAACGCCGAATTGAGCATGCGGATGATTTCGGACGATTCGTTGTTGACGACCGTGCGGCGCTTCTTGTCCCACAGCACCGGGACCGAGACACGCCCGGTATAATGCGGATCGGCTACCAGGTAGATTTCGGCAAGCGTCGCCTTGCCGTTGACTTGGTCGGGCGTGCCGCCTTTTTCGGAGCCGAATTCCCAGCCGGTCTTGCCGTAAAGCGGCGCCGCGACAGAAACCGAGATCGCATTTTCGAGCTTCTTGATGCTGCGAAAGATCATCGTGCGATGCGCCCAGGGACAGGCGTGCGAAACGTAGAGATGATAGCGGCCGGCCTCCGCGGCGAAGCCGCCGTCGCCGGTCGGACCGGGACTGCCGTCGGCGGTGACGAAATTGCGAAAGCGGGTGGTCGGCCGGATGAAGTGACCGTCCGTGGTGCGCGAAACGTCTTCTTGCCAGATGCCGTTGACGAGTTGGCCCATCGATTTCTCCGCTAACCGGTGTGCCCAATCTAAGCATTCCAGGCGCCGGCGATAGGGTCCGTCGGGAGGCCTGCTGGACCTCGGTCAGGCGAGATGGTAGGCGGCGACACATGGACGATATTGCGTTGACCATTCTGCCCGAGACGCCTGACGACGCACCTGCGATCGAGCGCTTGCACGAACGCACCTTTGGGCCGGGCCGTTTCGCCAAAACGGCCTATCGCCTGCGCGAACAGGCCGCGCACCGGCTTGATGTGTCGTTCACCGCGCGCACCGGCACCCTCTTGGTCGGCTCGGTCTGGCTGTCGCCGATCCGCATCGGCGAGACCAAGGCACTTCTGCTCGGGCCGCTCACTGTCGAGCCGGCATTCCGCGAACGCGGCGTCGGTCAGGCCTTGATCGAGCGGGCGCTCAAGGAGGCCAAGGCCAAGGGGCATCGGCTGGTGATCCTGGTCGGCGATGAAGCGTATTACGGAAAAAGCGGGTTCAAGCGCGTGCCGCCTGGACGCATGACCCTGCCAGGCCCCGTCGATCCGGCGCGTCTTCTCGTCGCCGAATTGGAGGAGGGCGCCTTCGAGGGCGTGTCAGGAGCGATCCGGCCGGATTGACTACCGTCCTTCGCGCGCCCAGGTACCGGCGAGGCTGCCGAGCAAGAGCAGAAGGCCGATCATGCCGGCGAACACCGGCAGCACGCCGATGCCGCGCACCACGCTGGCATCGCGCATTTTCAGCCCGATCCAGTCGTCGCCCTTGTAGGTATCGCCGGAGCGCACCGCGACGATGCGCGGCATCTGGAGACCCGAGCCGTTATCGAGCCGCATCGAGGCGCCGCCGGTCGCATCGGTCAGCGGTGCCATAACGCTGGTCGTCGACGTCACTTGGGCGTATTCGAGCGGATTGGCGGGGCCGATATTGACCAGTGCATTGAGTTTGCCATCGGTGGCGCGCCATAGTCCGAGCTCGTTGGCGGCCACGCTCGATTCCCATACGCCGGGTTCGGTCGGATTGAGCTTGATCGTGCGCGTCGCGCCCGACGGCGAGGTCAAGGTCACATCGGCGACGTGATCGGCCATGGTCTGACGCTTGACGACGAGGTTGTGGCCGCTGACCGTGAGCCGCAGCGCCTCCTCTTCCAGATCGGGCTCTTTCATCAGCCAATGCGACAGCCGGCGCAGCAAATCGAGATGCGGACCGCCGCCCTGGAAGCCGCGCGCCCACAGCCACAGCTGATCGGACAATAGCAGCGCCACGCGGCCTTCGCCTTCGCGCGACAACACCAACAGCGGCTTCTGATCCGGGCCCTGCATCACTGCCGTACCCGTCGTATTCCTGGTGTCGACGATACGGAACCATTGGCTCCAATGCGGCGGGTTGCTGTCGGCGCCCTGGAGTCCCCGTGTCACCGGGTGGCGCTCGCCGAGTTCGGTCAGGCGCGGATGAAAGGGCTGATCGGTGACTTGTCCGGTCGGCTCCGCCGGCAGCACGGCGTCGAGCGGCGTGTGCCAGACGCTGGTCGGGCTCGCATAGTCTGGGCCCGCGGCAACCAGCACCGCGCCGCCGTCGCGGACGTAGCGCGCGATGTTGTCGAAATAGATCATCGGCAGCACGCCCTGGCGCGCATAGCGGTCGAAAATGATGAGCTGGAACTGATCGATCTTCTGCTGGAAAAGCTCCCGCGTCGGAAATGCGATCAGTGACAGCTCGTTGATCGGCGTACCGTCCTGTTTTTCCGGCGGCCGCAAGATGGTGAAGTGCACGAGGTCGACCGATGGATCGGATTTGAGCAGATTGCGCCAGGTCCGCTCGCCGGGATTCGGTTCGCCGGACACCAACAGCACGCGCAACTTGTCGCGCACGCCGTCGATCGAGACGACGGCGCGATTGTTGACTTGCGTGAGTTCTCCGCCGGGAAGCGGCGCGGCCTCGATCTCGACGATGTTCTGCCCGCCATGCGGGATCGGAATTTCGACGTTCTGCTGTACGCCGACGGGTACGGTTTCTTGATCGATCACTTGGCCGTCGCGGCGCACCGTCACGTCGGCGGTGCCGGCATTGGCACCCTGATCCTCGACCCGGTAGGTGATGGTCTGCGGCTGGCCGACAATGCCGAAACGCGGCGCGGCGATGAGCGCGACGCGACGGTCGCGTTCGTCCTTGTGTCCGGTAATCAGCGCGTGAACCGGAGCGGCGAAACCCAGCGTGGCGACACTGGTTGGCACGTCATGGACGCGGCCATCGGTGATCATGATCACGCCGGCCACGCGATCGGCGGGGACATCGGCGAGCGCGGAATTAAGCGCGGTGAACAGGCGCGTGCCGTCGGTTTCGCCGTCGGCCTGTCCGGCTTCCACGGTGCGGACTTCGAGACCGGGAATGCGGTGCAGCCGATCGACGACGGCCGCGCGTGCCGCTTCGGTCTGCTGGGTGCGGTCGCCGAAACTCTGGCTCGGACTTTTGTCGACGACGACAACGGCGATCGAGTTCAACGGATCGCGATGCTCGCGGGTCAGCGACGGATTGGCGAGCGCGAGCACGAGCAAGCCCAGTGCCAGCGATCGGACCACGGCGCCGCGGCTGCGCGATGCAAACAGCACGAGCGAAAACAGGCAGGCAGCGGCAGCTGCCGCCCACAATTCCGGGGTGCTTATCAAAGGAGCAAACGCAACGCCGAAGTTCAACGCGCTCTCCTATTGCCCCAGACGCTCGAGCAAGGCCGGCACGTGAACTTGGTCGGCCTTGTAGTTGCCGGTGAGCGTGTACATGACGATATTGACGCCGGCGCGGAACGCCATCTCGCGCTGGCGCGGCTCGCCCTCGACCATCGGCAGCATCGGCTGGCCATCGGATCGTGTCGCCCAGGCGCCGGCTAAGTCGTTCGAGGTGATGAGGATCGAAGACACGCCATCGCCGCCGCGGGCGGGCCGGCTCGATGTTTCTTCGTCGCGTGTTGCCGGCAACGCTTCGACCCATAGCTGGCCGGTATCGAACCGTCCGGGGAAATCGCGCAGCAGGTAGAAGGTCTTGGTCAACACATGATCGCGCGGCACCGGCTCGAGCTCCGGAATGTCGAGGGAGGAGAGGATCTTGCGCAGCTCGAGCATGCCGGGACTATTGGTCTCGCCGCCGGGTCCGGGCGGGGCGATGACCGCATCGCGGGTATCGAACAGCACGGTGCCGCCGTCCTTCATAAACGTGTCGATGCGCTTGAGCGCGTCGTCGGAGGGCCGGGGGGCCCCCGGGACAATCGGCCAATAGATCAAGGGATAAAACGCAAGCTCGTCATGCGCGATGTCGAGGCCGATCGGATCGCCCGGTTCGAGAGCCGTCCGCTGTGCGAGAAACAGGGTAAGCCCGGCGAGGCCAGCCTTGCTGATCGCATCGACGTCGGCATCGCCAGTGATGACATAAGCGAGCCTGGTATCCAGGGCCGCCGGCGGCACCGCCGGATTGGGTGTTTCTTCCTGCGCGCGAGCTTGTACCAGCGTGAGCGCGAGTGCGGTAAAGACGACCACGGCGGCGCCGGCGGCGCGCGAACTGCGCGGAATGAGACGCTGGACGCCGCCGCCCAGAAAGAAAACCACCAGCGTGTCGAGCAAAAGGAGCGAAAGCGCCATCAGGAAAATCGGCCCACGTAAATCCTGCGGTTCGCTGGTACGGTAGATTTCGCGTGTCGCAGTAGAAAGCGCGGCGAAGTCGAGCGGTGCGAGACGATCGCCGGGGGCAAGCGCATTGACGGCCAGAAGACTTTCCGGAGGTCCATAAAAACCCGGTGGATGCTCGGCACTGGCGGCGCCGGAAAAGTCGGCGGGCACCGGCCGCGCGGTCGGCGGCGGCGCAACAAAGCCACCGAAGCCGTCGAGCATGTGACTCGGCTGTATGACCTCTTGCGCATTGTTGGATTTGGCGGCGCCGGCGGCGGCGGGCGCAGTGCCGGACAGCGCGACGATGCGCTTGAGCATTTCGACAAAACTGCCCGACAGCGGCAGGTTCGACCACCGCGGGTCGCCGGTGACGTGGAACAGCACGATCAATCCCTTGCCGCGCCGCGCCGCAGTGACGAGCGGTGTGCCGTCAGCCAGTGTCGCCCACGTGTTGTCGCTTAACGCAGCATCGGGCTCGGCGAGCACTTGTCGAGTGACCGTGACGTCATTCGGCACCGGCATGCCGGCGAACGGGCCGGCGCGAGAAAAGGCCGCAAGCGGCTGTGGCTTGTCCCAGCTCAGCGCGCCGCCGAGGGTGCGTCCGCCGCGCCGTAGCTTGACCGGAACCAGATCGTCATCGGATGCGGCGAGACGGGGCCCGGCGAAGCGCACCAGCACCCCGCCGTCTTCGATCCATTGCGCGAGTTTGTCGTGGGCGTCGCCGACATTGCCGACGTCGGTCAGGATCAGCACCGGCAGCTTCTGGTCGAGGAAATGGCTCACTGCGTCTGCCGGCGACTCGCCCTGTGTGACGCGGACATCGGCGAACGGCGCAAGCGCCCGCTCGACGTAGTAACTCGACGACAAGAGCGGCTCCGCCATGTCGGCAATGGCGCCGGATACGATGCCGACGGTTCGCCGCTGCCAGCGCTTGTCCAGAAGCTGTACCGCGCCCGCGGAGCGCTCGCCGGAAATCTCGATGCGCGCGATATCGTTGCGCAGTTCGACCGGTAGATCGAAGCGGGCCGCGGTCCGCCGATCCGAAGCTTTGAACGTGAAGGGAGCCTCGCCGAGCGGCAGGCCCTTGAGGTCGAGCGCACGTACGGTGCCGTTTTCGACGGCGCCAGCCGCGGCCCGCAGCACATTGACGGTGAGCGCGCCGGCCGAGTTCTCTGCGCCGCTCAACGCAAGGGCTCCCGGAACGCCGCCGGAGACGATGGTGAGCGGATGCCGACCGACCGTTTGCGCCAGGTTTTTCACGAATGCGGCGCCGTTGCCCAGATCAACGCCGTCGGAGAGCCAGACCAGCTCGACATTCGGCTGTCTGGACAGAAATTGCGCCAGCGACGGCAGCGTCTGCGAGCGGTCGACGGCATACGGCACCGGCCGGATCTGCTGCAGCCGCACGCGCGCAGAGTCGGCGGTCTCGAGAGAAATGTCGTGCGGGCCCTCGTACAAAGGAATGAGAGCGACGGCGCGGCGGTCGTCGTCCGCCCGCGCGATGATGTCATCGGCGGTGCGCAGCCGCGCGTCCCAGGTGGCGGCAGCGGTCCAGCCGTCGTCGATCATGATAGCGACCGGCGCGCTCGTCTTCGTCGTCGCCAGCGGCGGATGCCATAACGGACCGGCGGCGGCGATAATGACCAATGCGGCGAGCATGAGCCGCAACAGCGTGAGCCACCACGGGGTGCGGGCTGGCGTTTCCTCCCGGGGCGCGATTTCGAGCAGTAGCCGTGTCGGCGGGAAATCGAGACGGCGCGGCCGCGGCGGAATGAGCCGCAACAGCCACCACAGCACCGGGAGCGTAATGAGCCCGATGAGTACCAGCGGTTCGGCAAAGCCGAGCGGAATTCCGCCGATCATGCCGGCATCCTCGAAGCGGCTGATGCGTGTGCGCGCACGGCGGTGTGCGCCGTGCCGGCGCCGATGCGCGCATGCAAGGCGAGGAGGAGTTCACTCGGGGAACGGTCGGTGCGATGTACCGTGAAGCTGAAGCCGAGCCGGTCGGTCTCGCTGCGAATCTCGCTGCGATGACGGGCGACACGCGCTGTGTAATCGGCGCGCCAGTTTTCGGCGCGGCCGGCGGTAATGCGTCCGCCGCCTTCCGGTTCGACGAATTCGATGCGGCCCCAAAACGGGAAAGTCTCCTCGGCCGGATCGACGACTTGAATGACGTGGCCGTGCGCGCCGCTGCTGGAGAGTTGCGTCAGCGTTCGCCGCACTTCGCCAATATCGCTCCACAGGTCGGACAGCAGCACGACCTCGGCGAGCGGGGAGGGCGCGAAATCCGGCGGCAGGCTCGGGCGTTCGCTGCGGTCGTGCACGATGGCCTGTGCGATCAATTCGACGATGTTACGGCTACTGGTCGGCCGCAGTAGGCCCGGAACGCCGACGCGTTCGCCGCCATCGACCAATACCTCCGCGAGCGCCAGCGTGACGACGAGCGCGCGGTAAAGCTTGCTGTCGTGGCCGAGCGCAGAAGCGAAGTACATTGACGGCGAGCGGTCGGGCCAGATCCATACGGTATGGGCGGCCTCCCATTCCTGCTCCCGCACATACAGATGATCGTCGCGCGCCGAGCGCCGCCAATCGACCCGCGCGGCAGGCTCGCCGGAAACGAAGCGCCGGTACTGCCAGAAGTTCTCGCCCGGGCCGGCGCGGCGGCGGCCATGCAGGCCATGGATCACCGTGGCGGCTACCCGCCGTGCTTCCAGGATCAGCCGCGGCATGCTGGCCGCGAGCGTCCGGCCCTCGCCGACCGCGCGCCCGGCGGCGGCAACGTCCTGGTAGCTGCGCTGCGTTGAGCGCGTCGCCTCGGCCGCCATTCGCTATCCAATCCGCGCCTTCAGTCTCGCAATCACCGCCTCGATGCTTTCGCCCTCGGCGCGGGCGCTGAAAGTAAGCGCCATGCGGTGCTTAAGTACCGGCTCGGCAAGCTCGATCACATCGTCGATCGAGGGCGCCAGCCGGCCATCGAGCAGCGCGCGGGCGCGCACTGCCAGCATAAGCGCCTGGCTCGCCCGCGGGCTCGGTCCCCAGGCGATCAGCTTGGCACCTTCGCCGCCTTCCGGGCCCGGACGCGCCGATCGCACCAGCGCCAAAATCGCGTCGACGACGGATTCGCCCACAGGAAGCCGACGCACCAACCGCTGCGCCGCCATCAGATCCTCCGCACTCATCGCCGCTTTCGGCCGCGTTTCCTCGGCGCCGGTCGTTTCGAACAGGATCTTCCGTTCGGATTCGCGGTCGGGATAAGTGACGTCGATTTCCATCAAGAAGCGGTCGAGCTGGGCTTCCGGCAGCGGATAGGTGCCTTCCTGCTCCAGCGGATTTTGCGTGGCCAGCACATGGAATGGCTTTGGCAGATCGTGCCGCGTGCCGGCGACGGTAACGTGCTGCTCCTGCATTGCCTGCAACAGCGCCGACTGGGTGCGCGGGCTGGCGCGGTTGATCTCGTCGGCCATCAGGAGCTGGGCAAAGACCGGTCCGGAGATGAAGCGAAAGTTGCGCTTGCCGGTGGCGCTTTCCTCAAGCACTTCGGTGCCGAGAATATCGGACGGCATCAGGTCGGGCGTGAACTGGATGCGCCGGGCATCAAGCCCGAGCACCGTGCCCATGGTGTCGACGAGCTTGGTCTTGGCGAGGCCGGGCACCCCGAGGAGCAGCGCGTGGCCGCCGGAAAGGATGGTGATAAGCGCCTGCTCGACCACCTTATCCTGGCCGAATATGACGGTACCGATCGCGGCCTTGGCTGCGCGTGCGTGCTCCGCCGTCGATTCGGCTGAACGCACGATCATGTCTTCGAGCTTTTCGAGGCCTTCTCCGCCAGCGGTCGGCATGGCTAACTCCTTGTGTAAGATCGTGTTCTTATATCGAATGGGATTCGCGCCACACGCACGAACGAGGGCAGCCGATTTGCCTGCCGATTAGGCACACAAGATGCAATATGTGAGCCAGCTGCCCAGGAGCAGACTCTGCGCTGATTCTTAATCCATAGGAAACACGACTGGGAATGGCCTGGGTTGGGGGAAACGCGGATGTGCCGTGACAAGCTCGAACTCGCGAATGGCGTGACCCCTGACCTCCTGTGTAAGCTCAGATTCAAGGCAAACCATGGCGAAGGAAGGGCAATCCGGCCTTGAGGTAATCACGGCTGCGCTAGGCCGCGCCGGCAAAGGGCCGCCGCCGGTCGAGCGGTGGAATCCGCCATATTGCGGCGATCTCGATATGCGTATCGCCGCCGATGGGACCTGGTTTTACCTCAAGACGCCGATTGGGCGGCCGGCTTTAGTCAAATTGTTCGCTTCCGTGCTCAAGCGCGAAGGTGACGATTACTTTCTTGTCACGCCTGTCGAGAAGTGCGGTATCCGCGTCGACGACGCACCGTTTCTCGCGGTCGAGTTGAAAGTCGAGCGCGGTCCCGCAGGACAGTCGCTCGACTTTCGTACCAATGTCGACGATTGGATCGCCTGTGGACCGCAGCATCCCCTGCGCTTCGAGCCGGAGATGGGCACCGGCGGGCTGAAGCCTTATCTTCACGTCCGCCGCGATCTTTGGGCAAAAGTCACGCGCGCGCTGTTCTTCGATCTGGTCGAGCTCGGCGAAGAGCACGATATCGACGGCACCACGATGTTCGGCGTGACGTCGAGGGGCGAGTTCTTTGCCATGGCACCGGCGGAGCAAATGAGGGATTTGGGGTGAATGAGCAAGTGATGAATGCGCGGCCGGCGGCCACCGATGATTTTTTTGATCGCGCACGGACGCGGCTTACGCTTGAAGTGCCGCCAGCCCTGACCGATCCGAGTGCGCAAGGCGCGCGCGGCGATCTCGATCTCAATCCGGAAGTGTGGGTGCGCGCCGGCGTGAAAGCGACCAAGCCTGCGGCTGTGCTTGTTCCGGTCATCGATCGGCCCGAACCGACCGTGTTATTGACGCTCCGTACCGCGGAGCTCGCCAGTCACGCCGGGCAGGTCGCTTTTCCCGGCGGCAAGATCGACCCCACCGACGAAAGCCCGGTGGCCGCGGCGCTGCGCGAAGCCAAGGAAGAAACCGGCCTTGCGCCAAATCTCATCGAACCGATCGGCTATCTCGATCTTTACCTGACGTTTTCCGGCTTTCGCATTTTGCCGACGGTGGCGCGCGTCAAGCCGGGGTTCACGCTCGCGCTCAATCCCAGCGAGGTCGTCGAAACCTTCGAAGTGCCGCTCGCCTTTGTGATGGCGCCGGACAATCACCAGCGCAAGACGCGCGACTGGAACGGATTGCAGCGCGATTACTACGCTATCCCATTCGAGAACCGCTACATCTGGGGCATCACCGCCGGCATTCTGCGGAATCTCTACGACCGGGTCTACGCCGCATGATCAGGACAGTCTTCACCGAGATCGGCCTGTTCCTCATCCCGTTCGCGCTATATGCGGCATTCCTCTTGATGACGCGTACCACTGTGTTGCAATCCGAGGCTTGGACGATGCCGCGGCTGGCGGCTCTGGTCATCGTGTCGCTCGTCCTGGTGATCGGAAGCTTTCTGCTCTTGGCGCAATTCTCCGGCGCGCCACCGGGCTCGACTTACGTGCCTGCGCACGTCGAAAACGGCAGGCTGGTGCCGGGAGCAACGCGGTGACCGGCAATATGCAGCTCGGCAATGCGCCATGGCTCAGCCATGGCGAGGTGGCGCGGCTGCTCGCTGCGCTCAACCGCGACGGCGAAGAAGCGCGCGTCGTCGGCGGCGCGGTGCGCAATGCGCTGCTGCATCTTGCCGTCGACGAGATCGACGTCGCGACCACGGCGGTGCCGGAGGAGGTGGTCCGCCGCGTCGAGGCGGCCGGCTGGAAAGCTGTTCCTACCGGCATTGACCACGGCACCATCACCGTCATCATCGATGGCAAGCCATTCGAAGTTACGACGCTGCGGGAGGACGTCGAAACCTACGGCCGCAAAGCCAAGGTCGTATTCGGCCGCGATTGGCGGACCGATGCCGAGCGACGCGATTTTACCGTCAACGCGCTGTCCGTTTCCGCCGACGGCCGGATTTACGACTATGTTGGCGGCATTGAAGACATCGCCGCGCGGCGCGTGCGCTTCATCGGGGAGCCGGCGTCACGGATCGCCGAAGACTATCTGCGCATCCTGCGATTCTTTCGTTTTCACGCCTGGTACGGCAAAGACCATCCCGATGCCGCCGGACTGCACGCCTGCATCCTTTCGCGTACTGGCCTCGCCACGCTGTCGCGCGAGCGGGTGCGGATGGAGCTTCTGAAGCTCTTGCTAGCATCACACGCGACGCCAACGCTTGCGGCGATGGCGGAGACAGGCATTCTCGGCATGGTGCTTGGCGGCGTGCCGCTCCTGGCGAGCTTCGAGAACGTCGTTAAAATTGAGGCGGCGACGGGCGTCGCCGCCGATGCGGTACGGCGCTTGGGCGCGCTCGCGGTCACAGTGAAGGAAGACGGCGAGCGGCTTACCCAACGTCTTCGTCTGTCCAATGCAGAGGCCGAACGTCTCGTCGCGCTGGAGCACTGGTGGCGGGCATCGCCGGACGCCGGCGATCAGGCCGCCCACGCGCTTCTTTATCAAGTCGGCCCGCAATCTTTCTCCGACCGGGTGCTCATCGCCTGGTCGCGCTCGGCGGCGGGTGCGGCAGACCCCGCATGGCATAACTTGGCGACTCTGCCGCAGCGCTGGACGGCGCCGAAGTTTCCGCTCAAGGCCGCTGACTTCACACGCCGCGGTGTTTCTCCGGGGCCAGCTTTGGGTCAGGCCATGCGATCCGCCGAGGACACCTGGATCGCGGCGGATTTTCCAGCCGATCGCGCCGCGCTCGAAGCGATCGCGGAGGCGGCAGTGCGCGACGCCACAGTGGTTCGCTGAGGCCAATCAGGCTATGACGACATCCGCTCCCGGAGCGAACGCAGCCGCCTCCGGCTTCCGGTGGCGAATTCGCGCACGCGTGGGCGCACGCGCGCGATCATGCGGCGCGGCTGCATGCGCTCGACCTGCATTTCATTGCCGCGCCAGACAAAATCGTTGCCGCGCAGCGCAGCGACGAACAAAACGGGCAGCATGAGATCGCGGATAAATCCGTAGAGCGGCGACAGCGGCGAGACATACCAGCCGGCGGCGGCCGCGAGCGCCATTTCGGCGCCGTACCACGCCGCGGCAAAGCCCGCGACGCAAAGCGCCAGGGGAAGCCCGAATGCGCTTGCCAGGAACGCGATGCCGATCGTCGGGATCACTCCGCCGGAAAACACTTCTGGCAGAAAAAACAGCAAAAAGCTCGCCCGGCGCAGCCGCGCCCAGCGTATTTGGCGATTCCAGACCTCGGCAGCGCTACGCCGGCCAAGCGGTTGCACAAACGGGTGATCAACGAGCCGAACCTTGTGACCGGCGCCGCGGACGACTTTGGTCGCGGCGGCGTCCTCTGCGACCTCCTTGCCGAGCGTCTCGATACCGCCAGCGGCCTCGAGATCGGCGCGTCGCCACAACATGGTTTTGCCTTGTGCGAAGCCAAAGCCGAAAGTGTCGACGACATATTGCCAGCGCGCCTGATAAGTATTGAGGAAGGCGCATTCGACTTCGGCCCATATTCCGTCCGGCCGGCAGCCGACGGGCGGTGAGGCGACGAGTCCCGTGTCGGAGCGCCAACTGACGAACAGGCGCTGGACGTAATCGCGCGGCATCAGCACATTGCTGTCGGCGATGATGATCCAGTCGTTCCGGGCGGTGTCCCAGCCTTTGACCACGTTATTGAGCTTGGGATTCGGGCTCACGCGATCGTCGCCGACGAGCAACCGCGCCCGACGCGCCGGATGAGCGGCCATCAGTTTCCTGACGAACGGGACGACCGGATCCTTTGCCGAAGCCACGCAGAACAGGATTTCGCAATGCGGATAATCGAGAGCGAATGTCGAAGACAGTGTTTCCTCGGCGTAATTATCTATTCCGCAGAGCGGGCGTATCAGGCTGACTGAAGGGCAATGGTCGAGCGGCGACGGGAGTTGCGATGTTGGCCCTCGGCGCGCGCGAAAGCGACCGATCGCGATCGCGATGCTCGTCAGTTGGACGACGGTGACGATGATGCAAAATACCGCGGCGGCGAGAATCGGCGCTGTCATCGCCGGAAGTCTTAGAGAGCGGGCATGACAGAGCTGTGACTCGCTCCCATCGCTCATCGCTTTGCTGCGTGCAGCGAAGCAACCGCGTTAACTTTTGCTGTCATGGTCCTGCAATGGAACGATTCTAAAAATCGATTCGGCCGGCAACAGATGCGAGATCACGCTCGGTGACCTTCGAGCAGGGCACAATCAAGTTTCGTACGCTCTTTATTTCCGATGTGCATCTCGGCGCGCGCGGCTGCCAAGCCGATCATCTCCTCGATTTTCTGCGCTATCACGACGCCGAGACGATTTATCTCGTCGGCGATATTGTCGATGGCTGGCAGCTGAAATCGGGCTGGTACTGGCCGCAAGATCACAACGATGTCGTGCAGAAGCTTTTGCGCAAGGCGCGCAAGGGTTCTCGCATCGTCTACTTGCCGGGCAATCACGACGAATTCCTGCGCGATTATTACGGCACCCATTTTGGCGGCATCGAAGTTGTCGAGACGATCATCCATCAGGCCGCCGACGGCCGCCGTTATCTGGTCGTGCACGGCGACGTATTCGACATGGCGGTCAAGCATGCGCGCTGGCTGGCATTGCTCGGCGACACCGCCTACGATCTCGCCATCCTGATCAATCGCTATTTCAACGCGATCCGCCGCCGCCTCGGCTTCCGCTATTGGTCGCTGTCGCAATGGGCCAAGCACAAGGTCAAGAATGCGGTGAACTATATCGGCGCCTTCGAGCAGACGCTGGCCGAAGAGGCGCGGCGCCATCAGGTCGACGGCGTCATCTGCGGTCACATCCACCACGCCATAATGCACGACACGTTCGGCATCCGTTACATGAATTGCGGCGACTGGGTGGAAAGCTGCACGGCGCTTGCCGAGCATGACGACGGTACGTTCGAGATCATCCATTGGATCGAACGCAGCGCCACGCTGCCGCCGCCGCCGGAAGAAGAACCGGAACTGCCGCTTCACGAGCATACCGAAATCGCGGCTTGACGCGCGTCTTTACTCTTGAGCGCCGCGCTTTGTGCGTCATACTCGCTTCTCATATGGAGCTTTCCGTTCAAATCGAGCGCTGGCCGCTCGCGAATGCCTTCACCATCAGCCGCGGCAGCAAGACCGAAGCCATCGTGGTGACGGTCGAATTGCGCGAGGCCGGCCATTGCGGCCGCGGCGAATGCGTTCCCTATGCGCGTTACGGTGAAACCCCGGAGCGGGTTGTCGCCGCGATCGAGGCCTTGCGGCCGGCGCTGCTTCGGGGTCTCGACCGCGCCGCGCTGCAGGCCGCGATGCCTGCGGGTGCGGCGCGCAATGCCCTCGATTGTGCGCTTTGGGATCTCGCTGCCAAACGGGCGGGACGCCGCGTGTATGAGTTGGCGGGACTTGCGCAGCCCAAGCCGCTAAAAACCGCTTACACGATTTCACTCGCTGCGCCGGAGGCCATGGCGCAAGCGGCGCTGCAGGCGGCCGGTCGGCCCTTGCTCAAGGTGAAGCTCGGCGGCGAGGCCGATGCCGCGCGGATTGCAGCGGTGCGCCGCGCTGCGCCGAACGCGGAACTCATCGTCGATGCCAATGAGGGCTGGAGCGCGGACAATCTCGTTCAGAATTTTGCTGCCTGCACCGAGGCGGGCGTCACGCTGATCGAACAACCATTGCCGGACGGAAGCGACGATGCACTGGCGCGGGTCAGGCGTCCGATCCAGGTCTGTGCCGATGAAAGTATTCACGATTGTGCATCGCTCGATGCGCTTGAGGACAAATACGACGCCATCAATATCAAGCTTGACAAGACCGGCGGGTTGACCGAAGCGCTGGCGCTCGCGGCCGAGGCGGAACGGCGCGGCCTGACCATCATGGTCGGCTGCATGGTCGCAACCTCGCTGGCAATGGCGCCCGCCGTTCTCGTGGCGCAACGCGCCGCGGTGGCCGATCTCGACGGTCCGCTGTTACTGGCGAAAGATCGCGACGAAGGATTGCGCTACGACGGCAGCCTTATCTATCCGCCTGAGCCGTCGCTGTGGGGATGAAGCCGGGTGGAATTGCTTGAACGATCGATCTCAAAAAGTTTTGCCGCACGTCGGTTTTGCCGCATACTTGGAAGATCGCCCAGAGCTGGATTGTAAGTACTGACACTTATCGGCACGCCGAGATTGCGCGGTCGAAGGAGAGCCAATATTGCGTCGCCAGTGGATAAGCTGTGGGTATCTAATACGGCGGTGCATAAATCCGCGCATCGTTTCGGCCGGCTTTGTGGGGCGGGCTTCTGAACCAAAGCCGCATTAAATCAACAGGTTGCAAGTGTCCTTCGACCCCGAAGCTGGCAATCGAGTGGGGCCGCAAACGATGCGGATTCCGGAACCGGTGCACCAGATGTGCGGTGTTCCAAATTGGATTGCGTACCCTCCGCTTATGCGGTTGATTCGCTGCAGGACTCGAAATGGCGAATGATGCACTGGCGCAGTCCGGTATCGATATTGGGCTGTCGGGGGAAGCGGATTACGACACGGTCTACGCGGCGGTCACGGCAACCGAGCGCGGCCGCTGGTTTTTGACCGAGCTCACCAACCGCAATCGTCGCTCCGAGACCGATGCGCTCATGGCTGCGATTGGGCGCATCGAGACTGTCGTTCGCGGTGATATGCCGGCAAAACGACCGGCATTCTTGCCGGACATCGGTGTCGCCGCCGAGCGCCTTGCCGGGCTTGCTTTCGCGTTGCGCGAACGGGGCGCCGATCGAACACTGTGCGACGCGCTCGACGCCGCGGTGCGTGAAATCTGCGCAGCCTGTGGCAATGACGCGAAGAATAAGGAATCCGCGACCGGCGCCGGGCTTGCTGGCCTCAATCGGTCGGCGCCGGCTGATCGAGACATTGCCCAGCCGGCTCGCGAAGCCGCGGACGATATTGTTGATGCGGATTCGCTCGCGTCTGGCGAGACTTTCGACCTGCCCTTGCAGGACAGCGCCCAGTTCGCCGCGGCGGCTACCGCGCTCGCTGCCTCCCTGACCGCGCTCAACGAGGAACCCCAGGGCGCGGGCGACCCGCAAAGCCCGTGTTCCGCGACCGCTGCTATTCCGCCACACGATTACGAAGCGGAGTCCGCTCCGCAGCGGGGCGCCGCTGAGGAACAACACGGTCCGCGCTGGCACATCGAAGCGCCCGATTTCGTCTTTCATGCGCCGCAGCGTGGAGCGAGCGACCGTGGGCTCGAATCCTCCACCCGGTCCGACTGGCCGCAGGCATTGCTTCCGGGTCTCCAACTGCTGCCGAGTCCGGACGAAGATCCGGCGGAGCTATTCGAACCCCGACCGAAACACGTTGCGACGCCACCGCGCGCCACGCCCGCGACATCTCCTGCGAAGCCGCCGACGCCGTTGGCCTCGGCGGTGACGGCGGCTGCCCAGGCAGTTCGCGCCGCGCAGAATCCGTCGCCGCCGCGCAACCCGACCGGTCCTACGGTGCGACCGATGCCGGGGCCGTCGCCTATCAATCCGCTGGCGGCGTTGCGCGCTTTGACTGAGGAAGAATTAATCGCGTTGTTCGGCTAGTTCGCAGAGCATGATCGCGGATGTTCGCGGAAGAGATCATGCGAAAACAAAACAGGAGCTCGATTTTGATTTTCATCAAAATCGATGAAGCTCCGATCCGCAGACTGCGGAAACATTAGGCTCGATCCGCGTTAGTTGCTCGTTAAACACTCAAGTTGTCCATTTGTCGCGTCCATAAACACGGCACGGAAGTTGCTTTGAGTGAATGCAATCGGATCAGCAACGACATGCAAGCGATGCGTGCCGAATGCCCGGGTCTGCATGACTTTCGTTCGCGGTCCGCCAAGTCGATCATCTGGAGGCCACGATGCACAAACTTACCAGTCTTGCTCTGACGGTGATGGCGTTGTGCATGCTTATGTCGATTCCGAGTCACGTTTCAGCGCGAGATGACGGTCGCTACGCCAATTCACCGCTAAAGGCCTGGTTCGATCAACTCGCGAGCGGGAAGGGACTATGCTGCTCGTTCGCCGATGGAGTGAGCGTCGAGAATGTCGATTGGGACACCCAGGACGGCCGCTACCGCGTGCGCATACAGGGACAGTGGTTTATCGTTCCCGACACTGCGGTGGTGACCGAGCCCAATCGTTTTGGTCCGGCCGTGGTTTGGCCCTATCAGGATGCCAACGGCGTGACGCAGATCCGTTGCTTCTTGCCGGGGGCGGGGGCGTAAGCGGCGGTAGGGTCGCGGGAGCGCGCGTTACGCGACCAGCCTGGAAAACACCTCGGGGTCGACATTGCCGCCGGAGAGGACGGCAACGGCGACCGTGTTCCTGACGTCGACCTTGCCGGTCATCAGCGCGGCGAGCGCAACGGCGCCGCCCGGCTCGACCACGAGCTTCAATTCGGCAAAGGCAAACGCCACCGCGGCGGCGACCTCCTGATCGCTGGCGACGACGCCGGCGCAGCCCAGCGATTGATTGATCGCGAAGGTGAGCTTGCC
>DATJBH010000020.1:0-66190 GCA_035515455.1 Xanthobacteraceae bacterium
GACACAGTAATGCACGAGCCCAGCCCCATTTCGCGGACGCGGCCGGATCGCTTCTTTGTTGTCGGATCGATGACGAGCTCGCCCGTCGTTGCATCACGCTCGGGCACCCAAAACCGAAAGATCCACGATTTCGTGCCGCCGCGGGCAACGCACAGATAGAGACCGCCGCCGTCGCTGTGCATGCCCGGGCGCTGCTCGCGCGCCACCTTCAGCGCAGTGAGTTTACCGATGATCAGCATGAAGTGTCCGCCATACTCGAACCTTACTCTTTACCCACCAATTTTGTGGGAAAGGAGCGAATTGCCGCGAACGGCTGCAGTCCGAATATAGGACAAGAAGTCCCCGGTTTAAAGGGGTTTCTTGAACGTTGGCGAACAAATGCGAACGGGGAGTTGGCGGAAGGGGTGAGATTCGAACTCACGGGAGCCCTTGCGAGCCCCGCCGGTTTTCAAGACCGGTGCCTTAAACCACTCGGCCACCCTTCCGTAACGCGGCATTGGAATTAAGCCTGCCGCGCGGAGAAAGCTACCGGCAAACCGGGTTGGCCATTCGCGCCATTTGCGAAACGGCACCGGGGCAGGGCGCAAAACGCGGCGCGCGGCTGTGCAATGATCCATTCACTATCACAAGCCGCTTGTCCAATTCGGCCACAATCTAACCACGCTGAAATTAGATACGTTTCCGTTCGGGACGGGGATGATGCGGGGTCGGCTCAGCTCGGCATTGCGGCGGCTTGCGCAGTTTGGCGCATGCGCTTTGCTTTGCCTTTTCGTTGCCAATTGCGCCAATAAAGGCAATGTCGACGCCCGTTACGGCGTATCGCCCAGCGCCTGGCTCGTTTCTCCGGGAGAGCCGGTGCCCAAAGGCGGCGGCGTTTATCGGGTCGGCGCGCCCTACATGGTGGGTGGCCGAGTGTATGTGCCGCACGAGGATCCCAACTATAACGCCGTGGGCTTGGCGTCCTGGTATGGCTCCGATTTCCTTGGCCGTGAGACGGCGAACGGCGAAATTTTCGACGACAACTCGATATCCGCCGCGCACCCCACCTTGCCGCTGCCCAGCTATGTGCGGGTGACGAATCTGAGCAACGGCCGTTCGCTGATCGTGCGCGTCAACGACCGTGGCCCCTATGCCCATAATCGCATCATCGACGTTTCGAAGCGGGCCGCGCATCTGCTCGGTTTCACCAATCGCGGGGTCGCTTGGGTGCGGGTCCAATATGTCGGCCGCGCGCCTGTCAGGGGCTCCGACGATCGCGTGCTGGCATCGACGCTGCGGGAGAACGAGCCGGCGCCGGCGCCCTGGGACGTGCGGCTTGCGGCAATGCCGCTCATCCCGTCGTTCCCCAACCAGCCACCGCCGATCCGCCATGAACGGCTCGCCAGCGCCTTGCCCGTCCTCGCCGCGACCGATGTCTCGTACTCCCCGGACCTGGCGACAGGCACCACGTCCGGCCCGCCTTCGGGCGCCGATGGGACCGACCAATTCCTCAACGGACGCGGTCTTTATTGACCCTTGATTCCATTTTAGGTGAAGTGCTGCCGCGGCATTTTCACAAGGCCTTATCGCGGGCTTGCGGGTGCCCTATTCGGCGCGGGATACATTGGCAGGCACGAATTGGAGGCGGGGTTGCCAAAGCGATATCGGCCGCAATCGGCGGGCAGGGGATTACGCTCGCTGGTTGGGGCGACTTCGGCCGTGATTTTGGCCGCTGCGCTGGTGGCTGGCTTCATGTGTCTCGGCATGGCAGCCGCCGGCGCGGCGCCCGCTGCGGCACCGAAAGCCGAGGGCGGCTTTCAGACCAGCGTGCCGAGCGCGATCCTGCTCGATCCTGACAGCGACAGCATATTGTACGAGAAGAATGCCGAGCAGCCGGTCGAACCGGCGAGCCTCGCCAAGCTGATGACGCTGGAATATCTGTTCAACGAGATCAAGCACGGCCGCGTCAAACTCGACGATGCCTACACCATCAGCGAGAACGCGTGGCGCAAAGGCGGAGCGCCCTCGCACGGCTCCACCATGTTCGCCGCGATCCATAGCAAGGTCGCCGTATCCGACCTCATTCAGGGCATTATCGTCGACTCCGCCAATGACGCCTGCATTGCGGTCGCCGAAGCGCTCGCCGGCAACGAAACCGCATTCGGCCAGCTGTTGACCAAGCGGGCCCATGAAATCGGCCTGCAGAACTCGACCTTCACCAACGCCACTGGACTGCCAGATCCGAATATGCGCGTCACCGCGCGCGACCTGGCGGAACTGGCGCGCCATATCATCCAGACCTATCCCGATCTTTATCCGCTGTTCGCCCAACGCGATTTCACGTGGGACAACATCCACCAGCAGAACCGCAATCCGCTCCTCGGCATGGGCGTCGGCGCCGATGGATTAAAAACCGGCGAAACCAAGGAAGCCGGGTTCGGCTTGGTCGGCTCCGCGGTATCCGACAATCTGCGTCTGATCGTCGTGGTCACCGGAGCAAAGACCGACAAGGAGCGCGCCGAGGAGGCGCGCAAATTGCTGGATTTGGGCTTTCACGGCTTCAAGTCGCGGGTTCTGTTTGCCGAAGGCCAGACGGTCGGGGACGCCAAAGTCTTCGACGGCGACCGCAGCTATGTGCCGCTGCTCGGTCCCGGCCTGATCAAAGTGATGATCCCGCGCGATAACAGCGAGCCGCTCCGTGCCCGCATCGTCTATACCGGCCCGGTGCCGGCGCCGGTCGTCAAAGGCCAGACCGTTGCCGAGCTGAAAGTGTGGCGCGGCGACAATCTGGCGCTCGATGTGCCGCTCTATGCCGCCGACGACGTCGGCAAAGGCAGCATGACCCAGCGCGCCATGGACGGCGCGACCGAACTGATCATCGGACTGTTGCGCGCCGGCGTCGCGAAGCTCTAAGCGGGGCTCGTGCGCGATAGATTGGAGTTGCCTATATTGCACCTATCGGCGGCGACGCTCTTGATCATGTGGTTACGGAGCCTGACGTAAATAGCTGAAAAACATTGATTTTAATTGCGGCTCGCTCATTGGGCGCTGCCGGCGAAATTGACATACGGGATTGAAAATTCGGCGATGCGCGGCAAATTCATCACGTTCGAGGGCGGTGAAGGCACTGGCAAGTCGACGCAGGCTGCGATGCTGGCGTTGCGCCTGGAAGCGCTCGGACTAGCCGTGCTTTTGACTCGCGAGCCGGGTGGCTCACCCGGAGCTGAAATCATTCGCCACGTTCTACTTTCGGGCGCGGCCAAGCCGTTCGGGCCGGATGTCGAAGCGATGCTGTTTGCGGCGGCGCGCGACGATCACGTGCGCTGCACGATCCTGCCGGCGCTCAAGGCCGGGAAATGGGTCATCTGCGACCGCTTCGCCGATTCGACACGGGTCTATCAGGGCATCCTCGGGCAGGTCGACCAGCGGCTGATCAAAGGGCTCGAGCGCGTGTCGATTGGCGATCTTGCGCCTGATCTCACGCTGATCCTTGACGTGCCGGTCGAACTCGGACTGCAGCGGGTCAAATTGCGCCGTGGCGAAGCGGCGCCGGATCGCTTCGAGGCGGAGAATGTGGAATTTCATCAAAAATTGCGCGACGCCTATCTTGCGATCGCCGCCGCGGAGCCGGAGCGCTGCGTCGTCATCGACGCCGGCAGTGCCAAAGAAACAGTGGCGCGGAAAATCTGGAACGCGGTCGGCGCCCGGCTCGATCCCCTGACCTTTCCGGCGCATGGCGAGCGCCGTCGCAGCGAGGTTGGCGCGTCGTGAGCCCGCGCAAAGTTGACGACGAGGATGACGCGATCGGCGAAGCGCCGCATCCGCGCGCTACGACCGTGCTGTTCGGCCAGGGGCAGGCCGAGGCCGCCTTGCTGGCGGCCTATCGCTCCGGCCGCGTGCCGCACGCTTTCCTGATCGCCGGGCCCCAGGGCATCGGCAAGGCGACGCTGGCCTATCGCATGGCCCGTTTCGTGCTGGCTCACCCCGATCCGACGGCGCGGGAGGTTACGGCGGCGACCTCGCTGTTCGTCGAGGCCAAGCATCCGGTGGCGCGCCGGATTGCCGCCCAGGCGCAGCCCGATCTTCTCGTCATCGAGCGCACGCTCAACGACAAGGGCGTGTTGCACAAGCAGATCGCCGTCGAGGATATCCGCAAGACGGTGACGTTTTTCGGCTCGACGGCGGGCGAGGGTGGCTGGCGCGTCGCCATCGTCGACGCTGTCGACGAATTGAATCGCGCCGGCGCCAATGCGCTGTTGAAAATTCTCGAGGAGCCGCCGGAGCGCGCGCTCTTGCTCCTGATCAGCCATTCCGCCGCGCGCGTGCCGGCGACGCTGCGCTCGCGCTGCCGTATCCTCACCTTGCGGTCGCTTGGCGAGGCGGATGTCGCTGCCGCCATGGCGGCCGCGACCGGTGCGGCTGCCGACGAAGCGGAAATCGCCGCCGCCGCGGCTGCCGCGGAAGGTTCGGTCGCGCGCGGCTTGGTGTTTCTCGACGAAGGGGCGCTCGCGCTGCGTCAGCATGCGCTGGTGTTGCTGGAACGGTTGCCGGCGACCGACGCCAAGGCGCTGCATGCGCTCGGCGATGCCCTGGCGGGGACCGATCCGGAGCCGCTGGTTGCCTTTGTCGATACCGTCAATGCCTGGCTCGCGCAGCGCGTCGCCCGCGAACCGAACGCATTGTCGCGGCTCAATCGGCTCGCGCAGGCGTCCGAGCGCATCAATGCAGCGGCGCGCGACGCCGAAACCTACAATTTGGAGCGAAAGCCCTTGGTTTTCAGCGTTTTCGGCTTGCTTGCCGACGCGACGCGCGGTTGATACCAACCCTCATGCTTGGCAAGCCCTATTACATCACCACCGCGATCGCGTATCCAAATGGACCGCCGCATATCGGCCACGCCTATGAAGCGATCGCGACTGATGCCATCGCCCGCTTTGCCCGCCTCGACGGCCGTGATGTCTTTTTCCTCACCGGCACCGATGAACACGGCATCAAGATGCTGCAGACCGCGGCCAAGGAAAACTTGACGCCGCGGCAACTCGTCGAGCGCAACGTGCCGCGCTTCCAGGCCATGGTGAAGAAGTTCGAATGCTCGAACGACGATTTCATCCGCACCACCGAAGCGCGGCATCATGCCTCCTCGGTCGCGATCTGGCAGCGTATGGAGGCGAACGGCGACATCTATCTCGACAAATATTCCGGCTGGTATTCGGTGCGCGACGAGGCCTATTACGACGAGAGCGAAACGCGCCTCGACGACAAGGGCCAGCGGCACGGCCCGCATGGCACGCCGGTCGAATGGGTCGAGGAGGAGAGCTACTTCTTCAAGCTCTCCAAATACGCCGAGCCGCTGCTCAAGCTCTACCGCGAGGTGCCGGATTTCGTGCTGCCGAAAGAGCGCATGAACGAAGTCGCAAGCTTCGTGCGCGGCGGCCTGCAGGATCTGTCGCTGTCGCGCACCACCTTCGACTGGGGCATCAAGGTGCCGGGCAACGACAAGCACATCATGTATGTGTGGGTCGACGCGCTGACCAATTACATCACCGCCGTCGGCTTTCCCGACACCGAGAGCGGGAAGTTCAAGAAATACTGGCCGGCCGATCTGCACGTCATCGGCAAGGACATTGTCCGCTTTCACGCGGTGTATTGGCCGGCCTTTCTGATGTCGGCCGGTGTCGCGGTGCCGCGGCGGATCTTCTCGCACGGCTTTCTGTTCAACCGCGGCGAGAAAATGTCGAAATCGGTCGGCAATGTCATCGACCCGTTCGCGCTGGCCGACGCCTACGGCGTCGATCCGCTGCGCTACTTTTTGTTGCGCGAAGTGCCGTTCGGCCAGGACGGCAATTACAGCCATGAGGCGATCGTCAACCGCATCAATGCCGATCTCGCCAACGATCTCGGCAATCTGGCGCAGCGCTCGCTGACCATGGTGGCGCGGGGCTTAGGCGGCGTGCTGCCGCAGCCTGGCGCATGGAGCGAAAACGACAAGGCCATTCTCAATGCCGCCGACGCCATGATCGGCAAGGCGCGCGAGGCGATGGCGACGCAGCAGCTGCACCAGGTGCTCAACGCGGTGTGGGCCGTGGTAGCGGACGCCAATCGCTATTTCGCCGGCGAAGCGCCCTGGGCGCTGGCCAAAACCGATCCGGCGCGGCAGGGCACCGTGCTTTACGTGACCGCGGAAGTCTTGCGGCAGGTGGGCATTTTGGCTTTGCCCTTCATGCCGAGTTCCGCCGGCAAGTTGCTCGATCTGTTGGCGATACCGGAAGAGGAACGGGCTTTCGCCTTCCTCGGCGGCGCGCACCGTATTGCCGCCGGCATGAAACTGCCGGCGCCGGCCCCAGTTTTCCCGCGTTACATCGAACCGGACAAGCAGGCGGCGCAGTAATCAATGCCAGCCCTGATCGACAGCCATTGCCATCTCGATTTTCCCGATTTTGCCGCGGAGTTGGACGCCGTGGTGGCGCGGGCCCGCGCCGCCGGCATCGAGCGCATGGTGACGATTTCCACGCGGGTGGCGCGGCAGTCCGATTTGCTCGCCATTGCCGAGCGCTTTCCGGACGTCTTCTGCTCGATCGGCACCCATCCGCATTACGCCCACGAGGAACTGGACGTGACCACCGCCGATCTTGTCGCCCGCACGCGGCACCCGAAAGTCGTGGCGCTGGGCGAGGCCGGGCTCGATTATCACTACGACAATTCGCCGCGCGAGGCGCAGGAGCGGGGCTTTCGCAGCCACATCGCTGCGGCGCGCGAGACCGGATTGCCACTCGTCATCCATTCGCGCGAGGCCGACGACGACACCGCGCGCATCCTCGAAGAGGAGAGCGGGAAGGGCGCCTTCCCCGCCGTGCTGCACTGTTTCACCGGCGGCCGCGATCTCGCCCAGCGGGCGATCGCGCTTGGCCATTTCGTATCCTTCACCGGGATTTTGACGTTCAAGAATTCTGCAACGCTGCGCGCCATCGCCGCGGAATTGCCTGCCGATCGCATATTGGTCGAGACCGATGCGCCGTATCTCGCGCCGGGAAAATTTCGCGGCAAACGCAACGAGCCGGCCTTTGTCGTGGAGACCGCAAAAGTGCTGGCCGAGACCCGCGGCGTCTCGTTCGACGAGGTCGCGCGGCAGACGACCGCCAACTTCTTCCGATTGTTCAGCAAAGTGACGCGACCTGCTGCGGCTGCGGCATAATTTTCAAGAAAAACTCCACCGATGACGCTGAAATTCACCATTCTCGGCTGCGGCTCTTCGGGCGGCGTGCCGCGCCCGGCGCTTGGCTGGGGCGACTGCGATCCGAACAACCCCAAGAACCGGCGCCGGCGCACCTCGCTCCTGGTCGAGCGCCGCCAAGAAAACCCGAATCCCGGCGGCGTGACCCGCGTGCTGGTCGACACCTCGCCGGATTTGCGCGAACAGCTCATCGACGCCGAAGTCGATTGGCTCGACGGAGTCGTCTACACGCACGAACACGCCGACCACACCCACGGTATCGACGATTTGCGCGCGCTGTTTCTCAAGCACCATCGCCGGGTCGACGCCTATCTCGACGAGCGCACCGCGGCGATGATGTACACGCGGTTCGGCTATTGCTTCAAATCGCCGCCCGGCAGCGAATATCCGCCGATCGTGAACGGCCATCGGCTGCACGCCGGGACGCCGGTCGTCATCCAGGGGGAGGGTGGCGCGATCACGGCGTTACCCTTTCTCCAGGAACATGGCGACATCCCCTCGCTCGGCTTTCGCTTCGGCACGCTCGCCTACTCGGCCGACGTCAGCGGCCTGCCGCCGGAGAGCATCGCTGGCTTGGCAGGGCTCGACGTTTGGATCGTCGACGCACTCCGCTACCGGCCGCATCCGAGTCATTTCTCGCTCGATGACGCGCTCGGCTGGATCGAGCGGCTCAAGCCGCGCCGCGCCATCCTGACCAATTTGCACGCCGACCTCGATTACGAAGTGTTGCGCGGCAAATTGCCGGTGCATGTGGTGCCGGCCTTCGATGGGATGACATTTTCGGTCCCGGAAAGCCCGTAAATCCTAGATTATCGCAACATGTTCCATAATATGTCTTATGCGAATCAGCTTACAAAGCGGTATTTAAAATTCGAGCCAAATCCTCCCAGGGCCCCTTTCACCAAAGGCCTGGAATGAGCCGCCAGCGCACGCGCCGCGCATAGTCGGCATAACCTGGTAATTCGGCGCGTAGCACGCGGTCCTCCGTGATCGCGCGATAGAAGAGAAACGGCAAACTCGTGATCGCGAGGAAGACAGTCGCGATCCAGGAGCCGAGCGCGACGCCGCTCGCCAGTACGACGACAATTCCCGCGAGATAGCCCGGGTGCCGGATGACCGCGTAAGGACCGCGCTCGACGACATATTGGCCACGATCGGATTGAATGCGCACCACCGAGGAAAAGAACCGGTTCACCCGCATCGCCCAGATGCAAAACGCGTAGCTGGCGGCGAGCGCGATCAGGCCCAAAACCTGGAGCCAAAACGGCACGGTATCGCTCCAATGCAGACGGCCGCGGTCGAGCCCGGCCATGATCCAGTGCACCACGAGAACGCCGGAAAACAGCCGCAGCGCCAGCGGCGGCTTTTTGCCACCGGGGCGCATTCGTTCGCGCGCCAGATCGGGATCGAGCCACAGGATCGAGGCCACGAAGATGGCCCCCAAAATGGCGAGGTAAATCCAAAAGACCGGGATCGCGAAGGTGCCGGCCGAGCCGAACAGCGCTGCCAACGCCAGAACGAAGAAAAGCGCGCTTTGAACATAGGCGGAAACCGGCATTGCTGACCTCATGTTGGATCGGGAGATGGAACCAAGGTCGTTATGCCGACGTTGGTTTGCAACTCCGTCCCGGCTCTTCGGCAGATACGGGTCTGGGCGGCGCACGCGATCTTCCAAGTTTGCGATTTTCCATGTCTGCAACGCCGGAGGTTATGCCGTGAGCACAAAAGTCCGCGCGCTCGATACGCGCCATAAGGTAGCCCCTTCCCTCGACACGCCGACCGATCTTTCGCCTGAGGCCGTGAGCCAGATATCGGCCCAGCTCAACCGGGTGCTGGCCGATGTATTTGCGCTCTATCTGAAGACCAAGAATTTCCATTGGCACGTCAGCGGCCCGCATTTTCGCGATTACCATCTGCTGCTTGACGAGCAGTCCGACCAGATTTTCGCGATTACCGACGATATCGCGGAGCGCGTCCGCAAGATCGGCGGCACCACACTGCGCTCCATCGGGCATATTGCGAAGCTGCAGACGACCGAGGACAACGACGCCGACTTCGTGCCGCCGCTCGACATGCTGCGGGAATTGATGAGCGACAACAAGGCGCTGGTCGCCTCGATGCGCGACGCCCACGAAGTCGCCGACAAGCATGAGGACGTCGCCACCACGAGCCTGCTCGAGACCTTTATCGACCAGGCGGAGCGACGCACTTGGTTCTTGTTCGAGGCAAGCCGCGCCAGGTAATGCCGGTGCAGCGAGGCTGAGGGCTGCTCGCGGCTGTTCATCCGGTCTGTTAGGGTCTACGCCTTAGTGACGAGGCCCTAACAGGATTTGGCGATGACCCCTTCCCGCGATATCGCCCGGCTGCTCGACATCATGGCGGCGTTGCGCAGCCCCAAGACCGGCTGCCCGTGGGATCTGGCGCAGAATTTCTCGACCATCGCTCCTTACACGCTGGAAGAGGCTTACGAGGTCGCCGACGCCATTGCGCGCGGCGACCTTGCCGACCTGCGCGAGGAGTTGGGCGACCTCCTGCTGCAGGTCGTTTTCCATGCCCGCATGGCGCAGGAACAGGGCGCCTTCGAGTTCGGCGACGTGGTGCAGGGCATCACCGAGAAACTCATCCGCCGCCATCCCCACGTGTTCGGCGACGAGCACAAGGACACGGCGCGCGCCGTCGAAGGCTTGTGGGAGCGGATCAAGGCCGAGGAGAAGGCCGCCCGCGGCGGGGGTGGCAGCGATGATCAAGGTGCGCTGGCGGGCGTCCCGGTCGCGCTCCCCGCCCTCACTCGCGCCCTAAAGCTGCAAGCCAAGGCCGGCAAGGTCGGCTTCGATTGGAACGATCCGCGCGCGGTATTGCGCAAAATCCGCGAGGAAGCCGACGAGATCGAAGCCGAACTCGATCGCGCCGAGCGCGATGACGCAGCGACCGCCGCCGAAGTCGGGGACCTGCTCTTCGCCGTGGTAAACTTGGCGCGGCATCTGCGCGCCGACCCGGAAGCGGTGTTACGGCAGACCAACCGGAAATTCGAGCGCCGGTTCGCGGCCATCGAGCAGTCGCTTGCCGCGAAAGGCAAGACGCCCGCCGGATCCACGCTCGCCGAGATGGAAGCGCTGTGGAACGAAGCCAAGGCGAAAGAGCGATCGGGCAGCAGCCTTTAGTTTCGGACGGGCGCGAACCTGTCGCGCACTGTTTGCGCCCGTTCGGGATCGGCCCGCACAGTCATGGCGATGCGGCCCTCGGCGTCGAACGACTTGTGGATGACTTCCGTGTGGCGATGCAGCCAGCTCACGCCGGCGCCGTCGGCCGGATCGAGTTCGACTTCGACCAGTACGCGGCCGGCGGCAAGCCGTAATTCGATGGCTGCGGCAAGTGCGTCGATGCCCTCGCCGGTGATCGCCGAGACCAGCACCGGCCGTTCCGTCTCGGCCCGGCGTTCGGCGATATTTTGCAGCCGCGTGCGTTCGGCGGCATCAAGGCGGTCGATCTTGTTCCAGACTTCGATCAGCGTCGGCTTGGCCGCGCTTTCATTGTGCGGATCGATGCCGAGCTCGTTTAGGATTTTCTCGACGTCGCGCGATTGCGCCTCGGCATCCTCGTGCGACACGTCGCGCACGTGCAGGATGCCGTCGGCCTCCACCACTTCCTCGAGCGTGGCGCGGAACGCGGCGATCAGCATGGTCGGCAGGTCGGAGATGAAGCCGACCGTGTCGGACAGGATGATGCGCGCGCCGTGCGGCAGGGCGACGCCGCGGAGGGTTGGATCGAGCGTGGCGAACAGCATGTCGGCGGACAGCACGCTCGCGGCCGTCATGCGGTTGAACAGGGTCGATTTGCCGGCATTGGTGTAACCGACCAAGGCCACGATCGGATAAGGCACGCGGCGCCGGCTTTCACGATGCAGTGCGCGGGTGCGCTTGACCTTGGCGAGCTCGTTTTCGATCTTGGCGAGCCGCTCCTCGATCATGCGGCGGTCGGCTTCGAGCTGGGTCTCACCCGGGCCGCCGAGAAAGCCGAAGCCGCCGCGCTGGCGCTCGAGATGGGTCCAGGACCGCACCAGCCGGCTCTTCTGGTAAGTCAGGTGCGCGTGCTCGACCTGGAGCGCGCCTTCGCGGGTGCGGGCGCGTCTGCCGAAAATTTCCAGGATCAGGCCGGTGCGATCGATCACTTTGGCGTTCCAGGCCTTTTCCAGATTGCGCTGCTGCACCGGCGAGAGCGCGCAATCCATGACCACGACGCCGACCTCGAAGCTTTTGACGAGGCCCGCCATCTCCTCGACCTTGCCCTTGCCGAGATAAGTCGCCGGGCGTAGCGCGTTCAGCATAACGATGCCGGATTGCTCGACATTGAGGTCGATGGCGCGCGCAAGCCCGATCGCCTCGTCGAGCTTCGCCTCTGCCGTTCGCTCGGCCGTATCGGCACGGGCGGCGGCGCGGCGCAGCACCGGTTCGATCACCAGCGCGCGTCCGCTTTCCGAGCGTCCGCTCGGCGAGCCTTGCAGGCTCAACCGCTGTGAGCGCGTGTCGCGGCGCGGCTCCAATAAACTCTAGTCCCCGGCCGGCGGTTCTTCGGCGCCTTCGAAGAGCTGAACCGGATGCCCCGGCATGATCGTCGAAATGGCGTGCTTATAGACGAGCTGCGAATGCCCGTCGCGACGCAGCAGCACGCAGAAGTTATCAAACCAGGTGACCACGCCCTGCAGCTTGACGCCGTTCACTAGGAAGATGGTGAGCGGAATTTTGTTTTTGCGGACGTGATTGAGGAAGGTGTCTTGTAGATTTTGTGCGCGGTCGGCTGCCATGGCCGTTGTTCCGTTCTTTGTACCGCAGGCCCCTGCCCCGCGGGTCGTTTCTTAGTGCCTTCTCTTACCGTCACTTTTTCCACGACCGCTCCCGGCAGACTCGGCCAGAGCGCCCGAGGAAGGGGGTATTAGAGGGCGCGGCGGGGACGGTTGCAAGCCCAAGTTGGGAGCAGGCTGAGGCCGGATGCCGAACGCGTTAGCCAGCCTCCGCATACCGGTGAAAATCCCGCCGCAACGCGCGCGCGACGGGCCCCGGCTTGCCGTCGCCGATGATATGGCCGTCGATGCTCACGACTGGCATCACAATCTGGGTCGCCGAGGTCTCGAAGGCCTCGCGGGCGGCATAAGCCTCCTCCAGCGTGAAACCACGCTCCTCGACGGTCAGGCCCTGCGCCTTGACGGCGTCGAGGGCGACGCCTCGCGTAATGCCGCGCAGGATGGCGTGATCGGCGTGCCGCGTGACCAGCACGCCGGCGGGCGTAACGATCCAGGCATTGGCGGAAGCCGCCTCGGTGACTTTGCCGTCTTTGTCGACGAACCAGGCGTCGCGCGCGCCGCGGTCGAGCGCCACCTGGCGGGCCAGCGCATTCGGCAATAGCCCGACGGTCTTGATGTCGACGCGCCCCCAGCGATTGTCGGGGACGCTGACGACGGCGATGCCCTTTTCCGCAAGCGCCTCGTTACGCGCTTTATTGAGCGGCCGCGCCGTCGCGACGACCGTCGGCGGGGTTTGCGGCGGCGGAAATGCGAGGTCACGCCGCGCTACGCCGCGGCTGATCTGCAAATAAACGAGGCCGTAGTCGATGCGATTTCGCTGCACCAGTTCGCGCAGCACGATGCCGAGCGCGCCGAGCGACATGGGCGGGCGAATGCGCAGCTCGCTTAAGGATCGTTGCAGCCGCGCCATGTGACGGGGCTCGTCGATGAGCCGCCCCGCCCTCACCTCGCAGACTTCGTAGACGGCGTCGGCAAATTGATAGCCGCGGTCCTCGACGTGGATCTTGGCCTCGCGGAAAGGAAGATAGCGGCTGTTGACGTAGGCTATGCGGGACATCAGCAATCAGGAGTCGGTCATCAGAAGAAATGAAGGCTGCGGGTTCATCATTTTGATTCCGGATGTGACGTCTGATTACTGATACCCGATCAATCGATCCCGAGCGCTTTAAGTTTTCTGTGCAACGCCGAGCGTTCCATGCCGACGAATTCGGCGGTGCGCGAGATGTTGTTGCCGAAGCGATTGATCTGCGCCAACAGATATTCGCGCTCGAACACTTCGCGGGCCTCGCGCAAGGCAAGACTCATCAGGTGCTCGCCGCCGTTGCCGTTCGGCATGTTGGGAATCATCGAGCCGACGTCTTGCGGCAGCATCGAAGCGGTGATCACCGCCGTCGGGTCGCCGCCGGCGAGGATCATCAACCGCTCGACGTTGTTGCGCAGCTGACGCACATTGCCCGGCCAGTCGTGCGACTGCAGCACGGCGAGCGCGTCGGCGCCGACATTGCGTTTGGGCAGGCCGGTGTTCTGCGAAATCTGCGTCATGAAATATTCGACCAGTTCCGGAATGTCCTCGCGCCGCTCGGCGAGGCCGGGCACGCGGATCGGCACGACGGAGAGCCGGTGATAGAGATCCTCGCGGAACCTTCCCGCCGCGATGTCGGCCTCGATATTGCGGCTGGTCGAAGAGACGATGCGCACATCGACGGTTACCTTGGTGCTGCCGCCGACGCGCTGGAAAGTCTGATCGACCAAAACACGCAGAATCTTGTTTTGCGTCTCGCGCGGCATGTCGGCGATTTCGTCGATGAACAAGGTGCCGCCGTGCGCCTCTTCGAGAGCGCCGACCTTGCGATTGGTGGTGCCGTTGCCGCCCTCGACGCCGAACAGTTCGATTTCCATGTGCTCCGGCGTGATGGCGGCGGCATTGATCACCACGAACGGAGCGTTGGCCCGCGCCGAAAGACCGTGAATGGTGCGCGCTGCGAGCTCCTTGCCGCTGCCGGAAGGCCCGACGATGAGGATGCGGCTGTTGGTCGGCGCTACTTTCTCGACGGTCTGGCGCAATTGGTTGGCGGCGGGCGAATGGCCGACCAAGGTGGCGGCGAGCGGGGCCAGCTGCTTGAGCTCGCGCACTTCGCGCTTGAGCCGCGAATTTTCCAGGGCGCGTTCGGCGACCAGAATGAGCCGATCGGCCTTGAACGGCTTCTCGATAAAATCGTAGGCGCCGCGCTTGATCGCCGACACCGCGGTCTCGATGTTGCCATGGCCGGAAATCATGACGATCGGCAGTTCGGCATGCTCCTGTTTCAGGCTGTCGAGTAATTGCAGGCCGTCCAGCCGGCTGCCCTGCAGCCAGATGTCGAGGAACACCAAATTGGGACGCCGCGCCACCACCGCGGCCAGCGCCTCGTCGCTGTCGCGCGCGGTGCGGGTGCCGTGGCCTTCGTCTTGCAGGATGCCGGCGACCAGTTCGCGAATGTCGGCTTCGTCGTCGACGATCAGGATGTCGGATGCCATGGTCTACCGCCCCTATCCTGGATATTACTCGGCTGCCGCGCGCGGTTCGGCCGCCGCTCGATTTGCGGCCGGCGCCGCCACCGGATCTGCGCTGAAGCGCAATTGCATCCAGGCGCCGCGTGCGCCCGGTATTTTTTCCGATGCATCACGCAGTTCGAGCTTGCCGCCGTGTTCTTCGAGAATGCGTCCGACAATGGCCAGGCCCAGGCCGGTGCCCTTCTCGCGGGTCGTGACATAGGGCTCGAGGAGCCGCGCGCGATTCTCCTTCGGCAGGCCAATGCCGTTATCGATGACGTCGACGACGATCTCATTGCCGATGCGTTGCGCGCTCACGACGATGCGGCCGCGCGAGAGTTCGGTTGCGGGTAGCGCGCCGATGGCCTCGGTGGCGTTCTTGACGATATTGGTCAGCGCTTGCGAAATCAGCCGCCGGTCGAAGCGCGCCGGCATGGTCCCGGCTGGCAGTTCGACATCGAAATCGATGTCCGGATGCGCGACGCGCAACAGGAACACCACCTGCCGTACGGTATCGGCGACATCCTCGTCGGCGACCACCGCTTTGGGCATGCGCGCGAAGCGCGAGAACTCGTCGACCATGCGCTTTATGTCGTCGACCTGACGCACGATGGTTTCGGTGCACTGCTCGAACACCGCCGGGTCCTCGGTGATCGACTTGCCGTATTTGCGCCGCAGCCGCTCCGCTGAAAGTTGAATCGGGGTCAGCGGATTTTTGATCTCATGCGCGATGCGCCTGGCGATGTCGGCCCAGGCCGAGGAGCGTTGCGCCAGCACCAGTTCGGTGATGTCGTCGATGGTGATGACATAGCCATGCTCGGATTCGCCGGATTGCTCGCTGGTCACGCGGACCGAATAGTTCCGCTCCTGATTGTCGCGGGTGAGCGTCATCTGTCGTTGCACCAGCCGCTGATTGCTGCTTTGCGCGGCCTGAAAGATCTCGGCGAGTTCCGGCGCGATCGCCGCCAGCGGTTCGCCGAGCACGTCGGTCTCGAGACGCCCGATCAGTCGCTCCGCCGAGCGGTTGAGAATGGAAATCCGGCCGTCGGCATTGACGCCGATGACGCCGGCGCTGGCGCCGGCGAGTACGGCTTCCGTGAAGCGCCGCCGGCTGTCGATGAGATCGCGGGCACGAACGATGTCGTCATGCTGCGTGCGCAGCTCCTGCGTCATCTTGTTGAAGGTTTCGCCCAACCGCGCCAGATCGCCTTCCGACCGGCGCACCGGCACCTGGATGTGAAGATTGCCGGTTGAGACCACGTTGGCGGCGCCGATCAGTCGGCGGATCGGAGCGACCAGGCGGTTGGCGAAATCCAGGCCGATCCATGCGGCCGACAACAGAACGATCAGCGCAATGACCGCAAACATCAAGGCGAACGCGATTTGGATACCGAGCCGCCGTTCTTCGAGATTGGCATATTCGCCGACGCTTTCCTGGGTATTGCGCAATTGCTGCACGACTCGCGGATCGAGCAATCGGGCGACGTAAAGATAGATGTCGTCATAATCGTTCAGCTTGACGACGGAGGCGACATTGTCCCCTTCCGGGATGAAGGCGAACTGGGGCTCGGTCTCGGTGGTCTCGGCAAGCAGTTGGGGTGACGGCCGAATGAATCTTTTATCTATCGTGATGCCGGCGGGTTCCACGATCGAGCCGTCCGGCTTGAGCATGAGCGCCACCGAGAGATTGCGCCCGGTAGTCTGCGCGGAAAGGAATTTGCGAAACTGATCGCGATCCTGATCGAACAGCGGCTTGGCCCGGCCCAAATCGAACGCCATGGCCATATCCTGGGCGCGGATATCGGCGACGTGCTCGGTCACATAGGCATTGGCCACGATCAGCGACTGTTCGATCATGGCGCGGGTCCGGGTCGAGAAGAAGCGGTCGAGCCCGCGGTCGAGCGTGGTCGAGGCCACGACGGCGACCAGGATGGTCGGAACTGCGGCGATAACCGCAAACAGACTGACGATCTGGATGTGCAGCCGCGAGCCGGCGCGCTCGCGCCAGCGCGCCTGGACCACAATCCAGACTTCGCGGCCAATAATGGCGAGGAGGAGGATCCCGGTGACAGCATTGCCCAAGAGCAGCTGCTTGACCACCTTGTCGACGGGCGCGATCCACGTCAGGCCGCCGAGCACCAGGAATGTGGCGGTCGCCCACAGCAATGCGAGGCCCAGCGTGATCGCCCCTATCGGCCGCGACGACATGGGCGTCGGGGCCAATAACAGCAGCACGTCGGTCACGACATTGCCGACGAGCAACAGAACCATGATGGCGGGCGCGATTGCTGCAGCCGATGGCGCCGCGGTATGCGCCCCGGGAGCGAGGGACCGCAACCATTGGAGCGCAGTAGCCAAGGCGTCGACCGGCGCCAGCGGCGTTATTCCGGAGAGCACCACCAAGGTGAGCACGGCCGAAAAAAGCGCGAGGCTGTCCGCGATGGGGGCAATCGGCTGCGACGAAGAGGGTATCGATGCCGCCGCCGGATCTACCGGTACTGGCTCAACGGCGCCCGGCGTAAGCGGGGCGACCTGATCGACAGTCGACATATGCTTGCCGAAGCCTTCCAACCGATGGATATTAAAAGAGAATCTTCCGACGGATGGAGTCGGCCACCCGCCCCCAAGTGATGCTTTTATACAACAATGTTGCCCGATTGCGACAATTACTAGGCGGTCTTTCGAGCGTGATCAGGGGCAGGTGATTTGCGCCCCTCATCCCCCGCCACTGCGATAAACCTGGATATCCAGATCACGGATCTTCTTGCGCAGCGTGTTGCGATTGACGCCAAGCAGATCGGCGGCGCGGATTTGATTGCCGCGGGTCGCCGTCAGCGCAGCGGATAACAGCGGCCCCTCAACCTCTCGCAAGATGCGGTGGTAAAGCCCCGGCGGCGGCAGACCATCGTCAAATCCGGAAAAATAGCGCGTCAGGTAGCGCTCGACGGCGCCAGAAAGGTTTTCGTCGCTGCTTTTGGCTTCGCTATGCGCCGCCAACACCGGTTGGGAGAGCTCGGCATCGATCACCGCCGCCGTGATCGTTTCCTGCGGATAAAGCGCGGCGAGCCGGCGCGCCAGATTTTCCAGTTCGCGCACATTGCCGGGCCAGCGGTGCCGTTTCAGCCGTTCAAGCGCGGCTTGATCGATCTGTTTCGGCGGCAATCCTTCCCGTTCCACCAGCTTGAAGAAATGCCGGATCAGGTCGGGAATGTCTTCGGTACGCTCCCGCAATGGCGGCAGCCGCAGCGGTACGACATTGAGCCGGAAGAACAGGTCTTCCCGGAACAGGCCCTGCTGGATGAGCTGGCGCAGGTCCTTGTTCGTCGCCGCGATGATACGCACGTCGGTCTTGATCGGCGTGCGGCCGCCGACGGTCGTATATTCGCCTTGCTGCAGGACCCGCAGCAGCCGGGTCTGCGCTTCCATCGGCATATCGCCGATCTCGTCGAGGAACAGGGTGCCACCCTCAGCCTGCTCGAAGCGGCCGGAGCTGCGCGTGTTGGCGCCGGTGAAGGCGCCCTTCTCGTGACCAAACAACTCGGATTCGATCAAGTCGCGCGGGATCGCCGCCATATTGATGGCGACGAACGGCCCGTTGCGGCGCTTGCCATAGTCATGCAGCGCGCGCGCCACCAGTTCCTTGCCGGTGCCGGACTCCCCCGAAATCATGACCGTGAGGTCGGTCTGCATCAGTCGCGCCAGCACGCGATAGATTTCCTGCATCGCCGGCGAGCGGCCGACCAGCGGAATGGATTCGAAATCCTCGACCTTGGCTGGCGGCCGCGCCTTCTCCTTCGGCTCCGACAGCGCCCGGCCCACGATCGCGGTCAGTTCCTTGAGGTCGAACGGCTTGGGCAGGTATTCGTAGGCGCCGCGCTCGGACGCGCGAATGGCGGTCATGAAAGTGTTCTGCGCGCTCATGACGATGATCGGCAAATCCGGCCGCGCCTTTTTGATGCGCGGCAACAAATCGAAGGCGCTCTCGTCAGGCAACAGCACGTCGGTGATGATCAGATCGCCGTCGCCCTGGCTGATCCAGCGCCACAAGGTTGCGGCATTGCCGGTCGATCGGACCTCGTAGCCGGCGCGCGACAGCGCCTGATTGAGCACGGTCCGGATCGCCGCATCGTCATCGGCGATGAGAATGCTTCCCGCGGGCATTAATGAGTCCCTTGTGGTTTAGGGACGCCGTCCGGCTCGGCGGCCCCACCGCTGTGTGGCGCGGTATATTTCGGCATGAGGATACGGAACGTGGTACGGCGCGGTTGTGATTCGCATTCGATGATGCCGCCGTGGTCGCCGACGATCTTGGCGACCAGAGCGAGCCCGAGCCCCGATCCGCTCGGCTTGGTGGTGACGAACGGGTCGAACAGATGCGGCATCAACTCGTCGGGTACGCCCGGTCCGTTGTCCCGAACGCAGAATTCCAGCGGCAACGAAACGCGCGTACTCGTCCCCGGCAGCAACAGCCGCACGCCGGGGCGGAACGCTGTCGTCAGCGCAATTTCGCCGCCGGAAGTATTTTCCCCGATCGACTCGGCGGCGTTCTTGATCAGGTTCAAAAACACCTGGATGAGCTGATCGCGGTTGGCCAACACCGGGGGCAGCGATGGGTCGTAATCCTCGATGAATTTGATATGGCGGGCGAAGCCGGATTGCGCCAGCCGTTTCACGTGCTCAAGCACCACGTGGATATTGATCGGTTCGCGCTCGACTGGACGCTCGTCGGTGAAGACCTCCATGCGATCGACGAGTTTGACGATTCGGTCGGCCTCATCGCAAATCAGCCGCGTCAGCGTGCGGTCATCGTCGTTCGCCGATTGCTCGAGAAGTTGCGCGGCGCCGCGGATGCCCGACAGCGGATTCTTGATTTCGTGAGCAAGCATGGCGGCAAGTGCGGTGACCGAGCGCGCCGCGCCGCGATGCGTGAGCTGGCGATCCATCTTGTCGGCAATGGTGCGCTCCTGCAGCATCACAACGACGTAGTCGGCCTGTTCAGGCAAAGGCGCGACGTGCAGGTCGACCAGCCGGTCGCCGGGATTGCGCGGAGTGCCGAGATCGACCTTGTATTCGTTGACGGCGGCGCCGCGCTTGCGAACCTGCTCGATCAGCGTGAGCAAGGGGCTGCCGAACGGTACCAGATCGCGCAACTGATGCCGTCTCAGCAGCGGCGCCGAAACCTCGAAAAATGATTCTGCGGCGACATTGGCATCGACCACTTTGCCGTCGGAGGACACGACGATGACCGGATGGGGCAGCGCATTGAGCACGGCATCAGCGGCCGATGTCGTGGGCAGCGGTTCGACGGCGCTCATGCCGCGCTCCTTAGGGCCGCCGCAGATTGGCCGAACGCATCGAACGCCTCGTGGAGCCGTTGCCGCACCGCTACCGGATCGCTGCAGGTCAGTACGCGGCTGCGGTGGAACTTGAGCATCTGCGGCGGCGCGCCGGTTGCCGCCGCGGCGACGCCGAGCGTCCAGCCTAGATGCTTGCGGGCGTGGCGAACGCCGACGTCGACGCCGTGATGCGTGAGCATTTCGTCATAGAGCTCGGCGACCCAGGTGAGCTGATCGCGCAGCGGCGGCGGCGCTTTGCGCTCGCCGGTCGCGAGATAATGCGCGAGCTGGCCCGGAAACCAGGGTCGGCCCTGGGCGCCGCGGCCGACCATCACCGCATCGGCGCCGGACGCCGCAAGGGCCGTATTGGCATCGTCGAAGTCTTGCACGTCGCCATTGACCGCGACCGGAATGGATACGCGCTGTTTTACGGCGCGGATCGCGGCCCAGTCGGCACGTCCATTATAAAACTGGCAGCGGGTGCGGCCGTGTACGGTGACCATTACGACGCCCGCCGCTTCGGCGCGTTGCGCCAGGTCGGGCGCGTTCCGCGAACGATCATCCCAGCCTAGTCGCATTTTCAGCGTGACGGGAACATTGACCGCCGTCACGACAGCCTCGATCAGGCGGAGTGCGTGATCGAGGTCGCGCATCAGCGCCGATCCCGACTCGCCGTTGGTGACGTGTTTGGCGGGACAGCCCATGTTGATGTCGACGATCGCCGCGCCGGCGCCCTCGGCAATGCGCGCGCCCTCGGCCATCCAACGGGCCTCGCAACCGGCAAGCTGGACGACATGCAATCCGCCCTGCCCTTGCAGGCGCCGCTGTGCGCTGCGCTTGCCCGCGGCGAGTGCCGCACAAGCAGTCATCTCCGAGATGACTAGACCCGCGCCCAGGCCCTCGGCCTGGCGGCGAAACGGCGCGTCGGTGACTCCCGACATGGGCGCGAGAAGCACGGGATTCGGCGCCGTGACAGCGCCAATGGCAAAGAATTGCCCGCCTTTTCGCTCTTGATTGAGGTCAGATGGCATATGCACACTAAATAGGCGTAAGTGATAAGTTGCATATAGTTTAGCCAAAATGCCGGGCAGCGCAAGTGCTGCAGTGCAATATAACTAACCTGTGCAAATCCACACACCATCCGTTCTAGGCGGCGCCTAGCAGGCCAGTTTTTTGGGCGTTCCAGGCCGGCAAGTAGCGATTCCCAGATTGCGGCGTAATGGGCTAAGCCATCGCGACCGGAGCAAGAAACTCATGACCGGAACAGTAGCGGCCGTGATCGTGGCAGCCGGGCGCGGTGAGCGCGCCGGAGGCGATGCCCCAAAGCAATATCGCAGCATCGCCGGCGAGCCGATGATCCGAACGACATTGCGGGCGTTCCTCGATCACCCGCAGATCGGGGCCGTGCAGCCGGTCGTCAATCCGAGCGACGAGGTGCGCTATCGCGCCGCCACTGCGGGGCTGCAAAAACTATCGGCGCCGATTCCAGGTGGGGCGACGCGCCAAAGCTCGGTGCGTGCCGGCCTCGAAGCTTTGGCGGCGAGCGCGCCGGATCTCGTTCTCATCCACGATGCGGCACGACCGTTTTTGACGGACGCGCTGGTTGATCGCGCCATCGCTGCCGGCAGAACCGCGGGCGCCGCAGTGCCGGGCACAATCATCCCCGACACGGTGAAAGCGATAGACGCTGCAGCGACCGTTGTCGAAACCCTCGACCGCAACCGATTGCGCATCGTGCAAACGCCGCAGGCTTTCGCGTTCGATCTCATTCTCGATGCACATCGCCGCGCAGCCAAAGCCGGGCTTGAGAATTTCACCGATGATGCGGCGCTCGCCGAATGGGCGGGCCACCGCGTCAGCGTGTTCGAAGGCGAAGCAGGCAATGTGAAAGTGACGACAAACGACGATTTTATCCGCGCCGAGATTTTGCACCTCGCCGGCCTTGCCGATGTGCGCACCGGCAACGGCTTCGACGTGCATGCCTTCGCCGACGGCGATCATGTCATGCTCGGCGGTGTCTGTATTCCGCATTCGCGCGGCGTCACCGGGCATTCCGATGCCGACGTTGCGCTGCACGCGCTGGTCGACGCCATTCTTGGCGCGCTTGCCGACGGCGACATCGGCATGCACTTTCCGCCATCCGATCCGCAATGGAAGGGAGCATCGTCGGATCGGTTTCTTGCCTTTGCTTGTGAGCGGGTGCGCGCCCGCCGCGGCATCATTGCCCATCTCGATGTGACGATCGTATGCGAGGCGCCGAGGGTTTCGCCGCACCGCGACGCCATGCGCGCGCGCATTGCCGCGATTGCCGGGATTGCGGTCGGACGTGTCGCGGTCACGGCAACGACGAGCGAAAAACTCGGCTTTACCGGGCGCGGCGAGGGCATCGTGGCGATGGCAACCGCGACCGTCCGGTTGCCATGGAGCGCCGCATGACCGACCAGGCGCTGCGCCGCACGGCACGGCGGGTGCTCGATCTATGCCGCGCGCATGGGCTGCGCGTCGCCACCGCCGAATCCTGCACCGGCGGCCTCGTCGCGGCGGCCTTGACCGAGATTGCCGGTTCCTCGGATGTGGTCGATTGCGGCTTTGTCACCTATTCGAACGAAGCCAAGCAGAAATTGCTCGGCGTGCCGGCGGCGACACTGGCACGACATGGCGCCGTCAGTCGCGAAACCGCGGCGGCAATGGCCAAGGGCGCCCTTCAAAGGTCGCAAGCCGATCTTGCCGTGGCCATCACCGGCATTGCCGGCCCGGGCGGCGGTTCGGCGCGAAAGCCGGTAGGACTTGTTTACTTCGCCGCCGCGGCGCGTGAAGGCCGCCGTCTTGCCCGCCGCCGGCGATTCGGCAAGATCGGCCGCACGCGCGTGCGGCTGCGCTCGGTTGACGAGGCGCTCAAGCTTCTCGAAATCCTGGCCGAAGACGCATCCGCGTGAAAACCGGGCGCCACCCGCTCGGCGCCGGCAAACGCCGTCATATTGGAGATCTACAAAGCGCTTCTTCAACGTCGTGAAATGCTGCCATCGATCGACGCGCTGCCCGGCGGGACGCCTTCGACCGCAAAAGCGCGGACGTTTCCGATCTTATGAACATTGTACAGTTTCTTGAACGCGTCGGACCGGTGCCACGCTTGCAGCCGCTCCATGCTGTCGAAGGCGACAACGACAATTCGCATTGGCGGCTGCCCGTCAAAGGTGATCGTCCTTCCGCTGTGGATGATGTAGTGGCCGCCGAATTGCTGAAACGTTCCGGGCGAAAGCGATGGATAGTCGCTATCCATGACTTCTTGATCCGACTGATCGCCAAACAGGGTCACGAAGTAAGCCGGCGGAGACGTCTGGACCGTGAGAACCTGGGTCGCAAAGGCGCCGAGCCCGAGACTCGCAATGAGTGCCAAAGCTCTGATGAAGCCACCTATCATTGTCTGTCCTGCAAGGCACCACGCGTAGCCAACACTTAAGCTAGCGGAAAGCGCGGGTCGGCATTTGATCCATGTCAACCGCAGTCGCTTGAGGTTTACGCCGGCCGCGAGTGGTAAACTTGATCGGCGCGCCGCTCGAAAGCTGCAGAGAAGCGGCGGAAGGCGGTTTCGAACATGGTCCCCATCAGAAGCCCGAGTGTGCGGCTACGGAATTCATAGGCAATGAAAAACTCGACGTCGCAGGCGGTCTCCGCAGCGGGCACGAAGCGCCAGCGGTTGTTCATTTTGCGGAATGGACCTTCGAGATACTCGACGAGAATTTCCATTTTCTGCCGATCGAGCGTCACCCGGCTGGTGAAGCTCTCGTGGATGAGTTTGTAGGCGACCGTCATCACGGCGACGATGACCTCCCTACCCTGGCTGTCCATCGTGCGTTGACGCACTTGCAATGAGCGGCATAGCGGCACGAATTCGGGATAATGTTCGACGTCCGCAACGAGGGCGAACATGTCGGCCGCGGAATGGGCCACCCGCCGCTTGGTCGAAAATTGCGGCATCAAATCATCGCGCCGTTCGCAGCGCCTTCAGCCGGGCAAAATCCTCGCCCGCATGATGCGACGAGCGCGTCAGCGGGCTTGCTGCGACCATCGAGAAGCCTTTGGCATAGGCGATGGTTTCGAGCGTCCGAAATTCCTCCGGCGGCACGAAACGCACGACGGGATGGTGCTTGCGCGACGGCTGCAAATATTGACCGATGGTCAGAAAGTCGACGCCGGCGGCGCGCAGGTCGTCCATGACCTGGAGGATTTCATTGCGCTCCTCGCCAAGGCCGACCATGATTCCGGACTTGGTGAAGGTTTGCGGATCGACGTCTTTGACGCGTTGCAGAAGCCGGATCGAGGCAAAATAACGCGCTCCCGGACGCACCGTAAGATATTTCGACGGCACCGTCTCCAGATTGTGGTTGAAGACGTCGGGGCGCGCGGCGACGACCGTCTCCACGGCGCCATCCTTTCGCAAAAAATCCGGCGTCAGCACTTCAATCGTGGTGGCTGGACAGCGCGCGCGGATGGCACCGATCACGGCGGCGAAATGCGCTGCCCCGCCATCAGCGAGATCGTCACGGTCGACCGAGGTGACCACGACATGGGCCAATCCGAGCTTGCGGGTCGCTTCGGCGACGTGATCCGGTTCGCTGAGGTCGAGTGGTCCCGGAAGTCCGGTCTTGACGTTGCAGAAAGCGCAAGCCCGCGTGCAGGTGTCGCCCATGATCATGAACGTGGCGTGCTTTTGTTCCCAGCACTCGCCGATATTGGGACAGCCTGCTTCCTCGCAGACGGTATGCAGTCCGTTTTCGCGGACGATCCGCTGCGTATCGAGATAACCCGCCGATACCGGTGCCTTGACGCGAATCCAGTCGGGCTTGCGCAAAGCAGGCTGGTCCGGCCGATGCGCCTTTTCCGGATGACGGAGCCGGTCGGCGGCTTCGGTCACAGTGTCGATCAGGACGGCCATGAGCTCTATATGGAGATTCGCCCGGGAAATTGCCCGCGGCGAATACTTACGGCCCCCTCTGCTCCGCCGCAAGGAGGCGGGATCGCGGAACGCGAAAAGTGGCGTCGCTCACGCGGCTTTCGGCGGCAGGCGGTGGTTCGGCGTCGAGTTCGAAATCTTCAGCTCTTCATCGTTCATGTCGGCGCCGATGTCGCCGAACAAGGGCGTCGACAGATAGCGCTCGCCGGTGTCCGGCAACATACACAGCACGGTCGTGCCCGGCGCCGCCTGCCTGCACACCTCCAAGGCGCCGGCCAAGGTCGCGCCGGAGGTGATGCCGACAAAAATCCCCTCCTGCTGCGCCAGCGCTTTTGACCATTTCATCGCTTCGGGGCCCGGAATGGTCAGAATGCGGTCGAACGCCTTCTTGTCGACCGCTTCAGATGTGATCAGCGGAATGAAGTCCGGACTCCAGCCCTGCATCGGATGCGGCTTGAATGCAGGGTGCGGCTTCGCCGGCGAGCCGTCGGCATTGCGCTCCTGTTTTTCGCCCGATGTGAGCATCGGCGCGTCGGCCGGTTCGCAGACGATGATCTTCGTCTCGGGGCGCTCTTTGCGCAGCACGCGCGACACGCCGGTAAGCGTGCCGCCGGTGCCGAAGCCGGTCACCCAATAGTCGAGCCGTTCGCCGGCGAAATCGGCCACGATCTCGCGGCCGGTCGTACGCTCATGAATATCGGGATTGGCCTCGTTTTCGAACTGCCGCGTCATGAACCAGCCGTGGGCTTTGGCGAGCTCCTGCGCCTTCGCCACCATGCCGAAGGCCCGCTCGGCGCCGGGCGTCAGCACCACCTTGGCGCCGAGAAAGCGCATCAGCTTGCGGCGTTCGACGGAAAAACTTTCCGCCATGGTAATGACGAGCGGATAGCCCTTGGCGGCGCACACCATGGCGAGCCCGATTCCGGTATTGCCGGAGGTCGCCTCGACCACGGTCTTGCCGGGCTTCAATGCGCCCGACTTCTCGGCAGCCTCGATGACGCCGAGCGCCAGCCGATCCTTCACCGAGCCGAGCGGATTGAAGGCTTCGATCTTGACGTAGAGGTTTACACCCGCCGGCGCGAGCTTGTTGATCCTGACGACCGGCGTGCGGCCGATCGTGCCGAGAATATTGTCGAACTTCGCCATGACGCTCTGCTCCGGCAAGGATTAAAAATTTGCGGCGGAACGTTAGCCGTTTTGCCGCCCCTCGCCTAGCGCACCGGAGCGCATGCAAAGCTTGCAAAGTCAGATGTTCAGCACGCGTCCGTAGGCGTCGAGCACCGCTTCCTTCATCATCTCCGACAGGGTGGGATGCGGGAACACGGTGTGCATCAGTTCTTCCTCGGTGGTCTCCAGGTTCATGGCGACCACGTAGCCCTGGATGAGCTCGGTGACCTCCGCGCCGACCATGTGCGCGCCGAGAAGCTGGCCGGTCTTCTTGTCGAAGATCACTTTGACCAGGCCTTGATCCTCGCCCATGGCGATGGCCTTGCCGTTGCCGACAAAGGGGAAGCGGCCGACCCGAATGTCGAGTTTTTTATCCTTGGCTGCCTGTTCGGTTAATCCCACGGAAGCGATCTGCGGCGTGCAATAGGTGCAGCCCGGAATCATCAGCTTGTTCATCGGATGCGGATGCAAGCCCTTGATCGCCTCGACGCAGATGACGCCCTCGTGCTCGGCCTTGTGGGCCAGAAGCGGCGGGCCGGCGACGTCGCCGATGGCGTAAATACCGGGCACGTTGGTCTTGCAGGCGCCGTCGATGACGATCATGCCGCGCTCGGTCTTCACGCCGAGCTTTTCCAGGCCGAGATTTTCGATGTTGCCGACCACACCCACTGCGGAAATGACGCGATCGACGGTGAGCGTCTGAGTGCCGCCTTTGCCGTCGTCCACGGTCGCGGTGACGCTGTCGGCTTTCTTGTCGAGCTTCGTCACCTTGGCCCCGGTGAAGATCTTGATGCCTTGCTTCTCGAAACTCTTGCGCGCGAAGGCGGCGATCTCGGCGTCTTCGGCGGGAAGGATTTGCGGCAGCACCTCGACCACGGTCACTTCGGCGCCAAGCGTGCGATAGAACGAGGCGAATTCAATGCCGATCGCGCCCGAACCGATCACCAGCAGCGATTTCGGCATGCGCTCCGGCACCATGGCTTCGAAATAGGTCCAGACGAGTTTCTTGTCGGGTTCGAGTCCCGGCAACACCCGCGGCCGCGCGCCGGTGGCGACGATGATGTGCTTGGCTTGATAGGCGCCGGGACCGAGCGCGCCCTTGGGCGCTTCGCTCTTCGACGCCTTCACCGTGATCTTGCCGGGTGCGTCGATCGCTGCCTCACCCCAGATCACCGCGATCTTGTTCTTGCGCATCAGGAAGCCGACACCGTCGTTGAGGCGTTTCGACACCGCGCGCGAGCGCTTCACCACCGCCGAGGGGTCATATTTCACCTCGCCTGCCGAGAGGCCGTAATCATTGGCATGCTGCAGGTAATGGAAGATTTCCGCGGAACGAAGCAGCGCCTTGGTCGGGATGCAGCCCCAGTTCAGGCAGATGCCGCCGAGATAGTCGCGCTCGATAATGGCCGTCTTGAAGCCGAGCTGCGCAGCGCGAATGGCGCAGACATAACCGCCCGGTCCGGAGCCGATGATGACGATGTCGAAAGCCGTATCAGCCATTCAAAGCCTCGATTTTCTCGTCCTTTTATAATTGGCCGTCATGCCCGCGCATAGCCGTTCGAAGAACGGCGTCGCTTCGCTCGCCTATGTCGCGGGCCTCCGCGACTTCCAGACCAAATCGCGCCTGTGATTTATAGACGTGGATGGCCGGAACAAGTCCGGCCATGACGATGGACTAGTCCGGGATGGGATGAAAAACGCCGTCCGGCCCGAGCCGCTCCAGCACGCCGGAGCGAATGCCGAAGAAGCTGCCGTGCAAACGAATCCGGCCGGCTTCGACCTCGGACCTGATCCAGGGAAAGGTCATGAGGTTTCGCAGCGACAGCCGCACCGATTCATGCTCGCAGAAATCGTGGCGGTGTTCCGGCGGCACGGCAAGCGCCTTTTGCCGCGCCGGTTCGGCGATGCGCACCCATTGGCCGACAAAGTCGGAGACTTCAGCCGGCGTGCCATCGAGCAAGGCCTTGATCCCGCCGCACATGGCGTGACCCATCACCACGATGTCCGGCACACGCAGGCTGCGCACCGCGAATTCGATCGCGGAACTCACCCCGTGCGGATTGTCGTCCGGGCCGTAGGGTGGCACCAGGTTGGCAATATTGCGTACGACAAAGAGCTCGCCGGGCGCGGCGTTGAACACCATCTGCGGATCGGTGCGGCTGTCCGAACAAGCGATCACCAGCGCCCGCGGGTGCTGTCCGAGCCGGCTCAATTCCTCGAACCGGGCACGCTCATCGCGCCACGTCCCGGCGCGAAAGCGGCGATAGCCTGCGATCAGATTGTCCATAGTGCTCAGCGGCTATTCCGAATGCCGGTCCATTTCGCCCGGCTCCCTCGCATACGCTATAGAGTGAAGCAAGAAGGGTGCCTTCAACTGGGTGGGGATCATGGCCGAACTGAGCGTTTACAGCACTATCGGCGTGCGCAGCGCCGCGGAGGAATTGTTCCGGCGCTTCGAGACCGCAAGCGGCCATAAGCCTGCCGTCCGACTTGCGGTTACTTGGGGCACCGCGCCGATGCTGGTCAAACGCATCGAAGGCGGCGAAACCGCCGATGTGATGATCTTGAGCCGCGCCGGCATCGATCAGTTGAAGGCGCAGGGCAGGATTGCGGCCGGTTCCGATGTGACGCTGGCCGGGTCGGGCGTCGCGATTGCGGTGAAGGCCGGTGCGCCGAAGCCGGATATTTCGACGCCGGAGGCGCTCAAGCAGACGCTGCTCGCCTGTAAGGCGATCGCTTACAGCGAACCTTCAGCCGGCGGCGCCAGCGGCGTTTATTTCGCCAAGCTCCTGGAGCGCATGGGCATTGCGGAAGCGATGCAGCCGAAGACCAAATATCCGCCGGCCGGCGGCTTTTCCGCGACGCTTCTGCTCAGTGGCGAGGCCGAGCTCGCTGTGCAGCAGAAGCCGGAGCTCCTTCACGTCGCCGGCACGGAAATCGTCGGCTTCCTGCCCGGCGATCTCAACTTGGTCACGCAATTCTCCGCTGGCCTCATGCCGGAGAGCAAGAACGCAGATGCCGCCAAGGCGCTGATCGATTTCCTGCGCTCGCCGCAATCCAAAGCGGCGTTCAAGGCCAAGGGGCTAGACCCGGCTTGAAGGATATGTCGCAGCTCAACCGCGCTGCGCGTCGACGAGCTGCCGGATTTTGTCGAACATCTGGTCGGGATCGGGGACGTCGCGGACGCTGACGCCGCTTGCCGACACATTGCCGAAACCGAGCGCGCTGAATGGGCTGAAGCCGCCCGAATTGGCGCCCCACGGGCTGGTGCCGGTCGCCAGCGTCGCAAGATAAATCGTGCCGAGGCCGTAGAAGCGCTGGAGGAAGCCCTTGTGCAGGGTGACTTCCCGCACGTCGCGATAACGGATCACCTTTTCATTGATCGAGAAAAAGCCCTCTTCGAATTCGAGGTGATCGGCGAAGAAGCGATATTCAGTCCGGCCATAGTTGAGCTTCTTGCCCAGATAGGCGACGAGCGGAACGCCGAAAAAGCCGATGGCGCCGAAAACGATAAACGGCAACTGCTCGACGCCGCCATGCCGCGGGCCACCGCCGAAAAACCCGCTGGCCTGGAACATGCCGCCGAAAAACAGGCCGCTCCAGACCGTCAAAAACAATTGCAACGGCAACTGGATCAGCAACGCGATCCAGCCGATGAAAACCGGCCGGACCGAAAACGCCGGCTCGTTCGATGCCAACATGGTGACCGCTCCGGAGCGACAGACAGGATGACGTTATGTACCGCCATCCTCGCTGCGGGTTCATGCGGCGAAGTTAAAAATCCGCAGATTCCGTAAAATTTTACACCAACATCATTACCGGATTCTCGATCAGCGCCTTAAAAGCGCCGATCAGCACCGCGCCGAGCGCGCCGTCGACCGCGCGGTGATCGCAGGACAGCGTCACGCTCATGATGTGCGCGGCGACGATCATGCCGTCGCGGACCACGGCGCGCTCCTCGCCGGCGCCGACGGCGAGGATCGTGGCATGCGGCGGATTGATCACCGCGGTGAAGTCCTTGATGCCGTACATGCCGAGATTGGACACCGCGGTGGTGCCGCCCTGGTATTCGTGGGGTTTGAGCTTGCGGTCGCGGGCGCGCACTGCGAGGTCGCGCATCTCGTTCGAGATCGCCGACAGCGACTTCGTTTCCGCATTGCGGATGATCGGCGTGATCAGCCCGTTCGGCATCGCCACCGCAACGCCGATGTCGGAATGCCGGTGCTTGAGCATGCCGGTCTCGGTCCAGGTCACATTGGCGTCCGGTACTTTCTGCAACGCCAGCGCCAAAGCCTTGATGACGAAGTCGTTGACCGAAAGCTTGTAGGCCGGCTTGCCGTCCTTGTCCTTTGGCGCGCTGGCATTGATTTCTTCGCGCGCTTCGAGAAGCTTGCCGATGTCACAATCGACGGTCAGATAGAAATGCGGAATGGTCTGCACCGAGGCGGTGAGCCGCTGCGCGATGGTCCGGCGCATGCCGTCATGCGGCACGACCTCGTAGCTGCCGTCCTCATAGAGCGCGCGGATCTGCTGGTCCGACATTGACGGTGCGATGGCGGGAGCCGCGCCTGGTGCTGCGGGTGCGCGCAAGCCGCCACCCGTTTTCGCCTTCTCGACGTCACGCGCGATGACGCGGCCGTGCGGACCGGAGCCGTCGATGCGGCCGATGTCGATGCCGGCTTCCTTCGCCATGCGGCGCGCCAGCGGCGAGGAGAAGACGCGATTGGCGCCATGACCGTTACCTGCAGCGGCGTGCGGTGCCGGGGCGGTTTCAGGCGACGGCGCAGAAGGTCTCGGTTGCGGTAGCGGAGCAGCGGCGCTCGACGCTGGCTTTGGCGGTGGCGGGGCGCCGGTTGGCGTTGACGCTTCGGCGGGCTTTGCGGCCGACGCACTCTTTGCCGCGGAGGCCGCGGCTTTTACGTCCTCGCCTTCCTCGGCCAACACCGCGATGAGCTGATTGACCGGGACGTCATGCGTGCCCTCGGGCACCACGATCTTCGCCATCACGCCGTCATCGACGGCTTCATATTCCATTGTCGCCTTGTCGGTCTCGATCTCGGCGATCACGTCGCCCGTCTTGACCGCGTCGCCCTCTTTCTTGAGCCACTTGGCGAGGTTGCCCTTCTCCATCGTGGGCGACAGCGCCGGCATGAGAATGTTGATGGGCATGGCTCGGCGACTTCACCAAATCAGGGTTAGCGGTAGCAAACGGCCTTGGCCGCCTCGACGACTTCGGCGACCGACGGCAGCGCGAGCTTTTCCAGGTTCGCCGCATAAGGCATCGGCACGTCCTTGCCGCAAACACGCGCCACCGGCGCATCGAGATAATCGAACGCTTCCTCCATCATGCGCGCGGCGATCTCGGCGCCGACGCCGGATTGTTTCCAGCCTTCTTCGACGGTGACGAGGCGTCCGGTCTTCTTCACCGACTCGACGATGGTCTCCGAGTCCATCGGCTTGAGCGTGCGCAGATCGATCACTTCGGCTTCGATATTGTCCTTGGCCAGTTCCTCGGCGGCTTTGAGCGCATAGCTCATGCCCATCGACCAGGCGACGATGGTGACGTCGTTGCCGGGGCGCACGACGCGGGCGCGGCCGATCGGCAGCACGTAATCGTCGAGCTTCGGCACCGGCGAGGAATGGCCGTAAAGAATTTCGTTTTCGAGAAACATCACCGGATTGGGATCGCGGATCGCGGCCTTGAGCAGCCCCTTGGCGTCCGCCGCATTTGACGGCGCGACCACCTTCAGGCCGGGAATGTGCGAGTACCAGGACGAGTAATCCTGGCTGTGCTGCGCGGCGACGCGGGAGGCGGCGCCGTTCGGGCCGCGAAACACGATCGAGAGCTTGACCTGGCCGCCGGACATGTACTGCGTCTTGGCCGCCGAATTAATGAGCTGGTCCATCGCCTGCATGGCGAAATTGAAGGTCATGAATTCGACGATCGGCTTTAGTCCGGCAAGCGCGGCGCCGATGCCAACGCCGGCAAAGCCGTGTTCGGTGATCGGCGTGTCGATGACGCGTTGCGCTCCGAATTCATCGAGCAATCCTTGGGTGACTTTATAGGCGCCTTGATATTCGGCGACCTCCTCACCCATGACGAAGACGTCTTTGTCGCGGCGCATTTCCTCGGCCATGGCGTCGCGCAAAGCTTCGCGCATGGTCATGGTGACGAGTTCGGTGCCTTCCGGCACGTCCGGCTCCGGCATGATCTCTGCCGCCGGCGGCTTGGCGGTGCCGGTCTTGGCCGGCGCGGGGGCCTCGGCTTTCTTGGCCGGTTCGGCCGTGACCGCGGGAGGCGCGGATTCTGCGGCTTTCTCTTGGCGCGCCGGCTGATCGGGCTTCGCGGTCTGCGGCTTCGCGGCGCCGCCATTGCCCTTCAGGCTCGACGCATCCTCGCCGTCGGCGAGGATCATGGCGATCGGCGTATTCACCGCGACGTCGGCAGTGCCTTCCGGCACCAGGATTTTGCCGAGCGTGCCCTCGTCGACCGCCTCGACTTCCATGGTGGCTTTGTCAGTCTCGATCTCGGCGATGACGTCGCCCGATTTGACGGCATCGCCTTCCTTCTTGAGCCACTTGGCGAGATTACCCTTCTCCATCGTCGGCGAAAGGGCGGGCATCAATACCTCAGTCGGCATGGCGGCTCACATCAAGCTCGATTGGCGGCGCGGCAGATCGCGCTCAGCGATAGACGTCGGTATAAAGCTCGGACGGATCGGGCTCCGGATCGTGGGTAGCGAACTCCGCAGCCTCGTTGACGACGGCGCGGATCGAGGCGTCGATTTTTTTCAACTCGTCTTCACTTGCCCATTTCCGGTCGAGAAGCCGCTTGCGCACCTGTTCGATCGGATCGTGCTCGGTGCGCACTTTGTCGACTTCCTCCTTGGTGCGGTATTTGGCTGGGTCCGACATCGAATGGCCGCGGTAACGGTAGGTCAGCATCTCCAGAATGATCGGGCCCTTGCCGGAGCGGCACCAGCCGATCGCCTCGTCCGCCGCGGCCTTCACCGCGCGCACATCCATGCCGTCGACCTGCGAACCCGGGATGTTGAACGAGACGCCGCGCTTGGAAAAATCGGTCTGCGCCGAAGAGCGCGTTACCGAGGTGCCCATGGCATAACGATTGTTCTCGATGACATAGACCACGGGCAGCTTCCACAGCACGGCCATGTTGAAGCTTTCATAGACCTGGCCCTGGTTGGCCGCACCGTCGCCGAAGTAGGTGAGGCAGACGTCGTTGCTGCCGCGATACTTATTGGCGAAGGCCAGGCCGGTGCCAAGCGGCACCTGGGCGCCAACGATGCCGTGCCCGCCGTAGAAGTGCTTCTCCAGCGAGAACATGTGCATGGAGCCGCCCTTGCCCTTGGAATAGCCGCCGCGACGCCCGGTGAGTTCCGCCATCACGCCCTTCGGGTCCATGCCGCAGGCGAGCATGTGGCCGTGGTCGCGATAGCCGGTGATCATCTGGTCGCCGTCGCGCATCGCGAGCTTCATGCCCACCACGACGGCTTCCTGACCGATATAGAGGTGGCAGAAGCCGCCGATCAGGCCCATGCCGTACATCTGGCCGGCCTTTTCCTCGAAGCGGCGGATCAGCAGCATTTGGCGGAGCGCCGCGAGTTCCTGCTCCTTCGAGAACTCCGGAGCGGACGTGTCGTTGCCCGCCAGATCTGCGGCCGGGAGCAATCCTTGGGTGTCTTGAGCCGTTTGCTTGGTCTGGGCGACGGCCATTATTGTCCTCGAAACGCCATGGTCGGCGAAAAATTCCGGCGGGCGTCAACCCTTAGCGGAAAATGCCAAATTGCGAAAGTCAGGGGAATTTCCGCAGGTGATGAGTACCTGCGGTCAACTCCTTGTTAGAGATATTAATTTCGGGGCCGGCGCGGGCAAGTTCAAGGGCCGGCTTTAAGGGTTGGGGATAGAAGCAGGATGGGACTTCGTATCGTACATCAATGTCACATCGCGAGGGTCAACGTAATCGAGCAGCGCACGGGCGCGTTCGTCGAGCATGTCGGGGTCGATGGCGTCGGATTTGAGCAGCGCAATCCGCCGCTCCCATTGCTTGTGTTCGATCTTGAGCCGGTCGAGCTCGGCCGTCAGCGTTGCCGACTGCCGGTCGATGACTTCCTTGGCTTTGAGGCCGCGGTTGCCGCTATAGGCGTTGACGCCGAAATAGCCGATGAGCAATGCCGCCAAGGCATAAAGCGCGAGCGCATTGAGGATGGTGCGCAGCCGTTTGCGGGTGACCATGCGGTCACAATGCGAGAATCTCGATTAAAGCGGGATTAATGCTAGGCCGCTCCCGTGTCGTTGCGAGCGAAGCGAGCGATCCAGGCAAGCCTCGAGGTGCGATTGCTTCGCCGCTTCGTTCTTCGCAATGACGCGCTTACGGCAGCCGGTTGCGGACTTCGCTCAACATGAAATTGCCGAACCGCTTGCCGCGATTGCGGAAGAAACGCAACGCGCCGGCATCGACGAAGTAAGTGAGCAGGATGCTGTCGCGGGTCTTCACTTCCGTACCGACCGCATCGGCCGAATGCCACGTGTCGGTCCCGACGGCAAAGGCGTAGCCGGTATTTGGCGCAAACGACATCTGCTTCGCCTTGGGTCCGCAACTGTGGTCGGGATTATGATCGTGAAAGATCGTGCCGATATGCGTGGTTGAGCGGTCGCGCGGCAGATAAAGCTGCACAGTGATGCCTTTCCAGCGCGTGTCGGTATGCGGAGTGATCAGGTAACCCGGGATGTCTCGGGTCAGGATCGGGATGGGATACATGCCGGTCTTGGCATAGCCTGGGCCGAAGCGGCGCTGCAGCGGCGCCGCAAGCCGCCGCATGAAAGCCTGCTTCACCGGGCGCGAGCACAAAGCACGGCCGACCAAATTCCATACGGCGCGCTGTTGCGGCGGCAGGTGCCGGATATATTCGGGGAACAGATCGATCTTCACCCGCGTATGGGTGCCGTCGGTGAGGTCGTGGCCCTTGCTGCGGCCGTGCATCGGCCGGTAGTCGGTCGCTTCCGGCATATTGGCGAGCATCAGGGCATAGATGTCGTCGGGAAACACGCGATCGAAAACGAGATGGGTGAACGGCGCATCAAACGCTACCGCGGCATCGACCGAGCCGGCGACGAATTCGCTCAAGCGCTCGACTGCAAGCGCACGATGGCCTGGCTTCAATTCCAGTGTCTGGTCCATGACCGACCCCGCTCCCGATTTCCCCAACGGTATAGCGCCGACAGCCGATCCGCCACAAGCAAGGCCATTGGAACCTAGCCAGGAGCCTTGAACGCGCTTCGCCCGGCATAAGCGGCTTGCGCGCCGAGTTCCTCCTCAATGCGCAATAGCTGATTGTATTTGGCGGTGCGATCGGCGCGCGCCAACGAGCCGGTCTTGATCTGACCGCAATTGGTCGCGACCGCGAGATCGGCGATGGTGGAATCTTCCGTTTCGCCGGAGCGGTGCGACATCACCGCGGTGTAGCCGGCCTTGTGCGCGCATTCGACCGCGGCCAAGGTTTCGGTGAGCGTGCCGATCTGGTTGACCTTGATCAGAATCGAATTGGCGATACCGTTTTTGATGCCGTCGGAGAGCCGCGCCACGTTGGTGACGAAGACGTCGTCGCCGACGAGTTGGCATTTGCCACCGATTTTCTGCGTCAGCTTTTTCCAGCCCGCGGCATCGTCCTCGGCCATGCCGTCCTCGATCGACACGATCGGGTATTTGCCGACCAGTTGCGCGAGATAATCGACCTGCTGGTCGATGGTCCGCGTCTTGCCCTCGCCTTTATATTGGTAAGCGCCGTCGCTGAAGAATTCGCTGGCCGCCGGATCGAGCGCCAGGGCCACGTCCTTGCCGGCGCTGTAGCCCGCTTTGCCGATTGCGGAGAGAACGAAATCGAGTGCCGCTTCCGCCGACGGCAGGTTGGGCGCAAAGCCGCCCTCGTCGCCGACATTGGTGTTGTGCCCGGCGGCCTTGAGCGCCGCGCGCAGCGTGTGAAAAATCTCGGCGCCGGCGCGCAAGGCCTCGGCGAAATTCGGCATCCCGAGCGGCACGATCATGAATTCCTGAAAGTCGATCGGATTGTCGGCATGCACGCCGCCGTTGACGATGTTCATCATCGGCACCGGCAACAGCCGGGCCGATGTGCCGCCGACATAACGGTACAGCGGCAGCCGGTTCGCCGCGGCGGCGGCCTTGGCGGTCGCCAGCGACACGCCGAGAATGGCGTTGGCGCCGAGCCGGCCTTTGTTCGGCGTGCCGTCGAGCGCGATCATGGTCTCGTCGATCTTGACCTGCGCCTCGGCGTCCATGCCGCTCAATGCGTCGAAAATCTCACCGTTGACCGCCTCGACCGCGGTCTTCACGCCCTTGCCGAGATAGCGCGTCTTGTCGTTATCGCGCAGTTCGATGGCTTCATGGGCGCCGGTCGAAGCGCCCGAGGGTACCCCGGCGCGGCCGCGGGAGCCGTCCTCCAGCACGACGTCGACCTCGACGGTCGGATTGCCGCGGCTGTCGAGGATTTCGCGGCCGATGATATCGACGATGGCGGTCATGGAGGCTCCGGGCTCGATCTTCCTTTGGCGCGCGATCCGAAACCGGGACCCATTTTTCGAGATCACGCGCTGCGGGGCTTCTACAGGATCGGCAAGGCCCGTGTCATGACCCTTTGTTGGGCCTTGTCATGGCCGGTAAATCCAAGGCATGCAGGTGAGCGATGGTGAAAAAACCGCTCCAGCTTGGGCGTCCCGCTGCCATCCCCGCCTCGCCTGAGGCGGCGGTGCTCGACCGCGTTGCCAACCCGCATCGCGGTACGAACTACGTCGCGCGGTTCACCTTTCCCGAATTCACCTGCATCTGCCCGGTCACCGGCCAGCCGGACTTTGCCACCCTCGTCATCGACTACGTGCCGAAGGAGTGGCTCGTGGAGTCGAAGTCGCTGAAGCTTTACTTGAACAGCTTCCGCAACCACGGCGCCTTTCATGAAGATTGCACCGTGACCATCGGCAAGAAGCTCGTCGGCTTGCTTAAGCCGAAATGGCTACGCATCGGCGGCTATTTCCATCCGCGCGGCGGCATGCCGATCGACGTATTCTGGCAGGCGGGAAAACTTCCAGCCGACGTCTGGGCTCCCGAACAGGGCGTCGCCACCTATCGCGCCCGCGGATAACCTTTCAGCGTCGCCAGCAGCGCCCTCACCTCTTGCGCTGGGTCGGGCGCGCGCATGATGCCGCCCATCACCGCTATGCCGGCGCAGCCTGCCGCCATGACCTCGCCGACCCGCGCCGTATTGATGCCGCCGATGGCGAGCACCGGCACACGGCAGTCGCGGGCAATTTCGACCAATCCCTTGCGGCCGATTTCCGGACCGTAGCCTGGCTTGCTCGGCGTCTCGAAGGCGGGCCCGGCCAGCGCATAGTCGGCGGCTTGCGGATCGATCGCGCCGGCCTCGGTGACGGTGTGGATCGACACGCCGATGAGCTTGTCCGGACCCAAACGCGCCCGTGCCGCCGCGGCATCGCTGCCGGATGGCAAATGCACGCCGCCGACGCCGGCGAGCTGCGCCAGCGGCGCTTCGCCGTGCAGCATCAGCCGCGCGCCGTATTTGCGCGTCATCGGCATGAGCATGCGCGCCAGCACCACCTGTTCGTCTTCGGGCAAATCCTTTTCGCGCAGGCTCACCCACCGGCAGCCGCCCGCCAGCGCCGCGGCCACGGTTTCGGCAAGCGCGCGGCGCGCCTGGGCACGGTCGGTCACCAACAGCAGCGGGGGATCAGGCAGTCGCATCGTCGCTCCTTGTCGCTACCCGGCGAGTATGAGAAGTCTGTTGGGCCGAACGAACCGGGAGCCTGGCGCCGTGATGGCGAGATCAATTCTAACTGTTGTTTTGGGCGCCGCACTTGGCGTGGCATCGTTGTGTCCCGCGTTTGCTGCCAAGCACAGCAACAAGCACGCCAAGGCGACCGGCGCCTGTGCACAGTCCTCCGGGCGCTGCATCGCCGATTGCGATGCGCTGCACTGGTGCCAAGTCTATGCTTGTGTCGGCGGGAAATCGACGGCGGTGCCGTTTTGGCGCTGCTTTGAGCCAAGCGGGCTGTGCGTCGCGCCGCATTGCTGACTCAAAGCCGACTAGCGTGCGGCCGGCGCGTAGCTCGAGATAGCAATCGCCGCGACCGTTGGCGTCGGCACGAGGTGGTGCGGCACGATGATCCGCTGGCCGTCGCTGAGCGGCTCGCGCTCCGGCACCGAATTGAGCTGGGCGAGAGCCCAGAGCGGCACGTGATAGGTCGCCGCCACGGTCTTCAGCGTATCGCCGGCATGGGCCGTCACCGGTAGGCCGGAATCCCATAGTTCGATGGCGGCGTCGGCGGGAACCTCGATGTGGATCGGCACCGCCTCACCTTCGGCGTCGGCAGGGGTCTCGGCGAGCTGGGCGATCTTGGTGACCAATTGCTCCTGGATGCGATCGGCCTTTTCGATATTGATATGAACGATTTCGGGGTGGTCCTTGAGATTGTAGCTCGCATAATCGCCGTGGAAGCGCGAGCCCTGCACGACATTGCCGCCGCCCATGAAGTTGGACGACTGGTAGATATTGATATAGCGCGCGACATTGGGCGGCACGTCGTCGGCAATGCGCGTCGGATCGTATGTCACGAGCAGACTCACCGGGATGCCGGCCTGGTTGAGCATCTCGGCAAAATCGAGGACGCAGTCTCCGCCCATGGAATGGCCGATCAGGATGATGGGCTGCGGATCGCGGCGATAGTCGCGGATCGCCTCCTCCGCGGTGGGCCGCCACAACAGATAAGTCCCGACGCTGGCCGGGATGCCGATGCGCCTGATGCGTGCCGCCAATTTGTCGATGCCGCGCGAATAGATCAGGCCGGCGACGCCGCGGAACAGATAGGCGCGGCCATTGGGCTGGATGATCTTCGGTGCAGCTTGCGGCGGCGTCTTGGGAACCGAAACGTCGGCATCGGCGAGCACCATCGACTTTGCAGCGGGCTTGCCGGTTGCGGCAGCGGGCACCAGTGGAGCGGCGATCTCGGCCTCGGAGGTTTGCGAGAACAGCGAGCTTTGGGCGGCAGACTGCGTCTTATTCGAGGACGCGGGCGTTGTTTCGGTGGTCTCGTAATCCGCGACCTGCGCCGCCGAAGCCTGACCGCTATTCTTCATCCAATCGGCTTGCTTAGCAGGCGAGGTGAATGCCGCGCTCGGGTCGAGCATGGCATAGCCGCCACACCCGCTAAGGCAGGCGGCCAGCAGCAGGACGAAAAAATGCCTCGGTTGCACCATGATCTTGCGGCGTCCATTTTGGCGCGCGCATGCCGAAACGGCCGGCCGATCAGCCTGCGCTGCGCCGGTTCGTTCGCCAAAGCTTCCGAAAGGACGGCATTCCAAGAATCAGGACCCACCACTCGCTTGGCGGAGGAGACCGTCAAATTCTTAATTTCCCCCGAATAGGCCACCACCATGCCGATGGCTGCGGGTGAAATCAGGGTGCCGAACCGGCTTTTTCGTGGCGAAATGTGGTTACCCGCCCTATCTGCGCGGTTAAGCCAAAGCCAGCCCTGCGACGTCGGCCACCATGCTATGAACCGCCGCAAATGAAGCATTCTCCCCGCATTTCGTTCGTCTCTCTGGGTTGTCCTAAAGCTCTGGTCGATTCCGAGCGCATCATCACGCGGCTGCGCGCGGAGGGTTACGAACTCACCCGCGAACATGCCGGGGCTGATCTCGCCATCGTCAACACCTGCGGGTTCCTCGACAGCGCGCAGGCGGAATCGCTTGCCGCCATCGGCGCCGCCATGGCCGAAAACGGCAAGGTCATCGTTACCGGCTGCATGGGCGCGGAGCCGGAAAGGATCACCTCGGCCCATCCCGGCGTGCTCGCGGTCACCGGACCGCAGCAATACGAGAGCGTACTCGAGGCCGTGCATCGCGCCGCGCCGCCGGCACACGATCCCTATGCCGATCTCATTCCGCCGGAAGGGATTAAGCTAACGCCGCGGCACTACGCTTATCTAAAAATTTCAGAGGGTTGCAACAATCGCTGCACCTTCTGCATCATCCCCAAATTGCGCGGCGACTTAGTATCGCGGCCGGCCGCCGACGTGCTGCGCGAAGCCGAGCGGCTGGTCGCTGCCGGCGTCAAGGAGCTCCTGGTCATTTCGCAGGACACTTCGGCCTACGGCGTCGATCTCAAATATGCGCCGAGCCGATGGAAAGATCGCGACGTACGGGCGAAATTTCTCGACCTCGCGCGCGAACTCGGCGAGTTCGGCATCTGGGTACGGCTGCATTACGTCTACCCCTACCCGCATGTCGACGAGGTCATTCCGTTGATGGCGGAAGGCAAGATTCTCCCCTACTTGGACGTGCCGTTTCAGCATGCGAGTCCCGCAGTGCTCAAACGCATGCGGCGCCCGGCGGCGCAGGAACAGACGCTCGAGCGCATTCGCGCCTGGCGCGACATCTGCCCGAACCTGACCATCCGCTCGACCTTCATCGTCGGCTTCCCCGGCGAGACCGAAGAAGACTTTGCGCTGCTGCTTGATTGGCTCGACAAGGCGCAACTCGATCGCGTCGGCTGCTTCCGCTACGAGCCGGTCGCCAGCGCGACCGCCAACGACCTTGCGGCCCCGGTGCCCGATGCGGTCAAGGAGGAGCGCTACCACCGCTTCATGGCGCGCCAGCAGGCGATCTCGCACAAGCGGCTCAAGCGCAAAGTCGGCGGCCGCGAGCGTGTCATCATCGATGAGATCGACGCCAAGCAGGGCTTCGCCAAGGGCCGCAGCAGAGGCGACGCACCGCAGATCGACGGTACGGTGTTTGTTTCGAGCCATCGGCCGCTCCGCGTCGGCGAGATCGCCACGGTAAAAATCGAGCAGGCGGATGCTTACGACCTGCACGGCGCTGTGGTCGGTTTTTAAGAACGAGCATTCGAGCCGCTTGGCTTGCCCGCCGATGGCCGTGTAAAGCTTGCGGCCTTCGCAAATTGCAAGGTCATCCTCTCATGCCGCTTTCCGAGACTATCAAGACGCTCATCCGCAATGCCTGGGACGACGGCTGTCCCTGCCTCGTCGCCACGTGCGGCCCTGCCGGTCCGAACATTTCGGTCAAGGGCAGCATGATCGTATTCGACGACGCCCACCTCGCTTATTGGGAGCGTTCCAAGCGCACGGCGCTGGAGAACCTGGCGCACGACAAGCGGGTGTGCGTGATGTATTCGAACTTCAAGGCGCAGCGCGACGGCGTTTTGGAAAGCGGCTTCCTGCGGTTTTACGGCAGCGTCGAGCTGCACGAGAGCGGGCCGATCCATGACGCTATTTTCGCGAAACTGTTGCCGCGCGAGCAGACCCATGTCGGCGCCGATACCGGCATCGGGGCGCTTTTGAAAATCGAGAAGGCGATCGACATTCGCGGCAAGCCGATCATGTGAGGTTGTGACGATCCGGCGACAAGCACATGCCGGGGAGGAACGCCAATGGAAATGCGCACCTACGGCCGGACCGGCCTGCAGCTTTCGGTGCTTGGTTTTGGCTGTGGCGTAGTCGGCGGATTGATGGTGCGTGGCGATCCGCGCGATCAGGAACGTACGATCGCGCGTGCGCTTGACGTCGGAGTAAATTATTTCGACACGGCGGTGCAATACGGCAACGGCGAGTCCGAGAAAAATCTCGGCCGCGTCCTGCAAATCCTCAAGCCTGCCAATGCCGTCGTCGGCACCAAAGTCCGCTTGCCGAGCGCGGATTTCGGCCGCATTGCCAATGCGGTGACGAAGTCGCTGGACGACAGCCTCGGGCGACTACGCCGCGCTCACGCCGACATCTTCCACCTGCACAATGCCATCACCGAGCATGGCGGCGGCGAAGCGCTCGGCGTTCGCCAAGTGCTTGATGAAGTGGTGCCGGCGTTCGAACGGCTGCGCCACCAAGGCAAGATCCGTTTTCTCGGACTGACCGCCGTGGGAGACACGGCGGCGCTGCAACAGGTGATCGATGCACGCGGCTTCGACAGCGCGCAGGTGGTTTACAACATGCTCAATCCGTCAGCCGCGGCGGCGTTGCCGGCAAATTATCCGGCGCAGGATTACGGCCGTCTGTTCGATCACACCAGAGCCGCAGGCACCGGCGTCATCGCTATCCGTGTGCTCGCCGGAGGCGCCTTGTCCGGCTCGGCCGAGCGTCATCCGATCGCGAGCCCGCCGCCGTCGCCGATCGGCTCGGCCATGAGTTATGATGGCGATATCGCGCGCGCACGCCGCCTCGCGCCGCTGGTGAGGGAGGGTTTCGCCCAAAGCCTCACCGAAGCCGCCACGCGCTTTGCAATCAGTGAGCCGGCAGTCGGCACGATCCTGGTCGGCATGGCGACGCCGCAGCAGTTCGAAGACGCGTTCGCTGCAGTCGAGCAAGGTCCACTGCCCATCGCCGCGCTCGGGCGGTTGGCAGCTTTGCGCCAGGGATTTGCCGGCGAGAGCAGATAGTTCGGCCGAGCGCTCGACGCCTTATGGCGAAAATTGCTCGAGCAAGAGTATTGCCGGCGCAATACAAATCCTTGTCAGACGCATCCGCTAAGCTCCCACAAGCGAGGCCAACGCGCTATTCTGGGCATGCGGCGCTGCAGAACGGCGGTCTGTAACGGGCAGCGCGGTTGCTGTTGGCCGCGGCAGAGGGTCGGTGATCGTCGCCGATGGGAGTTCCTCGTGATCGTCACGAACTTTCCTCGAGCCGTGCGGGTCATCGAGCATACTTTAATCCCGTTGAAAGACGGCACGACGCTGGCGGCGCGCATCTGGCTGCCTGAGGATGCCGAACAGAACCCAGTTCCTGCGATCCTGGAGTATCTCCCCTACCGCAAGCGCGACGGGACTTACGAGCGCGACGCGCTCACTCATCCTTATCTCGCAGGCCACGGCTATGCCGGCGTTCGCGTCGATCTTCGAGGCAGCGGTGAATCGACCGGCTTGCTGTTCGACGAGTACGCCAAGCAGGAACAAGACGACGGCGTCGAGATAATCGCATGGCTCGCTGCGCAACCCTGGTGCAATGGCGCGGTTGGCATGATGGGAATTTCCTGGGGTGGCTTCAATGGACTCCAAATTGCCGCGCGCCGTCCTCCGGCACTCAAAGCAATCGTCACCATCTGTTCGACCGACGATCGGTACGCCGACGATGCGCATTACATGGGCGGCACGTTTCTCACCACCGCCGGGCTTGAATGGGCTTTTTTCTTTTTCAGCCTGATGTGCCTCCCGCCCGATCCGGCGCTGGTCGGCAACGACTGGCGGTCGATGTGGTTGGAACGCCTGCAAAACATACCACTGTTCCAGGAGAATTGGCTGCAGCACCAGCGGCGCGACGCCTATTGGAAGCACGGCTCGGTATGCGAGGACTACGGGGCGATCCAATGCCCGGTCTATGCCGTCGGCGGTTGGACCGACGGCTATAAGAACGCGATTCCGCGTTTGCTTGAGGGACTAACGGTCCCTCGCAAGGGCCTCATCGGGCCCTGGGCACATGCCTATCCGCATTTCGCGCTGCCCGGGCCCCAGATCGGGTTCCTGCAGGAAATCCTGCGTTGGTGGGATTATTGGCTCAAGGGCATCAATACCGGCGTGATGGACGAGCCGATGCTGCGTGCCTGGATGACGGAGAGTGTGAAACCGGCGACCCATCATGACACGCTGCCGGGCCGATGGGTCGCCGAGCCGTCGTGGCCGCAGCAAACAGTGATCAGCCGCCGGCTGTTCCTGACCGAGGCGGGACTTCGAGAGACGAGCGCGGCTTTGACGACTCGCGCCGTGTGCTCGCCGCAGACGCTGGGCAAGACCTCGGGCGACTGGGTTCCATTCGGTCGTGGGCGCGATCAGGCCGGCGACCAACAAGAAGATGACAACCGCTCGCTGGTTTTCGAGACGGAGTCCCTCGATACGCCGATCGAGATCCTTGGCGCTCCGGTCGTCACGCTCGATGTCGCGTCCGATCGTCCGCTTGCGAATCTCGTGGTGCGGTTATGCGACGTGCATCCGGCCGGTGAATCACTGCGCGTCAGTTATGGCGTGCTCAACCTCGCGCATCGCGACGGCCACGAGCACCCCGCCCTGCTGGCGACAGGCGAACGCTATCGGGTGCGCATCAAGCTCAATGATGCCGGCTCGGCATTTCCAGCCGGGCACAAGCTAAGGCTTGCGATATCCACGGCGTACTGGCCGATGATCTGGCCCAGTCCGGAGACGGCGACCGTGCAGATATTTGCTGGCACGCTCGATCTGCCGCTGCGCCCACCCAACGCGGCAGACGCCCGGCTCGCGCCTTTTCATGAGCCGGAGACGGCGCCGCCCGAGAAGCCAACCATCCTTCATCGCGACGGCGTGCGGATCGAACGCATCGACCGCATCGGCCTGGACTTGGGCACCCAGTGGAAAACGCAGTATCACGTCGAAGAGAACGATCCGCTCAGCGCCGTCGCCGAATTGCGCAATATCCAGACTATGTCGCGAAACGAATGGCAAATCCGGGTCGAGACGCAGATGCGGCTGTCATGCACGGGCAACGCCTTTCGGCTCCAGGCAAGCTTGCGCGCTTTCGATGGCGCCAACGAAGTGTGTCGTCACGATTGGGATCGCTCTATTCCTCGAGATTTCATGTGACGCAGAAATCGGAGGTCCATCATGCCGGACTACGACGCGATCATCATCGGCGCCGGACAATCCGGGCCGGCCTTGGCGCGGCGATTGGTGACTGCGGGCCGCAAGGTGGCAATCATCGAACGCAAGCTGTTCGGCGGCACATGCGTGAACACAGGTTGTACTCCGACCAAGACGCTGGTCGCGAGCGCCTACATTGCACATATGGCACGCCGTGCCGGTGACTACGGCGTCAGGATCGAGGGGTCGGTCGATGTCGACATGAAGGCGGTCAAGGCGCGAGAGGATGCCGTCGTGGCTTTTTACCGTAACGGCGTCGAACGATCGCTGAAGACCTTGCGGGGATGCGCGGTTTACGAAGGCCACGCCCGGTTTGTTGCAGGAAAAAAAGTGGCGGTGAACGGTTCCGAGCTCGAAGCCGAGCAGATTTTCATCAATGTAGGCGCACGAGCCGCGATTCCGCCGATACCCGGGCTCGACAAGGTTCCGTACCTCACCAACAGCTCAATGGTGGACATCGATTTCCTACCGTCACATCTCCTGATCCTCGGCGGCAGTTACATCGGCCTTGAATTTGCTCAGACCTATCGCCGTTTTGGCAGCGAGGTAACCGTGATCGAATACGGGCCGCGCTTGATAGCGCGGGAGGACGAGGACGTCTCACAAGCGGTTGCCGGTTTCCTCGAGGAAGAAGGCATCGATGTGCGCGTCGATAGCAAGGTCATCGGCGTGGAAAAGCAGGGAAACTCCATCGCGGCAAAAGTCGAATCGACTGGCGGAGTTTCGCGGATTGCCGGCAGTCATCTGCTGGTTGCGACCGGCCGGCGACCGAACACCGACGACCTTGGCCTCGACAAGGCCGGCATCGCTACGGACGCGAGAGGGTATATCCGGGTGGACGACGAGTTGCGCACCAGCGTTGCCGGCGTCTGGGCCATGGGCGACTGCAATGGCCGAGGCGCGTTCACGCACACGTCGTGGAACGATTTCGAGATCGTGGCGGCGAATCTTCTCGATAACGATCAGAGACGGGTGAGCGATCGTATAACCGCCTACGCGCTCTACACCGATCCGCCGCTTGGCCGCGCCGGAATGACGGAAGCGGAAGTTCGCAAGATGGGCAAGCCTGCGCTGATCGCGACCATGGCAATGAAGGACGTCATGCGTGCATATGAGAAAGACGAGACCAAGGGTTTCATGAAAATCCTGGTGGATCGAGACAGCAAGCAAATCCTGGGCGCCGCCTTCCTGGGACTCGAAGGTGACGAAGTCATCCATTGCGTCCTGGATGTCATGTACGCCAAGGCGCCCTATACGGTGATCCAGCGCGCGATGCACATTCATCCCACCGTGTCGGAATTTATTCCGACTTTGATAGAGAACCTCAAGCCATTGCAATGAATCGGACAACGACGAACTGGGCGGCGCGCAGAGGAAGTTCCGATGGAGTCGACGTCAGCGACAACGATCTATCACCCTTGCGTTCCTGGCCAGACTTTCCGTCTGATCGGGTGACAAGACTACGGCAAGCGCGGGTAGCATCATAATGAGCAGCGTCAACGATGAGTTCATTCTTGGGGCGCGCCTTCTTCTCGCGGCGCTGTTTCTGATTTTCGGCTGCAGAAAGCTGAGGGACTTTTCGGGCACCGTAAGTCAGATGGTGCAGCTCGGCGTTCCGACTCCGGCCCTGGCGGCCGCCGTAGCGACGTTCATGGAGCTTCCGGTGGCGTTCGCGGTGGCCATCGGGGTGTTTACGCGACTTTCAGCGGTGCTGATGTTTTCTTACACGCTTGGAACGGCACTGGTCGGGCATCGCTATTGGACGGTGACGGGCGCGGATAAAGTCGACAGCATGGACAGCTTTTACAAAAATCTCAGCATTATGGGAGGCTTCCTGCTGTTGTACATTACCGGTCCAGGTAGATTTTCCGTCGATGCATTTATGGGCATCGCCGCGCCATGACGCTTTTGTGTCTTTAGCGCCGCGGCTCCGTTCATTGCTAAAGCACGGCGCCAGCCGTATTCTGGTTGAGGCGACGGAGAAACACGATATCCGAATTGGAGTCGTTCATGAGCCAAGTACAAGTTGGACAGAAAAACTATCAGATGCCGCCGCAGGACGGCATTACCGTCGCACACTTCATCACCGTCGCCGACATCGAACGATCGCTTCGTTTTTATGAAAAGGTCTTCGAAAGCCGCGTCCTGAGCCGGGGCGACAGCGAGGGCGCGCCAGGCTACCTCCAGATCGCGAACACATGGCTCATTGTCAATGTCGGCGGCGGTCCGACACCTGATAAGCCGACGGTCACCCTCAGCGTCCCCCCGGATCGCGATCACATCAGCAGCTTTATGAATATCCGTGTTGCCGATATTCAGGCGTGCTATGAATTGTGGCGAAGCCGCGGAGCCGAATTTATCACCGAGCCGAAGCCCAAATACGGCGAGACGCGCTGTTACATTCGCGATCCCGATGGCTACATCATCGAAGTCGGGCAGAGCAATCCGGGCATCGCTTACGGCTAGACGGTACGCCTCGCGAAAGCAGAGAAGCACTCCTATGAAGTCAGAGCGGGACGGCATCGACCCGGCCGCCAAGCCGAGCGGAACGGGTTGCATCGAATGCCAGGCCGCCGGCGGATGGTGGTTCCATCTTCGCCGATGCGCCGAATGCGGGCATATCGGCTGCTGTGATAGTTCACCAAATCAGCATGCATCCAAGCATTTCGCCGCTACGGGTCATCCGATAATCACGAGCTTCGAGCCGGGCGAGGACTGGTTTTACGATTATCGTACGGAGCAGTTCATCACCGGCCCGAAGCTTCACGCTCCCCACGCACACCCATTGGACCAACCGGCGCCCGGACCGGCCGGAGCGGTGCCTTCGAACTGGAAATCGCTGCTTCACGAATAGAGTGCGGCGACAGCTTGAACGTCAGACGCGGTGGCTGAGCACACGGTGGATCGCGCCCGTGAGTCTGGCGAGTTCGTCTTCAGCGATGGTGAAGGCCGGCGTCAGATAGACAATATTGCCGAAGGGACGAATAAAAACGCCAGCGGTGATAAAGCGCTGGCGCAGGTCATTGAGATTCAAGATGCGATCGAGCTCGACCACGCCGATGGCGCCTTTCACCCGCACGTCCTTGACACCGGGAAGGTCCCGGCAGGGATCGAGGCCGGCGCGCAAGGCGGCGGCGATCTTCGCCACCTGATCGAGCCGCGGCTCGCGCTCGAACAGATCGAGCGAGGCGTTGGCGGCGGCACAGGCGAGCGGGTTGGCCATGAAGGTCGGCCCGTGCATGAGCGCATCTGCGGGATCGTCCGACCAGAACGCGGCGAAAATCTCCTTGCTGGCGATCGTGGCGGCAAGTGGCAGCGTGCCGCCGGTCAGGGCTTTGGAAAGCGTGACGATGTCAGGCACCACGTCGGCGTCCTGCAACGCGAACATCGCGCCGGTGCGGCCGAAGCCCGTGAAGATCTCATCGAAGATGAGCAACAGGTCGTATTTGTCGGCCAGTGCGCGAAGCCGGCGTAGCACTTCCGGCTCGTAGAAGATCATGCCGCCGGCGCCTTGGACCAATGGTTCGACGACGATACCCGCCAGCGTTTCCGCGTTGCGTGACAACAGCTGATCCAAGGCAATCAGATCGTCCTCGGTTCGCGGCAGATCGACGACAATCTGCTGCGGCAGTAAACCGGCGAACAGCTTATGCATGCCGTGTTCGGGGTCGCACAGCGCCATCGCGCCTGTGGTGTCGCCGTGATAGCCGCCCTTGAAAGCGAGGAAACGGGTGCGCCGGCCAGTGCCGCGATTGAACCAGTACTGCAGCGCCATTTTAAGGGCGACTTCCACCGCCACCGATCCAGAGTCGCTGAAAAACACACGGTCGAGATCGGCCGGCCCGAGGAGCGCAATCAGCCGCCGTGCCAGCGTCAGCGTCGGTTCGTGCACTATTCCACCGAACATCACATGCGGCATTTGCGCCAGTTGGCGCTCCACCGCGGCGCGGATATGCGGGTGATTATAGCCATGGCATGCGGTCCACCACGACGCGATGCCGTCGATCAGTTCGCGCCCGTCGGCCAGCCTGATCCGGCAGCCGTTCGTGGAGGTCACCGCAAGCGGCGGGCTGGCGGTCTTCATCTGCGCATAGGGTAGCCAGATATGGTCGAGGCCGGCGGTATACCAAACCGGTTGTGTATCCTGTCCCATCCCCTTGTTTTCGCTGGTATTGCCCGGCATTCGGCGCTTTCATGGAAGCTACGGAAGCGCCATTGTGCCTCCCGGCTTGGCCGAGGTCACGTTTGTTCGAGGGTAAAGACCATAATGCGCTCGCTTGATGATTTCGCCGGCGAGAAACTCAATGAACTGGAACGGACGAATTTGCGCCGGAGCCCGGCGGTGACCGTGCGCGACGGCATTTGGGCCGAACGGGACGGCCGTCGGCTCTTGTCGTTCTCCTGCAACGACTACCTCAATCTCAGCCGGCATCCCGATGTGATCGCGGCGGCGGTCGAGACCACCACGCGCTACGGCGTCGGCGCCGGCGCGTCGCGGCTCGTCACCGGCAATCATCCGCTGTTTGCTGAACTCGAAACCCGCTTGGCGCGGCTCAAGGGCACGGCAGCGGCCTGCGTGTTCGGCTCGGGCTATCTTGCCAATACCGGCATCATCCCGGCCCTCGTCGGCCCGGATGATCTCATCATCGTCGACGAGCTGTCGCATGCCTGCATCCATGCCGGCGCCAAACTCTCCGGCGCCGCCGTGCAGCGGTATCGCCATGGCGACGCCGACCATGCCGAGGCGCTGCTGACCGCGCATCGCGTTGGAAAGAAGCGCGCGCTGATCGCCACTGACGGCGTGTTTTCCATGGACGGCGACCTGGCGCCGCTCGCCGCGCTGTCGCAACTGGCGCGGCGTTTCGATGCCTGGCTTTTATCGGACGATGCGCACGGCCTTGGCGTAGTCGGCGGCGGCCGCGGCTCGACGTTCGCCAACGGCCCAGTGGATGTACCATTGCAAATGGGCACGCTGTCCAAGGCGGTCGGCGCCTACGGCGGCTATCTCTGCGCCTCGCGAGCGGTGATCGATCTGATGCAGACGCGCGCCCGCACCTTCATCTATTCGACCGGCTTGTCGCCCCCCGTCGTGGCCGCCGCCATCGCCGCGCTGGACGTGATCGCGCGCGAACCGGCCTATGCCGCGCAGCCGCTGCGCAAAGCCAAGGAGTTCACGCGCGCGCTTAACCTGCCCGAGGCGCAGAGCGCCATCGTCCCGGTGATCGTCGGGGATACCGATGCTGCGCTGGCGGCGTCCGACCTGTTACGCGACGAGGGATTTTTGGTGGTGGCGATCCGGCCGCCAACGGTGCCGGTGGGCACGGCGCGGCTGCGCTTTGCCTTCACGGCACAGCATCCGGACGCCGAGATCGCGCGGCTCGCCGACGTGGTGCGAAGCCGCGTGCTGAGGCATTGAGGCGTGAGCGCGATCTTCATCACCGGGACCGGAACCGACGTCGGCAAGACTTATGTGGCGGCGTCCCTGATCCGGCATCTGCGCCAGATGGGCCGGCTGGTTGATGCCATCAAGCCGGTGGTCTCCGGCTACGATCCGGCCCAGCCCGGGTCGAGCGATCCGGGCGTACTCCTCGACGCGCTCGGCCTGCCGGTGACGGAAGGCGAGATCGACCGCATCGCGCCGTGGCGCTTTCGCGCCGCGCTGTCGCCGGATCTCGCGGCCGCCCGCGAAGGACGCCGCATCGACGTCGATACCGTCATCAAATACTGCCAGACCGCGATCGAGCGGCGGCGCGATATCTTGTTGATCGAAGGCGCCGGCGGAATCATGGTGCCGCTCGATGGCGAGCGCACCGTCCTTGACGTGATGATGGCGCTGCAACTGCCGCTCATTCTGGTCGCGGGCAGCTACCTCGGAACCATCAGCCATACGCTGACCGCGCTCGACGCGCTGTTCCGGCGCGGCATGCGGGTGCTCGCGATCATCGTCAGCGAGACCAAAGGTTCGACGGTGCCACTCGACGAGACGGTTGCCGCCATCGCCCGCTTTGCCGAACCGGTCATCGGATTGCCGCGCCGCGAACCAAGCGAGCCGCTCCAGCCGGGTGGCACGGCGAACCCGACGGTCGATGCGCTGGGGCGTATTTTCGGTCAATAAAAGATAGCGCGCAGCCAAGATCATTTGGCCAAATAATGCACCTGCACCATGGTCTCCATCGTGCCTTCCAGATTGAACAGCGCATGCAAAAGAAACGTCAGCGGCGTCGAGCCGCTGCGCAGCCGCATCCAGCCCAAAAACAGGCCGATAACCAAAATCTGCGCCACGCCGACCCAATCGTATTGAACGTGCGGAACAGCAAACAGCACCGCGGTGGCGATGACACCCGGCCACGCCGGGCGTCCCGGTTGCACGAAGCCGCGGAACATAAAACCGCGGAACAGCATCTCTTCGCCCGCTGGCGCGACGACGACGGCTGCGAACAGCATGGCCGGCAGCCAGCCGCCGACCGCCGTCGTATAGGATTGGAGCTGGAACTCGGTCACCAGGTCCCTCCCGCTCAAGTAAAGCGCTGCGTCGCTCATGGCGATCACGCCGACGAGGCCAAGAACTCCCGTCGCTACATCGCGCGGCCGGGGCCAGGCCAGGGCGAAGTATTCTGTTGGATTGGCCCCCGCCAGCCGGACGGCAATGAACAGAACGGCGACCGTGACGGGATTGAGCGCCAGTACGGACAGCGTGACGGTGGCGGCGTCATAGGGGGTGCGTGCCAACAAAGGCAAATTGCCTTGCTGCCACCACAGCACGATCGCCGTCGCCGCGACTTGGCCCAAGAAATAAGCGAGAACCGACCAGCCCAGCGTTGCCCAGTAACCCCAGATTTTCATCGGTCAATTCTCAGAATCACGTCCGCCACCTTAATCCTCCCTCTTTCACGGAGAGGAAAAAAGAGAATCCGGCGTCTGATTTTATGCCCTCCTCCTGCAAGGAGGAGGGCCAGGGTGGGAGTCGTGCTTATGGCACCAAAATCGAAGAACCGGTGGTGGCGCGGCCTTCGAGATCCTTGTGTGCCTTGGCGGCGTCCTTGAGCGCGTATTTCTGATTGATCGGGATCTTCACCGCGCCTTTGCCGACGACGTCGAATAGATCGTTCGCGATGGCCAATAGATCCTCGCGCCTGGCGGCATAGGTATTGAGCGTCGGCCGCGTTGCGAAGAGCGATCCTTTGGTCTGCAGGATGTTGATGTTGAAAGCGTCGATCTGGCCCGACGCGCTGCCGTAGCTGACGAAATAACCGAGCGGTCTCAAGCAATCGAGCGAGGCAGGGAACGTGGTTTTGCCGATACCGTCATAGATCACTTCGCATAATTTGCCGCCGGTGATTTCCTTGGTGCGCGCGACGAAATCCTCCTCGCGATAGAGAATGGTGTGGTGGCAGCCGTTGGCTTTGGCGAGCTCCGCTTTGTCTTTCGAACCGACGGTGCCGATGACATTGGCGCCGAGATGATTGGCCCATTGGCACAGGATCAGGCCGACACCGCCGGCGGCGGCGTGGACGAAAACGTTCATGCCCTTCTCGACCTTGAAGGTGCGGCGCAGCAGATATTCCGCGGTCATGCCCTTGAGCATCATGGCGGCGGCCTGCTCGTAGCTGATATTCGCCGGCAGCTTGACGGCGCGGTCCGCCGGCACGTTGCGTTCGGACGCATAGCAGCCGAGCGCGACCACATAGGCGACGCGATCACCCACCTTGAGGTCGCTGACGCCGGGGCCGAGCGCGGTGACTTCGCCGGCGGCTTCGTTGCCGGAAACGAACGGCAGGCCGACCGGCGACGGATACATGCCCATGCGGAAATAGGTGTCGATGAAGTTGACGCCGCAGGCGTATTGCTTGACCCGGACTTGGCCCTGTCCGGGCGCCGGCAAATCGATTTCCTCGTAAGTCAAAACCTCCGGCCCGCCGGTCTTATGCACGCGTACAGCCGCAACCATTTTCCTCTCCTTCGACTCGTCGGATTTTCAGTGAATGCGTTCGGGCAGGATCATAGGCACCCGCATGTCGAACACAAGGCGGGGCAATCCGCGGGCGCCTCATCGCGCGCCTGAGACGTTGAGCACGGTGCCACTGATATAGGACGCTGCGTCCGACAGCAGAAACAGCACCGCTTCGGCGATCTCGTCCGGCTCGCCGGGCCGACCCATCGGTAGCAGCGGCGTGATGCGTTCCAAACGTCCGGGCTCGTGGATTTCGGTTCGGGTCGGGCCCGGCCGGATTGCATTGACCCGGATGCCCTCTTTTGCCACTTCGCGCGCCAAGCCATTGGTCAGCGCATCGACGCCGCCCTTGGCGGCGGCATAGAACACGTATTCGCCGGCGCCGCCCGTCACCGAGGCGATCGAGGAGAGAAACACGATCGAGCCGCCTTTGCCGCCCTGCGCCGTCGACATCCGCCGCACCGCTTCGCGGGCGCAGATCAGGCAGCCGAACAAATTGATGTCGATGACCTCGCGGATGGTGTCGGCTGTTGCCGCGTCAAGTCGCGAATTCTTGCCGCCGATGCCGGAACTGAAGACAAAATGCGTGATCGGGCCAAGCGTGCGCGTCGTTTCGCCGAAGACGCGCAGGATGTCCTCTTCCTTTGCCATGTCGCCTTGCAGCGTGACGGCTTTGCCGCCGGATTTCTTCACCGCTTCGGCGACATCCGCGGCGGCCTTGTCATTGCGAACGTAATTGATGGCGACGTCGTAGCCGCGTTCGCCGGCAAGCCTTGCGGTGGACGCGCCGATGCCGCGGCTGCCGCCGGCGATGAGAAGAACGGGTCGGGGCACGATGATACTCCGCTTTTACGGATGATGCCGGCGCAGGAAGCCGACGCCGACGAAATAGATCGCAAGCAGGCACAGTCCGGCAAGGGTCCAATAGCCCGGCTGCAGATCGCTCGCCACTGCGAGGATCGCAAGCCCCGTCCACAGCAGCAATGCCGCCGTTGTCAAGGCGCGCAAATGCGCGATGCGGATCGGGTGGACGACATGAACCGGCACGAAGGTCAGCGCCGCCAGTGCCGTGATCAGCGCGGCACTGAGCCATGGCGCCGGCTTGAGCAGGAACAAATAAAACGCCGCCACGTTCCATAGCGCCGGAAAGCCGCGAAAGTAGTAGTCCGAAGTTTTCATCAGACGGTCGGAGAAGTAGAGCGACCCGGTGATGACGACGAGGATGCCGAGCGCGACTGCCAAAGCTTGCGGCAAAAGCCCGCTTGCAGCTACAGCGAAGGCCGGCACGAACACATAATTGAGGATATCGACGACGAGATCGAGAACGTCGCCCGACCAGCGCGGTAAGCGGTCGGCCACCCGCAATCGCCGGGCGAACGTGCCGTCGACACCGTCGATGAAGAGTGCGATACCGAGCCAAACGAACATTTTCGGCCAGTCGGCCTGTACGGCGGCGAGCAACGCGAGCAACGCGCAAGCGGCGCCGCAGGCGGTAAACACATGGACCGCGAAGGCCGCCGCGGTCAGCGTTGCCGTCAGCGTCTTGGTCTCATTGGCCGGTTCAGTTGAGCGCATAAATTAAGCTTATACGTGAAATAGAAATTCGGACCCAATCTTGCTGTCATTGTAAGATATTCATTCCCCAATGGCTGGGCGGTTCAGCGCCGTTGGGCGGCAGAAATTATGAGCGTGAACAGGGACTTTACCTCTGAAGTCGCCGTGGTCGGCGGTGGGCCGGCCGGATCGGTGTGCGCGATCGCGCTGAAGGCAGCCGGCGTGGATGCGCTTTTGATCGCGCCGCCGGCACAGCCCGACCACCGCACGACAGCGCTGCTTTCCGGTTCGGTGACGGCGCTGCAAACCCTCGGGGCCTGGCAGTCCTGCCTGCCGCAAGCCGCGCCTTTGAAAAAGCTGCGCATTGTCGACGACACGCGCCGGCTGTTTCGTGCGCCGGAGGTTTCTTTCGATGCCAGAGAGATCGGGCTCGATACCTTCGGCTACAATATCGAGAACCGGCATTTGCTGACCGCGCTGGAAGCTCGCGCGGCGGCACTGAAGCTACCACGCATTGCGGCGCCAGCGCTCGCGATCACGCCCGACGCGGACGGTGTTGCCATCGAGCATGCCGGCGGCAAGACGCGCGTGCGCCTCGCGGTCGGCGCGGACGGCGCCCGGTCGCTCGCTCGTGCGGCGGCGGGAATAGCCACCCGGCGGCGGAGCTATCCGCAAGTCGCGCTGACGCTCAATCTCACCCACGCCCGCCCGCACGACGACACCTCGACCGAGTTTCATACCGAAAGCGGTCCGTTCACGCTGGTACCCCTGCCCGGCCGCCGGTCGAGCCTCGTTTGCGTGCTTGAGCCGGCACGTGCCGCGGATCTCGTCGCACTGAGCGATGCCGCGCTGTCCGCTGAGATCGAGCGCCGTGCGCATTCGCTGCTCGGCACGATGTGCGTCGAACCCGGCCGTGGCGTCTTTCCGCTGGCGATCGAAACCGCGGACGCTTTTGCGCGAGCGCGGATCGCGTTGGTGGGTGAGGCGGCGCACGTGGTGCCGCCGATCGGCGCGCAGGGTCTTAATCTTGGCTTGCGCGACTGCGCTACGCTGGCCGAGATCGTGGCCGACGCCCGACGGCAAAATCTGGATATCGGCGCCCCCGATGTGCTGGCGGGCTACGACCGGCAGCGGCGCGCCGACGTGACGACCCGCACCGTCGCCGTCGATGTGCTGAACCGAAGCCTGCTCGCCGGCTTTCTTCCGGCGCACGGTGCGCGCGGGCTGTCGCTTTATCTCGTCGACCGTATCGGCCCATTGCGCCGCGCTTTGATGCGCGAAGGCATCACGCCTGCCGCTTCGCAGCCGCGGCTGATGCGCGGCGAGATGCTGTGATCAGAACTTAACGGCGGCGCGTTCGCGGATCCCGCCGATATCGATCGACGTCACGATTCCGTTGTGCAGGTAAACGAATTGCTGGCGGACGCCCTTGGCCGTTTGCCGCCGGTTGACGTGATCCGGCAAGCCCCAGCATGTCGCTTCGACTTGTCTGGCATTCATGCCGATACGCGGATCGCCACGGCTTGGATTCGTATTGGGTTTTTCTGCGCGAATTTAGCCGCGGCCTTTTCGGCAGCCGACGTGCAGGCGGTCAGGCCGTTCAGCGCGAGCACCGCGACGATGACGACAAGCCTGCGCACTGGATTCCGCCCGAGCCCATTTCGGTCGTCCTACAACTGTTGCGCGAGAGCAAGTTGCGGTGGGTTAGGCGCCGGGAGCATTTTTTCGGGCAGCCTTGCCGCTAAATACGGCTTGGCCTGCCCGATCCTTCATCCTACCGTCGGCTGTCAGGAATTTCCGGTACCCGCATGAAACTGCCGCGTAATTTCTTCAAGCCGCTGGCGATCGGCGCTCCGGCGCCGCCCCGCGAATTGCCGCTGCGGCTGGAGCGCATGATCCATTTCGTGCCCCCGCATATCGAGAAGGTGCGCGCCAAGGTGCCGGAACTCATCGCGCAGGTCGACGTCGTTCTTGGCAACCTTGAAGATGCCATTCCGGCCGATGCCAAACAGGCGGCGCGCGCGGGCTTCATCGCCATGGCGAGAGCCTGCGAGTTCGGGGAGACCGGGCTGTGGACGCGCATCAATGCGCTTAACTCGCCTTGGGTGCTCGACGACATCACCGAGACCGTTGCGGCGGTCGGGCAAAAACTCGACGTCATCATGCTGCCGAAAGTCGAAGGCGCCTGGGACATTCATTATCTCGATCAATTGCTGGCGCAGCTTGAAGCCAAGCACGGCGTGAAAAAGCCGATCCTTATCCATGCCATTCTGGAGACCGCCGAGGGCGTCAATAACGTTGCTTCGATCGCGGTCGCCTCACCCCGCATGCACGGCATCAGTCTCGGCCCGGCCGATCTCGCCGCGTCGCGGGCGATGAAGACGACGCGGGTCGGCGGCGGCCATCCCGACTACAAGGTGCTGGCCGACCCCGGCGCTCCCGACGCGCCGCGGCCGGCCTACCAACAGGACCTTTGGCACTACACCATCGCCAAGATGGTCGATGCCTGTGCCGCGGCGGGCATCAAGGCGTTCTATGGCCCGTTCGGCGACTTTGCCGACGGCGCGGCCTGCGAGGCGCAATTCCGCAACGCCTTTCTGATGGGCTGCGCCGGCGCCTGGACGCTGCATCCAAGCCAGGTGCCGATCGCCAAGCGCGTGTTCTCGCCCGACCCGGCCGAGGTCGCCTTTGCCAAGAAGATCATTGCCGCCATGCCGGACGGCTCGGGCGCGGTCATGATCGAGGGCAAGATGCAGGACGACGCCACCTGGAAACAGGCCAAAGTGCTGGTCGATCTGGCGCGGCTCGTCGCCGCAAAAGACCCGGAAATGGCGCGGCGCTACGAGCTATGACAGCGGTTTTGCGGCTTCAGGAAGCTGGGGCATAATCGTTGCATGATGGTCCCCGGCAAGGAGTAAAATGCGGCCCGCGATGGAAAAGATTCGTAACGCCAAATTTCAGATCGGCCAGGTCGTGCGGCACCGGCTTTATCCGTTCCGCGGCGTCGTGTTCGACATCGATCCGGTGTTCGATAACACCGAGGAATGGTACCAGGCGATCCCCGCCGAGGTGCGGCCCCGCAAGGATCAGCCGTTCTATCATTTGTTTGCCGAGAACGCGGAGACCGAATACGTCGCCTATGTCTCGGAGCAGAATTTATTGCCGGACGACAGCGGCGATCCGGTGCGCCATCCCCAGGTCGCCGAAGTTTTCGTCAAGGACGGCAAAGGCGGTTATCGCCCGCGTACGGCGATGCTGCATTAGAGCAGACCGACCTGTTTTGCGGGCTTCCTCGCTTCACTGCCGAGGTTCGCGGCGACAACGCCTATTTCTTCGCCGGTGCGCCGGCGGCCGGCGCGCCGGCCGCTCCCGGTGCGCCTTGCTGCTGCTGCTCGAGCTTCAAGCGGGCTTCGTCGGCGCGCCGCTGCAGCTCCTCCTGCAGCTTCTTCTGCTGCTCTTCGAACACCTTCGGATCGGTCGGCGGACCGTCATAAGCCTTGGCGAAATCGCTGAGCGGCAGCACGAGACTGATCGGCTGCCCCGTCGAATTGATCGCCTGAACGACGAGGCCCTGCCCTTTCTTCATCTTGTTGATCATGTCGGTGGTGGCGTCGTAATCCGCCATGCAGCCGTTGGTGAAGCAGATCACGTAAGGCGCGGTCATCGGCTGATTATTGTCGATGATCACGCGGGTGCCATGGATCAGTTGCATGCCGAGCGGCAGGGTGACGCGCAGGATTTTCTTCGGCTCGCCCTCCGGCTCGATCAGCACGGCGGCGACCACCGGCATGCCGGATTCGATGCGGGCGTCCTTGCCGGTGAAGCAAACCTGCTTGGACTTGGGATCGTTCTGGTTCTTGAGGCAGAACTTGGTCCACGGCGAATAGATCAATTGCACCGGTTGCTGCTGTTGCTCGCCTTGCGCGGGCGCTTGCGGCTGCGCCTGGGGAGCGGCCGGCGCGGCCGGTGCCGCGGGCTTTTTTGCCGCGGGCTTCGGCTGGGCGAATGCGGGCGAGTGCGTCGCGGCTTGCAGCCCAAGCGCCAGGGCGACGGTCAGGATGGCCGTCTGGCCCATTCGTTTGGCGATGGCAGCGGGGCTGCGGCCCGCGGGGCGAGCCGGCGCCGACACATTGCGATGATCCATGAGCTGCAGTTCCTCTTTCGTGCCGCCGCCAGCAATTCGAGCGGGATCCGAGCGACCCCGCCGATGTGCTCGGCCAGACCTGACTGTTAATGTTCCGCAATCGTTACGGCTAGCATTCGCCGCCGTAATGCGCCGTCCCCCGCGCCGTGGTCAATCGACGCAGAATACGGCAACACCGTGACCCCACATGCCTTTTGGCCACGCCCACATAGCGCAATCGAGCGGCAGGATAAAGCCCGCGTGCATCGCCGCAAAGGCCCGCACGCCGCCGCTGGCGGACGTTCGCCCTGTCGCTCTGGTACATTCGCTGGCGATCGAGCGAATCGCGCCGCGGTCGAGCGCGCCGAGGAAAATCGTGCGCACCGTCAGACATTGCATACTGGCCGCCTATTGCGGCGTTCAAATGTTGGCGGCGCTGCCGGGCGGCTTCGTCCGACCCGCGACCGCGGCGCCAGCCCAAATCGTCGCGCCGAATACCATCGCCAAGGAGACGGGCCGGCCGGCAATCGCGATGCACGGCGCACCCGCCCTTCCCGACGGCTTTAGCGCGCTGCCGTATGTCAATCCCGACGCGCCACAAGCCGGCCGGCTCGTTGAGGGCGTGCTCGGCACGTTCGACAGCCTCAATCCGCTGATCGTCCAAGGCCTCGCCGTGCAGCCGGTGCGCGGCTACGTCATCGAGAGCCTGATGGCGCGCAGCTACGATGAACCATTTTCGCTGTACGGTCTGTTGGCGCGTACGATCGAGACCGACGCGGCGCGAAGCTACGTGACTTTCACGATCGACCCGGCGGCGCATTTTTCCGACGGCACGCCGGTGACCGCCGAAGACGTGGTGTTTTCCTGGCAATTGCTGCGCGATCACGGCCGGCCCAATCACCGCACCTATTATTCCCGCGTGGCCAAAGCGGAGATTTTAAGTCCCCGCACGGTGCGTTTCGATTTCGCCGATACCAGCGATCGCGAATTGCCGCTGATCCTCGGCCTGATGCCGATCCTGCCGAAGCATGCGATCGATGTCGCGACCTTCGAGAAATCGACGCTGAAAAAGCCGGTCGGCAGCGGTCCCTATGTCGTCGCCGCCGTCGATCCGGGCAAAAGCGTCACTTTCAAGCGCGACCCGAATTATTGGGGACGCAATCTTCCGATCAATCGGGGATTATGGAATTTCGACGAGCTGCGCTTCGATTTTTACCGCGATGCCAACGCCTATTTCGAAGCCTTCAAGGCCGGGCTTTACGACGTGCGCGCGGAAACCGATCCGACGCGCTGGGAGACCGGCTATAATTTTCCCGCCGCCCGCGCCGGCCGCGTCGTCAAGGAGACGTTCCGCAGCGGCCTGCCGAAATTTGCGTCCGATTTCGTCTTCAACACGCGCCGGCCGATCTTCGCCGACATTCGCTGCCGTCAGGCGCTCGCTTTGCTGTTCGATTTCCAATGGGTCAATCATGATTTTTTCTACAATCTTTATCGGCGTAGCGCGAGCTTCTTCGATGACAGCGAATTGTCCGCCTATCACAGGCCGGCGGATCAACAAGAGCGCGCGCTGCTCGCGCCTTACGGCGACGCCGTGCGCCCCGACGTGCTCGACGGCACCTGGTCCCCCCCTGTCAGCGATGGCTCCGGCCGCGACCGCAATACGCTGCGCCAGGCGCTCAAGCTCTTCGAGGCCGCCGGCTATCAGCTCCAGGGCACGACGCTCCGCGATCGCGCCACCGGGCGGCCGTTCGCCTTCGAGATCATGGTGACCAACCGCGACGACGAGCGCCTGGCGCTTGCTTATTCCACCATGCTGCTACGCGCCGGCATCACCGCGCAGGTCCGTCTTGTCGATGCCGTGCAATACGAGGAGCGCCTGGCCTCGTTCGATTACGACATGATCGAGTACCGTTGGGATGAATCGCTGTCACCCGGCAACGAGCAGAGCATCTATTGGAGTTCGGCGGCGGCCGACGAGCAGGGCTCGCGCAATTACATGGGCGTCAAAAGCGTCGCGGCGGATGCCATGATTGCCGCCCTGCTGCGCGCGCAAACGCGGGCCGACCTGGTCGATGCCGTGCGCGCCCTCGACCGCGTGCTGATTTCCGGCTCATATGTGGTTCCGCTGTTTTATCTCCCCGACCAATGGGTGGCGCGGTGGAATTACATCCAGCATCCGGCACGGACGTCGTTGTTCGGCTACCTGCCGGAAACCTGGTGGCGGCAGCCAGCCAAAGCCTTGCAATAACGACTCTGCGATGACGCGGCGGGCTACGATACGCCCATGATTCTCGGGCCGCCCACAGCCGCGTCAATCGCCGCGCCACCCGGCCAGGGCCGCATCACGCTCGACGAATTGTTTCGCCGCGCGGCGTCCCGGCGGCCGGGCGCGACCGCGCTCGTCGATGCGCCGAACCGGCAAGAGTTCACCGATGGCGCGCCGCTGCGGCTGTCCTATGCCGAGGCCGACCGGATGATCTCAGCGATTGCCGGCCGGCTGCGCCGCATGGGTCTGCCGACCGACGCTATCGTCGGTATCCAGATGCCGAATATCGTCGAGAACGTCTTGACCATGCTCGGCGTGCTGCGCGCCGGGTTGATCGTAGCGCCGCTGCCGCTGTTGTGGCGGCGCGCCGACGCCGTCACGGCCTTGGCGCGCGTGGGCGCCAAGGCGCTCATGTCCTGCCGCCGGGTCGGCGGCTTTGCGCATTCCGCCTTCGCGATGAATGTCGCCGCGGAAGTGTTTTCGATCCGCTATGTCGGCGGCTTCGGCGACAAGCTTCCCGACGGCGTGGTGCCGTTCGACGATCTGTTCACGGCGGCTAAACTCGATGCCGTGCCGCCGGTTGATCGCGAGGCCGATGCCACCGCGCATCTCGCGGTGACGACCTTCGAAGTGGGCGAGGACGGGCCGCTGCCGGTGGCACGCCGCCACCTTGAGCTTTTGGCCGGCGGATTGGGTGCGCTGCTGGAAAGCCGCATCGAGCAGGATGCCGGCGTCTTGTCCGCTGTCGCGCCGACCTCCTTCGCCGGCATTTGCCTCACTTTGGTACCGTGGTTGCTCAGTGGCGGCACGCTGTCGCTGCATCACCCGTTCGCTGCCGAGGTCTTCGCCCGCCAGCGCCGCGACGAGCGCGCCGGCACTCTGATCTTACCCGCCGCGGTGGCATTCCGGCTTGCGGAGACCGGCCTGTTCGCGCGCGAAGGACCGACCACGGTTCTTGCCGCCTGGCACGCGCCGGAACGGCTGGCGGGGAGCCCGGAATGGCCCGCGCGCGATGCAACATTGATCGACGTTGCGATTTTCGGTGAAGCGGGTTTTGTCACTTCCCGGCGCGGCGTCGGCGGCCGGCCGCTGCCAATTCCATTCGGTCCGGTCGCCGCGCCCCGCGACGCCAAGGACGGCGTGGCGATCGCCGAGCTGGGCGTGACGGAAACCGGCACTTTGGCGCTGCGCGGTCCGATCGTGCCGCGGCACGTCTTTCCGCCGGGCATCGAACGCTCCGATCAGCCGCACCTCGAGATCGCCCGCGACGGCTTCGTCGACAGTGGCTTCCCGTGCCGGATTGATCCCTTAAGCCAGACGCTCACCGTCACCGGCCCACCGTCCGGCATCGTCAACGTCGGGAGCTACCGCTTCCCGCTTTGTTCGCTGCTGGCAATGATCGGGCGCATCGATAGCGGCGCGGCGCTCGCGGCGCTGCCCGATCCGCTGACCGGCCACCGCTTGGTCGGCACCGCCGCCAATCTCGACGGCATGGCAGCCGCACTGCGGGCCCTCGGGGTCAATCCGCTGGTCAGCGCGGCCTTTGGCGAGCGTGGCGAGCAGGTTTTGCGCGAAGCGGTTGCCGTAGGATAAGCGCCGCGATCCGATCTTCGTGCTTCGTTGACGGGACATTAACAGCGTTTTGGCATGCTGACCGCGGTCGTATCCGTATAAGTCCACACCTGCGTATCATGGCGTTGCAAGGTCCGTTCGCCGTCATTGCCGACACTCCGGCGCCGGATGTGGTCGACGCTTTGCGCGCAGCCGGCGGCTCTCCGATCGTCGAAACGACCTGGGCCGATGCGCCGAACGCGCTCGCCGCCGTCGAGCCCGAAGCGATCGTGCTGGCCGATGCCTGCCCGGACGCTGAGCGGGCGGCCGAGCTCACGGATCTTCTCGGCGAACAGCGCGCCAAGGGCAGTGGCCTGTTCATGCCGGTGATCGCCCGCACCCGCGACGATGGCCCGCCGTCGATCCCGGACGCTTTCGTCATTGCCGGCAACGCCTCCCCGCAGCGTCTGGTGCGGCGGCTCTCGACGGCGATCCGCATTCGCACGCTGCACGGCACGGTCTTGCGCCGCATGCGCACGCTGTCGTCGCGTGGCGAACAGCTGCCGGAATTGTCCGCCACCGATCCGCTCGACGAAGCCAGCGTGCTGGTCGCCGGGCGTGGCCGGTCTTACCCGACCCTATCGGTCGCGATCGGCGAACGCGTCGGTGTGGTCGGCGCGCTTTCCGTCGAGAGCGCGGCGCGCGCGCTCAACGCCCGCGACATCGACGGCATGGTGATCGGCGACGGTTTCGGCCCGAAAATCGTCGAAGCCTTGTTGACCGTGCTGGCCGAGGACCCGCGCTTTCGCGATTTGCCGGTCGCGGTGCTCGGCAGCCATCCCGCGGTGATCGAGCCGTTCGCCACAGAGCTTGCCAATCTCGAGCGGATTTCTGAAGGTCCCCAGCGGCTTGTCGAGCGTTTCTTGCCTTATGTGCGAGCGCACGCCTTCAGCCAGAGGCTCAAGCGCATGCTTAGATCGCTCGACGCCAAAGGCATGCTCGATCCCGACACCGGGCTTCTTGCCCATGACGCGTTCTGGCGCGATCTCAACCGCGCGGTGGATGACGCCGAAAAGCGCGGCGTCGGACTGTCGATCGCGCGGTTCTCCTTCGACGGCAATGATCGCCGTGTCAGCCTCGATGCGGCGCGGCTCCTCGGCCGGCTGATGCGCCAGGTCGATTTCGCCTGCCGCGAGGCCGACAATTCGATCTTTGCCGTGTTCACCGAGACCGATCTGCGCGCGGCGCATATCGTTGCCCGCCGCATCGCCAGCGTGCTCAAGAACACCATGGTGGCGCCCGATGCCAAAAAGGACGTCAAGAAAGGCGGCATCGACACGGCGGTGACGCTGGCGACCTTGAAGCCGACCGACAGCGTCGACTCTCTGCTTTCGCGGGTCGTCGGCGACGCCGGCTGATGTCCGGCCGATTCGGGTCTGGCCCCCGTTTTCAGGGCCCCCACATATGCGGTAGGCTGGTATCATTCGACTCGGAGGCTTTTGCCGATGGCCGATACGTCCGAGACGGGCGCTGCCGTTCAAGCCACGGTCCACGTCGATGTGGTCTCCGACGTCGTCTGCCCGTGGTGCTACATCGGCAAACACCGCCTCGAAAGCGCCATTGCGCTTACCCCTGACATCGAGGTCAACGTTAACTGGCGGCCGTATTTCCTCAATGACTGGATTCCGCGCGACGGCATCGACCGGCAGACCTATCTCGAAACAAAATTCGGCTCGGCCGAGCGTTACGCGGTGATCGCCGAGCGCATCACGGCGGCCGCGGCGATGGAAGGCCTCGTCTATAATCCCGACAAGATCAGCCGCCAGCCCAATACGCTCGATTGCCATCGCCTCATTTTGTGGTCGCGCAGCGCCACCGAACCGGGCCGCATGAAGCAGCGGTTGATGGAGCTCTATTTTGCAGAAGGCGCCGATCTCACCGATCCGCGGGTCTTGATCCAGGCGGCGATCGATTGCGGCATGGACGGCGATCTGGTGCGCCGCCTCCTCGCCAGCGACGCGGACGTCGAACGCATCGAGACCGAAGCCAATAACGCCAAGGAAGCCGGCATCGACGGCGTGCCCTGCTTCATCTTTGGCTCGAGCGTTATCGTCACCGGCGCGCAATCGCCCGAATATCTCGCCAGCGCGATCGAGCGCACCGCCGGCCGGCACACGCGGCTGCGCGCCTAACCCCCCGATCGGTCCTTTCGGCAATGGCCGCGCGACGCCGCGGTCCCGGGATACCGGTAAAGATCGGGGTCGCCCGCAACGAAACTTTTAACTTTATTAGGTTCAGATACGCAGTTTCCGCGATATCGCCCGCTGCCGCCAGATAGCGCAATGATTGAAAACCTGGTGCAGAAACTGTCGCCGCAGATCGCTCCGGAAGGCGCCAAGGACATGTCGGCGCCCTGCCCGAAGTGCCGCGCCGCCATGGTCTTTGTGACGGCTCTGCCGCATCCGCATTCGCCGGAGATGCGGCGCACGGTTTTCCTTTGCATGCCCTGCAATCAGACCCGCAATTATTCGCTTTCCGCAGCCATGGCCGAGGCCTACGCGGTGCTCTTTGCGCCGCCATCCGAAGGCGCCTGACAGTTGCGGCCAACGACGTGATACGATGGGAGGTCGGCAGCGCCGCGCGCTCAGCGGCATGAGCGGCTACGCTTGAACCCCATGCCGGGGCGGATCGGCACGAAGCGCGAATCGGTGAAGGGCGTCGTATCGCGCGTCGCTCGGATCGCTGCCTCGAGCCGCAACAGCATGATTTCCGCCAACATCGGAAGCCTCCTTGAGGCCCGCCGTCGACGCGCAATGGCACGCCCACCCTTAAGCGAGCGGGCTTAAGTATCGTTGGCGAAATCGCTTCGAATTGCGCGCACTGCGAGCGGATGACCAATCGGCGACGCGCCATCCGCCCTGCGTGCGCTCAGCCGCGAAACGCCGCGGCGGGATCGTCGGCGGCTTCGCTGAGCGACACGCCGCATTCGCCGCAGCGATAGATGCGCAGGTCGGACAGGCCTTCCGCGCGCGGCGCGATGCGCGCCAGATGCATCGAGCGCCCGCAGTTCGGGCAGGCCGGGCCGGCGGTCAGCGGATGACCGGCGGATCGCGACAGATTCTGCATTGCCAACATGATCGACCTCACTTGCATGCTCGACTTTGCACGCTTTTCGCGTGCCTTGCGTTCTCAAACGCGTGATTGAAATTCAAACGGATGTTTGAGACGCGATCGGGCCGGAATTGTGAAGATTTTGGGGTTTTGCGGGTTCCGACGCCGCATCGCCGGCATAGTATTACGAGCGCAGATGCGCGGCTCGCCAGGCGGCCACAAGGGCCGCCGCTACGCATTCGCGAGGCCGCCGCGGCGCATTTGCGCGATTTGTGCTCCATGCCCATGTGAGCGTGGAACATGAGACACCAGCAGCTCACACTCTTTGAGCCTGACGCGCCCCAGCCGTCGGCGATGCCGGCCGGCTTTCGCTATGCGCCGGATGTAATCGCCGCCGCTGAAGAAGCGCGCCTGATCGAAGCCTTTGCCGATCTGCCGTTCAAGGAGTTCGAGTTCCACGGCTACCTCGGCAAGCGCCGCGTCGTCTCGTTCGGCACTCGCTACGATTTCAACGGCGGCGGTTTGAAGCCGGCCGAGCCGATGCCGCCGTTCCTCCTTCCCTTACGCGAGCGCGCCGCCGCCTTCGCTGGGCTACAGCCCGACCGCCTCGTCCACGCGCTCGTCACCGAATATCAGGAGGGTGTGTCGATCGGCTGGCATCGCGACCGCCCGCATTACGATGACGTGATCGGTGTCTCGCTCGTCTCGCCCGGCACTTTCCGGATGCGCAGGAAGCGCGGCAGCGGTTTCGAGCGCGCGTCATTGCGACTTGAGCCTCGCTCGATTTATCTCTTGCGCGGGCCGTCACGCGAGGAGTGGGAACACAGCATCCCGGCGGTACAAAGCTTGCGCTATTCGGTGACGTTCCGGTCGATGCGTGATGCCCCTGCGCGATAGGCGGTAGGATGGCTCGAACGAAGTGAA
>DATJBH010000021.1:0-10020 GCA_035515455.1 Xanthobacteraceae bacterium
AGCGGTCACCGCGCCATCGCGCCCGCGGGCAGGTGTGTCACCCCTCGGTCAGATTTCTCTCGGCGACCGGACCGCTGAGACACCCCAGGCGTCCCAGACTTCCCAGCCGGCCCAGGCTGCTCAACCGGGTAGCCAAGCGGATGGCAAAACCCCGACGACGAACACCGTCGCAGGAGGACCGGCTGTCGCAACCGATCTTGCCGCCAAGGTGGCGCCACCGGACAACTCCTCGCCCCAACAAGCGCCGGTGCCTCCCGTTGCGCCGGCCAATACGACTGCCGCGCCGGTAGCGAATCTGACAACGGTACCCAACGGCGGCACCTCCTCCGCTTCGCAAAGCGCGACCAATGCGGTGACAGCCGCAACCGCCAATTTGCCGAGCTTAGGCATTCTCGCGACCAACACGGCGACGACTCAAAGCGCAACGGCGACTTCAGCACAGGCGGCTGCGGTTTCGATCGCCGGCCTGCCAATCGCCATCGCGGCGCGCGCACAAGCCGGATCCAACCAGTTCGACATCAGGCTCGACCCGCCCGAGCTCGGCCGGATCGATGTGCGGCTTGGCGTCGACTCCAACGGTCAAGTGACGTCTCACGTCACCGTCGACCGGCCCGAGACGCTCACGCTTCTGCAAAGCCAGCAACCACAGCTCGAACGCGCGCTTGAGCAGGCAGGATTGCGAACCGCCGACAACGGCCTGCAATTCTCGCTGCGCGATCAATCTTTCTCCGGGCAGAACCAGGGCGGCGGCGCACAGCCGAACCCGGCGCAACAGCTTGTCGTTCCCGCAGCAGATCTGTCGCCGGTGGAGACGACGCAAATCTATTCCCGCCTCAACCTCGGCGGCGGCGGCATCGACATACGCGTGTAACCGGCAATCGGACTTCAGGATCGAAAATGACGACCACCACGGCAATTCCGACGACCAGCACCCCAGGCTCCACAGCCAATACCGGCGTCACGGGCAATACCGGCTTGGCGCAGCTTGCCGACAACTTCAATTCGTTCCTCACGCTCTTGACGACGCAGCTGCAGAACCAGGACCCGCTCGATCCGCTCGATACCAATCAGTTCACCCAGCAGCTGGTCGAGTTCACCTCGGTCCAACAGCAGGTCGACATGAACACCAACATGCAGACCCTGATCTCGCTGCAGCAGACCTCGGAAGCGACTTCGGCGATGCAGTTCCTCGGCTCGAACGTCACTCTGAACGGCTCGAATGCGACGCTGGCGGCCGGTTCGCCAGCGACGTGGTCGCTGAATTCGCCGTCGCCCGCCACCGGCAACGTCACGATCACGAGCGCGAGCGGCCAGACGGCTTATACTGGATCCGTGTCGCTCAATGCCGGGACCCAGACTTACAGCTGGAACGGCCAAGGCAATAACGGCGTGACCTGGCCGCCCGGGCAATACACGCTTGCGATCAACGCCACTGGCGCCAACGGTCAGACCGTCACCGTCACCACGCAAATCCAAGGCACCGTCAGCGGGGTCAATCTCAGCCAAAACCCGCCGCAGCTCACGATCAATGGACAGAACTACCCGATCAGCGCGGTGCAATCGATCAATAATGGCAGTCTCAGCGCCCTGAGCGGCCTCAACGGCACGCTCGGCAATCTCAACACCAGTCTCACCAATCTGCTGAATCTGCTGTAGCGGCTATCCCGTACCGGCTGCAATCGAGGAGCGCGCCGTGAGGCTGGGCGCCGCGGCAGCGGAACCGGGCTTTTGCAGCCGGCACCCGACAAATTGCGGCCAATTACGCGCGCGGCTTAGGCAAATTTTAAGCGGCCATGCGTATTGTCGCCCACTGTAGTTGTCGAGTTGTGAGAGTGACTATGACCGAACCCCATCGCCCGAGGGTCAAATACGTCATCGGGCCGGACGGTTCCCCCCTGACCATCGCCGATTTGCCGGCGCCAGGGACGAAGCGTTGGGTCATCCGCCGCAAAGCCGAAGTGGTTGCCGCGGTGCGCGGTGGGCTGCTGTCGCTCGAAGAGGCGTGCAGCCGCTACACCCTGACGGTCGAGGAATTTCTGTCCTGGCAATACTCGATCGACCAGCACGGCCTTGCCGGGTTGCGCACGACCCGCATCCAGCAATATCGCCAGTAACTCTCCTTTAATCTGTCTTACCGAATTGCCAACGCCGATCGGCGCGGCTGGCGTTCTTGTATTCTTGATCGTTCGGTCGCCGTGACAGCTATTTTCGTCGGCTGTCGTCGTCGGCACGACGTGCTCGCAAACCGACGGCCAAGCGGCGAACGCAAGTTAGCGCAATTTCGTCCTCCATTAACCGGGCGCTAACCATCAACCGGGCAAATCTTGCCGGGTGAGGCGCTTGCGCGTCGCTGCGCGGGGGAAGGCTCGGTGCAAGGTCTGGTGGAGTTCGCCAAAACGCTTGGCGCGCCGCGCATCGCGGCGATGGGTGCGGTCACCATTGCGCTCGTTGGCTTCTTCGCCTTCTTGATTTTGCACGTGACCACGCCGCAGATGATGCCGCTGTTCACCGATCTGTCGCTGGAAGATTCCGCCTCGATCGCCAAGGAGCTTGACCGCGAAGGCGTCACGTACGAATTGCGCAACGACCGCAACATCATCATGGTGCCGCGCGATAAGGTGGCACGGCTACGCATGACGCTGGCCGAGAGCGGTCTGCCCAAGGGCGGCGGCGTCGGCTACGAGATTTTCGACAAGTCGGACGCGCTGGGCACGACGAGCTTCGTGCAGAACATCGATAAGCTGCGCGCGTTGGAAGGCGAGCTGGCGCGTACCATCCGCACCCTCGACCAGGTCCAAGATGCACGCGTGCACTTGGTGCTGCCGGATCGACCGCTGTTTTCGCGCGACAAGATCGAGCCGTCCGCCTCGATCGTCCTCAAGCTGCGCGGCACATTGCAGTCCTCGCAGGTCCGCGCCATCCGTCACCTCGTCGCCACCGCGGTATCCGGATTGCGGCCGCAGCGCATATCGATCGTCGACGAGCAGGGCCAATTGCTGGCGGACGGCGCCAGCGACGACACCACCACCGCCGGCGGCGTCGCCGCCGACGAGCGGCAGGCGGCCTACGAAAAGCATTTGCGCGAGCAGGTGGAGTCAATCGTCTCCTCGGTGGTCGGACCGGGTCATTCGCGCGTGCAAGTCGCCGCCGACTTCGATTTCAACCGCATTACCCAGACCTCGGATAAATACGATCCTGACGGCCGCGTCGTCCGTTCCAGCCAGACCCGGGAGGAGACCTCCGCGACGAACCAGGGCAACAACGAGGTCACGGTCGGCAACGAACTGCCCGGCGCCAACCAGCGGCCCACCGGAGCCGCCAGCGCCAGCCCGCGCGACCAGAGCCGCAAGTCCGAGGAGATCGTCAATTACGAGATCTCCAAGACCACGAAGACGGAAGTGATCGAAGGCGGCAGCCTCAAGCGCCTTTCAGTTGCCGTCCTGGTCGACGGCACCTATGCCAAGGACGATAAAGGCAACGTCACGTATCAGCCGCGGACCAAGGAGGAGCTCGATCAGATCGCGACGCTAGTGCGCTCGGCGATCGGCTTTGACCAAAAGCGCGGCGATCAGGTTCAGGTCGTCAATCTGCGCTTTGCCGAGACTCCGGCCAATCCGATCATCGAACCGACCGGCTGGCTGTCCATGCTGCATTTCACCAAAGACGACATCATGAGCCTGGTTGAAACGCTCGTGATGGCGGTGCTCGGCCTCGTCGTGCTGCTCCTCGTGGTGCGGCCGTTGGTCCGCCGCATCATTGCTCCCGACGAACGCGCTTTGGCGGCCTTGCCGCGCGGCATGAGCTCCGGCGAAGGTTTGACGGCGGCAACGGCCGCTCTCGCCGACGAAGGCGTCGATCCCGCCAAGGCGGCGGAATCGAGCCAGACCTCGAAAATGATCGACATTGCCCAGATCCAGGGCCAGGTCCACGCCCAATCCGTGCAAAAGGTCGGCGAGCTTGCCGACAAAAATCCCCGCGAAACCGTTTCCATCATTCGCTCCTGGCTCAACGACAGCGCCGCCGCGTAATCGACCATGGCCACACCTTCAGTAGCAAAGCAGGACGCCAAACAGCACGAGACCGCGCAAAGTGAAATCGCCAGTACCTTGGCGAGCCTTGCCGGCAAAGCGACGCATGGGCCGCCGCCAAAGCGTCCGCTGCGCGGACCGGAGCGTGCGGCGGTTCTGCTGCTGGCGCTCGGCGAACACCACGGCTCGAAGATCTGGAGCATGCTCGACGACGACGAGTTGCGGCAGATTTCAATGTTGATGTCTACGATCGGCACCATCGAGGCCGAGCAAGTCGAGAATTTGCTGCTCGAGTTCGTCTCGCGCATGTCGGCCTCCGGCGCGATCATGGGCACCTACGAGGCCACCGAGCGCCTGCTGCAGTCCTATCTGCCGCCGGAGCGGGTCAGCACCATCATGGAAGAAATCCGCGGCCCGGCCGGCCGCAACATGTGGGAGAAGCTCTCGAACGTTCAGGAAGAGGTGCTCGCCAACTATCTCAAGAATGAATACCCGCAGACGGTCGCCGTGGTGTTGTCGAAGATCGGCCCGGAACATGCCGCGCGCGTGCTCGCCATTTTGCCCGAGGACCTGGCGCTCGACGTCGTCAACCGCATGCTACGCATGGAAGCAGTGCAGAAGGAAGTACTCGAGCGCGTCGAGCAGACGCTGCGCACCGAATTCATGTCGAACCTGTCGCAGACCCGTCGGCGCGACGCCCACGAGGTCATGGCCGAGATTTTCAACAATTTCGACCGGCAGACCGAAACGCGGTTCCTGACCGCGCTGGAAGAGGACAATCGCGAAAGCGCCGAGCGCATCAAGACGTTGATGTTCACCTTCGACGATCTGTCCAAGCTCGACGTCGCTTCGGCCCAGACGCTGATGCGCCACGTCGAAAAGGACAAGCTCGCCGTCGCTCTCAAGGGCGCCGCCGAGCCGGTACGCCAGTTCTTCCTCTCCAACATGTCGACGCGCGCCGCCAAGATGCTGATGGACGATATGCAGGCCATGGGGCCGGTGCGGTTGCGCGAAGTCGACGAAGCCCAGGCGACGCTGGTCAACCTCGCCAAGGATCTCGCCGCCAAGGGCGAAATCGTGATCTCGAAGACCCGCGGCGAAGAAGAGCTGATCTATTGAAACGCAAATCCGTCAAGGCAACGCCAAGACTCCGACGATGAACGCAGCGACCAAAAAATTCCTGTTCGACACCGACTTTGCCGAGGCCGCCGAAGGCAAGCCGGCACGAACGGCAATTTCGCTCGCCGAACACGCGCTCAAAGTCGCCGAGGCGGAAGCCGCCGCCCATCGCAAGGGCTATGCCGAGGCGCAGAGCGACGCCGCGGCGGAATCCGGCCGGCGCATGGCCGACGCGCTCGAGCATATCGCGGCGGCCCTCCTGGTGGCTAATCGCGCGCTGGCGGCGATCGAAACCCGGCTCGAATGCGAGGCGGTCGAAGTCGCGGTCGCGGTGGCGCGCAAGCTGGCGCCCGCGCTCGTCGCCCGCGAGCCGTTCGCCGAAATCTCGGCGCTGGCCAGCGACTGCTTCCGCCAGCTCGTCACCGCGCCGCATATAGCGGTGCGCGTCAACGACGCGCTATACGCGGTCGCCAAGGAGAAACTCGACGACATCGTACGCGCCCGCAGCTTCGAGGGCCGACTCGTCGTGCTCGCCGAGCCCGATATCGCGGTCGGCGATTGCCGTATCGAATGGGCCGACGGCGGCATCAATCGCGACCGCGCCGCCGCCGACGCCGCCATCAGCGCAGCTGTGGACGGCTATATCGGCGCGCGCCGCAATGTCGCCGCGTCGCATGAGACGTTGAGGAGATCAGAGCATGAGTGACGACAAAATCCCGCTGCCCAACCTCGAGGGCGACGGAGCCGTTGTCGACGCGCCGCCGCTTACGACGGAACCGGATGGGCCGACCACGCGGATCGCCTCCGATCTGGAGGCGGTGTTCGATGTCCCGGTCAAGGTCTCCGCGGTGCTGGGCCGTGCGCGCATGGACATCGGCGACCTGCTCAAGATCGGACCCGGCACCGTGCTGGAGCTTGACCGCAAAGTCGGCGAGGCGATCGACATCTACGTCAACAATCGCCTGGTGGCCCGCGGCGAGGTCGTGCTGGTGGAAGAGAAGCTCGGCGTGACCATGACGGAAATTATCAAGGCAGAGAGATCGTAATTCGCACTGTTTAGCGAAGAAGGACCAACAAGATGCGCCTTTTGATCGTCGGCACGCTCAACGGCCAGCTCACCACCGCGACCAAGCTCGCAATGGACAAGGGCGCGCAAGTCACCCACGCTGCGGATATTGTCCAGGCGCTTGCCGTGCTGCGCTCCGGTCGCGGCGCCGATCTGTTGATGGTCGACGTCGCAGTCAGCATCCGCCAGTTGGTGGCCGGACTTGAGGCCGAGCATATCCACGTGCCCATCGTCGCCTGCGGCACCGCCACCGACGCGCGTGCCGCGGTCGCCGCCATCCAGGCCGGCGCCAAGGAATATATCCCGCTGCCGCCCGACGCCGAGCTGATCGCCGCGGTGCTCGCCGCGGTCGCCGACGATCGCCGTGACTTGATCTACCGCGACGATGCCATGGCGCGCGTCGTCAAGCTCGCGCAACAGGTCGCCGGCAGCGAAGCCTCGGTGCTGATCACCGGCGATTCCGGCACCGGCAAGGAAATCCTGGCGCGCTACGTCCACGCCCGGTCGAGCCGCGCCAAAAAGCCATTGATCTGCGTCAACTGCGCTGCGATTCCGGAAACGCTGCTGGAATCCGAATTGTTCGGCCACGAGAAAGGCGCGTTCACCGGCGCCGTGGCCCGCCGCGTCGGCAAGTTCGAGGAGGCCAATGGCGGTTCGCTGCTGCTCGATGAGATTTCCGAAATCGACGTGCGCTTGCAGGCGAAACTGCTGCGCGCAATCCAGGAACGCGTTATCGATCGGGTCGGCGGCACGCGGCCGGTGCCGATCGACATCCGCATCATCGCCACCTCCAACCGCAACCTTGCCGAAGCGGTTCGCGACGGTTCGTTCCGCGAGGATTTGCTGTTCCGGCTCAACGTCGTGAATTTGAAAATCCCGCCGCTGCGCGAACGGCCGGCCGACGTCATCGAGCTCGCCGAATATTTCGTCAAGAAATACGCCGCCGCCAATGGCGCGCCGGCGCGGCCGCTGTCGCAAGAATCGCGCCGCACGCTGACGCTGAATTATTGGCCGGGCAACGTGCGCGAGCTGGAAAACACCATGCATCGCGCGGTGCTGATGGCAAGTGGCACCGAGATCGGGCCCGAGGCTATCCTCACCCCTGAGGGCACCCGGCTCGACCAGCAGCGGAGCGCGCCGGCGGTTGCACACGCGGCCTTCGCCGCCGAGCAAATATCCCGTGGTCTCGTCGGCCGCACCGTCGCCGAAGTCGAACGCGACCTCATCCTGGAGACGCTCAAGCACTGTCTCGGCAATCGCACGCATGCCGCCAACGTGCTCGGCATTTCGATCCGCACGCTGCGCAACAAGCTCAACGAATATGCCGCGGACGGCGTGCCGGTGCCGCCGCCCGGTGGCGGCGAGCCGCGCATCGCCGCCGCGTAGCACCACCGATTGATCGCTGTATCGCCCGAAAACCGGCCACTTTTCGGGTTGAGGTCCTATGATCGTCTCGTTTATCCTGTCTCCAGAAGATCCCGCCTATTGCATTTGAGAAAAACATGCAGCTCCCGCGTCGCCGATTTCTCAACCTGGCAGTGAGCGCGGTCGCCATGCCGGCGCTGTTGCGCAACGCCCGCGCCGATACTTATCCGTCGCGGCCCGTTCATCTGCTGGTCGGCTTTCCGCCGGGTGGCGCCGCCGACATTATTGCCCGACTTACCGGGCAAATGCTGTCGGAGCGGCTCGGCCAGCCCTTCGTGGTCGAGAACCGCGGTTCGGCGGGTCAGCAAATTGCGGCCGAGGCCGTCGTGAAAGCAGACCCGGACGGCTACACGCTGTTGCTGATGGCGAATCCGAACGTCATAAACGCCATGCTGAACCCGCATCTGAGCTTCGATTTCATCCACGATCTCGCGCCGGTCGGCGGCGTCGATCTCAATCCACTGATTCTCGAAGTCAATCCCGCGCTGCCGGTGCACAGCGTGCCGGAGCTGATCGCCTATGCCAAGGCGCATCCGGGTCAGATTAATATGGCGTCCGGGGGCGTCGGTTCGACGCCGCATCTTGCCGGCGAACTGTTCAAGATGATGACCGGCATCAATATGCTGCACGTGCCGTATCGCGGCGATGCGCCGGCGATCACCGACCTGTTGGCGGGGCAGGACCAGGTCATGTTCGACCTGATCCTGCTGTCGCTTTCGCATATTCGCAGCGGCGCGCTGCGCGGCTTGGCCGTCACCAGCTTAAAGCGTTTGCCGACCTTGCCCGACCTGCCGCCGGTCGCCGATTTCGTGCCGGGCTACGAAGCCTTTGCCTGGCAAGGCGTCGCCGCGCCAAAAGATACGCCGCCCGAGATCGTCGCCAAGCTCAACGGCGAGATCAATGCGGCGCTGGCCGACCCCAAGATCGCTTCGCACCTCACCGACCTCGGCGGCGTGCCGATGCCACTTTCCCCCGCCGCGTTCGGCAAGCTCATTGCCAGCGAAATCGACAAATGGGGCAAGGTCATCAAGTTCGCCAATATCAAGACGGGCTAGAAGAAGACGTCACCGCGCTCACGTCGCATCGCCGCCATCGACCATAATGGTCTCGACCTCACCCGCGCCATTGGCGCGGCGGAATGCCGCCGCTTCGTCATATTCCTTTGAAGTGAAACAGGCGACGCCCTGCTCGAACGTCGGAAATTCGATCACCACGAAGCGCTGAAATTTTTGCGGTCCTTCCATGATCTGGTAGCGGCCGCCGCGGGCCAAAACCTTGCCGCCGTATTTGGCGATGATGGCCGGTACGCGGTCGGTATATTTCTTATATTCGACCGGATCGTTGATCTTCGAGCGCGCGACCCAATAGGCTGGCATCGATCGTCCTCCATTGGTCGTTCCGGGGCCAAACGCAGTGAGGAACCCGGAATCCATATTCACGGTTCGTGATTATGGATTCCGGATTTGCCGCTTCGTGGCAATCCGAAATGACGAACACACGGACTAGGCAAAGGTTTGCCCGGTGATAAGCGACTTCGAGAAATATTTAAGCAACCCGCATCACTCCGCGGCGCGGCGCGCGGCGACGATCTGGTCGGCGGTGCGGCCGGTCAATTCCGCCATGTGATCAAACTTGAAGGTGAAGGTGCCGGCGCCCGCGGTCGCCGAGCGGATTTCGACGATGAGATCGCCGATTTCGGCTTCCGGCATTTTGGCGCGCACCACGTCCCAGCCGTCCCAGCCCTCGCGAGTGTCGAAGCCGAGAATCTGGCCGCGCCGCCCGGACATCAGCGCGTTGATCTTCGCGGTGGCCTCGGTGGGACAGACGATCTCAACCAGATGGATCGGCTCCAGCAGCACCGGCTGACACTGCGGCAAGCCTTCCGAGATGGCGATGCGGCCGGCGGTCTGAAACGCCATGTCGGAGGAATCGACGGTGTGGTAGGAGCCGTCGGTCAGCGCCACATGAAGGTCGACCACCGGGAAGCCGAGCGGCCCGTGCTTGAGCGCGTCGATGACGCCCTCCTCGACCGATGGAATGTAGTTGCGCGGCACCACGCCGCCGGTAATTTTGTCCTCGAAGGAAAAGCCCGCGCCGCGCGGCATCGGCTTGATTTCGAGCACGACATCGCCGTACTGGCCGTGACCGCCGGACTGTTTCTTGTGGCGGCCGCGCTGCACCACGCCCTTGCGGATGGTCTCGCGATAGTCGACGCTCGGCGTGCGCCGCTCGATGGCGACGCCGAAACGGTCGTTGAGCCGCTCAGTGGCGACGCGCAGATGCATCTCGCCCTGGCCCCACACAACGACTTCATGGGTTTCCGGATTGTGCACGATGGTGATCGAGGGATCTTCCTCGACCAGCTTGCTGAGCGCGAGCCCG
>DATJBH010000022.1:0-33343 GCA_035515455.1 Xanthobacteraceae bacterium
CGAAGAGGCGCATCACATGTTCGTCGGCGAGACCGGCGTCGGCCGCACCATCCAGCGCACCTGCGAGGCAATGAAGGAAGCCGGTATCGAGGATCCTTATGAGATCGACAAAATCCGCGCGCTCGGCGTCATCGACCTGCCGACCATGCAGAAGAAGCTCAATCTGCATTACACGCTCTCCCTCGATCTGTTCGGCTCGGAGGTCTCGACCAACGCCGCCAATTGCTTCACCGCCGGGCTGAAAGGCCGCTTCCAGGAGACCAAGATCGACGACGATCACCGGCTGGAGCACGCCACCTATCCGGTGCTCAAATTCGTCGACGGCGAGATCAAGCGGATCGACGAGCCGGCGCTGACCGCGATCAATATGCGGCTGCGCGACGATTACACCGCCGACTGCCAGCGCGGGCTCGACCGCTGGAACAAGATCATCGCCAAGACCGGCGTCGCCTTCAATCTCGTGCTGCCGCATGTCGGCTTCCATCGCGAGATCGGCGAGTTCAAGGACGTGCACGTGACGCCGGCGGGACTGATCGTCGACGAGGCGACCTGGAACCGCGACAAAGGCCAATGGCTGCCGTCAAAGGACGACGGCGAGTTCATCGGCAGCCTGATGACGCCGGTCACCGAGCCCGGCCAGTTCGCGAGCTGGATCGCGCCGCCCCGCATCGGCATCGACAACAAGCCTGGCGACTTCGAATACGTGAAGATCGCGGCGTAACGTCATTCCGGGGCGGCCCGCAGGGCCGAGTCCGGATTCCATAGTCACAGAACGGCCAGAACGGCACCGAAATTGCCGCCACGGATTGTGGTTATGGATTCCGGGCTCGCGCTTCGCGCGCCCCGGAATGGCAGCGCCCTAGCCTAGATGGTTAATCGGGTCTTAACCTCGCCCCACCTATGGTATTGGCTGCGGCAATACGGCGGGCGGCCCCGCTGTTGATTGATGTACAGGATGACTCGCGAGTCTGCCTTCATCCCTGCTGGCGCCGATACCGGCGCCGCGTCGGTGCGCGCCCCCAATGGGCGGTCGCCGTTCGTGCGCGCGCGCGAACTCCTTGGCGGCACGCCGCCCGGCAAGCCGCCGATCAGCCTTGCCGTCGGCGAACCGCAGCATCCGATTCCGCCGTTCGTCGGCCCGATCATCGCCGCGCATGTCGCCGAGTTCGGCCGCTATCCCGCCAACAAAGGGCTCGACGAATTCGGCGTCGCCGTCGCCGGCTGGCTCGGCCGCCGCTATGAGCTCTCGCGCGGCGTCGATCCGGCCAACGAAGTGCTGGTGCTCAACGGCACGCGCGAAGGTTTGTTTCTCGCCGCGCTGGCCGCCAAGAATTGGGTGACGCCGCGTGTGGGGCGGCCCGCGATGCTCATCCCCAATCCGTTTTACGCAGCCTATGCCGCCGGCGCGACCGGCGCCGGCTGCGAGCCGGTCTTCCTGCGGACCACGCGCGAAACCGGTTTCCTGCCGGACCTCGACGCGCTCGACGAAGAACTGCTCGCCCGCACCGTGGCGTTCTACATTGCCTCGCCGTCCAACCCGCAGGGCGCGGTGGCCGATCTCGCTTACCTGAAAAAGCTGACCGCGCTGGCGCGGCGCTTCGGCTTTTTGATCTTCTCCGACGAATGCTATTGCGAAATCTACAGCGAGCGCCCGCCGCACGGCATGCTCGAAGCGGCCGGTGCGGATTTCGCCAACGTCGCGGTCTTTCATTCGCTGTCCAAGCGCTCGAGCCTGCCCGGTCTGCGCATCGGCTTCGCCGCGGGCGACAAGAGCTTCATGCGGGCGTTTCTCGAGCTGCGCAACGTCACCGCGCCGATGGTGCCGACGCCGATGCAGCATGTCGCCATCGCCGCCTACAATGACGAGACGCATGTCGAGGAAAACCGGCAGCTCTATCGCGAGAAATTCGATCTCGCCGATCAGATCATCGGCGACCGTTACGGCTATCGCCGTCCCGCCGGCGGATTTTTCCTCTGGCTCGACGTGTCGGCCCAAGGCGGCAGCGAGACGGCAACGCTGCGGCTGTGGCGCGAAGGAGGCTTACGCGTGGTGCCCGGGCTCTATCTGGCGCGCGAGCAGGCCGACGGCAGCAACCCGGGCGCCGATTTCATCCGCGTCGCCATGGTCCATAACAACGAGATCACCGCCGAGGCGATGCACCGCATCGTCGAGGTGCTTGGCTGATTGGACTGATACAAAGATGGATCGACTGCAGCAATGTCGATGATCGACCGCAGCCTCGACGGTATGGCCCATCTCTCCGGCCAGCTCGGCGCCATTTTGCAGCGGCGGCTGCGCGAATTGGGCGGCATCGCGCTGATCAGCCTCACCATGATGGCGGCGCTCGCGCTCGCCACCTGGTCGGTAAAGGATCCATCGCTGAGCCACGCCACCGACGCGCCGGTGCGCAATCTGCTCGGCATGCCCGGCGCGATCGCCGCCGATCTCTTGATGCAGCTCCTCGGCCTCGGTTCGCTGGCGCTGTTGTTGCCGATCGCGGTGTGGGGCTATCGGCTGCTCGGCCATCGCCGGCTCAGTCGTGAGCGGCTGCGTGTGCTGATGTGGCTTGCTGGCGCGGTGCTCACCGCGGCCTTCGCCTCCTGCCTGCCAAAGAGCCCGCGCTGGCCGCTGCCGTCCGGGCTGGGCGGCGTGATCGGCGACGCGGTGCTGCGCCTGCCGGTCTATTTGCTGCATACTCCGCTCGTCGGCACCCATCGCCTCGGCGCCGCCCTTGTCTTCGGCGTCGGCGCGCTTGTCATGTTTGCCGGCGCCGCCGGCTTGCTCTGGCGTGAGGCGATCAACGACGACGAAGCTGACGAGGACGAAGAGGACGCGGGGGCGGAGGACGCCGAGGACAGCGGCTGGATCTCGCTCGGCTTTTTGGAGCATTACGTCCTGAGTTTCCGCGCGCGGCTGTCTCGTCTGTTCCGCGGCCGCCAGCGAACCCCGATGCCGGCGCGCGACGATGGCGCGATGCTGCGCCGTCGCGTCGAGCCGCGCTTCGCGCCGGCCGACGGCCCCGACGTTGAGGACGAGGAGGTTGAAGACGACGATGCGGAAGCCGCGCCGCGCGCCCGCAGGCCGCGCACGCCGAAAGCGCCGCGCCGCCTCGGCGGCGGTTATGCCCTGCCGCCGCTCGAACTGCTCACGCCGCCGAGCAAGAGCGGCCGCGCCACCGTCAGCTCCGAGACCTTACAGACAAACGCCACCGCGCTCGAAGGCGTGCTCGGCGATTTCGGCGTGCGCGGCGAGATCATCAATGCGCGGCCCGGACCGGTGGTGACGCTCTATGAGCTGGAGCCGGCGCCGGGCATCAAATCGTCGCGCGTCATCAGCCTCGCCGACGACATCGCGCGCTCGATGAGCGCGCTCTCGGCGCGCGTCGCCGTGGTCTCGGGCCGCAACGCCATCGGCATCGAATTGCCGAACCCGACGCGCGAGAAGGTCTATCTGCGCGAACTGCTCGCCTCGCGCGATTATGCCGAGTCCGCCGCGCGGCTGCCGCTCTGCCTCGGCAAGGCGATCGGCGGCGAAGCGGTGCTGGTCGATCTCGCGCGCATGCCGCATCTGCTCATCGCCGGCACCACCGGCTCCGGCAAATCGGTCGCCATCAACACCATGATCTTAAGCCTGGTTTATCGGCTGCAGCCGGATCAGTGCCGGCTGATCATGGTCGATCCGAAAATGCTGGAGCTGTCGGTCTATGACGGCATACCGCATCTGCTCACGCCCGTGGTCACCGATCCGAAAAAGGCGGTGGTGGCGCTGAAATGGGCGGTGCGCGAGATGGAGGAGCGCTACAAGAAAATGTCGAAGCTCGGCGTGCGCAATATCGACGGCTACAATGCGCGCGTCACCGAGGCCAATAAAAAGGGCGAAAAGCTCAACCGCACCGTCCACACCGGCTACAATCGCGAGTCCGGCGAAGCGATCTACGAGAACGAGGAGCTCGATCTCGAACCGCTGCCCTATATCGTCGTCATCGTCGACGAGATGGCCGATCTGATGATGGTCGCCGGCAAGGACATCGAAGGCGCGGTGCAGCGGCTGGCACAAATGGCCCGCGCCGCCGGACTGCACGTCATCCTGGCGACGCAGCGGCCGTCGGTCGACGTCATCACCGGCACGATCAAGGCCAATTTTCCGACCCGCATCTCGTTTCAGGTCACCTCCAAGATCGACAGCCGCACCATCTTGGGGGAACAGGGTGCCGAGCAGCTGCTCGGCCAGGGCGACATGCTCTACATGGCCGGCGGCGGCCGCATCAGCCGCGTGCACGGACCGTTCGTCTCCGACGAGGAAGTGGAGAAGGTCGTGCGCCACCTCAAAGCCCAAGGCGCGCCGGAATATCTCGAAGCGGTCACCGCCGAAGAGCCGCAGGACGAGGACGGCAATCCGATCTTCGACGCCACCGCGATGGGCGGCGCCGAAGGCGGCGACCTCTACCAGCAGGCGGTGCAAATCGTCACACGCGACCGCAAGGCTTCCACCAGCTACATCCAGCGCCGGCTGCAAATCGGCTATAATCGCGCCGCTTCGCTGATGGAGCGCATGGAGCAGGAAGGCGTCGTCGGCCAGCCCAATCATGCCGGCAAGCGCGAAATCCTGGTCGAGGGCGCGGACGAGGACCGCTATTGAGAATCGGGCCTGGGCGTCTTAAGCGTGAAAAGTGTAGCCGCGAATTCGCCATACCCGGCGCTTAGCGGAATGCGTTGGAGCATGATCCCGAAGCCGACACCGGTTTTCGGGTAAGATCATGCTCAATCGTGATCTAGTTGGGCGTGCTTTTCCGATGCACGGTTTTGACTGCATCGAGTGGGGCGCATCGGCGGGAGAGGGATATGGCGGAACGGAGCTTGGCGAAACTCGGCCCGGCGATGGCGATGACGGCGCTGATCTGCGCGCTCGGCATTGTCCTGCCCGCGCGCGTTTATGCCGAGAACATCCCACTGCCGACGCCGGCGCCATTGCCGAAGACCGGCGTAGCGGCATCGTCGACGCCCGCCGAGACCGACGGCATCCCGGTGCCGCCGGCGTCGATACCGCAAGCGAAGCCGGTCCCGCAGGCGAACTCGGCCCCGCAGCCGCCGTCTGCGACCCCGCAAGCGTCGACGCAGTCGAGCGGCGCTCCGCATTTCTTCCCGTCTTCCGACAAAGGCGCGTCGAACCAGGCCACTGCCTTCGACGCCAAGCAGCGCGCGCTGCTCGAGCGCCTCAGCAAATATCTGTCGGGCATCCAGACCATGGTCGGCAATTTCGTGCAGATCGGCCCCGACGGCGGGCGCACCGAGGGAACGTTCTATCTGCAGAAACCGGGCCGCGTGCGGTTCGAATATAACCCGCCGAGCCCGATCGACATCATCGCCGACGGGTCCTCGGTCGTGGTGCGTGACCGCAAGCTGGCGACGCAGGATCTTTATCCGCTGTCGGAGACGCCGCTGCGTTACCTGCTTGCCGACCGCATCGATCTATTGCGCGACACCGACGTCGTCAGCGTCACGTCGGACGACACTTTCGACTCCGTCACCATCGAGCAAAAGCAGCTGATGGTCGGCACCGACAAGCTGATGATCATGTTCGACGCCAAGGATCTCACGCTCAAGCAATGGACCGTCACCGACCCGCAAGGCTTCGACACCACGGTCGCGGTGTATAATCTCGACACCACGAAAAAGCCCGATCCGAACCTGTTCGTGATCAATTACCAGGGCAATCAGGGCAGCATCAGCAATCAGTAGGAGCAGGAATCGGTGGATCGGAGATCGGGAATCGCAAGTCCCGATGGCGTTTCGCATAGTTAGCCCTTATCTATTCCGATACCTGATCCCCGATCGCTGATTCCCGTGCAGATCAAGCTGACGACCTGGAACATCAATTCGGTGCGGCTGCGCATCAATCTGGTCGCCAGATTCATCAAGGCGGTCCGTCCCGACATTATCTGCCTGCAAGAGACCAAGTGTCCGGACGACGCCTTTCCGCGCAAGCGCTTCAAGCGGCTTGGCTATGAGCACATCGCGCTCAATGGCCAGAAGGGCTATCACGGCGTCGTCGTAGTATCGCGGCTGCCGTTTGAAAGCTTCACCATCCAGAGTTTTTGCGGCAAGACGGACTGTCGTCATGTCTCGGCGGTGTTTGGCGAGCGCGCCGGGCTGCGCGATCCTATCACGCTGCACAATTTCTATGTTCCCGCCGGCGGTGACATTCCCGACCCGGCGGTCAATCCGAAATTCGCTCACAAGCTTGCTTTCCTCGATGAGATGCGCGACGCGCCGACGTTGCGGCCGGCGCGGTCGGAGCGCGCCATCCTGGTCGGCGATCTCAACGTCGCGCCGCGCGAGCACGATGTCTGGAGCCACAAGCAGATGCTGCGCGTGGTGTCGCACACGCCGATCGAATGCCAGAAGTTCGGCGCGGCGCTCGGCGCCGGCGGCTGGATCGACACCATGCGCGTGCTGACGCCTGAGCCGGAGAAGCTCTATACGTGGTGGAGCTATCGCGCCGCCGACTGGCGCGCCGCCGACCGCGGCCGGCGTCTTGACCATGTCTGGACCTCGGACGCGCTCGCCGATCGCGTCTCCGGCATCGCCATCGCCAAGAACTATCGCGGCGCCGAGCGGCCCTCAGATCATGTCCCGGTGACGGCGACCCTGGAAATCTAGGTCATGAGCGCGGTAAAGCCCACTTCGACGCTGTCATTGAAGGATTGGCGCGGCCGCGTCAAAGAGTGGCACGAAGTCACGCGCGAGCCGGGCCTCACCGCGCTTTTGGTCGTCGAAAGCCTGCTGATCTTCATCATCATTCCGTTGACCGCGATGGGCACGCTGCCGGCCTTCGTTCTGCCGGCAATGTTTCTCTTGCTGATCATCTCCATTCTTGTCGTCACTTGGCAGAGTCCCATCGCGGCAATCCTGGTGACGGCGGCTGTCGCGCTCAGTGCCGGCGGGACGTTTCTGTGGCGCGAACACCCCTCGGCGCTGACGGAATGGCTGAGCGCGGGCGGCCGCCTGCTCGCCATCACCGCGGTAAGCGTCATCATCGCCCGCGCGGTTTTTGCCGGAGGGCACGTAACCATTCATCGCGTGCAGGGCGCTGTCGTTCTCTATCTGAATTTCGCGCTGGTGTTTTTCACGATCTATCGGCTGATGGAAGTTTTGCTGCCGAGGTCTTTCAGCAACCTTCCGCATTCCGGCTCGGAATTCGGCTCCGGTGCGGCGCTGCTTTATTTCAGCTTCACGACGCTGACGTCACTGGGCTTCGGCGACATCACGCCGGTGCATCCTTTGGCCCGCAGCCTGGCCAATCTGGAAGGCGTCATCGGACAGCTTTATCCGGCGACGCTATTGGCGCGCTTGGTCAGCTTGGAGATCGAGCATCGCCGGCAGACCAAGGGCTGAAGTATTTATCTTAGCTTCGCGGTCCGGTATTCCGCACCAGAGCCGCGCGGACGTTCTCCATCTCGCGCGCCCATTGATCGGCGCGCGTCGCGATCAGCTCCCGCAGCCGCTGCGCGGCTTCCGGATAACTGTCGAGCATGCGCAGAAACATCGTGCGCGAAATGCGCAGCACCACGCCGTCCTCGCGCGCGACGGCCGTCGCGGGCCGCTGCGACTGCACCAGCAACGCCCCCTCGCCAAGCAAAGCGCCCGGCTCCGCGATCAGTTCGGCGTCCTCGGTCCGTTCCGGCGTGAGTTGAAACGAGCCCTGCTGAACCACATAGGCGCAGTCGGCAGGCTCGCCGGCGGCGAACAGAACCTGACCGGCTTCGACCGAATAGGCCTCGGCGCCGATGGCGAGGATGCGGAGCGCCGGGGCGCCGAGACGGCGAAGCAGGGGAACCTGGCTGAGAAAGGCGATGTCATCCTCGATAGTCATGACGGGCCGCGATCATGCTGCCAAATCACAGGGCCGATTCGTGGCGCCAATTCGTCGTCCCGATTCATGGCACGAGCTTATAGCCGCCGGCTTCCGTGACCAGGATAGCGGGCGCGGCGGCATCCTTCTCGATCTTCTGCCGCAAGCGGTAGATATGCGTTTCCAGCGTGTGCGTGGTGACGCCGGAATTGTAGCCCCAGACTTCCTGCAGCAGCGTTTCGCGCGACACCGGCCGCTGTCCGGCGCGATAGAGATAGCGCAGGATCGAGGTCTCCTTTTCGGTCAGCCGCACCTTGTTGCCCTTGGGATTGAGCAACAGCTTAGAGCTCGGCCGAAATGTGTAGGGACCGATGGTGAAGACCGCGTCTTCGCTCGCCTCGTGCTGACGCAGTTGCGCGCGAATGCGCGCCAACAACACCGCGAAGCGGAACGGCTTGGTGACGTAATCGTTGGCGCCGGATTCGAGACCGAGGATGGTGTCGGAATCGGTATCGTGGCCGGTGAGCATGATGATCGGCGCTTTGAAGCCGTTCTTGCGCAGAATGCGCACGGCTTCGCGGCCGTCGATGTCGGGCAGGCCGACATCCATGATGACGAGGTCGATTTGACCGGTCTTGGCCGCCTGCACGCCCTTGCTGCCGGTATCGACGGCTTCCGCCTCGAATTCCTCGTGCAGCGACAGCTGCTCCGTCAGCGCGTCGCGCAACTCGGAGTCGTCGTCGACAATGAGAATCTTTCGCGTATTCGGCATTAAATCCGGGCCCCGCCGCCGCTTTGCCGCGCCCATGGCGCGAAGTAGAGTTCCTCAAGATACAAGAGCCGCGCGGCGTTGGGAATCCAAGGGGCCGGGATGCGCCGAACCTCGTTTCGCTTCATTCGCATCCATTCCCGGCCAGGCCGGCATGCGCAAGGGTGGTTGTCCCGCCCGGGGCCGTTCAAGCCCTTGCAGGTGGCGCTGGGCCGCGGCGGGATCAAGGCCTCAAAGCGCGAGGGCGATGGCGGCACGCCGGCGGGCTCATTTCGCCCCGTGCGACTATGGTTTCGGCCGGATCGGCTGCCGCGGCCGCGCACTTTGCTTCCCGTGCGCGGAATTAGGCCGGATGACGCCTGGTGCGAAGACCCCTCGGACCGGCGCTACAACCACGCATTCCGTCGGTCGGCCAATGAACCAGGCGATCGGCTACGGCGCGACGACGGCCTTTACGACCTGATCGTCGAGATCGATCACAATACCCGGCCGCGCGTACCCGGCCGCGGCAGCGCCGTATTCATTCATGTGGCGCGAGACCGCTTGGCCCCGACCGCCGGCTGTGTCGCCTTGCAGCGGCAGGAGCTTCTGCAATTGGTTCGGTCCTTGTCGCCCAAGACACGAATCATCGTTCATTCTTAGTCGCCCGCGTCCCGAAGATCGCCGTGCCGACCCGGACATGGGTGGCGCCGAAGGCGATGGCAATCGGAAAATCGGCGCTCATGCCCATCGAGAGAAGTTGCAAGCCATTGCGACGGGCGATTTTGGCGGTGAGCGCGAAGTGCGGCGCCGGCGCCTCATCGTGCGGCGGAATGCACATCAGGCCGGAAATCGTCAGCCCGTAGCGTTCGCGGCAAGCGGCAACGAAGGCGTCGCAATCCTGCGGCAACACGCCGGCCTTTTGCGGCTCGGCACCGGTATTGACCTCCACGAACAACAGCGGCTGGCGGCCCTGCTTCGCGATCTCCTTGGCCAGTGCATCGGCCAGGCTTGGCCGATCGACGGAATGAATGGCGTCGAACAATGCCACCGCTTCCTTGGCCTTGTTCGATTGCAGCGAGCCGATCAGATGCAATTCGATACCAGGGTGGCCCGCGATGAGCGGCGGCCACTTGGCCTTGGCCTCCTGCACGCGGTTTTCGCCGAAGACGCGTTGGCCGGCAGCAATAACGGGCTCGATCGCTTCCGCCCCGAATGTCTTTGACACCGCCACCAAGGTGACGGTCGCCGGATCGCGGCGGGCCTCGCGGCAGGCTTTCGCGATCTCCGCGCGCACTGTCGTAAGGGCGTCCTCCCGATGCATGATTTCGATCCCGGTTTCGAGTTTGGTTTCAAGCATGGTTTCCACGCGGTCAACGGCTGCGCCAGCAGTTTAACAATGGCACGAGGCCCATTTTTACGCGGCTCCGGCTAAGTTTGGAAACCGGGGGCGGGAACGGCACAATGTCCGACGATCGAGCGAAATCGCAGGCCTCGCCGCGGCGCAACAAGCCTTTTCTCAGCATCCGCGTCCGGCTCCTGGTGCTGGCGCTGCTCGCCATCGCGCCGCTGATGATGGAGCGCGTCCACGGCCTCGAATCCGCCCGCGCCGCGCGGACCGCGCGCGCCAATGCCGACGTGATCGACCTCGCCCGGCGCGGCGTCCAGGCGCAACGCGAGATCATCTCGTCGACGCGGGCGATCCTGCAGATCGTCTCGCGCGTTTTCGCCGAAGTCCCGATCGACCGGTCCAACTGCCGGCAATACATGGCTGGGTTGACCGCCAAAATTCCCTGGATCCGCGATCTGTCGGTGGCCTCGACGCAAGGACAGATCATCTGCTCGACCGAACCGACCGCCATCGGTCTGAACGTTTCCGACCGGCCGCATTTTCAGAATGCGTTGCGTTCGCGCGAATTTGCGTTGAGCAATTATCTGATCAACCGGCTCAATCAGGTGCCGAGCCTGGTCGCCACCCTTCCTGTCATCGGCGACGACAGCACCATCAAGGGCGTCGTCCTTGCGGTGATCAACCTGCAATGGATCGGCGACCTGGCGTCGAGCGTGGCGCAGCGCCCGGGCGCTTCGGCGCTCCTGCTCGACGGCAACGGCACGCTCGTTGCGGGCTCGCCCGATCAGCAGCGCTTCGTCGGCAAGCGATTTGACGATGGCTTGGCGCGGGACATGCTCGCCAACGACGAAGGGACAATCACGACGACCGGCTTCGACGGCGTGCGCCGCATCTTCGCCTTTGTCCGCGTGCCTTGGACCAATGCGCGGCTGGCGGTCGGTCTTGACGAAATTGCGGTACACAGCGGCATCGACAGCAAGATCAATTTCGCCTACCTCCAGCTTTTCTTGTTCGGCATCTTCGTCGTGCTCCTGGCTTGGTTCGGCGGCGAGCAGTTGGTGGTGAAGCCGATCCGTTCGCTGGTGCGCACCGCGGCACGCTTTGGGCGCGGCGATCTGCACGCACGCGCCTCGCAGGAGCCTTGGGTCGCCGAATTCGCGCCGCTGGCGGCCGCGCTCGACGATATGGCGGCCAAGCTCGCCGCGCGCGAAGAGGAGCTGCAGATCGCCAATCAGCATCTCGACGAGCTGGCGAGCCTCGATGGCTTGAGCGGGCTCGCCAACCGGCGCGGCTTCGATCGCGAACTGACCCGGGAATGGCAGCGCGCCGGCGAAAAATGCGAGCCGCTGGCGCTGATGATGGTCGACATCGATTATTTCAAGCTGTTCAATGACCGCTATGGCCATGTCGCCGGCGATACTTGCCTGCGCGCGGTCGGCGAAACGCTGTCGCTGGTGACGCTGGACGAGGCCGTCCTGGTCGCCCGCTATGGCGGCGAGGAGTTCGCGCTGCTGCTACCCGGTCTCGTCCTCGAACGGGCCAAAGCGATCGCCGAGGAGGCGCGCAAGGCGGTCGAAGACCTGCAGATCAATCATGCCGAATCGGCGTGCGGCTATGTCACGGTCAGCATCGGCGTGGAATCCGTCATTCCTGACAAGTTTCAAACCACCGCCGATCTTATTGAGGCGGCCGACACCGCGCTCTATGCCGCCAAACGCCGCGGCCGCAATACCGTGGTGGCGCACGTCCGCCCGCTGTTGCGTGCGGCGTCTTAGGGTTGCGGCGCTAACCAGCCGGCTCAGAGCTCCTGTCGCGTCGGTCGGAACACAATCTCGTTCACGTCGACATCGTCCGGTTCGCCGATGGCATAGGCCGCGGCACGCGCGAAGGAGTCGGCGGGAATTGCGACCTCTCCATAGAACTTGCGGATCCTCTCCGCAGCGGCCGGGTCGGTCACGCTGTTCGGCAGTTCGGTGGCGACGGCGCCCGGCGAAATAATCGTGGTACGGATGTTGTAGGGCTTCACTTCTTGTCGGAGCCCTTCGGAGAGCGCCCGCACGCCGAATTTAGTCGCCGCATAGACCGCGGAGCCGGGCCCGACCTTGTGGCCAGCCACGGATGACACGTTGATGAAGTGCCCGGATTTCTGCCGCTGCATATGCGGCAGCGCCGCGGCAATGCCGTACAGCACGCCCTTGAGATTGACGTCGATCATGCGGTCCCATTCGTCGATCTGGAGCCGCTCCAGAAGTGCCTGCGGCATCAGCCCGGCATTATTGATCATGACGTCAATGCGCCCGTAAGCTTTCACCGCGGCATCGACCAGGTTCTTGACCTGTTCGCGACGGGTGACGTCGGTGGTTACGGCAAGCGCCTTGCCGCCGCGGCCAGACAACTCCGTTGCCAGCGATTGGATGCGATCGGCCCGGCGCGCACCGAGCACGACGCACGCCTGCGGACAGAAGCCGGGCAGCCGCCTCGCCGAAACCGCTGCTGGCGCCGGTGATGACGATGACTTTGCCTGCGATGTTGGTGCTCATAATTCCAATTCTTTCTTTGTTAGCCGATCAGCGGCCGGGCGATCTCAGTGTGACGCAATGCCCGCGGTCGATCCGCCATCGACCGGCAAGACCACGCCGGTGACGAAACTGGCGTCGTCGGAAAGCAAAAACGCAATCGCTGCCGCAACCTCTTCAGGCTGGCCCTCGCGGCCGATGGGATGCGCGGCGCGGATTCGTTTCACGTTCTCGGGGTCCTGGAACATGACCTCGGTCAGCGGCGTGCGGATCATTCCCGGCGCCATGGCATTGACGCGGACGCCGAGCGGTCCGAGCTCCAAGGCCATCGTCTGGGTGATGCCGACGACGCCGTATTTCGATGCGGCATACGGAAGCCGGTTGGGCACGCCCCTGATGCCGGCCGCCGAGGTCAAGTTGACGATCGCCGCGGGCGTTTTCGCTGCCGTCACGGCGCGGGCGAAAGCTTGGCACATGTTGAAGGTGCCTTCGAGGTTGACTGCCAGCACCTTCCGCCAAGTGTCGATATCCAAATCCAGAATGTTGCCGACACCGCGGATGCCGGCGCTGTTGACCAGGCCATGGAGCTTGCCAAAGCGTCGAACCGCTCCCGACACGCTGGCCGCCGCCTCGTCGCGATTGGAGATGTCGACCCCGACGCCATAGATACGGTCGGCGCCGCCGAATTCGGCAACGATCTTGTCGACGGCTTCCTTCTGGATGTCCGCGGCGACCACCGACGCGCCTTCAGCGAACAACCGTCGCACGCAGGCCGCACCGATGCCGCTGCCGGCGCCCGTGACCAGGACAGTGCGATTTTCAAAACGTTGCATTGGACGAATTCCTTATTCGTAGTTCGCCGGGAGGCGGCATCTATGTCTTTCCGGCGAATTTCTCTTCTACGGTTTGTAGCCGGGTTTTTTGTAGATCGTCTGGGGCTTATCCAGAATGTCGGCCTTATAGACTTGATCCGCCCATTGCTTCGGCTCGACCTCCTCGACGCCGACCGAAACCGATTCCTCGCCGTAATTGAGAACGTCCATGACGCTCTTGGTGATCAGTTTGGCAAGTCGCGCTTTCTGTTGTTCCGATTTTCCAGGCCAGAGTTTTACGATGACATGCGGCATGACTTCCTTCCCTCTTAATCAACTGCGGTATTGTTCGTCGCTGACCTGCTCCATCCAGTCGACGGCCTTGCCGTTGAGCGATTCCTGAACGGCGATATGCATCATCGCCTTGGCCGGCGCCGCGCCATGCCAACGCTTTTCACCGGGCGGAAACCAGACGACGTCGCCCGGCCGGATTTCCTCGATCGGGCCGCCCCAGCGCTGCACGCGCCCGACGCCGAAGGCGACGATCAGCGTCTGGCCGAGCGGATGCGTATGCCAAGCGGTGCGCGCGCCCGGCTCGAAGGTGACGCTGGCGCCCGCGACTCGCGCCGGGTCGGGCGCCTGGAACAGCGGATCCACGCGGACCGACCCGGTGAACCAGTCCGCCGGTCCCTTGGCGGACGGCTGCGAACCGTTGCGTTTGATGTCCATGGTGGCTCTCCTGTGCTTGCGGACGTCGCCGCGTCCGGCCGACTGCCTGCCAGTGATGTAGAGCCGGGCAGCCTCACCGATTAGCTGCTATAATCGGCATGGACTTATGAGCAGGGATCATAAATGCAGCGCGGCCGCCTCGATGACCTCGTCGCCTTCGTCGCCGTCGGACGCGAGAAGAGCTTTACCAAAGCGGCCGCCAAACTTGGCGTCTCGCAATCGGCGCTCAGCCACGCGTTGCGCGCGCTCGAAGCGCGCTTAGGCGTCCGGCTCCTGACCCGCACCACGCGCAGCGTGGCGCCGACGGACGCGGGCGAACGCCTGCTGCACAGCTTGGGTCCGCGGTTCGACGAGATCGACGCGGAACTCAGCGCCATCAGCGAGCTTCGCGACAAGCCTGCAGGCACCGTTCGCATCACCGCCACCGAATACGCTCTGGAAACGATCCTGTGGCCGAAGCTCGCAAAATTTCTGCGACAATATCCGGACATCAAGATCGAGGTCTTCACCGACAACAGCCTCACCGACATCGTCGCGCAGCGTTTCGACGCCGGCGTTCGCGCCGGCGAGCAGGTCGCGAAGGACATGATCGCCGTGCGCCTCGGGCTGGACTTGCGCATGGCGGTGGTGGGCACGCCGTCCTATTTCAAGAAATGGCCGGAACCGAACAAGCCGCAGGACCTGATCGGCCACGCCTGCATCAATTTGCGTCTGTCCACGCATGGCGGCTTGTACGCCTGGGAGTTCGAAAAAGCCGGCCGCGAACTCAAAGTACGCGTCGATGGCCAGCTCACCTTTAACGGCACGTTCCAGATGCTCAATGCGGCGCTTGCGGGCTTTGGCCTCGCTTATGTCCCGGAGGATCTGGTCCGGCCGCATATCGCCAAGGGCCGTCTCAAGCGCGTGCTCGGGGACTGGTGCCCGCTCTATGCTGGCTATCACCTTTACTATCCGAGCCGGCGTCAGCCGTCGGCGGCGTTTGCGCTCTTGGTCGAGGCGCTAAGGTATCGGCGCTGAATCGTCGCGTTCAGGATTTGCCGGATTTCGGCTTTCTCCGTCTCGTCTTGTTCGCGGATGCTGGCGCTCGCTTTTTCTTCTTCTCCGGCGGCGCCCAGATCATGCCTTCGAGCTTCATGCCGTCGGGATCGGTGAAATAAACGGCGTAATAATTGCGGCCGTAATACTCGCCCGGCGGATCGACGACATTCATGCCGTTCTCTTCAAGAAAGGCGCCGAGCGCATCGACGTCCTTGCGGCTTGAGAGCTCGAAGGCATAGTGATGAAAACCGATGTCGCCCTTGCGGTATTTGTGTTTCCTGCCTTGCGCATCGGCGGCGGCGATCCACAACAGCGTCTTGCCGTTGCTCCACCCCGCCATGTCCTCGTATTCGTGCTTCAACTTGAAGCCGAGGAATTTTAGGAGCTTGTCATAGAATTCCTTGGAGCGGGCGAAGTCGCCGACGCTCAACACCAAATGGTCGATACCGACAACACGCGGCATGGCCTTGTTCTCCTCTCAGGCGGGTTGCTCTGGCCGGGGCTGCGGCGCTAGATATCGGCCGCCATGCCAACTGACATCCAAACCGCGGCGCCCCGCACTTTGTTCGACAAAATCTGGGACTTCCATTACGTCGGCCAGCGCGCCGACGGCCGCGACCTGCTTTATATCGACCGCCACGTGCTGCACGAATTGCATGCTCATCATGCCTTCGCGCAGCTGCAAAAGCAGCAGCGCAAAGTGCACCGGCCCGACCTGACCTTCGCGGTTCAGGATCATACCGTGGCGACCAAGCCCGGCCGAAACGACGACACCAACCCGACCGGCACCGCCTTCATCAAGGCGATGCGCGACGGCTGCCGCAATAACGGCATCCGGCTGTTCGATATCGACGATCCCGAGCAGGGCATTTCGCACGTGGTGGCTCCGGAACTCGGCATCGTGCTGCCGGGCGCCACCCACGCCGTCCCCGACAGTCATGCCTCGACCGTCGGCGGGCTCGGGGCGCTCGCCTTCGGCTGCGGCACCAGCGAACTCGCCCATATCCTGGTCACCCAGGTGATGGCGCTCAAGCGGCCGAAGCGGATGCGGGTGCGTCTCGACGGGGCGCTCGGTCCGCATGTCAATGCGAAGGACATCGCGTTGCGGCTCATCGCCGAGCTCGGCGTGGCCGGCGCCCGCGGCTATGTCGTCGAATATGCCGGCGCGGCGGCGCGGGCCATGCCGGTCGAACAGCGCATGACGCTGTGCAATCTCAACATCGAAATGGGCGGTCGCTCCGGCTTTGTCGCGCCGGACGAGGCGACCTTCGCCTGGCTCGCGGGCCGTCCTTATGCGCCGCAGGGCGCGGCCTGGGATCGCGCCCTCGCGTCTTGGCGCACGCTGCAATCGGACGACGACGCCGCGTTCGACCGCGAGGTCGTGCTCGATTGCGCGGGTCTCGAGCCGCAGATCACCTGGGGCACCGATCCGAGCCAGGTCGTCGGCATTTCGGGCCGCGTGCCGGAGCCGGCTGCAGTCGATCCGAGCCGGCGCGTCGCCGCGGAAAGCGCCTTCGCCTATATGGGGCTCACGCCGGGAACCCCCCTCGCCGGCCTGCCGGTCAACCGCGTCTTCATCGGCTCCTGCACCAATAGCCGGCTCCCCGACCTGCAGACAGCCGCCGCGATCGTGCGCGGCCGGCACGTCGCCGATGGCGTCGTGGCGATGGTCGTCCCCGGCTCATCCAGCGTGAAGCGCGACGCCGAAGCGGCCGGCCTCGACCGGGTATTTCGCGATGCCGGTTTCTTCTGGGGCGAGTCGGGCTGCTCGATGTGCGCCGGCGGCAACGGCGATCGCGGGCTACCCGGCGAGCGCTGCCTATCGACGACCAACCGCAATTTCGAAAATCGCCAAGGCCCGAAAGTGCGCACCCATCTCGCCAGCCCGGCGACGGCGGCGGCGACGGCGATCGCCGGACGCATCACCGATGTGCGGCAATTGCTGGCGGGAGCGGCATGATGCAGCCGTTCACCACGCATAGCGGCATCGCCGCGCCGCTGCTCAAGGACGACATCAATACCGACCAGATCGCCCCGGTCATGCATTCGCGCAGCCTCAAAGAGGACTACCAGGCGATGCTGTTTCATCGCGCCCGCCATCGCGAGGACGGCAGCGAAGACCCGGACTTCGTCCTCAACAAGCCGCAGTTTCGCGGCGCCGGCATCCTGGTGACCGGGCAGAATTTCGGCGCCGGCTCGTCGCGCGAATCCGCGGTGTGGAGCATGGTCGCGAACGGCATCCGCGTCATCGTCGCCAAGAGCTTTGCCGATATCTATCGCGAGAACTGCCTGCAGAACGGCGTGTTGCCGGTGGTGCTCGGCCCGCAAGATGCGGAGGCTTTCATCGCCCGCGTCGTCGCCGCCGATGGCGCCGCGCCGTTTGCCGTCGATTTGGTAACGCAGCGCATCAGCGGTCCCGGCGGGCCGGATATCGCCTTCGACATCGCGCCGGCCGATCGGACGCGGCTCCTCGAAGGGCTTGACGACATCGGCATGACGCTCAAGCACATGGATGACATCGTCGGCTGGGAGCGCCGCGCGGCGGCGGCGCAGCCGTGGCTGCAGACGGCGCGCGATAGCCGCTAATCCGGCAGTAAAGCACAAGGGAGGCGCCTCATGAGCGTGCGCAAGAAATTCCGGGCGATCATGGCGGGCAAGCGGCTGGTGCTGATGCCCGGCGCCTATGACGCGTTGTCGGCGCGCATCATGGAGGCCGAGGGTTTCGAGGCCCTGTGCGCCGGGGGCTATGCCGCTATCGGCTCGATGCTGGCACAGCCCGATACCGGCCAATCCAACATGCGCGATTATGCCGATCACTACGGGCGCATCGCTGCCGCCGTCGAAGTGCCGGTCTATGTCGACGCCGATACCGGCTTCGGCGGCGTCAACAATGTGCGGCAGATGGTGCGCGCCTTCGAGGCCGCCGGCGTCGCCGGCATGTTCATCAGCGACCAGGTGTTTCCCAACCGCTGCGGGTACCTACCGGGCAAGCGGGTGATCCCGGTCGAGCAGATGCTGGCCAAGATCAAGGCCGCCCTCGACGCCCGGCGCGATCCCGACTTCTACATCGCCGGCCGCACCGACGCCGCCGGCGTGGATGGACTCAACGCCGCGATCGAGCGCTGTCAGTTGTTCATGGACGCCGGCGCCGACATGGCAAAGCCCATGGGCGTCGACACCATCGACGACATCAAGCGCGCCATGCGCGAAATCGGCGGCCCGCACATGGCGACGCTGTCGCAGGCCGCGGGCCTCAAGCAGCGTAGCCTGGAGGACCTGGAAGCGGCAGGCGTCGTCGCGGCGACGTTCCCCTCGCTGGCCTTGTTCGCCGCGGCCCAAGCCGTGCGCAACGTGCTGCGTATCCTCAAGCGCGAGAACTCGCTCACTCCGACCTTCGAGCATCTGCTTCCGCTTGACGATTACTATGGGCTGGTCGGGCTCAAGGAGCAGTTGGCGCGCGAGGAGAGCTATGACCGCGCCGCCGCGGCCCTGGTGCGCAAGCGGGCTGCCGAATAGCCGTTCGACGACCGCAGGTCAGTGGTCAGGGGTCAAAGGCGACGCCCAAAAAAAGAAAGGGGCCGGCACGAAGCCGGCCCTTCCCCCATACAATGCCGTGAGGCATTACCCCTTGGTAACTACCGGCGGCGGGGCTTTGCCCTTGCCGGTCTGAGCGCAGCCGGCGATGCTCAGGAGAGCCAACACCGCGGCCGTTGCGATAGCAATCTTCTTCATAGGGAACTCCCCCTTGTCATGACGGGGTTAACCATACAGACGGGGGCTATCGTTCTCTAGTGCTGAAAAGACACAGTCATGATCCGAATGCACTGGATTTGCGGTTCCAATCGCGGTGTTTGCGCGTGTAAAGCAAAACCACGCCCGCACGGGTGCATTGGCCTATAAAATTGGATCGGGCCGAGGAAAAACCGGAGGCCAACGGCCCATTTTTGTCCGCTCGTCGCGGCCGGGGTCGAAGCGTTGCAAATATGGCGCAGTGGAAAAAATCCACAGAGGCTGCCGAACATTTGCCATCGGGCAAAGGCCAATTATTGCTACCATTATGGAACTGGACCCGGGCGAACCGAAGCCGAATCGCCCTAAGTGCCCGCGATTGCGGAAATTCGACGCGGACACCGGTTACCTCGATGGCTGGTCACAGTTCGGTTTGGCCAGGCTCACGGAGGGTATTATGCGGCATAGATTGAGCGACCCTGTTCGCCCCATTCGGCTCTGGGCCGCGTTGGTTTTGACCGCGCTCCTGAGTCTGGGCATGTCCGTCGCGAACGCGGAAAGCGCGAGGACGATTCTGCGTACCGGCAATCCAACGACCTCGGTCGTGACCGTCGGTTCCGGCGATTATTACATCGAGTTTCGCTCGCGCTATGCCTGGGATTACGGTCATACGTACCTGGTGCATGGCCGGGTTGGCGTGGCGCCCACCAAAGCGAGCGTGGCGGGGCTCTCGCCGGTCGGCGACGACTCCACGGCCTGGGTGATCGGCCATTACGTGCCCGTGCCCGCCGAAACCGGCTGGACCGACGGCGATCTTGAGAACAAATACGTCACTGCACGCTTTCGCGTGCTGATGAACAAGGGCGAATATGACCGCGTCCTCGGCCATATCGAGCGACTGCAAGCGCGCTCGCATGTGTGGAGCGCGGAGCTCTATAACTGTAACGCCTTCGTCGGCGACGTGGCGCACTACATGGGGCTCAAGGTCCCGGCTTCGTCACTGATCTACCCCAAGGTGTTCGTGACCCATCTTCGCCTGTTGAATACCGGCCATCCCGACGCGGCAGAGACGCTGATCAGCGACAACGTCAAGGAAATGAGCAGTCCGACGCGCGACGGCCGGGCGATGATCAACAACCATGTCTACACGATCGGTCCCAATGGCCAGCCCGAGTCGCGGGTGGTGCGCACAACGCCAAATCCGGCGCCGCACGTCACGATCGGCCAAATCAAGGTGTCGAGCCGGACCGGAAACTAAGGCCGCCGCATCCATCTCTTCCTTTAACGACGGACGAAACGTGCAAGCAGCGAGAATCAGCGTGATAGCCGCGTTGGCGGTCGGTCTTCTTTCCACTGCCGGGCTTTCCGGCTGCGCGACGACCGGGACTCAGGGAACGGCCGCGACGCCCTCCGGCGGCAATAATGTTGCCGATGCCGCCGCCAGCACCTCCGTCAGCGGCCCGATGCGCGATCTGAGCCCGGCCGAGAAGAAAGCCATCATGGAAGCGGTTGGTGAGTCGCTGCGCAATCCCGCGTCGGCGAAATATCGCTGGGCGAAAATCCCGGCGATCGTGAACGATCAGTCCATCAATTATTGCTCGGTTGTAAACGCGCAGAGCCCGTATCCCGCTTATAACGGCGAACAGGCCTATATCGTCGAAGCGCAAATGGCGAACAACAGAGTGAAATCCGCCGTCATGGGTCTGATTGCCGGCGGCAAGGACAAGTCCATCGTCGCGACGATGTGCGCCAAATACGGGCTCGATCCCTTCAAATCGAGCTGAACAAGGCGGCGCTGCGGACTTCCTGTGGGTTAGGCTTGCGCCGTCCATTCCTCGGCGCTGGCGCCGGCAAGCGAGCGCACCCGCTCTTCATCCTTGGCGAACTCGGCGGCGGGGCCCGAATACACAACGTGGCCGTCATCGAGCACGTAGGCGCGGTCGGCCACTTCGACGGCAGCCCGCACGTTCTGCTCCACCAGGAGCACCGAGATGCCCTGCTCGCGCGCCGAGGTGACGACCTTGAACACGTCCTGCACGATCAGCGGCGCGAGGCCCTGACTCGGCTCGTCGAGCAGCAGCAGTTTGGGGTTCAACAGCAGCGCACGCGCGATCGCCAGCATTTCCTGCTCGCCACCGGACAGCTGCCGGCCCTTGTTGTCCTTGCGCTCGGCAAGCCGCGGAAACAGCTCATAGATGCGGGCGATCGTCCACGGGCCGGGCCGCTCGATCGGCACTTTGAGATTTTCTTCCACCGTCAGATTGGGAAAGATCCGGCGGCCCTCGGGGACATAGCCGACGCCGAGGCCGGCAATCCGATAGGGCGGCCAGTCGGTGGTGGCGTGGCCGAAAATGCGCACCGCGCCGTCGCGGGCATGGGTCAACCCGACCAGGCTGCGCAGCGTCGTCGTTTTACCGGCGCCATTGCGGCCGAGCAGCGTGACGATCTCTCCTTCCCGCACCTCCAGGCTGACGCCATGCAGGATGTGGCTCTTGCCGTAATAAGTGTGGAGGCCTTCGGCCTCGAGTACGACGGCGCTCACGCTGCTGCCTTCCCCAAATACGCCGCCTGCACCGCCTCGTTGGCGGCGATCTCCTGCGGCGTGCCTTCGGCGAGAAATTTGCCCTGGTCGAGCACCATGATGCGGTCGGCGAGATGAAACACCACGCGCATATCGTGCTCGATCAGCACGATCGTCAATTTCTGGTCGCGATGCAGCTTCCGGATCAGCTGGGTGATGTCGTAGGTTTCCTGATCGCCCATGCCGGCGGTCGGCTCGTCGAGCAACAGCAGCCGCGGCTTAAGCGCCAGCGCCATCATGATCTCGGTGGCGCGCTGGTCGCCGTGGGCGAGCTCGCCGACCAGCCGGTCGGCCTTCTCGGTCAAGCCGCTCATTTCCAATAAATCGACGACGCGCGCCCTGACCTCGCCATCGGCATCCTGCGACTGCCACACCCGCAAACGATAGCCGCTGGCGACTTCGACGGCGATGCGCAGATTTTCCCGGACCGTGAGCTCCGGAAAGACTTCGGTAATCTGGAAAGTGCGGGCAATGCCGCGCCACACCCGCCGCGCCGGCAACAGGTACGTGACGTCCTCGTTGTCGAAAGTGATACGGCCGGATGTCGGCGTGAGGAAACCGCTGATCAGGTTGAAGAACGTGGTCTTGCCGGCGCCGTTGGGGCCGATCACGGCGCGCAGCTCGCCCGGTTCGACCGCCATCGACACATCGTTGACGGCGACCAGGCTGCCGAAATGCTTCGAGACTTTTTCAACGCGCAACAGGGTCACGATGTGGCCTTTCGTCGGATGATGCCAAGAACGCCGCGCGGGAAGAACAGCACGATCAGCACGAAGAACAGGCCGATGAAGGACATCCAGTTCTCCGTATGGCTGGAAATATAGTCCTGCAGCACCAGGAAGATCGCCGAGCCGATCAGCGGTCCCCAAAACGAACGCATGCCGCCCAGCACCGCCATGATAACGAAGTTGCCGGACTGATCCCAGCGGATGGCGCGCGGATCGACGAAATTATTCATCAGCGCAAACAGCGCCCCGGCGATGCTGACGAAAAAGCAGGAAATCACCCACGACATCCAGATGTGGCGGTCGACCGGGATGCCAAGGAAGCGGGCACGCCGCTCGTTTTCCCGGATCGCCAGGAGCGTGCGGCCGAACGGCGAGCGCAAAAGGAAGGCCATCGCCGCCGCGCAAACCGCGAACACCGCCACCACGAAGTAGTAGAAGGCCTGTGCGTTGTTAAGAATGTCGATCTTGGCAAAGCCAAGATCCAACGGCACGCGGGTCCAGGCGCTCACGCCGTCGTCACCGCCGGTCGCCGAGCGCCACTGAAACGCGATGTAATAGAACACCTGGCCGAAGGCGATTGTGCACATCGCGAAATAGACGCCGCGCAGCCGCACGATCAGCGGCCCGATGATCGCCGCTGCCGCGGTGCCGACGATGGTACCGACCAGCATGCCAAGCGGCGTCGAGGGATACAGATATTTGATCGTCATCGCGGTGCCGTAGGCGCCCAGGCCGAAATAAGCGGCGTGGCCGAACGACAGCACCCCGGTGTAACCAAGAAGGAAATTGAGCGCCATCGCCGCGAGCGCATAAACCACGACGTGGCTGCCAAGCTCGATATAGCTGCCGACCGCCGGCATCCAGAAAGGCGCGGTCAGGAGCAGAGCCCAGACCAGAAGATCGCCTGCGCGCTTGTCCAGTCTCGGCATCAGAAACGTCCCTCTTCGCCAAGAAGGCCGCGCGGCCGCACGATCAACACCGCCGCCATCATCACATACATCACTGCCTCGCTGGCCGAGGGGAAATAGACGCTGGTGACGCCGGAAGCGACGCCGATCAGCAAGCCGCCGAGCAGCGTCCCCGGCAGACTGCCCAAACCGCCGACGATGATGGCGATGAAGCTCGGCATGATGAGATTGTCGCCGACCGTGGGCTGCAGTCCAAGCATGCCGATGGCGAGGACACCGGCCAAGCCGGCGAGATAGATGCCCATGCCGAAATTGAGATTACGCAGCACCCGCACGTTGACGCCGAGCACCGAGACGGTTTCGAGATCGAGCGTCCCGGCGCGGATGCGCAGGCCCAAGCGCGTATGATTGAGGATCAGGAACAGACCGATGACCGCCGCCGCGACCAGCGTCATCATGAACAGACGGTAGCCGGTGAGAAAGAAATATTCCGAGCTCAGCGGCGCCGCGAGCCATGTCGGAATTTGGTACGGCAGACTTTGCGCACCCCAGATGAAGCGCGTGCCATCCTCGATCATGAAGGCGAGCCCGAACGTCAGCAGCAGGCTGTAAAGCGGGTCGCGGCCATAGAGCCGGCGCACCAGCACGCGTTCCACCAGGATGCCGATGAAAGCGACGATGAAGGGCGACGCCACCAGCGCACCCCAAAAGCCGAGATACGGCACCAGCGTGTAGGCAACATAGCCGCCGATCGCGAGAAATCCGCCGTGTGCAAAATTAATCACGCCGGACAGATTGAGAATGAGCGACAAACCGAGCGCCATCAGTGCATAGAACGCGCCGATGATGAGCCCGTTGAAGACGTTGAACAGTAACAGCTGCGCCATGCGACGGTTACGAATCCCCCAAAACGCAACGCCCGGCAAAAAACGGCCCGCCTTGGATGGTCGGGCGGGCCTGACCAGTTCCCGGTTAAGGCCTGGCGTGCAACCTTCCTCTCCGTACTAAAACAAACCGGGGACCGCAACGCCGCGGTCCCCGGCCGAAGGCATCGTTATGACGGCCACACGACCTTGCAGCCGGTCTGATCGACCGGCAGCGCCGCCTCGTCGCCTTTGACGAGCTGCGTAACGGCGAACAGATCTTCCGGATCGCCGCCCTTCGGGGCCGGCTGTGAATGACCGACAAACAGCGTTGGCATCAACTGATTGTCGCCCTTGCGATAGTACGGATTATTCGGCATCAGCGCGATTTCCGGCGGCAGCACCAGACCCTGCATCGCCTGCGCCATCTTCACCGCCTCGAGCGACTTCGCTTTCTCGGCGGCGAGCTTGCAGGTGTGGACCGCGGCATAGCCGAACCACGTGCGCGCCGTCGGCACGTTGCCGCCGCTGCGCTTGCGGATATCGGCGACGAATTCCGCGACATGCGGGACGCCGGGCTGTTTCCAATACCATTCGAACACCCAGTCGCCGAACAAAGCGTCGGGCGGCAGACCCTTGTTGACTTCGAGCTCTTGCTGCGCCCCGGCGATGTGAGTCTTCTTGTCGAGGCCGAACTGCACGGCCTGCTTGAGGCAATTGATCATGTCGTCGCCGGCGAGCAACAAGATGATCGCGTCGGGATTGGTCGATTGAGCCTTGATCAGATTGGCTGAGAAGTCGGTGGTGCCGAGCGGAGTGAAATCGGCGCCGAGCTCGGTACCGTTGACTTCCTTAAGACTCGCTTCGAAGCCCTGCTGCAGCGAATGGCCGAAGGCGTAATCGGTTGTGATGAAGTACCACTTCTTGCCGTATTTGCTGAGCAGCAGCTTGGAGACCGAATTGGTTTCCATGCGCGTCGTATTGCAGACGCGAAAGACGTTCCAATGGCATTGCGTGCCGGTGACGCTGTCGGTGTGGCCGCCGGGGACGATGTGGAATACGCCCTTCTGGAAGCTCGTATTGGCCATCGCCTGCGCCAGCGCCGAATTGATGTTACCGAGAAGGAAGTCGACCTTGTCGCGGTCGATCAGCTTGAGCGCCTTCTGCACGGCGGTGGCGGTGTCGCCGCTGGTCGAATCTTCGACTACCATCTCTACCTTGCGGCCGAGGATGCCATTCTTGGCATTGATCTGATCGAGCGCGAGCTGTGCGCCGATCAATTCGTTCTTGCCAAGCGCTGCGAAAGTGCCGGTCAGCGGGTTGTCGAGGCCGATTTTCACCGGTTCGTCGGCGAGCGATTTCACAACGAACGGGCTGGCGACTTGCATGGCGCCGAGCGCCAGGCCGGCCTTGAGTATGGTCCGCCGCTTGACGGGGATGCCGATGAGGTCCTGGGACATAACTAGTCTCTCTCCCTTGGTGGTGTTCTTGGTGGCGTGAGCCGAACGACTATGTCTAATCGATCTGATATTTCAATCAAACGATTGTCTTATTCTATCGTGAAAGGCAACGTTGAGCCGGAGCCGCTGCCGCCGCAAAAGGGAAGCGGCAGCCCATTTTTTAGTCATCGGGGATGCGAGTGGCTGCGGTCGAAGCGAAATTAGCGGGCCTTTCCGTAAAGTCCGGCCCGCGGTGAGACAAAGCGCCGCTCCCCAGCGGCCGCACCGGGGGCGGCATCCCAATCAGCTGCAGCGCGGATGATCGCGAATTGTGGTTAACGGCAAGACCGGTCCCCACCGCCGCCGGCCCGCGTCGGCTGAGGATTTTTGGTTATCACCGGCAACATTCGGCGGGCGCCGTCACGGCCCCACATACATCGTCCGCGCATCGGTGGTGAAAGCCTTGCGCGAGTCCGGATCGAGATAAAACATGTGGCCGCCGCGGTAGAGCTTGAGCTCGGTGCGCTCTTCACCCTGGAACGGCGGCAAGTGCTGCAACAGATAGCGCGTCACCGCGAAGGGCGTGACCATGTCGCTGTAGCCGTGCGCGATCAGCAGCCGGAATGACGGCGTCAAGGCCAGCAGCACGCGCAGATCGTCGGTGACGCTCGGCTGGCTGTGATCCTGTTGCCAATCCCATTTTCTCGAAATGCTGCCGTCGAGCAAATTGTAGGTCATCTCAGTCTTAAAGCCGAGCTCGTCACGCGCGTAGCCGACAAACGCGCTGCCGTAGGCGCGGATCATGCCGTCGAGGATCGGATCGGGGCCGCGGTCGACCGGTGTCTCCGGGTAAGGGTCGTCGGAGGCGAATGTCGCGTCGTAATGGCTGACGATCTTGTGGTCGCCGGCGAAATTCTTGATGTAATCGTCGCGAATGAAGCCGCGCGATTGCGTGATCGCATCCACCGATAGGCCGGTGATCTTGGCGACGCGCGCATAAAAGCTCTTGGCGGCATCGCCCTGCGGCGGCGGGCCGGCAAGCGTGGTGAGGTAATCGGTCAGCGCGAAATGCTCGGCCTGCGCCAGCGCCTCCTGGCTGAACGCGTGCTTGCGCTCGAGCTCGGCGGCGGCAAGCGACGGCAGTTGCAGGGCGGCGCCGAGCGCAAAATGGTCGCCGCCGAACTGAAAATGTCCGTCGAGCATCGGCGACAGCATCACGATTCCGGACACGACGATGCCCTGATCGTTTTGCAGCACGCGGGCGACCTTGGCGGCGCGAAAGCCGCCGTAGCTTTCGCCGAGGATGAATTTCGGCGAACTGGTGCGGCTGTTTTTCGCGACATAGAGCGCGATGACTTTGGCCATCGACTCGGCGTCGCCGTGCACGCTCCAGAAAAAATGATCGTCGTCGGGCTTGGCGGCCCGGCTCCAGCCGGTGCCGACCGGATCGATCAAGACGAGATCGGTGAAAGCAAGCCAGGTATCGGGATTATCGATGAGGCGGACATGCGAGCCGTCCCGCCCGTCCGCGCCGAATTCGGCAATCCGCGGCCCGACCAGACCGAGATTGAGAAACGCCGAAGCGGCGCCCGGCCCGCCATTGAAGACGAAAGTCACCGGCCGCGCGGCGGGATTGTCGGTCTTGGCGACATAGGCGGTATAAAATATCCGCGCCGACTGCGAGCCCGATTGATCGAACAGCGGAAACGTTCCGGCGGTTACCGTATAGGCGAGCTTGCCAGATTTGGTGTCGATCGAGTGCTCCGTCACGGAGTCCGTCGGCAACAGCGCCAGCACGCCGGGGCCGCCGCTGCTCTGCTGACTCGCGTGCTGGCTCTCGCCTTGCCGGTCCGAGCGCGCACCGCCGCCGCGAGGCGGATGTTCCTGGGCCAGGGCCGTTGTCGCGGCGGCCGCGAGCATCAGCGCAATGAGCGGACGGCGCAAGTGAAGCATCACGTCAAGCATGCAGGTCAACCATGATTGTTATTCGGGGTTCGGCGAGAAGCGGCGCTGTTCTTTCATTCAAGCTCGACGGCGCCCTCGATCTCGACCGACAGGCCGAGCCCTTCGACGCTGAGCAGCACCTTGGCCGGCAGCGCCTCGTTGCCCTTCAGCCGGCCGCCGGCAATCGCCGCGCGCACCGCCTGCTCGATCTCGCGCTGCGAGGTGATGCCGACCTTTTTCAAAAATTTGCGCACGCTGACATTGAGAACTTCCTCATTCATGATCGCCTCCCGAAAGTGCCAGAAAGATGGCCGTTGATGCGACTAATGTATCCCCTCTGCGGGGCAGGAACGAGCGCCTGCCCTCCCTATACAGCCGGTCATGGAGCCGGTGGACAATGCCGATAAGATCGGGGAAGTTCTGCCCCTTTCCGGCCGGGCGCAAAATGGATCTGCACCCGGCAGAATAAAGCCGGCCGAGACCGGCAGCGGAGACGCCAGCAATGCCCTTTCCCCGCGCTTCCAAAGCTCTCGCCCGCTTCACGGTCCTCGATCTCACCCGGGTGCGCTCGGGACCGACCTGCGTGCGCCAGCTGGCCGATTGGGGCGCCAATGTCATCAAGATCGAGTCGCCGCCCGGGCCGGAAGAGCCGATGGGCGGCCCCCGCGAGGGCTCGGATTTTCAGAATCTGCACCGCAACAAGCGCGGCATGACGCTCAATCTTAAATCGCCCGCTGGCCTCGCCGCCTTCAAGCGCATGGTCAAGAAGGCCGACGTCGTCGTGGAGAATTTCCGCCCGGACGTGAAGAAGCGGCTCGGCATCGATTACAAGACGCTCGCCAAGATCAATCCGCGTCTGGTCTATGCCAGCATTTCCGGCTTCGGCCAGGACGGGCCCTACGCCAATCGGCCCGGCTTCGATCAGATCGCGCAAGGCATGGGCGGGCTGATGTCGATTACCGGCCTGCCCGGGCAGGGGCCGGTGCGCGTCGGCATTCCGATCGCCGATCTTTCCGCCGGGCTGTTCGCCGCGCTCGGCATTCTCGTCGCGCTGTTGGAACGCGAGAAGTCGCACAAGGGCCAGCATATCGAGACTTCGCTGTTGCAGGCGCAGATTTTCATGCTCGACTTCCAGGCCGCGCGCTATCTGGTCTCCGGCGAAGTGGCGAAGCAGGCCGGCAACAATCATCCGACCAGCATTCCGACCGGCGTGTTCAAGACCAAAGACGGCCATATCAATATCGCCGCCACGGGACAGAAAATCTGGGAGCGGTTCTGCGAGGCCGCCGAGGCGCCCGCGCTTTTGAGCAACCCGAATTATCAGAGCGGCGCGTTGCGCTCCAAACACCGCGATGCGCTCAATGCCGAAATCGAAAGCTATATGGCCGGCCGCACCAGCGCCGAATGGATCGAGCGCTTGAACAAAGCCGGCGTGCCATGCGGACCGATCTACTCGATCGACCGGGTCTTCGCCGATCCGCAGGTCGAGCATCTCGGCATGGCGCAGAGCGTCACCATGAAGGACAAGAGCAAGATGCGGCTCGTCGCCCAGCCGGTGAAGTTGTCGCGCACCCCGTCGCGGCTCGCGGTGCGGCCGCCGGAGCTCGGCGAACATACCGACAGCGTGCTCAAGGAGTTCGGCTTCAAGCCGAAGGAAATCGCCGCGCTGCATAAGGCGGGCGCGCTTTAGCCGCCGTTTCCCGGGCGGGAGTGTGGATTTTGAACGATCCCGGATCAGCGGTGCACCGTTTCACGCTGCACCGCGTCCGGGAAACAGGAGCTGAATGATGACGCAAACCGACAAGATGCTCGCGCGCAAGGAAGGCGGCGTCGGCATCGTGACCTTCAACAATCCGGAGCGGCACAACGCGGTGTCGCTGGAAATGTGGGAGGCGACCACGGAAATTCTCAACGGCTTCGCGGCGGACAACGACATCCGCGTCGTGGTGCTGACCGGCGCCGGCGGCAAGGCCTTCGTGTCCGGCGCCGACATCTCGAAATTCGGCAGCGAGCGGGCGACGCTGGAAGCGGTGCGCTCCTACAACAAGAAGACCGACGCGACTTACGCCAGCATCGCCGATTTCCCGAAGCCGACCATCGCCATGATCCGCGGCTATTGCATCGGCGGCGGCCTCGGGCTCGCCACCTGCTGCGATCTGCGCATCGCTTCCGACAATTCGCGGTTCGCCGTGCCGGCGGCCAAGCTCGGTCTGGGCTACGGCTATAGCGGGCTCAAGCGCCTCGTCGATATCGTCGGACCGTCCTTCGCCAAGGAGATCTTCTATACCGCGCGCCAATTCGACGCCGAGGAGGCGCGGGTTATGGGCCTGGTCAATCGCGTGGTGCCGTCGGCCGAGCTCGAGACCTACGTCAAAAGCATCACCGACATGATCTCGGCCAATGCACCGCTCACCATCAAGGCGGTGAAGGTCACTGTCGGCGAGGTCGTCAAGGAAGATTCCAAGCGCGACCTGGCGCGCTCGGCGGAAATGGTCGAGCAATGCTTCGCCAGCAAGGACTACGTCGAAGGCCGCACCGCGTTCATGGAAAAGCGCAAACCGGTGTTCACCGGCACCTGAACCGAGCGCCGCGATTACGTTTCAATGTTTGTTGCCCACTTTTGCCCTGTCGCTTCGCCGTGGGCCACGGCGGCTCCATCGGCGACCGCCTTATCAAGCACCGGCGCGGCTTGCTAAGCTAATCGCCAAAGCCGGCGAGCGGGATCAGCCGCCGCGGATGGCAGGGAGGCGTTGAGAAATGTATCGGGGCACCAAGGACATCACCTTGCCGACGACGCACACCGGCTCGCTGCCGCGGCCGAGCTGGTACACGGAAAATCTCGGCACCCGGCATTTCCTCGAGGCGATGGTCAGCCGCCGCTTCCGCGAACAGTACGAAGACGCGCTGACCTGCTATCTGCGCGATCAGGAGCTCGCCGGGCTCGACATCGTCACCGACGGCGACTGCCGCTTCGACGACGACGTCGGCGGCCAGAGCTGGACCGCTTATCCGCCGAACCACATGAGCGGACTCGACATCGCCCACCCCGAGCCGACGCCGGCCGGCCGCGGCGGCATCGCCTTTCCGCGCGGTCACATCTTGCACGATTATCTGGAATCCCGCGTCATGCCGGTCATTACCGGACCGATCGGGCGCGGCAATCTGCAATACACCGCGATGTGGAAGGCGGCGCAGCGCTTCACCGAGAAGCCGGTGAAGTTCGGCGGCGTGTCCGCGGAGATCGTAGCCTTCGCGCTGCAGGACCGGCACTATAAGAGCGTACCCGATCGCATGTTCGCCATCGCCGATGCCTTCAACGAGGAATATCACGAGTTGGCCGACGCCGGCTGTCCGGTGATCCAAATCGAGGAGCCGCAGATCCATCTGATCGCGGTGCGCAAGATCCAGGACAAGGTGATCACGCCGGCCTTGATGGTCGAGGTGTTCAATCGCACCGTGAAGGGCCTGCGCGCCAAGACCGAAGTGTGGGCGCATTCCTGCTGGGGCAATCCGTCTCAGCAAAGAATGTTCGCAAGCGTGCAGAGCTACAAGCCGGCGCTCGAGACCTACAATACCGTCGATGCCGACGTCATCACCTTCGAATCGTCGAGCTCCGGCGGCATCGACCTCGAAGCCATCGGCAAGACCATAACGGGCAAGAAAATCGCCATCGGCGTCATCGATCATCACGTGCTGCAGGTCGAGAGCCAGGACGAGGTCGCCGAGAAAATCCGCGCCGCGCTGAAATACATTCCGCCGGAGCGCCTGGTCATCTCGACCGACTGCGGCATGGGCCGCGAAGGCATGAGCCGCCGCCACGCGTTCTACAAGATGGTCTCGCTGGTGCTCGGCACCAATATCGTGCGCAAGGAGCTCGGCCTGCCGCTGGCCCGCTGCCCGGCGGCGGACGAGCGCTATTCGCTGGTCGCGGCGGCGAAATAGCTACGGTGCTGGGCATGGGGTGACCGATGGCAAACGTGATGAACCGCCGCTGGCTCCTCACCAGCTATCCGCAGGGCATGCCATCCGAGGAAAACTGGGCCATCGACGCGCAGCCGGTGCCCGATCCCGGACCGGGCCAGATTCTCGTCAAGGCGAAGTGGCTATCCGTCGATCCCTATATGCGCGGGCGCATGAGCCCGGGCGCCAACTATGCCAAGGGGGTCGACCTCGGTGCGGTCATGCAGGGTGGCGGCGTCGGCGAGGTGGTCGCCTCAAACCATCCGGGATGGAAAATCGGCGACGTCGCCGAGTCGATGAGCTTCGGATGGCAGGAGTGGTCGGTGCTGAGCCCGGATGTGTTCGGCCCGGCCGGCGTCAACAAGATAGACCCGGCGCTCGGTCCGATCGAAAGCTCGCTGTCGTGGCTCGGCATGCCGGGCATCACCGCTTATTTCGGGCTGCTCGATGTCGGCCGCCCGCGGCCCGGCGACACCGTTGTCGTCTCTGCGGCATCGGGAGCGGTCGGGCAATTGGTCGGACAGATCGCGAAATTGTCGGGCTGCCGGGCGGTGGCCGTTGCCGGCGACGATGACAAGCTTGCCTGGTGCCGCGACATCGGCTTCGATGCCGGCATCAATTACAGGAAAGCCGCCGACCTCACCGCCGCGATCGGGCAGGCGTGTCCGCGCGGGGTAGACGTCTTCTTCGACAACACCGCCGGCACGATCCATGACGCGGCGATGAAAAACTTGAGCATCGGCGCCCGCGTGGTGATCTGCGGGCGCGTCGCGCTCGCCGACCGGTTCGGCAAGCCCGACATCGGCGAACGCTTCATGGGGCAATTGATCGTGACGCGAGCGAGCGTCCACGGCTTTCTGGTGTTCGACTGGTGGCATCGCCGCAGCGAAGCCTTGAGCAGGCTCTCCGCCTGGCACAAGGCCGGAAAGATTCGGTTCAAGGAAGATGTGCTTGACGGCATCGAGCGGATGCCGGAAGCCTTTCTCCGCCTGCTGCACGGCAGGAATTTCGGCAAGCAGCTGGTGCGGGTCGGCTAGCGTCGGCCCGGTCGGCGAACTAATCATGGTGGGGCGGTGTTTGCTTAATGCGCGTGGTGCAGCCAGCTAAACGCTGATGCTGATGGAGGAGTCCATGACCGAAGCTCAAGCCGAGCCGAGATTGCTGCTGCCGTTCCTGCAGCCGTTCTATGATGCCGTTGTGCCGCTGTCCTGGCCGCTCATTCGCGTCACGGTCGGCGGCACCATGCTGGCGCACGGTTACCACCGGCTCACCGGGACCTCGATCGCCACGGCCGCGGAAGAGTTCGCCAAGCTCGGCTTCGAGCCGGCCGTGCTTGTCGCCTATGTCATCCTCATCAACGAAACGATTGGCGCAATTTGTGTCGCGATCGGCCTGTTCACGCGCTTCTTCGCCGCGACGCTGGCCATCGAGCTTGCCGTCATCAGCCTGTTGTTCGTCAAGAACGGCTGGGCCTGGGCGCACCACGGCTGGGAATATACGTTCCTGTGGGGCCTGATCTTCTTCGCCATCGCGCTACGCGGCGGCGGGCCTTATTCGGTCGATCGCGCCATCGGCCGGGAACTGTAAACTCAGCCACCCTTGTTTCGTCCGCACGCGGCGGCTACATACAGCGCCGCGACGCTCAGGCTTTTGCCTTCCCGGAGAGGTGGCTGAGTGGTTGAAAGCACCGCACTCGAAATGCGGCATACGGGCAACCGTATCGGGGGTTCGAATCCCTCCCTCTCCGCCAACCCCCCGTATAGAAGCCGGCAAGAGTTCGTTATCATCGTTCGAACTTGAACGCAGGAGACGAACGTGCCGGTGATGAGTGGAAAGCGCGCCTTCCTCGATCTGCTCAAGCAGGAAGGCGTAACGGTGATGTTCGGCAATCCCGGCACCACCGAATTGCCGCTGATGGACGCGTTCGCCGTCGAGCACGACATCCAATACATCCTCGGCCTGCAGGAAGCCGCCCTGATGGCGATGGCCGACGGCTATGCGCAGGCCTCCGGCGGGCTTGCCGTGCTCAACCTTCACGTCGCGCCCGGGCTCGGCAACGCCATGGGCATGCTCTATGACGCGATGAAGGCGAACGCCCCGGTGCTGGTCACCGCCGGGCAGCAGGACCTCGAATATCTCGTCACC
>DATJBH010000023.1:0-11418 GCA_035515455.1 Xanthobacteraceae bacterium
TAGGCGTAAATGCCCTGGCCCTTGATGTTGTGCGGATAGCCGACGACGGCGGCCTCCGACACTTTGGGATGCGCGACCAGCGCCGATTCCACTTCCGCCGTGCCGAGCCGGTGGCCGGCGACGTTGATCACGTCGTCGACGCGGCCGGTGATCCAGTAGTAGCCATCGGCGTCGCGGCGGCAGCCGTCGCCGGTGAAATATTTCCCCGGATAGGTCGAGAAATAGGTCTCGACGAAGCGCTGATGGTCGCCATAGACGGTGCGCATCTGGCCCGGCCAGGAATCGGCGATGCAGAGATTGCCGCTGGTGGCGCCTTGCTGCACCTTGCCTTCGGCGTCGACGATTTCCGGCACGATGCCGAAGAACGGCCGCGTCGCCGAGCCAGGCTTGAGCGCCGTGGCGCCGGGCAGCGGCGTGATCAGGATGCCGCCAGTCTCGGTCTGCCACCAGGTGTCGACGATCGGGCAGCGGTTGTCGCCGACCACGCGATAATACCATTCCCAGGCTTCCGGATTGATTGGCTCGCCGACCGAGCCGAGGAGCCGCAGCGAGGCGCGCGAGGTCTTCTTCACCGGCCCATCGCCGGCCTGCATCAGCGCGCGGATCGCGGTCGGCGCGGTGTAGAAGATATTGACCTTGTGCTTGTCGATGACCTCCCAGAACCGCGACATCGACGGATAATTCGGTACGCCCTCGAACATCAGCGTCGTGGCGCCGTTACAGAGCGGTCCATAGACGATGTAGCTGTGGCCGGTGACCCAGCCGACGTCGGCGGTGCACCAGTAAATGTCGCCGTCGTGATAGTCGAAGACGTATTGGTGCGTCATCGCCGTATAGACGAGATAGCCGGCGGTGGTGTGCAGCACGCCTTTCGGCTTGCCGGTCGAGCCCGAGGTGTAAAGGATGAATAGCGGGTCCTCCGCGTTCATGTCGGCGCACGGGCACTCCGCGGTGACGACGTCCTTGGCCTCGTGGTACCAGACGTCGCGCACCGGATCCATGTCGACGGCGCCGCCGGTGCGCTTGACGACAATGACAAAGTCGACGCCGCCGCATTTGGCGATCGCCGCGTCGGTATTGGCTTTGAGCGGGATCTTGCGGCCGCCGCGGACGCCTTCGTCGGCGGTGATGACGACGTTCGACTTGCAATCGGCGATACGGCCGGCGAGCGAGTCCGGCGAGAAGCCGCCGAACACCACGGAATGGATGGCGCCGATGCGCGCGCAGGCCAGCATGGCGTAGGCCGCTTCCGGAATCATCGGCATGTAGATGGTGACGCGGTCGCCTTTCTTGACGTTGCGGTTGCGCAGGATGTTCGCCATCCGGCAAACCTCGTCGTGCAGCTCCTTATAGGTGATATGCTTGGAATCCTTCGGATCGTCGCCTTCCCAGATGATCGCGGTCTGATGGGCGCGGCCGTGCAAATGGCGGTCGATGCAGTTGTAGGCGACGTTGGTCGAGCCGTCCTCGTACCATTTGATCGATACGTTGTGCGGGTCGAAGGACGTGTTCTTGACCTTGCTGAAATGCCGCGTCCAGTGAATGCGCTTGGCCTCTTCGCCCCAGAAGGCGTTCGGATCGGCGAGCGAGCGCCGGTACATCTCCTGGTATTTGGCGTCGTCGATGAAGGCGCGCTTTTTCCACTCGGCGGGAACTTCGTAAATCTTGTCCGACATCTCAGCTTCCTCCACGCGCACGCCGCTGGCATCGCCCGCTTACGGGCGTTTCCTTGGCCCCATTATGCGACGGCGGCCCGACGAGCGACAAGGCTCACATGCCGCGATTTCCGGAACCGCCGTGACGTGCTTTTCGCCGCACGGCTGGCAGAGCTTAAGCCTTCACGCCGCCCATCTTGCAGACAAGCTTCCACTGCGCCTCGGTCACCGGCTGCACCGAGAGGCGGGAATACTTCACCAGCGCCATGTCCTTGAGCTTGCCTTCCGCCTTGACCGCGGCGAGCGTGACGGGCTTCGGCAACGGCTCGACCGCGATGGTCTGGACCGCGACCCACGGCTCGCCCTTCGCCGCGGTGGGGTCGGGGAACTGCTCGCGGGTGATTTCGCCGATGCCGACGATCTGCTTCTCGTCGCCGGTGTGATAGAAGAAGAATTCGTCACCCTTCTTCATCTCTTTCAGATTGCCGCGCGCGGTGAAATTGCGCACGCCGCTCCACGCTTCGCCCTTCTTGCCGCGCTTGACCTGATCGTCCCAGGAAAATTCCTCGGGCTCGGTTTTCAGGAGCCAGTACGCCATGTTCATCCCTCCGCCTTCAACGGCCGCGTCAAGAGCGACTCGATCACGGCATCGACGCTCATTTTCTCGTCGAGCAGCGCCGCGACCGCCGCCGCGATCGGCATGTCGACTGAGCGCTCGCGCGCCATGTCGAGCAGCACCGGCGCGGTGAACACGCCCTCGGCAAGGCCGCCATGGATTTCTCCCGGCCTTTGCCCGCGGCCGAGAGCCATGCCGAACGAGAAATTGCGCGACTGCGGGCTCGAACAGGTCAGCAGCAGATCGCCGAGCCCTGACAGCCCCATCATGGTTTCCGGCCTGGCGCCATAGGCCTTGCCGAACCGTACCAGCTCGGCAAAGCCGCGCGTGGTGAGCGCCGCGAGCGCGCTGGCGCCGAGCCCGCGCCCGGCGACGACGCCGGCGGCAATCGCCAGCACGTTCTTGGTGGCGCCGCCGATCTCGACGCCGCGCACGTCGGTGGAATGGTACGGCCGGAACGTCGCCGAACCGACCGCGCGCGCCAACTCGGCGGCAAGTCCGGCGTCGCCGGCGGCCAGCGTGACGGCAGTCGGCAGAGCACGCGCGACGTCGGCGGCAAAGCTCGGTCCGGAGAGAATCGCCGGCGCCGCGCCGGGCGCGCTTTCGGCGATGACTTCGCTCATGAACTTCCGGCTGCCGCGCTCGATGCCTTTGGCGCAGACGATCACCGGCGTGCCGGCGGCGAGCAACGGTGCGAGATTTTTAACGGCGGTGCGCACGGCCTGAGCAGGCACGACAAGAACGAGCACTTCCGCGCGCGCCGCCTCTTCAAGGTTGCCGGCAATGACGACGTTGTCATCGATGCGCACGCCGGGCAGGAACAGGCTTTCGCGTTTGCTCTTGAGTTGCGTTGCGTTCGCGGGGTCCTGCTCCCACAGCGTGACCGCGCGTCCGGCGCGCGCGCAGGTCAGCGCCAGAGCCGTCCCCCAGGCGCCGCCGCCGATGACCGCGATGTGGTTGAACGGCATGGCGGCTAAAGGCTTTCGCCGCGCAGCAGCTTTGGCACTTCGCCGACCAGTCCCGCCGCCTCGCGGATGAACAGGCGCTTCAATCCGGGCAGCCGGTCGACCAGGCCGAGGCCGACGTCGCGAACGGCGCGCAAGACGTCGGAGCGGTTGGAGAACAGCCGGTTGAGCCCATCGGTGGCAAGCCCCATCGCCATGGTGTCGAAGCGCCGCCAGCGCTGGTAACGCTCGAGCGTGTCCGCCGCGCCCGGGTCGAGCCCGAGCCGCGCCGCATCGACGACCACCTCGGCGAGCGCGGCGACGTCTTTGAGGCCCATATTGAGGCCCTGGCCGGCAATCGGGTGAATGACATGGGCGGCGTCGCCGGCGAGCGCGACGCGCTCGGCGACGAAGGCGCGGGCCACGAAGAAGCCGAGCGGATGGACGCGCCGCGCGCCGATCACCTTGATGTCGCCGAGATGCAGCTTGAAGCGCTGCTCCAGCTCGGCGTGGAACGCCGCGTCGGGCAGCGCCATGATGCGCGCCGCCTCCGCCGTGGTCTCGGTCCACACGATCGACGAGCGGCGGCCCTTGAGCGGCAGGATCGCAAAAGGACCCGCCGGCAGGAAATGCTCCTCGGCGCGTCCCTCGTGATCGCGCTCATGCGCGACATTGATGACGATCGCGGACTGGCCGTAATTCCAGCCGTGCGTGGCGATGCCGGCAGCCGCGCGAATGCTCGAGCGCGCGCCGTCGGCGGCGACGAGGAGGCGCGCGTTAAATTCCGAGCCGTCGGCGAGTGCAGCCGTGACGCGGTCGCCGGCACGCGCGAAACCCTTGACGGCGGATGGCTGCAGCGCCACGCCGACCTCGCGAGCCTTCGCGCCCAAGGCATCGACCAGGAGCCGGTTCTCGATCATGTGGGCGAACGGCTCGCCCGGTTCGATCTCGCCGGCGAAGGTCAGGTAGGTCGGCCGTACCGCGTCGCCGAGCCGGCTGTCGGTGACGACCATATCGAGGATCGGTTGCGTTTCCGCCGCGACGGCGTTCCACACGCCGATGGTCTCGAACAGGCGCCTTGCCGCCGCGACGATCGCCGAGGCGCGCTCGTCATCGGCGTGGCTCGCGCCCAGCGTCGGATCGGCGACCGCGACCGCGAACGACGGTCCCAGCCCCTGCCGCAAGGCAATGGCGAGCGTCAGCCCGGCAAAGCCGCCGCCGGCGATCAGCACGTCCATGTTGCTCCGGGTCATGGCCTATTCTAGCACGCCGGGCGCGGCGGGGCTTGACCCGCGCGCCGAACCTATAGGCATGAAGACCGCGGCCGGAACCGACCCGGTGCGAAGGAAGACAGCATGGCCTCCGCCGTCCAGGAACTGGTTGACGTTCTCAATCTCGAACCGCTCGAAGTGAATCTATTTCGCGGGCGCTCGCCGCAATCGCGCTGGCAACGCGTGTTCGGCGGCCAGGTGATAGGCCAGGCCCTGGTCGCCGCCTGCCGCACCGTCGACGCGATAGCGACGCGGCCGCCGCACTCGCTGCACGCCTATTTTCTGCTCGGCGGCGATCCCAAGGTGCCGATCATCTATGATGTCGACCGCATCCGCGACGGCAAAAGCTTCACCACGCGCAACGTCAAGGCACGCCAGCACGGCCACGCGATCTTCTCGATGGCGGTGTCATTTCACGTGCACGAGGAAGGTCTGTCGCATCAATTCCCGATGCCGGACGTGCCCAAACCGGAGGACCTGCCGGACGAGGCGGAATTGAAGCGAAGCGTATGGCCGAAAATGCCCGAGCCGGTGCGGCGCTATTACGAACGCGAGCGGCCGATCGAGTTGCGGCCGGTCGAATACAATCGCTATCTCGGCGACACGCTGAAGGATGGCCGCTTTCACGTCTGGCTGCGCGCCACCGGGCGGCTGCCGGACGAGCCGGCCATCCATCAATGCGTGCTGGCCTATGCCTCCGACATGATGCTGCTCGACGCGGCATTAATCCCGCACAAACGCTCGGTGTTCAGCGAGGACATCATGGCGGCGAGCCTCGATCATGCGCTGTGGTTTCATCGCCCGTTCCGCGCCGATGAGTGGCTGCTTTATGCGCAGGACAGTCCGAACCTCGCCGGTTCGCGCGGCTTCGCGCGCGGCCTGATCTTTACCGCCGACGGCATCCTGGTGGCGTCGGTGGCGCAGGAAGGACTGCTGCGGCAGCGCCGCGGCACTGCGAGCGCTTAGGCAGCGCTCAAACAGCAGGCAACGGCGTGTCCGAATTGTCGGCAGTGCTGCCAGTATGGTAGGCAATCATGCCCCGCCGCCAACCGGACGCCGCCATGAAATTAGTCATCGCCATCATCAAGCCCTTCAAGCTCGAAGAAGTGCGCGACGCGCTCCTCGGCATTGGCATCCAGGGCATGACCGTTTCCGAGGTCAAGGGCTACGGCCGGCAAAAGGGCCACACCGAGATCTATCGCGGCGCCGAATATGCGGTGAACTTGCTGCCGAAAGTCCGCATCGAGATCGCGGTCGCCGCCGAAGACGCCGACCGGGTCGTCGAGGCGATCACCGCGGCCGCAAAAACCGGGCAGATCGGCGACGGCAAGATCTTCGTCGCGCCGATCGATCGCGCGCTCCGCATCCGCACCGGCGAAACCGACGCTGACGCGCTCTAAGCATTTCAATCTCGATCGGGGGGAAGAGAAAATGAGGGGGGCTTCGCTCGCTCGCGGCGCGATTACGGCCGGCGCATTCACTGTCCTCACTGCGGCGCCGGCGCTGGCGCAAACGGATGCCAAGATCGATCCGGCCGACACCGCGTGGATGATCGTCGCCACCGCACTCGTGCTGATGATGTCGATCCCCGGGCTGGCGCTGTTCTACGCCGGCATGGTGCGCAAGAAGAACGTGCTCGCCACCATGGCGCAGACCCTTGCAGTCGTCGCGCTGTGCTCGGTGCTGTGGGCGGCCGTCGGCTATTCGCTCACCTTTGCCGGCGCCGGCGCCGTGATCGGGACGCTCGATCGTGTCCTGCTCGAAGGCATGACGCCGTCGACGATCAGTCCGTTCGCCAAGACCATCCCCGAAGCGCTGTTCATGATCTACCAGATGACCTTCGCCGTGATCACGGTGGCGCTGGTCGCCGGCTCGGTCGCCGACCGCATGCGGTTTTCCGCCTTCATGTGGTTTGCGGCGCTGTGGCTCATCGTCGTTTACGTGCCGATCGCGCATTGGGTCTGGGGCGGCGGCTTTCTCGGCCAAGCCGGCGTCCTCGATTTTGCCGGCGGCACCGTCGTGCATATCAATGCCGGCGTCGCCGGTCTGGTCGCGGCCTATCTGATCGGCGCCCGGCACGGCTACGGCCACGATAATTTTGCGCCCTATGATTTGTCGCTGGCCGTGATCGGCACCGGAATGCTGTGGGTCGGCTGGTTCGGCTTCAACGGCGGCTCGGCGCTCGCCGCCGACTCGCGCGCCGTCTTCGCCATCGTCTCCACGCATCTTGCCGCCGCGACCGGCGCCATCACCTGGATGGCGCTCGAATGGTGGACGCGCGGCAAGCCGTCGGTGCTCGGCATGATCTCCGGCGCGGTCGCCGGGCTCGGCACCATCACGCCGGCATCCGGATTCGTGTTGCCCTGGCACGGCATGATCATCGGAGTGCTTGCCGGCGTCATTTGCTTCTGGAGCTGCACCTGGCTCAAACTTCGCTGCGGTTACGACGATTCGCTGGACGTGTTCGGCGTTCATGGCATCGGCGGCGCCACCGGCACTTTGCTGGTCGGCGTGTTCGCGACACCGGTCCTGGGCGGTGCAAGCGGCCTGTTGGCGGGAAACGGCCGGCAAGTGCTGATCCAGCTCTACGGCATCGTCGTCACTATGGCATGGTCCGCGATCGCAACAGCCGTTCTGCTCAAGGCCATCTCGGCGTTTGTCGCTCTGCGCGTCGATAGACAGAGCGAAATCGAAGGTCTCGACGTCACCCAGCATGGCGAAGCTCTGCAGTGACGTTTTTTTGAGGACTCGGTCCGCCGATTTTGCTGGAATTCCGCCGCGGCGGATCAGATCAGGCTCGTCCGCAAAGGCAGGAGCATCAATGACGACAATGATCGCGGCACGGCTGCATGCCTACGGCGAACCGATGACGCTCGACCGCATCGACGTCCCGGAGCCGCGGCCGACCGACGTGCTGGTCGAGGTCAAGGCTTGCGGCGTCGTGCCGAACCTCGCGCGCGTCGTCAGCAACTTCTTCGGCAAGCTGACGCCCGACAACAAGATGATGCCGCCGCTGCCGGCGATTTTCGGTCTCGATCCGGCGGGCGTGGTGGCCAAGGTCGGCGACCAGGTCTGGGCGGTACGTCCGGGCGACCGCGTCTATGTCAATCCGGCGCGGTCCTGCGGCTCGTGCCGGATGTGCCGCAGCGGACAAACGCAGGACTGCCCGAGTTGGACCTTGCAAGGCTATTTCGGCCGCTCGCAGGACATCATGCGCGCCTATCCCTATGGCGGGCTCGCGCAATTCATCACCGCGCCGGCGAGCGCGCTGGTCAAGCTCCCGGACACCATGAGTTTCGAGGCCGCGGCGCGACTCGGCTATCTCGGCACCGCCTATGCGGCGATGAAGAAAATCGGCGTCGGCCCGGGCTTCACGCTGCTGATCAACGGCATCAGCGGGCAACTCGGATTGAACGCCGCGCAACTGGCGCTGGCGATGGGCGCGACCAAAATTCTCGGCACCGGCCGCAACGCCGCGCTGCTCGATCGCGTCAAAGCGCTGGCGCCGGGCCGCATCGATGTTCTTTCGGTGCCGAATGCAGCGGACGCGCAGCCCGATCCGCTCGTCGCCTGGGCCAAAGCTGCGACCGACGGACACGGCGTCGACGGCATGATCGATTGCCTGCCGCCGGGCGCGCCGGCGAGCGCCATGATGCGGGCGCTCTACTGCCTGCGCCGCGGCGGCCGCGCCGTTAATGTCGGCGCGGTGATGGAGACGCTGCCGATCAACGCGTTCTGGCTGATGACCAACCGCATCGGGCTAGAAGGCTCGGTGTGGTTCACCACCGGCGAGGGCGAAGAGATGGCGGCGATGGCCAGCGCCGGAACGCTAGACCTGTCGGCGCTCGAACATCGCGTGTCGCCGCTGTCCAAGGTCAACGCGGTGCTCGCCGGCATGGACGACCGCAATGGCGGCTTCACCAACTTCGTCATCGATTCGACGCGGGTGGATTGACGCGCACGGGTCTCCTGGCCGCAACGCAGCACTTGTCGGGTGGGCATCGCGCCGCACCGTTTAACCGCGGGGGCAAACTCGTGCTGCGCGAAATTGATGCGATCAAGGAGCCTTTTTGACGATCTTGGACGCGCCCGCTCTGATTTTCTCGGCAGCCTCGGTCGCCATCTCCTGAGCGAGTGCGCAAAGCTCCTTATTCTGTGCGGACATGGTCTCGTATTGCTTGCGCATCTGCGCGGTCGATAGTTCGATAAATTCCGACGGGGACTTCACACCTAACAGGTCATGGAAGTAGTCGAAGGCGGCACGCGTGTTGGTGCGAGCAATCTCGATGAGTTTGTGGTTATAGTCTGTGGTGCGCTTGACGGCAGCTTCGTAGGTGTTCTCAAGCAAGTCGGCGGCTTCCTCGCTAGCTACCTTGGCTCTTTCGCAAGCGTCTCTGGTCCGCTCGACTGCCTTTTCGGTCATCTCACGAAGCGCTTCCGGCATTTCCATATTCGGCAGATCGAATTTTGGCATCTCAAACTTTGGAAGCCCGTAGTCTGGTACATCAATCGGGGAGGCAGCGTGTTTCGTCGTTTTGGTAGCGGGAGCGGTGGTTTCCGTCATGACACTTGTCCCTTGCAGGGCGGTTTCATATCAAATATCCGAGGCGTCGCCCCCAGGCGTGACTAAGTCAAGCGATAAATCACCCGGTCGACATTGATCTACATCAATCGGGACCGCGCCGATTTTGATAAGATTTTTAATGTCATCAGTTTGACGCGGTGCCTTCACTTCATACACGCGCTCCATTCTGATGGTATGAGACAGCATTGGCCCCGGCGATTTTGCTCGGGGCTTTTTTTGCAACAAGCCGGTCCCAAGGCGCGTCGCGCATCAAACGCCGCAAGTCGGTTTAGGGTCCACAAGCGGACGTCGTTCCTCGTGTTTGCGATCTCCCGCTCCTGCCGGAAAGCGGCAATTCCCCGCGCGCTTGCGAGCCCACGCCCTGGCGCGGCGCCCGTGCGGCCGGGGTGGGGATGAACGGCGCGCAAAAAGCTGCTAATGCCTTCCTCAACGAGGTCTCAAACGAAAGCCCAGCGAGGACGCCATGTACCCTAATCTCGAACTCTTCATCGACGGCAAGTGGCTCGGCGGCAACGGCCGTAACGGCGAGGATGTGCTCAATCCGGCGACCGAAAAGCCGCTGGCGCATCTGCCGCATGCCAGCAAGGCCGACCTCGACGCGGCGCTGGACGCGGCCAAGAAAGGCTTCGCGGTGTGGCGCGCCACCTCGGCCTATGACCGCTGCAAGATCATGCACAAGGCCGCCGATCTGATGCGCGAGCGCCATGACGCGATGGCGAAAATCATGGTGCTGGAACAGGGCAAGCCTTATCCGGAAGCGCGCGCCGAGGTGATCGGCTCGGCCGACATCATCGATTGGTACGCCGAAGAAGGCCGCCGCTCCTATGGCCGCATCGTGCCGGGCCGCGGCAAGGGCGTGCGCCAGCTCGTGATTCAGGAACCGATCGGCGTCGTCGCGGCGTTCACGCCGTGGAATTTCCCGGTGCTGACCCCGGCGCGCAAGATCGGCGGCGCGCTCGCCGCCGGCTGCTCGCTCATCCTCAAGGCGTCGGAGGAAACGCCCGGCGCCTGCATCGAGCTGGTGCGCTGCTTCGCCGATGCCGGCGTGCCGGCCGGAGTGCTCAATCTGGTGTTCGGCGTTCCGGCGGAAGTCTCCGAATATCTGCTGAGCAAGGATCTCGTTCGCAAGATTTCCTTCACCGGCTCGATTCCAGTCGGCAAGCATCTTGCCGCGCTCGCGGCCAAGGGCATGAAGCGCACCACCATGGAGCTCGGCGGTCATTCGCCGGTCGTGGTTTTCGCCGACGCCGATCCTGAAAAGGCGGCCGACACCATTGCGGCGTTCAAATATCGCAATGCCGGGCAGGTCTGCATCTCGCCGACGCGCTTCTACGTGCAGGAGGACGTCTATCCGCGCTTTCTCAAGCGCTTCACCGAATACGCCAACGGCATCAAGCTCGGCGACGGCATGGAAAAAGGCATCACCATGGGCCCGATGGCGAATTCACGCCGCATCGACGCCATGGAAAGCTTCGTCAACGACGCGAAGCACCGCGGCGGCAAGATCCAGACCGGCGGCAAGCGGCATGGCAATCAGGGCTATTTCTACGAACCCACCGTCATCACCGAGGTGCCCGACGACGCCAAGATCATGACCCAGGAGCCGTTCGGTCCGGTGGCGCCGGTCGTCACGTTCAAGACTTTCGACGAGGTGGTCGAGCGCGCGAATTCGCTGGAATTCGGGCTGGCCGCTTACGCCTTCACCACGTCGAACGCGACCGCAGCCGCGATCGGCGATGCCCTGGAGTCCGGCATGGTCGGCGTCAACTCGATCGCGATCTCGACGCCTGAGACGCCGTTCGGCGGCGTCAAAGAAAGCGGTCACGGCAGCGAGGGCGGCATCGAAGGCCTGGGCGCCTATCTCGTCACCAAATTCATCTCGCAAGGTTGACACGCAGCTCGCATCAGCTTTGGAAGCCGCAACCGCCGGGACAAAAAGTCCCGGCGGTTTTTATTTGATTGCTGGTCAAGGTTGATTGGAACTTGCCTCGTTTCGAACGCGAATATGTTGCTGGTGCGGCAACATTTGGAATGACTCCGTTAACCGAAACCGGGAGTTCCAGAACCACAGATAGGAACGAATAGCTACGACAACGATTGTCGAGCCGTGGCGGGGTGGAAAGCGGTGATCTATGGATATTCTCGCCGCGATGTTCGCCTATCTCGTTGGCGTTGCCGGAATCCTCGGCGGCTTGGCGCTGTCGTTCGTACTGTTCTTTTCGCCGCCTGGTCAAATCTCGCCGACGCCGACTCGCGCCGTTGCGATGGCGGCGAGATCAGATCACGCCGCTCCGGCGCCGGTTTCGACCGTCGCCAAGGTGCGCGCCTCCCATAAGCCAATTGCGGC
>DATJBH010000024.1:0-3536 GCA_035515455.1 Xanthobacteraceae bacterium
CGCAGGCCAACGGCGAGATCATTGGTGAAGTGATCGCCGCCGATGGGAACTGCGCCGGTGTGGCGAACAACTCCGCCGCCGTAAACGATGAGTTCCGTGGTGCCGCCGCCGATGTCGAGCAGGCAGGCACCGAGTTCGCGCTCGTCCTGCGTCAGGCAGGCTTCCGCGGAAGCAAGCGGCTCGAGGACGGTGTCGTTGACGAGAATGCCGGCGCGATTGGCCGCGGTCACTAAATTTTGCGTCGCGGCGATGGACGAGGTGACGAGATGCACGTTGACTTCAAGCCGCTGCCCAACCATGCCGAGCGCATCGCGAATGCCGTCCTGCGCGTCGACCATGAATTCATGCGGCAAAACGTGCAGAATTTCGCGATCTTCGGGAAGGGTGATGTTGCGCGCGGCATCTACGGCACGGCGAATGTCGTCGCGCTCGATGTCGCGGCCGCGATGCCCAAGGGTGACGCCGCCGCGGCTGTTCACTCCGCGAACATGACTTCCTGCGACGCCGATGACTGCGGACTCGACGGGAACGTTGGCGACGCCTTCCGCTTCTTCAACGGCGCGACGAATGGAGCTAACGGTCGAGTCCAGATTGACGATGAGGCCCTTGCGCAGGCCTTTGGATTCGGCCGCGCCGAGCGCGAGAAATTTCACTTGTTCTTGATCGACTTCCGCGATCAAGGCGCACGTTTTCGTGCTGCCAACGTCCAAACCAACGATGTACCGGTCTTTCTTTGCCAAGCCGCCGCCCCCAACTGCTGAAAACTTCGCACAGCCAAACTTTTGTCGCGCAACGCGACGAATGCTTTACCGCTTCAACTTTGCCGACGCCACGCTGCTATCCGAATTCACCACGACTTGCCGCTGATACTGCAAGTCGATGGACTGCACGTGGCCGGCATTGGCCTGCCACTGCGCGAAATTCTCGACGAGCATCCGATATTTGCCGGTGAAATCGGCGGTGCCGAAATGAATGGTGACCGCTTGCGTATCGGTCGGCGAAGCCAGGCCGGTCATCACGACGCGCAGGTCCTTCGCGTTCGAAAGATCCACTTCGCTGACGCAATCCGAGGAGCCGGAGCGCACCAATTCGACGCCGCGCATGAAGTCTTGATACGTCTGCATGCGTTTTTCGCGCTCTTCGCGCGGCATGGTGTCGGAAAGGCCGGAGACGATCGGAAAGCGCACCTCTTCGCCTTCGGGGCGGTCGAGGATCACGCCGTGGGCATCGATCAGCGCGAGTTCGGCGCCATCGCGAAGGAACGCGATCGGAGTGCGTTCGACGAGCTCCACACGAATTCGATTGGGAAGAATGCGCTGTATGCTCGCTGATTCCACCCAGTTGAGCTTTTCGATTTCCGCGCGGCGCGCAGCGAGGGGGATGCGCAAGACGCTGCGATTGCGGTCGCGTAGAAACGATTGCAGCACCGCTTCGCGAGTGACGATGCGGTTGCCGTTGACTTCAATCTGGTCGGACTTGATCAGCAACATCTGCGGCGAATAGAGCAGAAAGCGTCCGGCGACGATCGCGCCGGTAAGGCCAGCCGCGCCGACAACCGTCCAGGTCAGCACACGGCGGTAGAACGCCCAGCCTTTGCTGCCGAATTTTTTGCGGCGAATTTCGAGGGGCTTTTGGCGGCGGAGATAGCGCGGCTCTTCTTCGGCGAGCAACTCGGGACGGTAAGCTTCCGCGGCCGCCGCGGCAGAAGCCTGCTGGATGGCCTTCACCCGTTCCAAACCACCACCTCGTATTCCAGGACTACATCGAAAGCTTTGGCCACGCGTTCGCGCACGTCGCTGATGAGCGCGAGCATGTTCGCAGCTGTGGCTTTGCCGGTGTTCACGAAAAAGTTGGCGTGACGGTCGCTGACTTGCGCATCGCCTACGCGCAGGCCTTTGAGTCCGAGCTCATCAATCATGCGCCCAGCGGAAGCGCCCGGCGGATTTTTGAAAATGCAGCCGGCGCTTTTTTGCCCGAGCGGCTGGCTCGAACGCCGCTTCTCATTGCAGATACGAATACCTTGGAGGATTTCTTTGTACGATTTGGAGGGAAGTTCCAAAGTCACCGCGAGCATCATATCATCAGGCGCAAAAGAAGTGTGACGATATTCGAAGGAAATCTGATCGCCGCGAAGCGTTTCCAGGCAGCGAGCCGCGGCGCGATAGAGCTTGACCTCGCGGACGTACGAACCGATTTGCATGCCGTAGGCGCCGGCATTCATGCGTAGGGCACCACCAACCGTGCCGGGTACGCCGATCAGACCTTCCATCCCGCCAAGATCGTGTTTGGCACAGTAGGTGACGGTGCGACCGAGGTCGGCGGCGGCATCGACATGGGCGAAATTCCCTTCCAGGACAATGTCGGGTTCAGGCGAGGCAAGTTGGAGGACGACCCAAGGCAGTTCGCCGTCCTGAACAAGCAAGTTGGAACCGCCCCCGAGAAACTTGTGGGGTATTGCGTTCGTATCGAGAAGTTGGAGCAGCCCGGGGATGGCCTCGTGCTTCTGGATGCGCAGCAGGTCCGTGGTGCCGCCGATGCCCAACGAGGTTAGCGCAGACAATGACGCAAGGCGCTGCAGCTGGACGCCCAGCTCGGGTAATGCGGCGGCGAGTTGGGGATTTTCAAGGCGCACGGTGAGCCGGGTACTCTGTTCCAAGCAAAAGCATTAATTCGTTGCTCGCGCGGCTCACATTGCCGGCGCCGATGGTCATCATGGCATCGCCGGGCTGGGCTTGTTTGAGCAGAAATTCGATCCCGGCCTGCATGGAGCGGAAATAGTGGACGTTCTTATGGCCGGCTTCGCCGATGGCTTTGGCCAAGGCTTCGCTGGTGACGCCTGGGATGGCCGGCTCGCTGGCGGCGTAAATGTCGGTCAGCACCAGGATGTCGGCCTGATTGAACGCAATGCAAAACTCGTCCCAGAGGTGCTGCGTGCGGGTATACCGGTGCGGTTGGAAGAGCACCAGGATGCGGTTGAATTTGCAGCCGCGGGCGGCCTCGAGTGTAGCGCGTATTTCGGCCGGGTGATGGCCGTAGTCGTCGATGACGGTGACGTCGTTGACCACGCCTTTGATGTCGAAGCGCCGACCGACACCGGTAAATTTTGCCAGGCCCTCGCGAATCAAGTCGCTCGGAACGTTGAGATAAAGGGCGACGGCGGCGGCGGCGGCAGCGTTGCGAACGTTGTGGATGCCGGGCGGGTGAATCAGATTGAAGACGCCGAGGTCCTCACCTTTGTACGTAAGGCGAAACTCGCTGCCGAGACCTTCAAGTTTCACGTCGCTGATAACCAGGTCGGCTTGGGTGGACGTGCCATAGGTAATGATGGGGCGTTTCACGCTAGGGATGATGGCCTGCACATTGGGCTCGTCGAGACACAGAATGGCAGCGCCGTAAAAGGGCACGCGATTGACGAACTGGATGAAGGCATCCTGGATGTCGGCGAGTGAGCTGTACTGGTCGAGGTGCTCGCGGTCGATGGTCGTTACTACGGCTACGACTGGGGCAAGCATGAGGAAGCTGCGGTCGCTTTCGTC
>DATJBH010000025.1:0-13815 GCA_035515455.1 Xanthobacteraceae bacterium
ATTTATCTCTTGCGCGGGCCGTCACGCGAGGAGTGGGAACACAGCATCCCGGCGGTACAAAGCTTGCGCTATTCGGTGACGTTCCGGTCGATGCGTGATGCCCCTGCGCGATAGGCGGTAGGATGGCTCGAACGAAGTGAAATCCACCAAAATTGTGCTATGATTAGCATGACGAGGTGCAGATGGCTCACGAACGTATCGAGATCAATCCGGCGATCATGGGCGGCAAGCCGGTGATCCGCGCGACGCGGATTCCGGTCGAAACGGTGCTGCGTAAACTCGGCGCCGGCATGACAGTCGAAGCCATCCTTGCCGACCATCCGCGGCTTGCGCGCGACGACATTCTCGCCGCACAGGCGTTTGCCGCCGACTATCTCGCCGACGAAGATCTCGTCTACGGCTAGCCGTGCGCTGGCTGGCCGACGAATGCGTCGATATGGGACCGGTATTGCGTCTGCGCGAAATAGGCCACGACGTTATTTACGCCGCCGAAATTACGCCCGCGATTATTGACGCCGAGCTTATGACGCGTGCCAGCGCGGAAGGTCGACTCCTGCTGACGGAGGACAAGGACTTCGGCGATCTAGTATTTCGCCAACGCCGTGCAATTCCAGGCGTTATCCTGCTTCGCATCGACCCGGCGAGACATAAACCAAGAAACGCCGGCTTGAGGCCGCCATCGATCGTTGGGGTGAAAAACTGCAGGGTCGCTATACCGTCGTTGAGGAAACAAGGATTCGAACGCGGCCTTTGCCAGTCTTGTAAGTTGGCTCGCTTGCCCCGGATTTCGCATCGCTCACTCCGGGCTACGCTTGCTCATTAAATGCACTGTTGCCGTACTTTCTTGATAGTTTTCCTGATTGCCGTGCGATCGTTACTGAGAGTGCGCGAACTTTGGTTACGTCTAGTTTCTCCAAGTCAGTTACAAACGGCATGTACTCAAGGAGCACTTTCGTCGCCTGATAAATTTCATATCGCCTTTCAAAAAGGTCGAACTTAAGCTTGTCGAGCGCTATATCCCGCTGAGATTGGGCGATGCGGGCTTGGATACGCGCGAATGTGTAAGTGATGAAGCCCGCTGCGCCTGCCGCGAGCAGTGTAACCATTGGTCCCGCAAAGTCCTTGAAGAACTGATACGTAGGCGAGGCAACAGGTTGCATGGCTCCTTATAGCACAGGAGCCCCTGAGCAGGCCTCCGCTTTTGCTTGCCGTTCACCCGCAGCGGGAAGACAAATTTTTCTCTACGCCGCCTTCCTCCCCTTCTCCGCCAGCCCCGCGAGCGCGCGCAAAATCTCGGTGGCGCCTTTGATGCGCTCTTGCGGCGTTTCCCATTCGTCGAAGAACACGACCTTCATGTCGGGCCGCACGCGGGCGCCGACCGGGTGCTTGGCGATGTAGGCGAGGAGCCCTTCGGGATTGGCGAAGATATTGTCGCGGAACGACAGCACCGCGCCCTTCGGCCCGACCTCGATCTTCTCGACAGTGGCGCGGCGGCATAGCGTCTTGATGGCAACGATTTGCAACAGATATTCGACTTCTTCCGGCAGCGGGCCGAAGCGGTCGACGAGCTCGGCGCCGAAACCTTCGATGTCGCGGTCGTCCTCGATCTCGGCGAGGCGCCGGTAGAGCGCGAGCCGCACCGGCAGGTCAGTGACGTAATCTTCGGGAATGAGCACCGGCGTGCCGATGGTGATCTGCGGCGACCATCGATCGGCGGCGGGCGCTGTGCTGCCGGCCTTCATCGAGATCACCGCCTCTTCCAGCATCTGCTGATAAAGCTCGTAACCGACTTCCTTGATGTGGCCGGACTGCTCGTCGCCCAAAAGATTGCCGGCGCCGCGGATGTCGAGGTCGTGCGAGGCGAGCTGGAAGCCGGCGCCGAGCGTGTCGAGCGATTCCAGGACTTTCAGCCGCCGCTCCGCCTGCGGCGTGATCTTGCGTCCGGCCGGCAGCGTGAGCAGCGCATAGGCGCGCAACTTGGCGCGGCCGACGCGGCCACGCAGCTGATAGATCTGCGCCAGGCCGAACATGTCGGCGCGATGCACAATGAGCGTATTCGCGGTCGGGATATCGAGGCCGCTCTCGATGATGGTAGTTGAAAGAAGCACATCGAACTTGCCGTCGTAAAACGCGCCCATGATGTCCTCGAGCGCGGTCGGGGCCATCTGGCCATGCGCCACGGCGACGCGCACCTCCGGCACGGTCTTGTCGAGGAAATCCTTGGCGTCGGCGAGATCCTCGATGCGCGGGCAGACATAGAACGCCTGGCCGCCGCGATAGCGCTCGCGAAGGAGCGCCTCGCGCACCGTGACCGGGTCAAACGGCGAGACGAAGGTGCGCACCGCGAGCCGGTCGACCGGCGGCGTGGCGATGATCGACATTTCGCGCACGCCGGACAACGCCAACTGCAGCGTGCGCGGGATCGGCGTCGCGGTCAGCGTCAGCACATGCACTTCGGCTTTGAGCTGCTTGAGCTTCTCTTTGTGGCCGACGCCGAAATGCTGCTCCTCATCCACAACGATCAGGCCCAGATCCTTGAACTTGACGGTCTTGCCGAGGAGCGCATGGGTGCCGATGACGATGTCGACGGTGCCCTCGGCGAGGCCTTTTTTGACGGCGGCGAGTTCCCTGGCCGAAACCAGCCGCGACGCCTGCGCGACATGGACGGGATAGCCCTTGAGGCGATCGCTGAAAGTCTTGAAATGCTGGCGCGCCAACAGCGTGGTCGGCACCACGACCGCGACCTGCTTGCCGTCCATGGCGGCGATGAACGCGGCGCGCAGCGCCACCTCGGTCTTGCCGAAGCCGACGTCGCCGCAGACGAGCCGATCCATCGGCCGGCCGGAGGAGAGATCGTTGAGCACCGCGGCGATGGCGGCCTGCTGGTCGTCGGTCTCCTCATAGGGGAAGCCGGCGCAAAACTCGTCGTAAAGCCCGGCGCCGACCGCGAGCCGCGGCGCTTCGCGCAGCTGCCGCTCGGCGGCGACCTTGATCAATTCGCCGGCGATTTCGCGGATGCGGTTCTTCATCCGCGCCTTGCGCGTCTGCCAGGCCACGCCGCCGAGGCGGTCGAGCTCGACGCCGGCGCCTTCGGAGCCGTAGCGCGACAGGAGTTCGATGTTCTCCACCGGCAGAAACAGCTTGTCGCCACCGGCGTAATGGATTTCCAGGCAATCGTGCGGCGCGCCGGCGGCCTCGATAGCGCGAAGCCCATGGAAGCGCCCGATGCCGTGATCGACGTGGACGACGAGATCGTCGGCGGACAGGCTCGTCACTTCGGCGATGAAATTGTCGGCGCGCTTGGATTGGCGGCGCGGGCGCACCAGCCGCTCGCCGAGAATGTCCTGCTCGGTGATCAGCGCGACATCGGCAGTCTCGAAGCCGGATTCGACGCCAAGCACGGCGAGCCCGACTTGCGGGCGCGGCATTGCGAGCGCGGCCGGCCATGAGGCGACGTTGGCGAGATTGAGCAGGCCGTGCTCGGACAGCACATGCGCCATGCGTTCTCGGGAGCCGTCGCTCCACAGCGCGATGATCGTACGCTTGCCGGCCGACTGCAGCGTATTGACGTGCTTGGTCACCGCCTCGAACACATTGGCGCCTGGAATGGCGCGCTCGGCGGTGAAATTGTGGCCGGCATGGGCGCCCACGTCGATGACATCGCGCTGTTCCGGGGCCGCGAAGGGGGTCAGCCGCGCGAGCGCGGAATTTTGCAGGCGATCGCGCCACTCGTTTTCGCGAAGGTAGAGCCGGTCTGGCGGCAGCGGCTTATAAGGCGCGCTGCTTCCGCCTTGGCCGGAGTGACCGAGCGCCTCCTTGCGCGCCTCGTAATAGTCGAGGATTTGCGCGATCCGCTCGTGCGCCGCCTCCTCCGCCAGCGGCTCGATGGCGATGGGACTGTCCTCGACGTAATCGAACACCGTCTCCAGGCTTTTGTGGAACAGCGGCAGCCAATGCTCCATGCCGGCGTAGCGGCGGCCCTCGCTGACAGCCTCGTAAAGCACGTCGTCGGGCGCTGCGGCGCCGAAGGCCGCGACATAACCGGTGCGGAAGGCCCGGATGGTGTCGCTGGTGAGCTGGAACTCCGACATCGGCACGAGATCGAGCGCACGCAGGTCGGCATTGGTACGCTGCGTCTCCGGATCGAAGCTCCTGATCGATTCCAGGGTGTCGCCGAAGAAATCGAGCCGCACCGGCTCGTCCATGCCGGGCGCGAACAGGTCGATGATGCCGCCGCGTACTGCATAATCTCCCGCGTCACGAACCGTGGCGGCGCGGTTAAACCCGTTGAGGTCGAGCCATGCGGTGATGCCGGCCATCGGCAGCATGTTGCCCGGTGCCGCCGAGAGCGATTGTTTGGCGATGAGATCGTGCGCGGGCACCCGCTGCAGGGCGGCGTTGACGGTGGTGAGAAGGACCGCCGGATGCGCGCGGCCCTTTACGCGGGCTAGCCGCGCCAACGTCATCATCCGCGCCGCCACCACGGCGGCATGCGGCGAGACGCGGTCGTAAGGCAGGCAGTCCCAGGCCGGGAATTCCAGAACCTCAATATCGGGCGCGAAGAAGGTGAGCGCGCGATGCAGCGTCGCCATGCGCGGCCCGTCGCGGCAGACGACCGCAAGCGAAATCGCCGGCGGTTTCGGTGCGGCGGCGATGGCGCGGGCGAGATCGGCCAGCACCAAACCTTCGGCGCCATCGGCAATACCGGCAAACGTCAGCGCGCGGCCCGGCTTAAGCTCGCCGGCTGGCGATCGGGCGAGAAGAGCTGCTGCGGTCACGCGCCCTCCCCGCCATCATGGGCGTGAAACGCGATCAGCGCGCGCAGGACCGCACAATCGTGCTCGGCGGGCGCGCGCGCATCGCCGGTCACCCAGGCGTAAAGCTCGGCGTTCGGCACCTCGATCAGCCGCTCGAAATCGTCCAGCGCGGTATCGTCGAACGTGTCGATACGGGCGTCGGCGAAGCGGCCGACGATCAGATCCATCTCGCGCACGCCGCGCCGCCAGGCCCGAAACAGCAGCCGCCGCCGGCGCACATCCAGCCCTTCGCTCGAACGCTCGGTCATGATTATCGCCTGAGCCGCATGCAACGCCAAAAGCCCGGACGTGCCGGGCGAGCGTTATATAGAGGCGACACCCGCACTTGTCATGGCCCGCCTGCGCGGATGATCCAGTGTAGGATACGTGCATGCGCCCGCCGGTTCTCAATCCGCTGTTTGCCGCGTTGTCGGCGCTGCCCGGCATCGGGCCGAAGCTCGAAAAGCTATTCGGCCGGCTGCTCGTGCGCGAGGGCGAGCCGCCCCGCGTCGTCGATCTGCTGTTTCATCTGCCGACCGGCTTTGTCGACCGGCGCCACCAGCCGAAGCTTTCCGAGGTGGTGCCCGACACGGTGGTGACGGTTGCCGTCACGGTCGACCGGCATCGGCCGCCGCCGTCGAACCGGCCGCGCGCGCCCTACAATATCGACACCTCTGACGACACCAACACGCTGATGATCACCTATTTCAACGGGCGCCGGGATTATCTGGAAAAGCTCTATCCCGAAGGCGCGCTGCGCTACGTGTCGGGCACCGCCACGCTCTATGACGGCCATTTACAGATGGTGCATCCCGACCGGGTGGTCGACGCCGCAGGTTTTGCCACGCTGCCGCTGATCGACCCGGTCTACCCGCTCACCGATGGCCTGCATCCGAACCAGGTCCGCAAGGCCCTCGATCTCGCGCTCGATCGCCTGCCGGCCCTGCCCGAATGGCAGGATGCGGCATGGATCAAGCGCAACGATTATCCAAGTTTCGGCGACGCGCTGAGCGTGCTGCATCGGCCGACTAACCCGGAAGATATCGAGCCGCAGAAAGAGGCCTGGTCGCGGCTCGCCTATGACGAACTCTTGGCGAGCCAGCTCGCGTTGGCGCTCCTGCGCGGCCACATGCGCACGCGCGCAGGCCGCGGCAGCGCGGCCGAAGGCTTGCTGCGGGCGCGAATCGTCAAGGCGCTGCCCTATGCGCTCACGCCGTCGCAGACGCGGGCCGTCGCCGATATCGTTGCTGATTTGGCACAGCCGACCCGCATGCTCCGGCTCCTGCAAGGCGATGTCGGTTCCGGCAAGACCGTGGTGGCGCTCCTGGCCGCCGCGCATGTGATCGAGGCCGGCCGCCAGGCCGCGTTCATGGCGCCGACCGAGATTCTGGCGCGGCAGCATTTCGGCACCATCGCGCCGCCGGCCAAGGCGGCAGGCATTCGGCTCGCCATCCTCACTGGCCGTGAGCGCGGCCGCGAGCGCGACGACATTCTCGCGGCACTCGCCGCGGGCGACATCGATCTCATCGTCGGGACCCATGCCCTGTTCCAGGAGAACGTCGCATTCCGCGATCTCGCTCTGGCGATCGTCGACGAGCAGCATCGTTTCGGCGTGCATCAGCGGCTCGCTTTGGCGCACAAAGGAGAAGCGGTCGATCTTCTGGTGCTCACCGCGACGCCGATCCCGCGCACGCTGGTGCTGACCTATTTCGGCGACATGGACATTTCGGAATTGCGCGAGAAGCCGGCCGGGCGGCAGAAGATCGACACCCGGGCGGTGCCGCTCGATCGCCTAGCCGAGGTGATCGAGGCGGTGGCGCGGGCACTGTCGTCGGACCGGCGGGTCTATTGGGTGTGCCCCTTGGTCGAGGAATCCGAAAGCGTCGACCTCGCCGCGGCGGAAGAACGCTACAAGGACTTGCAGAAACGTTTCGGCAAAGCCGTCGACATCGTCCACGGCCAGATGCGCGGTCTCGACAAGGATCGCGCCATGGAACGCTTTGCCAAGGGCGAAACGCGGCTCCTGGTCGCCACCACGGTGATCGAAGTCGGCGTCGACGTGCCGGAGGCGAGCGTGATGGTCATCGAGCACGCCGAGCGCTTCGGGCTCGCGCAATTGCATCAATTGCGCGGCCGCATCGGCCGCGGCGCCGAGCGCTCGACCTGCATTCTGCTCTACAAGGCGCCGCTCGGCGCCAGCGCCAAGGCGCGGCTCGCGATCTTGCGCGAAACCGAGGACGGCTTCCGCATCGCCGAGGAGGATCTAAAACTGCGCGGCGAAGGCGACGTGCTCGGCACGCGGCAAAGCGGCGAGCCCGGTTTCCGCGTGGCGCGATTGGAATTCCATGCCAAGCTGCTCGGCGCGGCGCGCGACGACGCCGCGCTCATCCTGGCGCGCGATCCGAAACTGCAATCCCCGCGCGGGCAGGCCTTGCGCGACTTGCTTTATCTGTTCGCGCGCGACGAGGCGATCAGATTGCTCGAAGCGGGATAGCGTGTCTCATTCCGCCGCTGTCTGTTCCGCCTTGCGCGCGGCTTGCGCGGCGCGGGCGGTTTGCGCGAGCGCGGCAAGCTTGCCCTGGCTCGGCGCCTCGCCGCCGGGCTGCACCATGCCGGCCGACATGATCAGCGTCATGGCCTGCTCGACGGTGATATCGAGATCGACGACGTCGCGCCGCGGCACGTAGAAGAAAAAGCCCGTGGTCGGATTGGGCGTGCACGGCATGAAAGCCGAGACATGCTCCGCCGCCGGCAGATGCTCGGAAATCTCCGCTGTCGGCGACTGCGTTAGAAACACCAGCGACCACATGCCGGGCGAGGGAAACTCGACCAGGCCGACGCGGCGGAAGCTTGAATCCGACTTCGAGAACAAGGTCTCGAATATCTGCTTGGCGGTGCGATAGATCGGCCGCACGATGGGCATGCGGCTCAAAATGCTCTCGCCGAAATCCACGAGCTTGCGGCCAATCAGATTCGCGGTGAGGAAGCCGAGCAAAGTGAGCGCCACAAAGGCGATGATCAGGCCGGTGCCGGGGATGTTGATCGGCAGATAGGTTTCCGGCCGGTACGCCACCGGAATGATCGGCCGCACCAGATTGTCCACCCAGGTCACGAACCACCAGATGAGCCAGATGGTCACCGCCACCGGACCGGCGACGATCAGCCCGGTCAGGAAATAGGTGCGGATGCGGCTGACAAAGCCCGGGGAGGCTTTGACGTGCGCTGCCTGCACGTTGGTTTGAGAATTGTCCTTGCTCATCCGTTCCGTCGCACTCGCCGGCCGCGACAATATAGGACGCGACAGCCCGATTTGCACGGCCGCCGGGTTCCGCGGCCCAAAATGGGCGGCTTTACTCTACCGTCACCGACTTGGCCAAGTTACGCGGCTGATCGACATCGGTGCCCATGATGACAGCCGTGTGATAGGCGAGGAGCTGCACCGGCACCGCATAGACGAGCGGCGCCAGGGCCGCGTGGACCGTCGGCAAGGTCAGCGTCACCACCGATTGACCGTCATTGGCCTCCGCGGCGCCCTTGGCATCGCTCATCAGGATCAGCCGGCCGCCGCGCGCGGCGACTTCCTGCATGTTGGAAACGGTCTTTTCGAATACTTTGTCGTGCGGCGCGATCACGATGACCGGCATGTTCTCGTCGATGAGCGCGATCGGGCCGTGCTTGAGCTCGCCGGCGGCATAGCCCTCGGCGTGAATGTAGGAGATTTCCTTAAGCTTGAGCGCGCCTTCGAGCGCGATCGGGAAGCTCGTGCCGCGGCCGAGATAGAGCACGTCGCGGCATTTTGCCAGATCGCGCGCCAGCTGCTCGATCTGCGGTTCCAGCGCCAGGGCGTCATTGAGATGCCGCGGAATTTCGATCAGCGCGCGAACGAGCGCCTTCTCATCGCTCTCCGCCAGCACGCCGCGGGCGCGGCCGGCAGCGATCGCCAGCGCCGCCAAGGCCGCAAGCTGGCAGGTGAAAGCCTTGGTCGAGGCGACGCCGATTTCCGGCCCGGCGAGCGTCGGCATCACGACATCGCTCTCGCGCGCGATGCTCGAGGTCGGCACGTTGACGATCGAGAGCACGTGCTGCTTCTGCGCCCGCGCGTAGCGGAGCGAGGCAAGCGTGTCTGCGGTCTCGCCGGATTGCGAGACGAAGATCGCGAGATTGCCGGGGGCGAGCGGCACGTCGCGGTAACGGAACTCCGACGCGATATCGACCTCGACCGGCACTTTCGCGAATTGCTCGAACCAATAGCGCGCCACGAGCCCCGCGTAATAGGCGGTGCCGCAGGCGGCGATCGAAATACGATTGAGCTTTGTGAAATCGAACGGCAGAGCGAATGGCAGCGCCACGCGCTCGGCGGCCATGTCGAGATAATTGGCCAAGGTGTGGCCGACGACTTCAGGCTGCTCGTGGATTTCCTTCGCCATGAAATGGCGATGGTTGCCCTTGTCGATCAGCAGAACCGAGGCTTGCGATTTCAGGACCGCGCGCTGCACGACATTGCCGTCGCGGTCGTGGATCTCCGCACCGCCGCGCGTGACAACGACCCAGTCGCCATCTTCCAGATAGCTCACGGTATCGGTGAACGGTGCCAGCGCGATCGCGTCGGAGCCGACATACATCGCGCCATCGCCGAAGCCGACGGCGAGCGGCGAGCCCTGTCGCGCGCCGATCAGGAGGTTGTCTTCTCCGGCGAACAGGAAGGCGAGCGCGAAGGCGCCGCGCAGGCGCGGCAGCGCCGCCTTCACAGCTTCGATCGGCGAAGCGCCGCGCTGCATTGCGACGGTGACGAGGTGCGCGATGACCTCGGTATCGGTATCGGTGCTGAACCGGACGCCTTGCTTTTCCAGTTCGCGGCGCAGCTCGCTGAAATTCTCGATGATGCCGTTGTGCACCACCGCGAGCTTTTCGGTGGCGTGCGGATGCGCGTTGTTCTCGGTCGGCCGGCCATGCGTCGCCCAGCGGGTGTGGCCGATGCCGATGGTGCCGGCGAGCGGCTCGCGGACAAGCCGGGCTTCCAGATTTTTGAGCTTGCCTTCGGCGCGGCGCCGCGTGAGCTTGCCGGACTCCAGCGTGGCGACGCCCGCGGAATCATAGCCGCGATATTCGAGGCGCTTGAGCGCGTCGATGAGCTGCGGCGCCGCCGGCTCCTGCCCGATCACACCGATAATGCCGCACATGGCGCCAAAACACCCCTTACGCCGTCGTAACGGCCGTTAACTTTTAAAGCGGAACTCTTTAAGTCGCGACAATCAAAATAGTTTTCGTTTGGTGACACATTCGCAGCGCTTGGCGGCGACCGCCTCAATCGCGCGCATGCGTCTTCTTTCTGCCGAGCGATTTCAGGCCGCGCAAGCGCGATGCCCAGCCTTCCTTAATCGTCTGGCGGCTGCGGCCCAGCGCCAAGGCGTCGGCCGGCACGTTCTCGGTGATCACCGAACCAGACCCGACATAGGCGCCCGCCCCGATCTCGACCGGGGCCACCAGCGCCGAGTTGGAGCCGATGAAAGCGCCCTTGCCGATCGTGGTGCGGTGCTTGTCGGCGCCATCGTAATTGCAGGTGATGGTGCCGGCGCCGACATTCGCGTTGGCGCCGACGAAAGCGTCGCCGATATAGCTTAGGTGATTGGCCTTGGCGCCGGTTTCGATCACGGCTTCCTTGACCTCGACGAAATTGCCGATGCGGGCCCCCTCGCCGAGCCGCGTGCCCGGGCGCAGCCGTGCAAACGGTCCGACCGATACGCCTTTGCCGACATGCGCGCCGGCAAGATGCGAAAACGAATGGATGACCGCGCCGTCTTCGACCGTCACCTTCTCGCCGAAGATCACGTAAGGCTCGACCACGACGTCGCGGCCGAAATTGGTATCGGCGGACAGAAACACGGTCTCGGGCGCAACAAACGTGACGCCGGAATCGAGCGCAGCCTTGCGCAAGCGTTGCTGCGCCACAGCTTCAGCTTCCGCGAGCTGGGCTTTGGTGTTGATGCCACGCACGTCGTCCTCCTCGACTTCGACCGCGACTGCGCGCAATTTCATGGCGCGCGCGATCTCGACCGCATCGGTCAGATAGAATTCGCGTTTGCGATTGTCGTCGCCGATCCGTTCCAGGATGGCAAGCGCGCTGTCGCCGGCAAGCGCCATCAATCCGCCATTGCACAACGCGATGGCTCGCTCGTTCACGCTGGCATCGGTCTCTTCACGGATGGCAATGAGCTCGTCATTCTGGACGATCAGGCGTCCGTAGCCCGTCGGATCGGCGGGACGAAAGCCGAGCACCGCGAGCGCGGCGCCTTCGGCGAGCGGCGCACGCAGCCGTGCCAGCGTCGCCGGGCGAATGAGCGGCGTATCGCCATAGACGATCAGGATGTCATCCGCCCCGTGTTCGATCGCGGCCCGGGCTGCGAGGACCGCATGCGCGGTGCCACGCCGCTCGCGCTGAATGAAGCTTACCGCATTCGGCGTGACCCGCCGTGCTTCGGCGGCGACGGCATCCTGCCCCGGACCGACGACGACCGCGGTCGCGGCGACGCCGGATTTGGCCACCGCATCAAGCACGTGGGCGAGCAGCGATTTTCCGGCAACCGCGTGCAGGACTTTCGGCTGTGCGGAAGCCATGCGGGTGCCCTCGCCAGCCGCCAGAATGATCGCCAGGCTAGTCCGATCGAAAGTCCGATTGGCCGTCCGGGCCACCATGGGCGCCTCCGCGGATTGTCTTAGCCGAGGCAATTGACTGCCGAAAGATCGCGATTTTCGCCCAATTTCGCCGGGGCATTTGCGGCTAAAGCGCCCGCCGCGGCCCGCCAAACGACAGAATCTGCTAGATTTTTAACACTGATTCGACGCCGCCTCGATTCGGCTCGCTTCCTGTTCATCTGGGAACTTGCGCGGACCCGCCACATGACCAATCTCGCCGATGCTCTCAAGGCGGAACGGCCGGGCTTTACGGGAAGGCCGCGCATCGAGGCGCCGCTCGGGGATAAGCGTGGCTCGCCGAAGCAGGCTTTCACCATGCAAAGGCTGCGCCGTCTCGCCGTCTGGGGCGCGGCGGCAGCGGCGGCCGTGCTTGCCGTGGCGTTGACCAGCCGCAGCGACATTGCGCTCGAGCGCCTTGCCTTTGTGCTGCACCGGCCGAGACCGGTAACCGCCCCGGCATTCGACGCGCGGGAGGCTACCGCGCAGCTCGCCGACGCCGTGCGCGGGCTCAAAGTCAGTGACGAACAGCTGCAGACCCGGCTCGCCGCCGTCGAACACGACATGGACGTCACCGGCTCGATCACCAGGCAGATTCAAGTAGCTGCGGCGAGCCGGCAAGCCGAACAAGGCCCGTCGCTGGCGGCCACTGCCTTGGCCTCTGCCTCCATAGCGCCGGTGGATATGGCGCCGCCGCCGGCAGTTGCACCGGCGTCCGCACCCGCTCCCCTCAAAACCGACCCGAACATCGCTCTGCCGCCGCTGCCGAAGACCGCATTCGGCGTCGACATCGGCAGCGGCTTGAACCTCCAAGCCTTGCGCATGCGCTGGGCGGCGATCCGGACCGCACACCCGAAGTTTTTCGAAGGCATGGAGCCGATCATCAGTGTGCGGGAAGTACCGCACAGCAACCGTATCGAGCTTCGGCTCATTGCCGGCCCTATCCCTCAGCCGGGCCCCGCAGCCGAGCTCTGCGCCCGTCTCACGGCCCTGGGCCTGTATTGCCAGCCGACCATTTACGACGGCCAGCACTTGGCGTTGCGATAACAAAGCGGCATCAGCGGCGTCAGCTTGCTAAAGCGCTTGTTGGGGCCGCAACAGCGTTGTCGTTGCACGCCTTTGACGCCTAGCCCGAAAGCGCCGTCTCCGCGAGCCGCACCCAGTATGAGGTGCCCGCGGGAATCGCCTCGTCATTGAAATCGTAAGCCGGGTGGTGCAATCCCGCGCTGTCGCCGTTGCCGACGAAGATAAACGCGCCCGGCCGCTCGTTGAGCATGAAGGCGAAATCTTCGGCTCCCATCACTGGCGGCAGCGCCGTGTCGACCCTGTCCTTGCCGGCGATTTCGCGGGCCACCGCCGCAGCGAAGGCGGTCTCACGCTCGTGGTTGACCACCACCGGATAGCCGTTGGTGTAGGTGATCTTCGCGGTCGCGCCGTAAAGCTGCGCGGTGCCTTCGATCACGGCGGCGATACGCCGGTGCAGAAGCTCGCGCACCTGCGGGGTGAGGCTGCGCGCGGTGCCTTTGAGCTTGGCATGCTGCGGGATGACGTTGTCGGTATGCCCGGCCTGAAACATGCAGATCGATACGACGGCCGATTCCAGGGGATCGACATTGCGGGCAACGATCGATTGCAGCTGATTGATGATCTGCGCTCCGACCAAAATCGTATCGATCGCCAGATGCGGTCGCGCCGCATGGCCGCCTTTGCCTTCGAGATCGATCTCGATGTGGTCGGCCGCCGCCATCATCGGGCCGGTGCGGATGGCGAATTGGCCGAGCGGAATGCCGGGATAATTGTGCATGCCGTAAACCTCGTCGATGCCGAAGCGGCTGATCAAGCCGTCCTTGATCATCGCGGCGGCGCCGGCGCCGCCCTCTTCCGCCGGCTGAAAGATCACGACGGCGGTGCCGGCGAAATTGCGGGTTTCGGCCAGATATTTGGCGGCGCCGAGCAGCATGGCGGTGTGGCCATCGTGGCCGCAGGCATGCATCTTGCCGGATACCGTCGATTTATACGGCAGGCCGGTCTCCTCCTCGATCGGCAAGGCATCCATGTCGGCGCGCAGGCCCAAAACCTTGCCGCCCGGTTTGCGGCCGCGGATGACGCCGACCACGCCGGTGCGGCCGATGCCGGGGACCACCTCGTCGCAGCCGAAGCTTTTGAGCTTGTCGGCCACTGCAGCCGCCGTGCGGTGGACGTCGTAGCGCAGTTCCGGATGGGCATGAAAATCCCGCCGCCATTCCTTGATCTCGCCGTGCAGATCGGCGATGCGATTGACTATCGGCATGGCAATATCCCTGTTTTGCGGCTCACCCGGGCAGTTAAG
>DATJBH010000026.1:0-2127 GCA_035515455.1 Xanthobacteraceae bacterium
AACGTATTTTTTTGACAGCCCCGCTCTCGACCGCGCGAATCAAGACCTCCGCATCGGCAGCCACGCCCACTACGAGGGTCGGCACCGCGTCAGAGCGCCGCGCGTGCTGCTGGGTGCGCGAGTGGCGGAACAGGCGGTAAGAAAGCCGCGGGCCGCCAAGGAACGCGACCTGCAGCAACCAATAGAGCGCGATGGTGACTTTGCCGAAGAAATAGGTGCCGTAGAGCGTCGGATAGAGGAGAATGTAATCGAGGACCAGCAATGAGACCGCGAGCACGGTGACCGCGCGCAGGATGTTCCACAGGTCCGGAAGCGACGCGAAGCGCCACTTGCCTATATAGAGATTGAAGATCCAATAGACGATGCCGGCATAAACGATGAAGCAGGGAAGTATGACAACGAGCCAGGAATAGTGAGGAGGAAGCCCACCATTTTCGCCGTCAGCGAAGCGGATGTAGAGCGTCACCAGCAGCGCCAGTGCCGTGACGATTAGGTCGTGGATGACGATTAGAACTCGGCGAGGACTACCCAAAAACCCCATCATGGCGTCATTATAGTCCAGACCACAGGATAAGACGAACCGTCATTGGCGCTCAGTCAAGCTCATTGCCGGTGGAAGTCGCGGTACCAAGCGATGAAATTATGCACCCCGAGTTCGATCGGGGTCGAAGGCCGGAAACCGACGTCGCGCATCAGATCATCGACATCGGCGCAAGTTTCCGCGACGTCGCCCGGCTGCATCGCCACGAGTTCGATTTTCGCCTTTTGGCCGAGTTCCTGCTCCAAGAGCTCGACGACGCGGGAGATTTCGACCGTGCGGTTGTTACCGATATTGTAGATCCGCCATGGCGCGGTGCTGCTCGCCGGATCGAGTGCGCCGGCCGGCGGGGCGTTGGATTTCGCCGGCACGCGGGTGATGAGGCGCTCCACCGCTTCGATCACGTCATCGACATAAGTGAAATCGCGGCGCATGCGGCCGTGATTGAACAAACGGATTGGCTGGCCTTCGGCGATCGCCTTGGCAAAGATAAACATCGCCATGTCGGGGCGGCCCCAAGGACCGTAGACGGTGAAGAACCGCAATCCAGTGGTCGGCAAGCTATAAAGATGGCTGTAGGCATGAGCCATCAGCTCGTTCGCCTTTTTGGTCGCAGCATAAAGGCTAATCGGATGATCCACATTGTCGTGCACTGAAAATGGCAAATGAGTATTGGCGCCATAGACCGAACTCGACGAGGCGAAAACGAGATGCGGCGTGCGGCGATGACGGCACCCTTCGAGCACGTTGAGAAAGCCCGAGAGATTGGCATCGAGATAAGCATGGGGATTCTGCAGCGAATAGCGCACGCCCGCCTGTGCCGCGAGATGGACCACCGGACCGAAATCGCCGTCGCGGAACACCGCTTCGGTACAGCCGCGGTCGGCGAGATCGAGCTTATGGAACGTGAAGCTGTTAAACTGCCGTAAGACCGCAAGCCGCGCCTCCTTCAGCGCCGGGTCGTAATAGTCGTTGATGCTGTCGATGCCGACGACAGCGCGGCCGCCTTCGAGGAGCCGTCGCGCCAAGGCAAAGCCGATAAAGCCTGCCGCGCCTGTCACCAGGACTGGAGCTTGGATTTCAGCTTGCAAATTCGCCACGATCAGAGCCGCCACAGTTCGACACGTTCGGGCCGTTGTCGGCGATCGAGCTGCGACTTGACGTCAAGCACGACACCACCTTCAGCGTTAAGAAGTTTTGTCAACAGCGGCCAGCCGCCGCGCACGAAGCTGTCATGCGGGACGGCGAATATGACGGCGTCGGCGGGACGCAACGATTCAATTGCCACAAGCTCAATGCCGTAGTCGTGCCTGACCTCGCGTGGATCGGCGAGTGGATCGTGCACCTGCACTGTGAGGCCGAACGATTGCAATTCGCTGACGATATCGGCAACCTTAGAATTACGCGTGTCCGGGACGTTTTCCTTGAACGTCATTCCCAGAATCGTTACCACCGCGGCCCCCTTGTGGCGTCTGAGCAGCCGCCGAACGCATTCGCGGGCGACGCGTTGACCGACACCATCGTTGATTTTCCGGCCGGCCAGGATCACCTGCGGGTCGTAGCCGGCCTTTTCGGCGCGATAGGTTAGA
>DATJBH010000027.1:0-4690 GCA_035515455.1 Xanthobacteraceae bacterium
TGCCCGGCAACAGGTCCTTGATCCGACGCCACTGTTCGTTCGACAGTTCATATCGCTTGGCCATCGATGTCGCTCCGAATCAATCAATCCGGAACGCAATGAATCAGCCCCGCTGAGAATCCTGAATGTCGATTGGACCTACAAGACCGAGGAAGCCTACGTGTTTGCGCTCGCCGAGGTGATGAAGCGCGAATACGAGGCGATCGTCGATTCAGGCTTCATCCTGCAGCTCGATTGCCCGGATCTGGCGATGCTGCGCCACACCGTCTATGCCGACACGAGCCTTGCCGATTTCCGCAACATCATCGCGGTCAATGTCGCCGCGCTCAATCACGCCGTCGCCGGCATTCCGGCCGAGCGCATGCGCCTGCATGTGTGCTGGGGCTCGACGGTGGCGCCGCATCACACCGACGTGCCGCTGATCGACATCATCGACATCGTGCTGACGGCAAAGCCGAATGCGGTGTCGTTCCCCGCCGCCAACGGCCGCCACGAGCACGAATGGAAGATCTGGCGCCAGGTCAAGCTGCCCGCCGGCAAGGTGATCATCCCCGGCGTCATCGATTCGACGGTCAACACCGTGGAGCATCCGGAGGTGGTCGCCGACCGCATCCTGAATTTCGCCAATGGGGTCGGGCGCGAAAACGTCATCGCCGGCGTCGATTGCGGCTTCGGCACTTTCGCCGGCCGCGTCCAGGTCGACTCCAAGATCGTCTGGCTCAAGCTGCAGTCGCTCGCCGCCGGTGCCCGCCAAGCCTCGGCGCAGCTGTGGCCGCAGGCGGCGAGTGCGTTACGCGAAAAACCCGGGCGAAACAGCTTTTCGGCGTCCCGTATTACGGACTGATGGCGGCGATGAAATAGCCGGTCGACATCGCGATCAGGGCGAGCGCGGCGCCGCAGATCATGGTGCCGTCGCCGAGCGCCGCCAAAACCTTGACGTCGTCGGCGCCCAGCGGGCGCGCCAGAATTTTGCTGATCGCCAGGCCGGTATAACCGAGGAGGAACGTCATCAGGCCGATATCGCGCAGCAGTGCCCAAAGCATTGTCGTTACCTTGTCCTATGCATCGCATCTTGCCGGAGATATTTAAGCGATCGCGGCAGCGACGCTTTGACATGAATCAAAGATGGAACCCGCGGGCGTTTCGGCAGCAGTAGGGTCAGGGTTGGGCGCAGGCGGCGATCCGAGCGGCCTGACGAACGAGGAGGCGCGCCGGCGGCTTGCCGAGCTCGGTCCGAATGCGGTGAGCGAAGCGCAGCCGCCGCGCTGGCGTGCATACGCGGCCAAGTATTGGTCCCCCGTGGCATGGCTGCTCGAAGGCGCCTTGGTGGTCGAGATCGGCCTTGGCAAATATGTCGAAGCGGCGGTGATAGCGGGGCTGCTGCTATTCAACGCCACTCTGGGCTTCGTCCAGGAAGGGCGCGCCACCACCGCACTTGCGCTGCTCAAGAAGCGACTTGCCCCGACGGCGCTGGCGCGTCGCGATGGCGCATGGGTGCGGCTGCCGGCGGCCGAGTTGGTCCCCGGCGACGCGATCACGCTGTCGCTGGGCGGGCTCGTGCCGGCGGATGCGCGCCTGGGGTCAGGCTCCGTCGTGGTCGATCAGTCGACGCTGACCGGAGAATCGATCCCGGTCGACAAGAACCCGGGCGATGCGGTCTACGCCGGCTCGCTGGTCCGTCATGGCCGGGCAGTGGCGGAAGTCGTGGCCACCGGACCGCGAACCTATTTCGGGCGCACCGCCGACCTGGTGCGAACCGCGCACGCGCGCAGTACCGAACAGGCGGCCATCTTCGCGGCGACGCGCAATCTGGCGATCGTCAATGCCGTGGTGGCGGCCGGCATGATCGCCTACGCCTTCGTCATGGCATTCGCGCCGGGCGATCTGGTGCCGCTGGCGCTGACGGCGCTGCTTGCCACCATACCGGCGGCGCTGCCGGCGACCTTTACGGTGTCGGCGGCGTTCGGCGCGCAGTCATTGGCCCGGCGCGGCGTCCTGCTGACGCGCCTGTCGGCAGTGCATGAGGCCGCCGCCTTGGATGTCCTCTGCGCCGACAAGACCGGCACGCTGACGCGCAACGAGCTCAAGGTCGTGGATGTCGTGCCGTTTGCCGGCTGCGATCGCGCGCGCGTCTTGGCCTTTGCGGCCCTGGCGAGCTCCGAGGCGGACCAGGATCCGATCGATGCCGCCGTTTGCGCGGCCGCTGCCGTCGCTCCCCACCGCGTTGCCGAGCGGCTCGTGCGCTTCGTTCCCTTCGATCCGGCGACCAAGAGCTCGGAAGCCTTGATCGTCGGTCAGGCCGGCAGCGAGCGCCGGGTCATCAAGGGGGCATTCGAGATGATCGCCAAGGCTGCGGAGCTTCCCGACAATGCCCGCACTGTGGTGGACGGTCTCGGCGCGCAAGGCCAGCGCGTGCTGGCGGTCGCCTATGGTCCGCCGGACGCCGTACGCCTCGTCGGCCTCGTCGCCATCAGCGATCCGCCGCGCGACGATTCGGCAAGTCTGATCGCCGAACTGAAAGCCATGGGCGTACGCACAGTGATGGTGACCGGCGATTCGGCGACAACGGCCACGGCGATTGCGCGGCAGATCGGCATCGAGGGCGACACCTGTTCCACGGATTCGCTGTCTGCGGAATCAAGCGTGCAAAGCTGTGGCGTTTTCGCCCGCGTCATACCGGAAATGAAATTCAAGCTGGTGCGTGCGTTGCAGAATGCCGGTCATGTCGTCGGCATGTGCGGCGATGGCGTCAACGACGCACCGGCCCTGCAGCAAGCGCAGATCGGCATTGCGGTCTCTTCTGCCACCGATGTCGCCAAGGCCGCCGCCGGAATGGTGCTGACCGAGCCGGGACTCGCTGGCATCGTGGTCGCCGTCCGCGAAGGCCGCGTCGGCTTCCAGCGGCTGTCGACCTATACGTTCAATATGCTGACCAAGAAGATCGAAATCGTGCTGTTTCTGGCGATCGGCCTGATCCTGACCGGCCGTGCCGTCATGACGCCGGTGCTGATGGTGCTGATGCTGGTGACGAACGATTTTTTGGCGATGTCGTTGACGACCGACCGGGCCAGCCCTTCGCCGACGCCCAGCCAATGGCGCATGTCCAACATCACCGGCGCCGCAATCGTTCTTGGCGTCTGCAAGCTCGCGTTCTCGACGGCCATGCTGGCGATGGCAAAATATTGGCTCGGCCTCGGCAGCGCCGCGCTGCAGACGTTTGCCTTCGTCACCCTCGTGTTCGGAGCGCAGGGTCTGATTTATGTCCTGCGCGAGCGGCGACACTTATGGTCTTCAATGCCAAGCAGATGGGTTTTCGTCTCATCCGCTGTCGACATCGGAATTGCCGTGTTGCTCGCCTTGACCGGCACCTTGATGGCGCCGCTGCAATGGCCACTACTGCTGGCGGTCTTTGCCGGCGCCGCTGCATTTGCTGTGATCCTCGATCAGATCAAGCAGCCAGTCACGGCACTGTTCGATGTTCGCTGACGCCGAGGCCGTGCTTTCAAGAGCTCAGCGCCGCATAGACCGTGCCGAGGACGACGCTGTAGGTCAGCAGCATGGCAAGCGACAGCAGCGCCGGGCCGGCACCGAGGCCGACGCCGATGGCGAACGGGCCGAGCCCGATCAGCGGGAAGAAAATCAGCCCCATGAGCACCCAGCCGATGACGCCGAAGCTCAGCCCCTTGGTCAAGCCGCTGTGGCCGGGCAACAGCCGGAACGTCCGCGCAAACAAAAAGCCGAGAATGGTCATGCCGTTGAGAAACGACAGCGCCCACGGCACGAAGGCCGGAACATTGGCGCCGACGAGCCGGCTCAGCGCCGCCTGGAAGCTTTGATAGGGCTGAAACGTTGGCAAGAGGCCGGTGTGCGCCTTGGAATACATGAAGAGGAAATGGACGATGGTGCCGGCGGTGCCGGCGACGATCGACTTCCAGATCCAGCCCTTGACGGTCATGGGCCGCGCCCCGCTGGCTGCGCCTTCTGCACCGCAGCTTGCTCCGGCCGGATTATGGCCAAGACACCGCGCTTGTCATCAGTCTGCGCGCGCGAGCCGGCTAACCGGGCGTGCCGGACGTGCTATGGATGCGGTATGAACGATTTTGCCGCGGGCTTCCACAAAGCCTTTACGTTGATGGCCGGCTTCGATGCCGAGCTGCGCGGCATCGTCGTGCTGTCGCTTGCGGTCAGTCTCTCGGCGAGCGCCTGCGCCTTTGTCATCGGCGCGCCGCTCGGCACCGCGCTCGCGGTCTATCGCTTCCGCGGCAGCGGCGCCTTGATCGTGATCGCCAACGCACTGCTCGGCCTGCCGCCGGTCGTGGTCGGGCTTGCGGTCTACCTGCTGCTGTCGCGCTCCGGCCCGTTGGGCACATTCGGCATCTTGTTCACCCCGAGCGCCATGGTCGTCGCCCAATGCGCGCTCGGCACGCCGATCGTCATCGCGCTGGTGCACCGCATGACGACCGGCTTGTGGGCGGCCTATGGCGACGCGCTGCTGGTCGACGGCGCCTCGCGGCTGCGCGCCATTCCGCCGCTCCTGCGCATGGGCCCGGAAGGACTGCTCACCGCCTTCCTCGCCGCGTTCGGCCGCGCCATCGCCGAGGTCGGCGCCATCATCATCGTCGGCGGCAATATCCGCGGCTACACCCGCACCATGACGACCGCGATCGCGCTCGAGACCAGCAAGGGCGAC
>DATJBH010000028.1:0-46608 GCA_035515455.1 Xanthobacteraceae bacterium
TCTCTCTTCCCGCCAGCGACCTGCGACCCACCCCGGCGCTGGCCAATTTCCATAAGGAATTCCCCATGCGGGAAATGAAACTCCAAGAACTCAAGACCAAGACTCCAGCCGAGCTTGTCTCCTTTGCCGAAGAGCTCGAGGTCGAGAACGCCTCGACCATGCGCAAGCAGGAGCTGATGTTTGGCATCCTCAAGCAACTTTCGGCGCGCGAGACCGACATTGTCGGCGAAGGCGTGGTCGAGGTGCTGCCGGACGGCTTCGGCTTTTTGCGCTCGCCGGAATCGAACTACCTTTCCGGCCCCGACGACATCTACGTCTCGCCCAGCCAGATCCGCCGTTTCGGATTGCGCACCGGCGACACCGTCGAGGGCCACATCCGTAGCCCGAAGGAAGGCGAACGCTATTTCGCCCTGCTCAAGGTCAACTCGCTCAACTTCGAGGACCCCGAGAAGGCGCGCCACAAGGTCAACTTCGACAACCTGACGCCGCTCTACCCCGACGAGTGGCTGAAGATGGAATTCGAGGATCCGACCAAGAAGGATCTCTCGGCCCGCGTGATCGACATCGTCGCGCCGGTCGGCAAGGGCCAGCGTGCGCTGATCGTGTCGCCGCCGCGCACCGGCAAGACGGTGCTCCTGCAGAACATCGCCCACTCGATCACCCACAATCACCCGGAATGCTATCTGATCGTGCTCTTGATCGACGAGCGGCCGGAGGAAGTCACCGACATGCAGCGCTCGGTGAAGGGCGAGGTGATCTCCTCGACCTTCGACGAGCCTGCGGTGCGCCACGTCCAGGTCGCCGAGATGGTGATCGAGAAGGCCAAGCGTTTGGTCGAGCACGGCCGCGATGTGGTCATCCTGCTCGACTCCATCACGCGCCTTGGCCGCGCCTACAACACCGTGGTGCCCTCCTCGGGCAAGGTGCTCACCGGCGGCGTCGACGCCAATGCCTTGCAGCGGCCGAAGCGCTTCTTCGGCGCCGCGCGCAATATCGAGGAAGGCGGCTCGCTGACCATCATCGCCACCGCCCTGATCGACACCGGCAGCCGCATGGACGAAGTGATCTTCGAAGAGTTCAAGGGCACCGGCAACTCCGAACTGATCCTCGACCGCAAGGTGGCCGACAAGCGCACCTTCCCGGCGATGGACATCACCCGCTCCGGCACCCGCAAGGAAGAGCTTCTGGTGCCTCCGGATCAGCTCAAGAAGATGTACGTCTTACGCCGCATCCTCAATCCGATGGGCACCATGGACGCCATCGACTTCCTGCTCGACAAGCTGCGCAACACCAAGAACAATTCTGAGTTCTTCGACTCGATGAATACGTAAGGGCGGCGCTAACCTCTGCGAGATCGGCGTAGTCGAGACGGGCGCGAGTGCTGGCCTAGGCCCATCGCATGGGCCAGCCAGCGGTCTGTCAATTCGTTTTCGAAGATGTGCTTCGCCGCTTCCGCTTTGCTTATGCGCCGTTCTTCTGCGTAGTCTCTCAATCGTTGGACCGCCTCAACGCCGCAATCGTGCGCCGTCAATTTCCCATCCTTGGATACGGATTTTTTACGCCGGATGGCCATCCCTCCGCCTTGTAAGGCCCTAAATAGAAGCAACCGCGCAAGCGACGATCCATTCAGACCGACGGACCTTGCATAGTCTTCGAAACGCCGCCGCGATCTTGGGGATAGGCGCGCCGTTATTTGGGGCATGGCTCTGACTCAGCTTGAGTCAAATGCGAAGCTACGCTATATATTGTGGGCTGTATAGCCTTGTCGCGCTAGGACGGGCGGAACGCTCGAAGGCATGAATGGAGAAGTTTATGCTGCCTCTCCATGACGCCCCTCTGGACCTCCCCAAAAAAGTTCGATCTCCGGCGCGCTCCGTCAAGCGGCCAAAACCGCTGGATCGCCGGATTGCCACTGCTTTGGCCGATCCGGCACAGGTCTTATTCCTCGATGTGGAGACCACCGGCCTTAGCTGGTTTTATGATGAGCTGACGATCGTGGGGTGGGCAATCGGGGATGAGTATCGCCTGCATATTGCAGGAACCGATCCCGAGCCGTTACTGGACGTGCTGAGAAAGGCGCGGACCCTCATCACGTTCAATGGGACTCTATTTGACCTGCGTTTTCTGAGGAAAACATTCGGGGATATCCAAATCCCCCCGGTTCATATCGATCTTCGCTATCTCGCTCGGCGTGCAGGCTTAGTGGGTGGGCAAAAGGCGATAGAGCGCGAGCTGAAGCTGCCGAGGCGCGCGGGTTTTGAGGAAATGGATGGTGCCGAAGCAGTGCTTCTGTGGCACCGCTACCTGCGGGGGGACCGCCGGGCACTGTCTCGCTTGATCGATTACAATCGTCATGACGTGTTGGGGATGTGCGGAATTCTCGATGAGGTTATGGATCGTTTAGACGATCACGACGATCTCTTGTTCCAGCGCCAAAAATTCGGAGCGAAATCCTATCGGTATGAAAAACTTCGGATAAAGAAGGCAACACTGCACCCCTCAAGGCGTGAGGCTGCTCCATCCTTTAAGACCCTATTCCGCGGGACCCCAGCCCAACACGCGACGATTGTCGGCATCGATCTGACCGGGTCCGAAGCGCGTCCGTCTGGCTGGTGCGTCCTTCGAGGATGCGAAGCCGAAACCGCAATGGTTAATACTGACGATGAATTGTTCAACCGCGCACTGGCCGCTCGTCCTGCCTTAGTCTCGGTAGATTCACCTCTCTCCCTTCCGTTTGGAAGAACGCGGGTCGAAGACGACGACCCGGGCCGCCAGGAATTTGGAATCATGCGGCGTTGTGAGCGGGAACTGAAACGCCGTGGCATCAATGTATATCCGTGCCTTCTGCCTAGCATGCAGAGGTTGACGGGCCGCGGCATTCGCTTGGCGCAGCGTTTCCGGGCGGCGGGGGTTCCCGTGATCGAAAGCTATCCGGGCGCGGCTCAGGATATCATGCGTATTCCCCGAAAGGGCCTGGGCATCGAGTTTCTGCGGCGGGGGCTTTCTGATTTTGGGATTCGTGGCGCATTTGGCGAAGGTGGTGCGAGCCACGATGAGCTTGACGCAATCACCTCTGCGATCGTGGGGTGCTTTTTCCTGTCACAGCGCTATGAGGCTTTGCGAGGGCCATTAGAAGACGCTCTAATCATTCCGGGCCCGAGGCCGAGCGGAGAGTCTGGAATGGTGATTGGGATATGATTCCCGGCGTGAAAGGGCGTGCCTGTAGTTCATCGGGACAGGATAGGCCAAGTCACAGCGCATTGCATGCGTCGATGCGGCCTAGGAGTGGGGCCGAATGAGAAAGCGAATTATCCGACCCAACACGGTCGTGGCTGGATTGAGTTAGCCGCGGGGAAGATTCTTCGTTGCGTTCGCCGGAGCGGCAGCTTTGGAGTCTAGCGCAATATCCGGATCGACGAAGCACATTCCGCCCTTGCCGACGGCGTCTTCGCAATCGGCTGAGGTCATATAGCCGCACTGGACCACGGCGTTCTTGTGCGTGGCATAGCCGCACCACTCGTCGGCGCGAGCGCCGGTGGCCGACAAGGCCGTCAGGGTCAAAGCCAAAATGATCCCATTTCGCATGAGTGGATTTCCTCTGCTGTGCTCCGGCATGCAGTAAGCCATCCACGGATGGATGGCAGGGTCAAGAATGTCGCACGGTATCGACCGCGGCTCGCAGGCCAGCCGGATCGGTGACCGGCAGCGAACAGGTTTCGCCGACGCACACGAAAGCCTGCTCCGCGGCCGCGGCGATCTTGCCTCGGGCGGGATGCGACGGCGGCAGCGTGTCGGCAGCCGCGGTGTGCAACACGATGCGGTCGAGCGGCGGAAGCCGGCGGGCAAAGTCTAGCAAAGCTTGCGCGGCCGGCCCCTGCCCGGTCACGACGATCTGTGCGGCACGCAGCCGCAGATCGATGGCGTTCAGAAGCGCCATGTGCATGTAGAGATTTTCCGCTGCGGCCGGCGCGATGGCGGCGATCAAGCGATCGGCTTTGTCGCGCCAGCCATCATCGCCGGTCAGTACCGCAAGCCGGATCAGATTTTGCGCCGCGACCGCATTGTGATTGGGCGTCGCTTCGTCGGTGGTCGCGGCGGGCCGGATCACGAGGCCTTCCGCGTCGGCGGCGGTGAGATAATAGGTCCCGGTCGCCGCATCGGCATAGTCGCGGTCGAGCGCGCGCTGCCATTTGAGCGCCTGATCGAGATAGCTGTCCTCCCCGGTCGCTTCATAGAGCGCCAGCGCGGCGCGGATCATGGCGGCGAAATCCGACGCAAGGCCCGGAAACTTCAGCTTGCCGTCGCGATAGGAATGTCCAAGCCGCTCGCCGTGGGTCATGGCGCGAGCGATAAAATCGAATGCGCGGCGGGCGAGCGCGATCCAGGACGACTGCTCCAGCAGCAGTCCGCCATTGACGAGCGCGGCGATCATCAGCCCGTTCCAGTCGGCGAGCACCTTGTCGTCGAGGCCGGGGCGCACGCGGGTCGCGCGTGCCGCCAGGAGCTTGCCGCGTAATCCGGCGAGCCGCGTCTCGTCGGCCTCGCTGCGCGGCTGCGGCTGGAGACGATTGAGGATATTGTGACCCTCGAAATTGCCGGCCGGCGTCACATCGTAATGGTGAGCGAAAAATTCGCCGTCCTCGATGCCGAGCTGGCGGACAATCTCGTCGTAGGACCAGACGTAGAACTTGCCCTCCTCGCCTTCGGAGTCGGCATCGAGCGAGGCCGCGAAGGCGCCCTCGCCTGTCGTCATTTCGCGCTTGAGCCATGCGACGGTTTCCAAGGCGCGCTGGCGATAAAGCGCCTTGCCCGTGCGCTGGTGCGCGATCGCCAACAGTTCGAGAAGCTGCGCATTGTCGTAGAGCATTTTTTCGAAGTGCGGCACCAGCCAGCGCTCGTCGACCGAATAGCGCGAAAAGCCGCCGCCGAGATGGTCGTAGATGCCGCCCTCGCAGATGTGGTGCAGCGAAATGTCGACCGCCGCGAAGTAGCGTGCATCACCGGTACGCAGCCCGGCGCGCCACAGCAGTTCGAAGAGTGCTGCTTGGGGAAATTTCGGCGCGCCGCGGGTGCCGCCGTTGACCGGATCGATGATGCCGGCGAGCTGGCGCGCGGCATTGTTGAGGTCGGCGATGCCGACGGTTGCCGTGCCCGCCGGCCGTGCCGCTGCGGCCAAGCGTTCCATCAGTGCGGCGCGGTTCTGTTCGATTTTTTGCGGCTCGTCGCGGAACAGGCGCGCGATCTCGCGCAACACGTCGACGAAAGCCGGTTTGCCGTAGCGCGATGCGTTGGGAAAATAAGTGCCGCCCCAGATCGGCTCGCCGGCGGGCGTGAGGAACATGGTGAGCGGCCAGCCGCCGTGTTCCCCCAAGTGATGCAATGCCGCCATGTAGATCTGGTCGATATCCGGGCGCTCCTCGCGATCGACTTTGATGTTGACGAAGAGTTCGTTCATCACGCGCGCGGTGGCGTCATCCTCGAAGCTCTCGTGCGCCATCACGTGGCACCAGTGGCAGGCCGCGTAGCCGACCGAGAGCAGAATTGGTTTATTCGTCCGCTTGGCCTCGGCCAGCGCTTCGGGACTCCACGGCCACCAATCGACGGGATTGGCCTTGTGCTGGAGGAGGTACGGGCTCGTCTCATTGGCGAGGCGATTTTGATGCCCTGTTGCGGTGTGTTGCATGCTTGCCATGGTGGTCAACGCGACAGGCCGAGGAAGGTAGCAAGCGCTCGATCGAGCCGGATGGTATCTTGGTCGCTGAGACGGCCGATCCGGTAACCGAGCGTTTCTTTTCGGACAGTCAGAATTGTGTCCACCATAATGCGCGAAGGCGCGTGCAGCCCGTTGAGTTTGGACGGTTCAACGAGGACGCGAAAGAGTGGCAAGTCCGCGGGGTCGCTGGTGAAGCCACAAATCGTAACGGAATCCAGAGCATCGAAGCTTTCGTGTTGAACGATGATGACGGGCCGCGGCTTCCGCGCGTAGCCGGCGTCGCGGGACGCAGTCCAGATTTCGCCCCGCTTCAATTGTGGTTCCACTCCGTCATTGCATCGACCCACGCTTGGTCTTCGGCCGCGAATGCACTGCGGTTGGCAAAAAGCGACTGCCGCCTAGCCTCTTTTGCAAAGGTCGCGGTCCTCGTGTCGGGCAGCCAGAATTGGACGAGACGCATTCCCTTGGCGCGCATGCGTTGCCGAAAGTTTCGAACCTTATCCCGAGACGACTTTGGCCGCATGCGGGCCGGCTTAGCGTTACGGGCGGATGGACGACCTGCCATGACGCGCTCCGATGGTTACATGTAACCTAGCCTATCGCCTACTTGTAGGCAATGGCGGCATGGAGCCACTGTACGTCCGACCATGTCGTCGAGATCTACCATCTTCGCGCTCTCTTCCGGCCGGCCGCCGGCGGCGATTGCGGTCGTGCGGATATCGGGGCCGCAGGCCGGCGCGGCGCTGGGGAAATTGATTGGTCGCGTGCCCGAGCCGCGCAAGGCGGCGCTGGCACGGGTGCGCGATCCGGCGGACGGCCAGACCATCGATGAGGCGCTCGTACTGTGGTTTCCGGCGCCGCACAGTGAGACCGGCGAGGATGTTGCGGAGCTGCAGCTTCACGGCGGTCATGCGGTGGTTGCCGCGGTGCTTGACGTGCTGGGCCGCATCGATGGCTGCCGGATGGCGGAGCCGGGGGAGTTTACCCGGCGGGCCTTCGAAAACGGGCGGCTGGATCTCACGGCGGTCGAAGGGCTGGCCGACCTCATCGGCGCCGAGACGGAGGCGCAGCGCCGGCAGGCGTTCCGGCAGCTTAAGGGTTTGATCGGCGATCGGGCCGAGGCTTGGCGGCGGCGTTTGATCGAGGCGCTGGCGCTGGTCGAGGCGCGGATCGACTTCTCCGACGAGGCCGATGTGCCGGAGGATCTGATCGGTCCGGCTGTTCATGCTGCGCAGCAATTGCGCATCGAGATTGCCGCGGCGCTGACGGGTAGCGGGCGAGGGGAGCGATTGCGCGAAGGTCTGGTGGTTGCGATTGCCGGGCCGCCGAACGCCGGTAAGTCGACCTTGCTTAATCGCCTGGCGCGGCGTGACGTGGCGATCGTGTCGCCTTACGCCGGCACGACTCGGGATGTGATCGAGGTTCATCTCGATCTCGACGGATTTCCTGTGACGCTGCTCGACACGGCGGGGATTCGGGAGAGCGTTGAGCCGGTCGAGCAAGAGGGTGTGCGGCGTGCCCGCGCGCGCGCGGCCGAGGCCGATCTGGTGCTCTGGGTCATTGACGGATCAGCCGAAGGCCTAACCGGGGCTATTGATGCGGGGCCGCCAGCGCAGCCGAGGAGTTGGCTGGTCGTTAACAAGATCGATCTCGCAAGTCAGCGCAAAAGGAAGCCGAAGGAAAGGAGTGAATACGAGTTCACATATTTGATTTCTGCGGCGACGGGGGAGGGCGTCGATTTGCTGGTGGAGCGGTTAGCCGCTTTTGCCAAGGACTATTTTTCGACAGTGGAGACCGGAATCGTGACTCGCGCGCGGCACCGGCGGCTGTTCGAGGAGACGGTGGCGGCGCTGGATCGGGCATTGGCTGAGGCGGTCAAACCGGGTGAGCATGAGGAACTGGTTGCGGAGGAATTGCGCGCGGCAACGACGGCTTTGGGCCGCCTGACCGGGCGGGTCGATGTGGAAGATATTTTGGACGTGATCTTCCGCGATTTCTGTATTGGTAAATGAATCGTTAACGGCGGCGCCTTATCTGTTTCACGTGAAACGTCGCCCCCGTAGCGGCGGCGTTTTGACCGCCTATTTTCGCTTCGCTACAACCAGCCGGGTTTTGGAGATCTGTGATGGACGGCCGCTTCGATGTGATCGTTGTCGGCGGCGGTCATGCCGGCTGCGAGGCCGCAGCAGCCGCGGCGCGGCTGGGCGCGCGCACGGCGCTTGTCACGCAACGCTTCGCGACCGTCGGCGCGATGTCCTGCAATCCGTCGATCGGCGGGCTGGGGAAGGGCCATCTGGTCCGGGAAGTCGATGCGCTCGACGGGCTGATGGGCCGGGTGGCGGACGCCGCCGGCATCCAATTTCGCGTCCTCAATCGACGTAAGGGGCCCGCGGTGCGCGGTCCGCGCGCCCAGGCCGACCGCAAGCTTTACGCAGCCGCCATGCAGCGGGCGATCCAGGACACAGCGAATCTGACCGTCGTTGAAGGAGAGGTCGACGATCTTCTTGGTGGAGATCGGGTCGGGGGTGTGCGCCTGACCGACGGACGCGAGTTTGGCGCTGGCGCCGTTGTCCTGACGACCGGCACGTTTCTCCGGGGTCTCATCCATATCGGCGAGCGGCAAATTCCAGCAGGGCGGGTCGGGGAGGCGCCGGCGGCCGGCCTGTCGCGAACGCTCGAGCGGGCCGGGTTCACACTTGGGCGGCTTAAGACCGGCACGCCGCCACGGCTCGACGGCACGACGATCGACTGGGCTTCGGTGGAGATGCAGCCGGGCGATGATCCGCCGGAACCGTTCTCGGTTCTGACCGAGCGCATCGCCAATCCGCAGATCCAGTGCGGCATTACCCGCACCACGCCGGCGACCCATGAAATCATTCGGACGAACGTGCATCGCTCGCCGATGTATTCCGGGCAGATCAAGAGCCGCGGGCCGCGCTACTGCCCATCGATCGAGGACAAGATCGTGCGCTTCGGCGAGCGCGACGGACATCAGATCTTCCTCGAGCCCGAAGGGCTCGACGACACCACGGTCTATCCGAACGGGATATCGACCTCGCTTCCCGAGGATGTGCAAAGCGCCGTGGTTGCCAGCATTCCGGGGCTGGAGCACGCCCGCATTGTGCGGCCGGGCTATGCCATCGAATATGACCACGTCGATCCGCGGGAGCTAACACCGGCGCTGGAGACGAGGCGGCTGCCGGGACTTTTCCTGGCCGGCCAGATCAATGGCACGACGGGCTACGAGGAGGCCGCGGCGCAAGGCTTGGTCGCGGGACTCAATGCCGCGGCGCGTGCGGCCGGCGCCGCGCCGGTGACTTTCGATCGAGCCGAAGGCTATCTCGGCGTCATGATCGACGACCTGGTCACGCGCGGGGTCAGCGAACCGTATCGGATGTTTACGTCGCGCGCGGAATACCGGCTGACGCTGCGTGCCGACAACGCCGATCAGCGGCTGACGGGCAGGGGCATCGCGCTCGGCTGCATCGGCGCCGAGCGGGCGCGCCATCACCGCGCGAAGCTGGCTGCGCTCGAGGGCGCACGCACGATGGCGTTGGCGGCAAACGTCACGCCAACCGAAGCGGCGCGGCATGGCCTTTCGCTGCGCAAGGACGGCCATCGGCGGTCCGCCTTCGAGCTCCTGTCCTATCCGGAGATTGGCATCGGCGATCTGGCGCGGATTTGGCCAAGCTTCGGCGATCTCGAACCGAAGATCGCCGAGCAGCTCGAGATCGACGCCAAATACGATGTGTATCTCAGCCGCCAGGCCGCCGACGTGGAGTCCTATCGGCGCGACGAAAGTCTCGTTCTCGCCGACGATATCGACTATGCCGCCCTGCCCGGCCTGTCGAACGAAGTTCGCGCCAAGTTGGAAGCGCATCGGCCGCGGACCATCGGCCACGCCGGGCGCATCGATGGGATTACGCCGGCGGCGTTGACCCTCCTTGCGGCGCACATGCGCCGGCAGCATCGCAAGCCGGTGCACAAGGCCGCCAGCCAGTCCTCCAGTGGCGCCGCCTGAACTCGCAGAAGACCGCGCGCGCGGTCTGGCGCTCACCCCTGTTTCACGTGAAACAGAAGCCCGCCTCGATCGCTTTGTTGCGCTGCTGCTGCAGTGGCAGCGGCACACCAATCTCATTGCTCCCTCGACCGAGGCAAAGATTTGGACCCGGCACATTGCCGATTCGCTGCAGCTTCTCGATCTCGCGCCAGACGCAAAAATCTGGGTGGATCTTGGCTCCGGCGCCGGCTTTCCCGGTCTGGTCATCGCCTGCGCGCTTGCGGACACGCCGGGCGCACAGGTCCATCTAATTGAAAGCACCCGGAAGAAGGCGGCGTTTCTGGGCGAGGCCGCGCGCCTCTGCGGCGCGCCGGCCATTGTGCACGCCGAGCGCATCGCGGATTTCGCCAAACACGCGCCCGGCCGCATCGACGTTGTCACCGCGCGCGCTTTGGCGCCGCTGAACAAATTGCTGGGGGAGGCGTCGCCGCTGTTGAAAAGGGACACCCTTGGACTGTTTCCCAAGGGACAAGATGTTGCCGCTGAATTGACCGAGGCCGCTAAATGTTGGAAGATTCAATTGAGTTTGGTGCCGAGTCGAACCGATCCTAAAGCCAGGATCGTGATCGCTCGCTCCTCATAGGCACAGCCCAAGATTGCAGTAATCAACTTATAGTTGCCACCGCCACGTTTTGGATCAACACCGATGACTGATACCCCCGAGGAGCCCCGCGTCATCCCGTTCGCCGCGCCCGAGCGCGCCGCGGCAAGGCCGCCGCGCGTGCTCGCCGTCGCCAACCAGAAGGGCGGCGTCGGCAAGACCACGACGGCGATCAATCTCGGTACCGCGCTCGCTGCGATCGGCGAAGACGTTCTGATCGTCGATCTCGATCCCCAAGGAAACGCTTCGACCGGGCTCGGCATCGACCGCCGTAACCGGCGCTACTCGACCTACGACGTGCTGACCGGTGAAGCGTCCTTGCGCGACGCCATCGTCGCGACGGCCGTGCCACGTCTTCACCTTGCGCCATCGACACTCGATCTCTCCGGTCTGGAGCTCGAGATCGGCCAGGCGCGCGACCGCGCGTTCCGGCTGCGCAGCGCGCTCAATCCTCTCAACGCGATGGACGGCACCAAATTCACCTACGTGCTGGTCGATTGCCCGCCGTCGCTCAACCTCCTGACCGTGAATGCGATGGCTGCGGCGGACGCAATTCTGGTCCCGCTGCAATGCGAGTTTTTCGCGCTCGAGGGATTGTCGCAGCTGCTCAAGACCGTGGAGTCGGTGCGCGAAACGCTCAATCCGAATCTCACGATTCACGGCATCGTGCTGACGATGTTCGATGCGCGCAACAATCTTTCGGGACAGGTCGTCGCCGATGTGCGCGAATTCATGGGCGCCAAGGTCTACGACACCATCATCCCGCGCAACGTCCGCGTCTCGGAGGCGCCGTCCTACGGCAAGCCCGTTCTGGTCTACGACCTCAAATGCAGCGGCAGCGAAGCCTATCTGCGGCTCGCGACCGAAATCATCCAACGAGAAAAGAAACTTTGTGCCGGATGAGGCTTGTGAATGACTGAGGGCCTGGGGAAAACGGCGATGGCGGACGAGCGATCGCGACTAGGGCGCGGCCTTGCGGCCCTGATCGGCGAAGTCTCAGCCGAAACCTCGGTCGAGCGGCCGCGCGGCCAGCGCCGCGTGCCGACCGAATCGTTGCGGCCCAATCCCCGCAATCCGCGGCGCGTGTTCTCCAACGCCGAGCTTGACGAACTGGCCGCTTCGCTTCGCGAGCGCGGCATCATCCAGCCGATCGTCGCCCGACCCGCGCGCGGCACTCACGATGCATACGAGATCATCGCCGGCGAGCGGCGCTGGCGCGCGGCGCAACGCGCGGGCCTGCATGAGGTGCCCGTCGTCATCATTGAGGCGAGCGACGACGAAGCGCTGCAACTCGCGATCATCGAGAACGTGCAGCGCGCGGACCTCAATCCCCTTGAAGAGGCGGAAGGCTATCGCGCGCTTATCCGAGATTTCAGTCACAGCCAGGACGACGTCGCCCGCCTGGTCGGCAAAAGTCGCAGCTATGTCGCCAATACGCTGCGGCTGCAGACGCTGCCCGATCGGGTCAAGGAGCACATCCATGCCGGTCGGCTGGACGCCGGCCACGCCCGCGCCCTGGTGGGCCATCACGATGCCGAGCGGCTGGCGGATGAAATCGTTTCGCAAGGCCTCAATGTGCGCCAGGTCGAAGCGTTGGCGCGCGAAGCCGGCGGCAAAACTGCCAAGGCCAACGGCCGCAAGGCGCTCGCCCGCGCCGAGAAAAACGCCAATCTCGTTGCATTGGAAAAACGCATCTCGGACGCGCTCGGCCTCGTCGTGCGCATCAATGATCGCGGCCGCGGCGGCGTGCTCTCGATCCGCTATCGCAATCTCGATCAGCTTGATGACGTGCTGCGCCGGCTGGAAAAAAAGCGCTGACTCCGGTCTATCCGGTCGGAAAAGAGGTGGATCGTCGTCGCCATTGCACCGCCGGCGAGAACCCGTCCTTCATTGCTGCCACGCAGCCTTGAATGCCTTGCGTTTCGCCGGATCGTAGAGGCTCGGATAATCGTAAGTAAGCGGCTTCGAAGGCTCCACATGCAGCGTGGCGAAAACCGGCCCGTCCTGTTCGAGCACGTGAGCGACCTGCTGCTCGAATACGCCGAGATCTGAAAAATCGTAGACCGCGGCGTAGCCTGCGGCGCGCGCCAGTCCGGCGAAATCGACGTTCGGCGCCGGAATGGGATGGCCGCCATTGGCCTCGTAGGTCTGGTTCTGGGCAACCAAGTGGACCAGGTTCTTCGGCGCCACTGCGGCGATGGTGACCAGGCTGCCGAGGTTCATCAGAAGCGAGCCGTCGCCTTGCAGGACGACGACGCGCCGGTCGGGCCGCCCGAGCGCCAAGCCGAGGCCATGCGACGAATCAAGGCCCATGGCGCCGATCGACGTATAATTCAGGACGCGCGGCGCGACGGCGACCCAATCCACCGCCGAACTATAGGTCGCGACTACCGCCTCATCGCTAATGTGGCGCGCCAGTACCCGGAAGCATTCATCGCGCTTCATCATGCCGGGCTCCGCCCGATCAGCAAGGTCACCGGCCCGGATTCGCGATACGCCTTTTCGATGGCCGGCTGAATCTTGGCGACATCGGCCTCGGCGCTGATGAGATGATGCGCGATCCCTATATCGTCCAGAATCGGCTCCATGATCCGCACGCCGTAACGCGACGAGGCGCGCGGCTCCCGCTCCGGTTCGTGCTGCAACAACCCAACCATCATGCAGATCGGCTGCTTGTACTCGACGGCGATGCCGCGGATGGCGTTGATCGAGTCCAGAAATCCGGTGTGCTGGATCAGGATCAGCGCACGCTTGTCGCAGTAGGACAAGCCAGAGGCGATGCCGATGCATTCGTCCTCTTTGCAGACACGGATGAGCCTGAAACCCTTATCCTGCGCGATCGGCGCAAGAAGGCCAGAGCTCGTAGTAATGTCCGGGACCGACAGCACGTACTCGATGCCGCTCGCTTTGATGGCGGCGATGATGGCGCTACCGCTGAGAGCGGGGGAGCCCGGGCTCGGGTCAGGGGCCGGCATGATGATGAACCTTACAGCTCATGATCGACCAGCGTAGCCCGAGACATTCAGGACAGCAAAAAGCCGGCGCGAGAGGCCGGCTTTTTCCGATCGTGATTGCGGCAATTTATTTATGATGCCGCGCGCGCGGCCGCGGCGGCGGTGTGCCGTCGATCCATGCGGTGTGCGGAAGCCAGGAATCGACGAGCCAGCCGCCAATGACGGGCACAACACAGTCGGCGACGCCGTCGTACATTTCCCGCGGCGTCAGCGGGCGATTGAGCACGATCGTGCCGACGATCGGATAGACCGCCGCGCAGGCAAACGCGGTGACGCCATAGGCTGTGCCGTAGCTGGCATGACGCACGGCCGGATTGCCGTGCTTTCTGGCCATCAGATAGGAGGCGACGCCGGCGCCGGCACCCACGCCGATCCCGACCGCGGTAAGGCGAGGGTCTTGGTTGTGCGAGAACCAGGTGAATGGATTCCAATTATTATTCTGCGCCCGCGCAGCCTGCGGCATGAGCCCCAGCGCCAAAACCAAGGCCAGCGTGGCAGTCGTCGTCCGTTTCATTATGATGGCTCCCCTCCATACCGGCGCCCAATATCCGCACAGTATGGTTAACAGCCACCGTGAATGCGTCGCGCACGGCTGTCGAGGGCGCGGAACTCCGGAACGCATAATTCCAGGCCGCTGTGCCTATTTGGCAACGAATTATCCCCAGGCCGCGCCGGTTTCTGCGCGCGGACTTCCGGCGCTATTCCGCCGCGGTGCGTCCCGCGCCGCTGGAGCCGAAGCGCCGCTCGATATAGTCGACGACGATTTTCTGGAAGTCGGCGGCGACGGTAGGACCGCGCAGGGTCATCGCCTTCTTGCCGTCGATGAAGACCGGCGCGGTCGGCTGCTCGCCGGTGCCGGGCAGTGAAATACCGATGTCGGCGTGCTTGGACTCGCCGGGGCCGTTGACGATGCAGCCCATCACCGCGACGTTGAGGCCTTCGACGCCGGGGTATCGCGTCTTCCACTCCGGCATCGAGTCGCGAATAAAGCCCTGGATGCTGGCGGCGAGCTCCTGGAAAGTGGTCGAGGTGGTCCGGCCGCAGCCGGGGCAGGCGGCGACCAGCGGCACAAAAGTGCGCAGCCCAACCGTCTGCAACAATTCCTGCGCGACCTTGACTTCCAAAGTGCGGTCGCCGTTCGGCTCCGGCGTGAGCGAGATGCGGACGGTGTCGCCGATGCCCTGCTGCAGCAACACACCCATGGCGGCCGATGAGGCGACGATGCCCTTCGAGCCCATGCCGGCCTCGGTGAGGCCGAGATGCAGCGCGTAATTCGACCGCCGCGCCAGCTCGCCGTAGACCCCGATCAAGTCCTGCACCGCCGAAACCTTGGCCGAGAGAATGATTTTGGAGCGTGGCAGGCCGATCTCCTCGGCGCGCTCCGCCGAGAGCAGCGCCGACTGCACCATCGCCTCGCGGGTTACATCACGGGCGTCGACCGGTTGATTTGAGCGCGAATTTTCATCCATCAGATGCGTGAGCAGCTCCTGATCAAGCGAGCCCCAATTGGCGCCGATGCGTACCGGCTTGTCGTGGCGGATCGCCGTTTCGACGATGGCGCCGAATTGCCGGTCCTTCTTTTCCTTGAAGCCGACATTGCCGGGGTTGATGCGGTATTTGTCGAGCGCCTCGGCGCAGGCGGGATGATCGGCGAGGAGCTTATGGCCGATGTAATGGAAGTCGCCGACGATCGGCACGTCGACATTCATCTTAAGGAGCCGCTCTTTGATGTGCGGCACGGCGGCGGCCGCCTCGTCGCGGTCGACGGTGATGCGCACGATCTCCGAGCCGGCGCGCGCCAGCGCCGCGACCTGTTTGGCCGTCGCCGCCGCGTCAGCGGTATCGGTATTGGTCATCGACTGCACCACGATCGGTGCGCCGCCGCCGACGGTCACATTGCCGACCTTCACGGCAACCGTCTGGTGCCTTTCGGCCGGGCCGGAAAACTCCATCATGGCCAAATCCTTAAAGAGACCAAGTTCTTACAGGGTCAATGCTGCAATTCCGTGACCCCCGGAATTCCCGCGAGAAACGAGGGTTGACCCCGCTCATATAGCGTCACCGGGGCTGGTTGACGAGGAGGATGCCCCCGGCAACCAGCGCCACCGCCAAGGCAAACGCCGGTGTCAGCGGCTCGTTCAGCACAATGTGACCGGCCGCCACGCCAAAAAGCGGGGCCAGGAAAGTAAAAGCGGAGAGCCGAGCCGCCGAATAGCGCACCACCAAGGCGAACCAGACCGCGAATGTGACGCTCACGACCCAGATCGTCTGGTAGGCGAAGGCGCCCAGCGCCAAGGGCGAGGGCAGGGCGTGGATGCGCTCGCCGAACATCAGCGCTCCGGCGGCCAGGAGCGGCGCCGAGACCACCAGTTGGTAGAGCAGGGTCTTCTCCGCGCTGATCCGATTGAGCGGCGTGACCTTGATGACCAGCGTCGTCGCCGCCCATGCCGCGGCAGCGCCGACCAACATCAAGTCGCCGAGTGCCTGGTGGGGACTGACCGCCGGTGTCGGCAGGCCAAAAGCGATAGCGATGCCGACAAACGACAACAGCAAACCGAGCCATTGCGACAGCCGGAACCGGTCCCCGGGAAGGAGCCAGCGCGATCCGATCACGACAAAAAACGGCGCCAGATAGAGAAACAGCGTGCCGCGCGTCACCGTCGTCCAAACCAGGCCGCGGTAGATCAGCAGGAATTCGAGCGCGAAGAGGACGCCTGCCAGAATGCCGGCGCGCAACGTGCCGTCGCGACGAAACAGCGGAATGCCGCGCACGAGTGTCCACAAACCGACCAGCAGGGCTGCGAGCGCGGACCGCGAAGCCGATTGGATCAGCGGCGGAATGTCGTGAATCGCGAGCTTGATCGCGACATTGTTAAAGCCCCAGCTCAGGCACAGCCCGATCGTCACCGCGACGGCGAAGGCATCGAGCGGACGAGACGAGGGAGAAACCGAAGAGGCTGGCACGGTCGAGCCGTTCAATACTGCGGCGTCATCGTTTGCGGCAATGCGAGCAGATGCCGGCAATTTCGATCAGCGGACTCTTGGGCGAGAACCCCGCGGCGCGGGAGGACGCTTTGAGCGCCTCGGCGGCTGCACCCCCCGGCGCCTCGCCGACGGCGCCACAGCTCTCGCAAATCAGAAAGACGACGAGGTCCTCGGCCTCGTGATTATGCACGCAAGCAACGTAAGCGTTCCGGCTCTCGATGCGATGAGCAAGACCATTCTCGCAAAGAAACTCGAGCGCGCGGTAGATCGTAATCGGCGCCGGACGGCTCTCTTCCGCCAAACGATCGATGATTTCATAGGCGCCGAGCGGCTTATGGCTCGTCAACAACGCCTGCAGGACCTGACGACGCATCGGCGTAAGCCGCTGCGCGCGTGCCGCGCATTGCGCCTCGGCATGGGAAATCGCCGCGCTGGCGCAGCGATCGTGATCATGGTCCGGCGCCGGAAAGATCGCCCGCAATGGATTAGTCATTGTTCAGTCACACTCGGCCGGGTCGGCCGGCCACTCTACAAGATCATGAGGGATCGCGAAAACGTGACGCGCCCCCCGATTTTTATGTTGCGCCGCAACAAGAAGCGCCTCACATTCCCCGCCGTTTTCGCAACCGTCTGGCATTCGTTCGGGTGTCCTGCTGCCGGGGCGCCCTCCTGAATTGGGGGTTGTCATGCTCAATGGAAAGTCCGCGCTGGTGACCGGTTCGACCTCGGGCATCGGTCTTGCCATCGCCCGTGCGCTGGCGGCGCAAGGCGCCAACATCACCATCAACGGCTTCGGCGACAAGGCCGCGATCGAAAAGGAGCGCGCCGGCATCGAGAAGGATTTCAAGGTCAAGGCGATCTATTCCGGCGCCGATATGACCAACCCCGCCGAGATCGCCGATATGGTGAAATCCAGCGAGACCGCCTTCGGCACGCTCGACGTTCTCGTCAACAATGCCGGCATCCAGCATGTCGCGCCGATCGAGGAATTTCCAATCGAGAAGTGGAACCAGATCATCGCCATCAATCTCTCGGCGGCATTCCACACCATCCGCGCCGCGGTGCCCGGGATGAAATCGCGCAAATGGGGCCGCATCATCAATACCGCTTCGGCACATTCGCTGGTCGCCTCGCCGTTCAAATGCGCTTACGTTTCCGCCAAGCACGGACTTGCCGGCCTCTCCAAGACCGTGGCGCTTGAGACCGCGACCTTCGGCATCACCTGCAACTGCATCAGCCCGGGTTATGTCTGGACGCCGCTGGTCGAGAAGCAGATTCCCGACACCGCCAAGGCGCGCGGCATGACCGAGGAACAGGTCAAACGCGACGTGATCCTGGCGGCGCAGCCGACCAAGGAATTTGTCACGGTCGACGAAGTGGCGAGCCTCGCCGTTTATCTCTGTTCGGATGCGGCGAAGGCTATCACCGGCGCCAACCTTTCGATCGACGGCGGCTGGACGGCCGAATAACGGCGCATGAGCAATATCCTCAACGCGCTGCTGCCGGGGCGAGCAGCGGCAAAATCCGCTGCGCCCAAGGTCAAGCGCATAAATCTGGCCCTCCAGGGCGGCGGCGCTCACGGCGCCTTCACCTGGGGCGTGCTGGATCAGTTCTTGAGCGACGAACGGCTGTCGATCGAAGGCATTTCCGGCACCTCGGCCGGTGCGATGAATGCGGTCATGCTGGCAGACGGATTGCTGCGCGGCGGACCCGAGGAAGCGCAAAAGCGGTTGGCCGATTTCTGGCGCTCGGTGTCAAGCACCGGCAACCTTCCGGCCTTGCAGCGCGCGGTCACGCAACGGCTGCTGTCGTTCACGCCGCTCGAAGGCGCCCCCGTGCAAGCCTGGCTTGACGCGCTGTCGAGCTATTTTTCGCCCTATGACGTCAATCCGCTCAACATCAATCCGTTGAAGGATCTCATCGAGCGCTTTGTCGACTTCGACAAGCTGCGCGCCGCCGATCATCTGCAGCTTTTCGTTTCGGCCACCAATGTGCAGACCGGACGCGTGCGAATTTTTCCGCGGGAAAAAATCACCGCAGAGGCGGTGATGGCATCGGCTTGCCTGCCGACCATCTTTCGCGCCGTTGAAATCGACGGCGTGCCGTACTGGGACGGCGGCTACCTCGGCAATCCGGTGATCTTCCCGTTTTTTCGCACCACGACGACCGAGGATGTGCTGGTCGTGCAGATCAATCCATTGGTGCGGCAGGCGACACCGATGTCGTCGAGCGAGATCATAAATCGCATCAACGAAATTACCTTCAACTCCTCGCTGCTTGGCGAATATCGCGCCATCGATTTCGTTGCGCGCTTGATCGATCAGGGCAAGCTGCCGCGCGGCATCGGGCCGGGGCAGTACCGGCGCATCAATGTTCATCGCATCCTGCTTGACCGCTTCGGCACGCATTTCGATGCCTTCAGCAAGCTGTCGACCGACTATGACTTTTTCAAAATGCTGCATGTGAGCGGCATGCGCGCCGCCCGGCGATTCCTCGACGAGCATTTCGACGATATCGGCGTGAAGTCCACGGTCGACCTCCAAGCCGAAGCCCAGGCTGAGTGGGCTTGAACGGTTCGGCAGGGTGTGAAACGCGCCCCGGTGCGCAGACTGATCCGACCCGTCCGCCAACGCCGAATTGCCCCATCTGCAGGGCTGCCTTGCACAGTTTTCGGTACTCCGAATTCATAAGCTCGCTTATATTGTGCGTCCATCAATATTGGCCAAGATCATGCTTCCACGCTCGCTCAATCGTGAATTCGCTTTTTCCCTCAATGATGTAGCGCGCATGCTGCGGACCTATGCGGATCATAAAGCGAGCCAGTTCGGCATCACGCGCGCGCAATGGGCGGTCCTGGTCCGCCTCGACCGCTTTGAGGGCCTCAAGCAATCCGAGCTCGCTGAAATGCTCGATCTACAGCCGATCACGCTGACTCGCCTTCTCGACCGGCTTTGCGACAATGACCTGATCGAGCGGCGGGCGGACCCGAATGACCGCCGCGCCAAGCGGCTCTATCTGACCGCCGCCGCCCGGCCGCTGTTGGAGCGCCTCGGCGATCTTGGCGACGAGTTGATGACCACTGCGCTCGCCGGCGTCGATCGCGAGGCCGTCGAGCGCATGGTGGCCCAGCTCGGCATCGTGAAGGAGAACCTCCGGCACGCCATCCACAACAAGACTGCCGGCGGCGGCAGCGCTGAAGGCCAGCGCTATGGCTGAGCGTGCGCTCAAATCCGTGCCGTCCGAGAGCGACGAAGCCCCCGAGGTGCGCGAATTGCCGGCGCCCGCGGTGCGGACGCCGGAGGCTCGTTCAGGGACACCCAAGAAGATCGCAAGGCGCCGCAAACGCAGCACAGTGCGCTGGGTGCTGTTCGCGGTACTGCCGCTTGTCCTCCTGATCGGCGGCTATTGGTACGTCACCGGCGGCAAGATCATGTCGACCGACGACGCCTACGTGAATGCCGAGAAGGTCGGCATTTCCACCGATGTTTCCGGCATCGTCAAAAACGTCGACGTCAAGGACAACGAGGAGGTTAAGGCCGGCCAGGTGCTCTATCGCCTTGATCCGCGGCAATTCGAGATCGCGCTCGACAATGCCAAGGCCAATCTGGCGGAGACCGCGCTCACCGTCGAGTCGATGAAACAGGACTACAAGCGCATGCAGAGCGACGTTGCCGCCGAACAGGCGCAGGTCGTTCTCGACCAGACCAATTACGCGCGGGATGCAGCGCTTTTGCACAGCGGAACCGTGTCCCAGGCCATCTATGATCAGGCACAATCGACGCTCGACACCGACAAAAACAAGCTGGAGTCGCTGCGTCAGCAGGCGCAGGTGCAGCTTGCCAAGCTTGCCGGCAATGCCGACATCCCGGTCGCGCAGCATCCGCAATATCTGCAAAGCGCGGCGAAGGTCGCCGAGGCGCAGCGCCAACTCGATCACACGACGGTGGTGGCGCCATTTTCCGGTCTCGTTACCGACGTGCCGGCGATCGCGCTCGGCAAATATCTGGCCGCGTCGACGACGGCTTTCTATCTCGTCGACACCGATCACGTCTGGATCGATGCCCAGCCCAAAGAGACCGAGCTGACCTATGTGCGGCCGGGGCAAAAGGCGACAGTGACCGTCGACGCCTATCCCGATGTGACTTGGCAGGGCACGGTGGAAAGCGTGAGCCCGGCGGCCGCGCAGGAATTCTCGCTGCTCCCGGCGCAGAACACCAGCGGCAACTGGGTGAAAGTCGTGCAGCGCGTGCCCATGCGGATTCGCGTCGACACCAGCAACAAGAACAAGCCGCCATTACGGGCCGGCATGAGCGCCGTGGCCGACGTCGATACCGGTCATGCGCGTGGTCTTCCGCATCTATTTAATTGGTGAGTGCCGTGGTCGATCAGGCCGGCGAGGTCCCCAATCGCGGCATGATCACGCTGTGCGTGATCATGGCCACGCTGATGCAGGCGCTGGACACGACCATCGCCAACGTGGCGCTGCCCTACATGCAGGGCACCGTCTCGGCGAGCCAGGATCAGATCGATTGGGTGCTGACGTCCTATATCGTCGCTGCGGCGATCATGACGCCGCCGACGGGATTTCTGGCCAGCCGATTCGGACTGAAGCGGTTATTTCTTGTTTCAGTCGGCGGCTTCACGCTGGCCTCGATGTTGTGCGGCATGGCGCAGTCGCTGACGCAAATCGTGTTGTTCCGCGTGTTGCAAGGCGCCTTCGGCGCGGCCTTGGTGCCGCTGTCGCAATCGGTGCTCTTCACCATCTATCCCAAGGAACGCCAGGGCTTTGCCATGGCGCTGTTCGGCATCGGCGTGATGATCGGCCCGGTGCTCGGTCCGGTGCTGGGCGGCTGGCTGACCGAGAATTACAGCTGGCGTTACGTGTTCTACATCAACCTGCCGATCGGTATCCTCGGCCTCCTCGGCATGAGTGCGTTCCTGCCCGATACGCCGCCGAAAACGGCCGAAAAGCTCGATTGGTTCGGTTTCTGCACTTTGAGTCTCGCGCTCGGCTCGCTGCAAATCATGCTCGATCGCGGAGAGATCAACGATTGGTTCTCATCCGGCGAAGTCATGATCGAGGCCATCGTCGCGGCTTCGGCATTTTATCTGTTCTTCGTGCACATATTCACGTCGCAAAATCCGTTCGTCAAACCGTCGATGTTTCGCGACCGCAATTTTGCCGCCGGCATGCTGTTCGTCGTCATCGTCGGCTTGACCTATTACGCGTCGATGGCGCTGCAGCCGCCGTATTTGCAGGAGTTGATGAACTATCCGGTCGTCACCTCAGGCCTCATCATGGGGCCGCGCGGCGTCGGTACCATGGCATCGATGCTGATCGTCGGTCGCATGGTGGGCCGCGTCGATACCCGCATTCTGCTTGCATTCGGTCTAGGCCTCACCGCCTGGTCGTTTTACCAAATGACCGGCTGGACCCCGGACATTTCGCAGCAGTCCATCATCACGGTGACGATGGTGCAGGGCTTCGGCCTCGGCTTCCTGTTCGTGCCGTTGAGCGCGGCGACACTATCGACGCTGCCGGCGGCGCTGCGGACCGAAGGCGCCGGGCTCTACAGTTTGTTCCGCAACATCGGCTCGAGCGTCGGCATTTCGGTCGTCAATGCGCTGCTCACGCGTAATACCCAAGTCAATCACGCCATCATCGCCGCGCATGTCACGGCGGTGAACCGCGCCTTCGAGGCTCCGGACGTGGCCCACTTCTGGGATCCGGTGACGGCCGCCGGCCGGGCCGCGCTCGACGCGGTCATCACCACCCAAGCTCAGATCATCGCTTATATCGACGACTATAAGCTTCTGATGATCGCAACACTGGCGGTGCTGCCGCTCTTAATCGTGTTCCGCAGTTCGTCGCGCGCGAGGCCGAGCGAAATGCCGGTGATGGAGTAAGGCGGAATAGTCCGGCAACCGAGGCTCAAAGTAAAAAGGCGGCCGCGAGGCCGCCTTTTCGCTCTTCCGACGAAAGATGTTTGCGTTATTCGGCGCCGGCTGCGGCTTCGCGCGGATGTTCCCCGCCTTCCGCCTTTTGCGTGGCCTCGAGGTCTTCGCCGGTCTGCTGATCGACGGCCTTCATCGACAGCCGCACCTTGCCGCGCTCGTCGAAGCCAAGGAGCTTGACCTTGACCTTGTCGCCCTCCTTGACCACGTCGCTGGTTTTCTGCACCCGCCGCGGGGCCAGCTGGCTGATGTGAACGAGGCCGTCCTTGGCGCCGAAGAAGTTCACGAAGGCGCCGAAGTCCATGACCTTGACGACGGTGCCCTCGTAGATGTGGCCGACTTCCGGCTCCGACGCGATCGACTTGATCCAATTGATCGCCGCCTTGATCGCTTCCGCGTTGGCGGAGGCGACCTTTACCGAGCCGTCGTCTTCGATGTTGATCTTGGCGCCGGTCTTTTCGACGATCTCGCGGATCACCTTTCCGCCCGAGCCGATCACCTCGCGGATCTTGTCGACCGGAATCTTGAACGATTCGATGCGCGGGGCGTGCTCGCCGAGCTCGGCACGCGCCGAGTTGATCGCCTTCGCCATCTCGCCGAGGATGTGCATACGGCCGTCTTTCGCCTGGGCGAGCGCGACCTTCATGATCTCTTCGGTGATGCCGGCGATCTTGATGTCCATTTGCAGCGAGGTTACGCCGCCATCGGTGCCGGCGACCTTGAAGTCCATGTCGCCGAGATGGTCCTCGTCGCCCAAGATGTCGGACAGCACCGCGAAGCGCTTGTCTTCGAGAATGAGTCCCATGGCGATGCCGGCGGTCGGCCGCTTCAGCGGCACGCCGGCATCCATCAGCGCCAGCGACGAGCCGCAGACCGTCGCCATCGAGGACGAGCCGTTCGACTCCGTGATCTCAGAGACGATGCGGATGGTGTAGGGGAACTCGTCCTTCGACGGCAGCATCGGATGGATGGCCCGCCAGGCGAGCTTGCCGTGGCCGATTTCGCGGCGGCCCGGCGCGCCCATGCGGCCGGTTTCGCCGACCGAATAAGGCGGGAAGTTGTAGTGCAGGAGGAACGTCTCCTTATACGTTCCTTGCAGCGCGTCGATGAATTGCTCGTCTTCCGCGGTGCCGAGCGTGACGACCACCAAGGCCTGAGTTTCGCCGCGCGTGAACAGCGCCGAACCGTGGGTCCGCGGCAGCACGCCGACTTCGGCGATGATCTGGCGAACGGTTTTGACGTCACGGCCGTCGATGCGCTTGCCGGTGTCGAGAATGTTCCAGCGCACGATCTTGGCTTCCAGCTCCTTGAAGACGCCCGCGACCTGGAGCTTGTCGTGTTTCGGCTCGGCGCCTTCCGGGAAGAAGTGCGCCATCACTTTTTGCTTCACCGCGGCGACCGCATCCTGACGGTCCTGCTTTTTCACGATCGCATAAGCCGCGCGCAGATCCTTTTCGGCGAGGCCGAGAATCTCCGTCTCCAGCGACTTGTTGTCGGGAGCAACGAGTTCACGCGGTTCCTTTGCGGCCTTTTCGGCAAGGTCAATGATGGCCTGGATCACCGGTTGGAAGTGCCGGTGACCGAACATCACCGCGCCGAGCATGATGTCCTCGGACAGCTCCTTGGCTTCCGATTCCACCATCATCACCGCGTCCTGCGTGCCCGCCACGACGAGGTCGAGCTTGCTCTCCGGCATTTCATCGAGCGCCGGGTTGAGCACATATTCATTGTCGATGAAGCCGACGCGCGCGGCGCCGATGGGTCCCATGAAGGGGGCGCCGGACAGTGTCAGCGCGGCGGAGGCCGCGACCATCGCGACGATGTCCGGATCGTTCTCCATGTCGTGGGAGAGCACGGTGACCGTGACTTGCGTGTCGCAGCGCCAGCCCTCGGCGAACAGCGGACGGATCGGACGGTCGATCAGACGCGACGTCAGCGTGTCCTTTTCCGTCGGACCGCGCTCGCGCTTGAAGTAGCCGCCCGGAATCCGGCCGGCGGCGTAATACTTTTCCGTGTAGTTGACGGTCAACGGAAGGAAATCGACGCCTTCCTTGGGCTGCTTCGCCGCCACCACGGCGGCAAGCACCGTGGTTTCGCCGTAAGTGGCGAGGACCGCCCCATCGGCCTGTCGAGCAAGCCTGCCGGTCTCTAGCGTGAGCGGACGGCCACCCCAGTCAAGTTGCACCTTATGAATGTTGAACATTGCGATTGTCTCTCATGGTTTTCGCGAAAGTGCGAAAGCCATAAGCAAGATGGCGAGACGCTGTCGGCGCAGCGGTGCTGCAATGCCGCCTCAGCGTCTGGCGATCCTGCCATGGCTTTCGGACCTTCCTTAGATATGAATGGGCAAAGGCCCATTCCACGGATCGGCAGCATTTGCTGCCGGTTGAAACAGCAGCTCCGGCTGCCGGACAAGACGGACGCATCATGCGTCACGCCCACAAGACGCGCGGGATTCCCCGCGCGCAAAGATTTTAGCGGCGAATACCGAGCCGTTCGATCAATTCCTTGTAACGATGATCGTCGTTGCGCCGCAGATAGTCGAGAATCTGGCGCCGTTGCGACACGAGCTTGAGCAAGCCGCGTCGCGAATGGTTGTCCTTCACATGGGACTTGAAGTGTTCCGTCAAATTGTTGATGCGCTCCGAAAGGAGCGCGACCTGGACTTCAGGCGAACCTGTGTCGCCGGATTTGGCGGCGTAGGTCTTGATCACTTCCGCTTTGCGCGCGGCCGTTATCGACATCGTCATTAACCTCTTTGTCTTGCGGCACGACCAGCGATGCCGGTTAAATTAAACACGCGGCGGGGTACAATCTCGCCCCGTTCGACCTCGGCAATGGCCAAAAGTTGGCCGCCGGAGGCGACCTGGACCATGCCGCGGAAGATTGAGGCATCCCGTCCGCGCAACAATACGGCTTGGCCCCTGGCGAGCCTCGCCGCGTCTGCCGGGCTCACGGCCAGCGCCGGGATGTCGTCCAGCGCGGTCTCGATCGGCAGAAGCGTATCGGCGAGGTGTCCCTCGCCAGCGGCCGCTCTATGGCACAAAGCCTCGATCTGTTCCAGAGGTTTCATGTCGGCCTCGCCAAAGGGGCCGACCCGGCTTCGCCGCAGCGCCGCGACATGCCCAAGGGCGCCCAGCGCCCGGCCCAGATCCCGGGCCAACGAGCGCACATAAGTGCCTTTTCCGCACTCCGCGGCCAATACCGCATGGTCGGCATCGGGAGTTTCGCGTAATTCGAGCCGGTGGATGGTGACGGTGCGGGGGGCAAGCTCAACTGTCTCGCCATCGCGGGCCAGGTCGTAAGCCCGCTCGCCGCCGATTTTCACTGCGGAAAAGCGCGGCGGCACCTGCTCGATGGTGCCGGTAAAGCGCGGCAGCAGGGCAGAGATGGCCGCCGCATCGGGGCGGTTTTCGCTCCTCGCCACGACGCGGCCCTCGGCGTCGTCAGTGTCGCGCTCCTCGCCCCAACGAATGGTAAACAGATAAGCCTTGCGGCTATCGACGACGAACGGCACGGTCTTGGTCGCTTCTCCGAGCGCGATCGGCAGACATCCCGACGCCAGCGGATCGAGCGTGCCGGCATGGCCGGCTCGTTTCGCGGCGTAGAGATGCTTGACGACGGAGACCGCATGCGTCGAGGTCATGCCGACCGGCTTGTCGAGCACGACCCAGCCATGGACGTCGCGCTTCGGCCGCTTCTTTGGCTTCGGCTCTTGCCCGAGCGGCTCGCGTTCGGCGGCTTCCGGCGCGCTCATTGCTCGTCTGTCCCGGCTTTGGAGTCTCCGCCGCTCAAGTCGCGCTGGACGTCGGGCGTCCGCAGCAGCTTTTCGATCCGTTCCGCTTCGTCGAACCGCTCGTCGATGCGGAAGCGGATCTCGGGGGCGAATTTCAAGTTCACGCGCCGGGCGATTTCGCCACGTACGTAGCGCTTGTTGCGATCAAGGGCGTCGAGCACTTCCTTTTCGTCGCGGCCGCCGAGCGGCATGACATAGATCGTCGCCAGACGCAGATCGGCGGTCATCCGCACTTCGGGAACCGTGATCATGTGCGTCTCGATGACCGGGTCGTGCACTTCGCCGCGCGTCAGCATGTCGGCGAATTCATGCCGGATCAATTCGCCGACGCGAAGCTGGCGCTGCGAGCCGCCGCTGGACTGATCGCGATGCTGGTGCCGTGGCATTTTTCTCAGCGTCATGCCCGGGCATGACCCGGGCATCCATCTTTACTTCTGAAATTGGCGGACTTGCCGCATGGATTGCCGGATCAATTCCGGCAATGACGAACGCGTGGGTATCGAACTCACAGCGTCCGCTGCACGCTCTCCACCCGGTAACACTCGATGACGTCGCCGACCTTCATGTCCTGATAATTCTCGAACGCCATGCCGCATTCCTGGCCGGCGACGACTTCGCGCGCGTCGTCCTTGAAGCGCTTGAGCTGAGACAGCTTGCCCTGGTGGACGACCACGTTGTCGCGAATGAGCCGCACATTGGCGCCGCGCTCGACGGTGCCGTCGGTGACCCGGCAGCCGGCGACACTGCCGACTTTCGAGACCTTGAAGATTTCCAGGATGGCGGCATTGCCGAGCATGGTCTCGCGCAACGTTGGCGCCAGCAATCCCGACATCGCCTTCTTCACGTCGTCGACGAGATTGTAGATGATGTCGTAATAGCGGATTTCGACGCCGGCCTGCTCGGCGGCTTCGCGAGCCTCCTTGTGGGCGCGGACGTTGAAGCCGATGACCGCGGCGCTCGAGGCCTCCGCCAGCGTGATGTCGGATTCGGTAATCCCGCCGGCGCCGGCGAAGATCACGCGCGCCGCCACCTCATCGGTGGAGAGCTTCTCCAAGGCGCCGACGATCGCTTCGATCGAACCCTGCACGTCGGCCTTGATGACGAGCGGAAATTCCTTGCGGCCGGCGGTCTTGAGCTGGCTCATCATCTGCTCGAGCGAGCCGCGCATGCCGGTCTGGCGCGCCGCCATTTTTTCGCGCTTCTGGCGGTCGCGGTAATCGGCAATCTCGCGGGCCCGGGCCTCGGTGTCGACGACCGCGAGCCGATCGCCGGCCTCAGGCGTGCCGCCAAAGCCCAAGACTTCGACAGGCATGGACGGACCGGCCGCGACGACGGAATGGCCGGTGTCCGACATCAGCGCGCGCACGCGGCCCCATTCCGAGCCGGCCACGACGATGTCGCCGGGCTTGAGCGTGCCACGCTGCACCAGCACCGTGGCGACAGGGCCACGGCCGCGGTCAAGCCGCGCTTCGATGACGGTGCCTTCCGCCGGACGGTTCGGATTGGCTTTAAGCTCGAGCACCTCGGACTGCAGCGCGATGATATCGAGCAGCTTGTCGAGATTGATTTTTTCCTTGGCCGAGACTTCGAGCTCCAGCACGTCGCCGCCAAGCGATTCGACCTGAATTTCGTGCTGCAGCAATTCGGTGCGCACGCGCTCGGGCTTGGCATCGGGTTTGTCGATCTTGTTGATGGCGACGATGATCGGCACCTTCGCCGCCTTGGCATGCTGAATAGCCTCGACCGTCTGCGGCATCACGCCGTCGTCGGCGGCGACGACCAGCACGACGATGTCGGTGACCCTCGCGCCACGGGCGCGCATCGCCGTGAACGCGGCATGGCCCGGAGTGTCGATGAAGGTGATCCGGCCGCCGGACGGCGACGTCACCTGATAGGCGCCGATATGCTGGGTGATGCCGCCGGCTTCGCCGGCCGCGACTTCGGTCGAACGAACGGCGTCAAGGAGCGAGGTCTTGCCGTGGTCGACATGGCCCATGATGGTGACGACCGGCGCACGCGGCTGCAGGCTCTCCGGACTATCCGGAGCGTCGAACATGCCTTCTTCGACGTCCGATTCGGCGACGCGGCGCACCGAGTGGCCAAGCTCTTCCGCGATCAGCTGTGCGGTGTCGGCGTCGATCGTATCGGTGATCTTCGCCATATGACCCTGCTGCATCAGGATGCGGATCACGTCGACGGCGCGTTCGGCCATGCGGTTGGCCAATTCCTGGATCGTGATGGTCTCGGGGATCGTCACTTCGCGGGCGATTTTTTCCTTCGGCTCATCGCGGTGGCCGGTCATGCGCTGCACGCGGCGGCGGAACGAGGCGACCGAGCGTTCGCGCACTTCGTCGGCGGAGAGCGCGGTCACCACGGTGAGGCGGCCGCGACGTTTTTCGGCGCCGCCGCGGGTCGGTTTGGGCGCCGGCGCCGGCCGTGGCGCGGCGCTCCCCCCGCGACGGGCGGTGCGCGGAGCTTCGTCCTCGTCGGCTTCCAGTGCCGGTCGCGCGCCCGGCTTTGCCGTGGTTGCAACATCGGCGCCGAAACGCTTCTTGGCGACCTCGTCGGCCTTGCGCTTGGTTTCCTCGTCGTGCTTACGACGGACTTCTTCATTGATCTTGCGCGCTTCCGCCGCCGCTCGCTCGGCGCGTTCGGATTCTTCCCGGCCGCGGCGGACGCGGGCTTCTTCCTCGGCGCGTTCGCGCTCTTCATTTTCGCGCAACCGCGCATCGGCAAGGGCATGCGCACGCGCGGTACGCTCGTCCTCGGTGAGCGTGCGCAGCACGACACCGGAAGATTTCGGAGCTACGGCGGGGGCAGCGGTTGCGGGCGCTGCCGTGGCCGGCCTGGCCGGCGCGGCGCCGGCGCGTTTGGGCGCGGCGCTACGGTCGGGCGCCGCCACAGGTTCGGCTTTGACCTCGCCCGGCCCGGCAATCCGGCGCTTGACCTTCTCGACGACCACGGCCTTGCTCCGGCCATGGCTAAAGCTCTGGCGCACGACGCCTTGTTCGACGCCACTGCGCTTGAGCGTCAGCGTCTTGGTCGGAGTAACGCTCAACTTTTCGCCGCTATTTTTGGTCGTCTCAGTCATTCGCATCCAATTCCATACAAACTTGTCGGTCCGGTCGGTGTGGTTCGGCGCCGTGCCGCGGGCCTTTTCGGCCCAAATCACCGGTCCGGAACCGTTCCAGGCGCTGCAAGCGCGCTAAAACCGTATCACTCGAAGGCCCGGCAAGCAGGGCTGCATGTATCACATTTGGGCGTCCCAGTGCCAAATCCAATTGGGCGGTGGTCAATATTCGAAACACCGGGACGGCATCCGAATACTGGCTCTGGCGCAAGGCGGAATCGAGCTTTCTGACCCCGTCGGCGGCGGCCTCGGCTGCGTGCAGGAGCGCAATGACGCCGGCACCTCCTAACGCCGCCTCGACTTTGGCGAAACCGGCCACCGCCTGAGACGCTTTACCGGCAATCGCCAGCGCCTCGATGGCCGAACGTGCCAAAAGCGCATCGGTACGGACTACGAGGTCGGCCGGCAGCCGAACATCGCGTTTAAAACCACGCCCGAAAGCCTTGCGCCCGATCGCGTCCTTGAGCGCCTCTTGCGTCGCCGTGACCCAGACACCACGACCGGGCAGCTTTTGCTTGAGGTCAGGGACTGCTTCGCCATCCGGGCCGATGACGAACCGGATCAGATCCGCGACCGGCCGCACCGTGCGCGTCGCGACGCACATGCGTTCGACGCCACGGTCACGCGGTCCGCGGTCCAGTTCGGTCTCGGTCGCAGGCATGGTCATGCTCGGAAATCGGCTCCTCTATGGCTGCACTTCGGCGGCCGGCGCCTCTTCGACCGCGGCGGGCGGGGCGAGATCGGCTTCACTCACCCAGCCAGCCTTGAGCCGCGCTTGCATGATGAGCGCCTCGGCTTCCTCGCGGGACAGTTCGAAACCGTCGAGAATGCCGGCCTGCCGGACCGCTTCGCCGTCTTTGCGCTCGGTCCAACCGGCGAGATCGTCGGTCGCGCAGCCGGCCAGATCCTCGACGGTCTTGATGCCGTTTTCGCCGAACCGCACCAGCATCGCGGTGGTGACGCCCTCGACATCTTTGAGCGCATCTTCGACGCCGAGCTCCTTACGCTTGGCATCCATTTCAGCTTCGATCTTGTCGAGGTATTCGCGCGCGCGGGTCTGCAACTCGGCGGCCGTGTCCTCGTCAAAACCCTCGATGCTGGCAATTTCCTTGGTATCGACCATCGCCAGCTCCTCGACCGAGTTGAAGCCCTCCGAGGCGAGGAGCTGCCCGATCACTTCGTCGACGTTCAGCGTATCAATGAACATGCGGGTGCGGCTCTCGAATTCGGCCTGACGCCGCTCCGATTCCTCCTGCTCGGTCAGGATGTCGATGTCCCAACCGGTGAGTTGCGAGGCCAAACGGACGTTCTGGCCGCGGCGGCCGATGGCGAGCGAGAGCTGCTGATCGGGCACCACCACTTCGATGCGCTCGCGCTCCTCGTCGAGCACGACCTTGGCGACCTCGGCGGGCGCCAGCGCGTTGACCACGAAAGTGGCGATATCGTGCGACCACGGAATGATGTCGATCTTCTCGCCCTGCAGCTCGTTGACCACGGCCTGGACGCGCGACCCGCGCATGCCGACGCAGGCGCCGACCGGATCGACCGAGGAGTCGCGCGACACGACCGCGATCTTGGCGCGCGAGCCGGGATCGCGCGCGACCGCCTTGACCTCGACGATGCCGTCATAGATCTCCGGCACTTCCTGCGCGAACAATTTCGCCATGAATTGCGGGTGCGTGCGGGAAAGAAAAATCTGCGGGCCACGCTGCTCGCGCCGCACGTCGTAGATATAGGCGCGGATGCGGTCGCCGTTGCGGAACACTTCGCGCGGCAGCATTTCGTCGCGCCGCACGATCGCTTCGCCGCGGCCGAGGTCGACCACCACGTTGCCGTATTCGACGCGCTTGACGATGCCGTTGACGATGTCGCCGATGCGGTCCTTGTACTCGTCGTATTGCCGGTCGCGCTCGGCCTCGCGCACTTTCTGCACGATCACCTGCTTCGCCGACTGCGCCGCGATGCGACCATATTCGAGCGGCGGCAACGGATCGGCGATGGTGTCGCCGATCTGCGCGGCCGGATGGCGGCGGCGGGCGTCCTCGAGGCTGATCTGGGTCGCCGAATTTTCCACCGTCTCGACCACCAACATGTGCCGCGACAGATGCAGTTCGCCGCTTTTTGGATCGATCTCGGCGCGAACCTCGGTCTCGCTGCCGTAGCGGGACCGCGCGGCCTTGGCGATGGCGTCTTCCATGGCACCGAGCACGATGCGCCGGTCGATCGCCTTTTCGCGGGCGACCGCATCGGCGATCTGCAGAAGTTCGAGCTTGTTGGCGCTTACAGTCGCCATCGGTCAGTCTCCCTTGCGTTGGTTGTGCTTGCTCTTGCGCAGCGATTCGGAAATGAGTGCGTCGGTCAGAACAAGCTTAGCTTCCGTGATGTCGTCGATTGGCAGCAAGATTTCGGAATCCGCGTTTGCCGCCGCGTCAGTGCGGCGGAGACGTGCATGGTCGCCGTCGGTGCCCGCCAGCTCGCCGCGGAACCGCCGGCGGCCGTCGATCGGCGCCTGCATTTCCACTTGCGCCATGTGGCCGGCATAGCGCTCGAAATCCGAGCGCCGCACCAGCGGCCGGTCGATGCCGGGCGACGAAATCTCCAGCCGATAGGCGCTTTCGATCGGGTCGGAGACGTCAAGCACCGGCGACAGCGCCCGCGACGCCGCTTCGCAGTCCTCAATCGTCATGGTGCCATCCGGACGTTCGGCCATGATTTGAACGGTGCAGCCGGCAAAGCCCGAGATGCGAATCCGAACGAGCCGATAGCCGAGCGCCGCGAGCACCGGTTCGGCCAGCGCGGCGACGCGCGCCGCCCGCCCCGGCTCGGTAATGAGCCGCGGCTCGTCGGCAAAACTCGTCGGCGCAACGTTGGTCAACCCCTCGTCCATGCTGTTCGATCATCGCTCCCGTGAACAATCATCGGGTATGCACGCTTTCGAAGTTCGTGAACCGTACCGGCAACCCTCTGTCACGAACTTCGAAAGCCAAGGGGCACTCCCGCTATGTCGCTTGCAGTGCCGCTTTCGATTCGAAGTTCCTCGAACGCACTTGCCGTGACCGCTGTAGGAACTTCAAATCGGCGGCACGGACCTCAGGTAATAAAAAAGAGCGGGTCCCGGGGGAACCCACTCTCAAACCGTTCGGATCATCCGACCGTTATGAGGTATCCATTGACGGATGAGCGGAATATAGCGGTTTATCCTGCGGTTGCAAGGGCAGTTGGCAACCGGGCCCGGCCCATGCAATGCCGCGTTTCTACTCCCGGTTTCCCCATCCTTGAGGCCTGATGGCGACGCTTCGGCCATCATTGCAAGATTTCATTCAGAATTGCTGAATTATTCTGACGCCTGGGCACCGAAATTCGCACAGAGCGGTGAATCGAGAATGGGTGCCGCCCTCTCGCTTATTCCAGAACTCGAAGACGTACTGCAGCACGGCTCAAGGCAGAAGCGCGCCGAGGCCTTGCGGCGCGTTACCGCGCTGTTTCTGGGCAGCGCCGACGACTACAGCGACGCCCATGTCGCCCTGTTCGACGATGTCTTCATGCTGCTCATTGAAGAGATCGAGACCAAAGCGCGCGCGGAACTTTCCATCAGCCTGGCTCCGGTCGGCAATGCGCCGGTTAAGGTGCTGCGTATGCTGGCGCATGACGACGATATTGCCGTCGCCGGGCCGGTGTTGACATTGGCGCCGCGCCTGGCCGAAGCCGATCTTGTCGAACTCGCGACGACCAAGGGTCAGGCCCACCTGCAGGCCATTTCGGCACGGAAAGTGCTGGGCGAGGCGGTCACCGACGTTCTGGTGCGACGTGGCGACCGCGACGTCGCGCGCAGCATCGCCGGCAATCGTGGCGCGCGCATTTCCGAGACGGGTTTTTCCCGTCTCGTCCAGCGGGCCGAAAAGGACGACGTGCTCGCCGAGAAGGTCGGACAGCGGCCCGATATTCCGCCACCGCTGTTTCGCGAACTCGTGATGCGGGCCACCGCCGTCGTCCAGGAACGGTTGCTCGCTGCGGCGACACCCGGGCTGCGAGCCGAAATTCGTCGCGTTCTGGAAAAAGTCTCCGATGAAGTCGGCTCGCGCGTCGGTTCGCGCGATTATGGAGCCGCTCAGCGCCTGGTGCTCAAACTGCACCGCGCGGGCGACATGAACGAGGCGGCATTGGCGGCGTTTGCCGGCGACGGCAAATACGAAGAGACAGTTGTGGCGCTGGCGACGCTTTCCAGGGTGCCGATCGGCGTCGCCGACCGGCTGATGGCAGGCGAGCAGCCCGATCCGGTGCTTATTCTCTGTAAAGCCGCCGGGTTGAGCTGGCCGACGGTGCGCGCCGTCATCACGCTTCGTGCCGACGGCCGGTCACTGTCGAGCCTCGGCATTGACGCTGCCTTCGTCAATTATGAGCGGCTGTCCGCTTCGACCGCCCAACGCGTGGTGCGATACTGGCAGGTCCCGCAAAACCAGAAAGCCCGAGTCGCGGTTTAGAGAGAGATGCTCCGACACGTCTCGGTCGCGCATTTCAAATTCGTCGAAAGATCAGAAAACACGACGCTCGCTCGGCGCGCGCCGCCTTGGCGTGATAGCGCGTTCCCGAAAAGCCGGGCCACGGCTTGCGCCAGTCGTCGGCGCATTCGGCGGTCCATTCGAAATGCGGCGACCGCAGCAAGCGCTGCAGCGTCCAGGCCGCATAATCGGCAATGTCGGTGACGAAGCGGAATTCGCCGCCGTGCCCCAAAATGCGCGCGAACTGCGCCACCGTCTCATCCTGCACGAAGCGCCGTTTCCAATGCCGCCGTTTCGGCCACGGATCGGGATGGATCAAGTCGATCCCGGCCAGGGACTCCGCCGGCAGCCAAGCGAGCAGGCCGGCGGCATCGTCGAAATGCAGACGCACATTGCGCAGTCCGCCGCCTTCGATGGCGGCAAGCGCCTTGGCCATGCCGTTGACGAAGGGTTCGACGCCGACAAATCCGACGTCCGGCTGCTCCCGGGCTCGCGCGAGCAGGGATTCACCGCCGCCGAAGCCGATTTCCAGATCGACTGCTCTCACCGGGACCGGAAACAGCTCCCGAAGTTCGGCGGGAGCCGGGTGCGAAACATCGAGGGCAAGCCGCGGCAGCAGGGTGGCAAACAGCCGCTCCTGATTGGGGCGCAGCCTGTGGCCTTTGCGCCGTCCAAAAAACGCGCGTGGCTGTCTTTCGATGCAATCCATCATCGTCATGCTCCGCCAACGGGTCCGGCCTGGTGGCCGGCCCGATGACAAGCTCCAGCGGAGCATCCAGTAACTACCGGTCGTGCGGAAGATACCCCGTCCAACGGGCGACGGCGGCGATTACCGGATCGTCCGCAGCCGCGGACGATGAAGACTAGCGCAGCGCGCGCTTGAGCGCGTCCGCGAGATCGGTTCGCTCCCAGGAGAATCCGCCGTCCTTTTCCGGGGCGCGGCCGAAATGGCCGTAAGCCGCGGTGCGCCGGTAAATCGGCCGGCTGAGTTTGAGGGCGCGGCGAATGTTGGTCGGACGCAGCGGAAACAGTTCAGGCAAGAGCTTCTGCAGCTTAGCCTCTTCGACCTTGCCCGTGCCGTGGGTGTCGACCAAAAGCGACATCGGGTCGGCGACGCCGATCGCATAAGCGATCTGAATGGTGCAGCGCTCGGCGAGACCGGCGGCAACGACGTTCTTGGCCAGATAGCGCGCCGCATAGGCCGCCGAACGATCCACCTTGGTCGGATCCTTGCCGGAGAATGCGCCGCCGCCATGCGGCGCGTAGCCGCCATAAGTATCGACGATGATTTTTCGCCCGGTGAGGCCGCAATCCCCGTCAGGTCCGCCGATGACGAAGTTTCCCGTCGGGTTGACCAGGAAGTCGGTCGACTTCTTCGGCATCCAGCCCTTCGGCAGAGCCGAAGCGACAGTGTCCTCGATCATGTCCCGCACCATGCCCGGAGAATACTTCTTGCCATTGCGGGTCTGGGCATTGTGCTGCGTCGAGACCACGACCTTGGTGCAGCCGACCGGTTCACCGTCGACGTATTTCACGGTGACTTGACTCTTGGCGTCCGGCTGCAAATCGAACAGCGCGCCCGAGCGGCGCTTCTCCGACAGCACTTTGAGAATCTTGTGCGCGAAATAGATCGGCGCCGGCATGAACGAGCCTTTCTCGTAGACTTCGCTCTCGGTGCAGGCAAAACCGAACATCATGCCCTGATCGCCGGCCCCTTCCTGCTCGCCGTTCTTTTTCTTCTTGGCGTCGACGCCCATGGCGATGTCGGGGGATTGGCCGTGCAGCAGCACTTCCACATCGGCCCCGTAATACGAGAAGCCGTCCTGGTCGTAACCGATGTCTTTGACCACGTCGCGCGTGATCTCGGCGATCATCTCGCGATTGACCACCGCCTTCGCACCGTGCTTGTGGAACAGCGGTGCCTGACCGCGACCCTCGCCGGCGACGACGATCTTGTTGGTGGTGCACAGCGTCTCGCAGCCAAGCCGCGTATTGACGGCGCTTTCGTCGGCGATGCCGAGTTTGACGTCATTCTCGATGAACGCATCGAGCACGGCGTCGGAAATTTGATCGCAGACCTTGTCGGGATGACCCTCCGACACTGACTCGCTGGTGAACAGATAGTTGGCGCGTCGCACGACGTAACACTCCCCTCATATCCGGCCTTGACGTTGCAGGCCCCAGAGCATGATCCCGAAAGCGCAGACCGGTTTTGGGATAAGATCACGCCCAAATCAACAATCTAAACCGCGATCCGATTCAAATGCATCGAACGGGGTCCAGAAGGGCCGCGCGCCGCCCAATCCGCGCGCAAGCAGGTGGTTGTTGCAGTGTAGCCCTGCGCGGTCAAGATGTGGGCTGAAATGTGGGCGGCTGCCTGCGCCGTTCGGAGGAAACTACTTACCGCGAAAACAAGCTTGGAGATGTTTTAGCGCTTGTCGCGTCCGGCAATTTGCTCGACCAGGTCGACAATCCGCCGGCGCAGCTTCGAATCGTCGATCCGCATAAAGGCCTTCGTCAGCGCCAAGCCATCCGAGGTGGCAAGAAAGTCTGACACGTAAGCCGGTGACGGCGCCTCACCCATGCCCTCGTGCCGGCCTATGGTCTGGGCGATCGGCGCGCCCTCAAAGAAGAAGGACACCGGGACCTGGAGAATTTGCGAAATTTGCTGCAGCCGGCTGGCTCCGATCCGATTGGTGCCTTTCTCGTACTTTTGTATTTGTTGAAAAGTGAGGCCCAGTGAATCGCCGAGTTTCTCCTGGCTCATGCCAAGCATCATTCGGCGCATCCGCACTCGGCTGCCGACGTGCTTGTCGGTCGGGTTCGGCGCCTTCTTAGCCAACATAGCCATTTCAACTCCTGTGCCCCATGATCTACCGCAGTACAATATTATCTGTCACACTTGAAACCACTTTTCGCAAGTATCGTCACGCCCGAATGTTATTCGCTATACCGCATTCTCATTCGATGAGGAGACTCAACGCATAGCTCGGCCCGAGGCTTGCGCGCTTCAGTTGAGGCCGCGCGATGGTAAACATCTTAAGGTCGTCTTGGACACTCTTTTTTCGGGTATTCTACAACCTGTTAACGATACTTAATCAGGCGATAGGCGCGACTAAAGATCAGCTTTTCAACTTTGCCCGCAGGCGCCGGCGCACGACGGCAGTCAATGCGATCAGGAAGATCACGAATGCAGGGGCGTCGCCGGCACGGGCGTAAATCGGCGCCGCGATCGCGCGCGGCAGCGGTGCATCAAGCACGCCTTCCGTGCCCAGCGGCAATGCGTTGACAATCCGACCCAGCGGATCGACGACCGCGGATATGCCGGTATTGGCCGCGCGCGCCAACGGCAGGCCCAACTCGATGGCGCTCACGCGCGCCTGCTGGAAATGCTGATACGGGCCGGTAGAAATGCCGAACCAGCCGTCATTGGTTACGTTGACGATCCAACCCGGCCGTTGCCCCGGCGGCATGACTTGGTCGGGAAAAATCACCTCATAGCAGATGAGCGGCAGAGCGAGCGGCGCGCCCGGAACGGCGAGCAGCCGATGCCGGTCGCCGGCGAGGAATCCGCCCCGCTGGCGCGTCAACTCCTCGAGGCCAAGCCGCTCGAGGATGTGCTCGAGCGGCAAATATTCGCCGAACGGAACGAGATGCACTTTGTCGTAGACCGCGGCTATCGAACCCTTGTGATCGATCACATAGATCGAGTTGTAGACGCCGGATTGCGCCGGGTTATCGGGATCGGCGAGCCGCATGGCGCCGGTGATCAGCACCGAATTCGGCAGCAACAGATTGCTGATCTGCGCGAGTGCATCGGCTTCGCGCGTGAGAAAGAATGGAAACGGCGATTCCGGCCAGATCAGTTGCGTCGCATCGCCTAGTCCCTGCGCCTGCGCGTTCGGTGCGCGACTGGACAAAGCGATGTAGCGATTCATCACCTCTTGCTTGGCCGAATAGTTGAAGCGCACGTCCTGCTGCAAGTTCGGCTGCATGATGCGCAGGTGCACGCCGTCGACCAGCCGCGTCGGCGTGCGGTCTAGCCGCCACACGCCGAAGCCGCCAAGCACAGCGAGGATGGCGAGCCCGAACGCCAGCGGCAGCCACGGCCATCGTGTTTCGGCACGGTCGTCACCAAGCGTGGCGGGACTGGCGAAAACAACGACGGCGATGAACGTCAGACCCCAAATGCCGAGCACTGAAGCGGCTTGGGCCAACGCCAGCGGAGCAGTCAGGGCGTAGCCGAACGCGTTCCAGGGGAATCCGGTGAGCAAATGGCCGCGCAGCCATTCGGAAGCGGTGAGTGCTACGGCCACCGCCACGATGCGCATCGCACCCCTGGTCCACAGGAGCCGCGCCAGCGCGACGCCGAGCGCGGTATAGACGGCGAGCACGGCGGGCAGGCCGATCACCGCGAACGGCAATAGCCAGCCGAAATCCGGCGCATCGACCAGAAACGCGTATCCGATCCAGTAAAGGCCGGCGAGAAAATAGCCAAAGCCGAACCACCAGCCGACCGCCGCCGCGGAGGCCATTTCTCCCCAACGACCCGTTCCGGCGCCGTCGATCAGCCAGACCAGCGTCGGGAAAGTGAGAAACAGCACCGGCCAAGCATCGAACGGCGCCATCGCCAATGCGGAAAGCGCGCCGGCAGCGAACGCAATCAGCCGGCGCTGCCAGCCCCAGGACAGTACGATGGCGTGCACCAGCCGCGTCACGACGCCCGGGGCGGTGTTGGGTTGGGGCGGTTGGTTTCCTCGCGCGGCGCAGCAGCCCGGATCGGCGGCGGTTTCGCCGGTGGGGGCAATTCGCGCGCCGCAGCAGGGCGGCGATCCTTGCGCAGATAAATCCGAGCGCGCTTCACTCGACGCGGATCGGCATCGAGCACCTCGGCTTCGAACGGCTCCGGGCCCGGCACCAGCTCGCCGCGCACCGGCACATGTCCGGCCTTGGTGACCAGATAACCGCCGAGCGTATCGACCTCATGCGCCACCTCGCCGACGTCAAACTCCTCACCGATGGCGGCGCGAACATCCTCGAGACTGGCGCGGCCCGCGGCCAGGAACGACCCGTCGCCCTGGCGGATTACAGTGGGACCCTCTTGTTCGTCGTGCTCGTCGGCGATGTCGCCGACGATGAGCTCGACCAAGTCCTCGATCGACACCAGCCCGTCGCTGCCGCCGTATTCGTCGATGACAAGGGCGAGGTGAATCCGGGTCGCCTGCATTTTCGCCAAAAGATCGAGTGCCGGCATTGACGGCGGCGCATAGAGGATTTCGCGGACGATCTTGGCCGACGCCAATGGCAATGAAAGATCGATGTTTGCAAAACTAAGATCGCCGGAGATCGGCTGCCCGGGCTCCTCAGGCCGCCCGGGGCTGGCGGGTTGCTGCGCGCGGGATGCCATGAACGCGATCAGATCGCGGATATGAACCATGCCGGTCGGATCGTCGAGCGTGTCCTTGTAAACGACGAGCCGCGAATGGGCGGCACCTTCGAAAACCTTGATCAGATCGCCGAGCGCAATGTCCTGCTGCACCGCGACGATATCGGCGCGCGGCACCATGATGCGTTCGATTCGGGTCTCGCGCAGGCCGAGAATGTTCTTCAACATCGCAGCCTCTTCGGGTGAAAAGCCCGATTGCGCCTGCTGCTCCGCAGTCAGCACGAGTTCCAGATCGGCGCGCGTCGAGGCCGCTTTCCATCCGAACAGGATGCGCATGACACGGGTGAGCCAGCCTTCCGGCTGGTCGGCCGGCTGCGCCATCACCATCGGCAAGCCGGCACGCTCGGTGTCGGCCGGTTCGCTGGATTGGGTGGCTTGAGTGGACTGGGTGGACTGAGTCATGGCGGGTTTCGGCGTTGGCGCCGATGCTGGAAGAAATGATGCCGACTATGCGGATTTTTGCGGGCGTTTTGCGGCGTCAGCCCGCTTGAACGCGGAACGGCCCGGCGCGCGAGCCGGGCTATAGGGATCCGCAATTCCCAATTGACGAAGAATCTTGCGCTCGGTGCGTTCCATCGCCAGCGCGTCCTTGGGGCGTTCGTGATCGTAGCCGACCAGATGCAGGAACCCATGCACCGCAAGGTGGGCGAGATGATGGGCAAGCGGCTTACGCTCGGAGCGGGCTTCCCGCGCGATGGTCTCGAAGGCAAGGACGATATCGCCGAGATGACCGGCCGGGGCTCCTTTCGTCGGAAATGCCAGCACATTCGTGGCCTTATCGACGCCCCGCCAATCCCGGTTAAGTGCGCGAATTGTCGAATCATCGGTCAGGACGATAGCAAGCTCGGCGCCCGTTGTTGACAGCATGGCGGCTGCCCGCGTGAGCGCCCGCCGTATAGTTGCCTGCGCCTTTTCCGCGTCTTCCCACAGTTCGCTGCCGACCACCACGTCTATGGCGAGCGCGGGACGCGCTGCGCGCGTCATTCGCGGCGCTCGCGTTTTTTCGCCGCTTCGCGATCGTAGGCTTCGACGATGCGCGCCACGAGCTCGTGGCGGATCACGTCGGCGGCCGAAAAGCTGACGCGACCGATGCCTTCGACGCCGTCGAGGAGCCGAACCGCGTCGGCGAGCCCGGACGTCTGACCGGACGGCAAGTCAACCTGGCTCGGGTCGCCGGTGACCACCATGCGGCTATTCTCGCCAAGCCGCGTCAGCAGCATTTTCATCTGCATCGCGGTGGTGTTCTGCGCCTCGTCGAGAATGATGGCGGCATTCGACAGCGTGCGGCCGCGCATGAAGGCGAGCGGCGCGATCTCGATTTCGGTGGTCTGCAAGGCGCGCTCGACGATGCGCGCGTCCATCAGATCGTAGAGCGCGTCGTAGATCGGCCGCAGATAGGGATCGACCTTCTCGCGCATGTCGCCCGGTAGGAAGCCGAGCCGCTCGCCGGCCTCCACCGCCGGCCGCGACAGCACGATGCGGTCGACCTCCTTGCGTTCGAACAACTGCACGGCATGCGCCACCGCAAGCCACGTCTTGCCGGTGCCGGCGGGGCCGGTCGCGAACACGAGAGCGTGACGCTTGAGCGCGCGGATATAAGCGTCCTGCGCGGCGGTACGGGCGCGTACCCGGCGCTTGCGCAGGTTTATCTCCTCGAAATTTTCCCGAGCAGCGGCGGGATCGAAATCGAACAGCGAGCCTTGGGACAAGACCAGTCGGATGGTGCCGTCGACGTCGCCCTGCGCGAGCTCGTCGCCGCGCTTGAGCCTGTCGTAAAGACTCTCCAATACACGACGCGCCTGATCGCAGGCATCGCGGCTGCCTTCGATGGTGACGGTGTTGCCGCGCGAAGTGGCGACGACACCGAGGCGGCGCTCGATCAATGCGAGGTTTTGGCCGTATTGGCCGAACAAGGTCGAGGCGAGGCGATTGTCGTCGAAGGTAAGCGAGATTTGGGTCGCGTTTTCCGGCGCGACGAAAACCGATTGGTCCGTTTCGCGTGCTGCCAAGGAAAGGCTCCTGCTCAGGCTCCTGCGGGAAGCAATGCCGGCCCGGCTGCGCGCTGCGCATCCGGCGCGAGCGCTCCGAACAGACTGTTGCTGGCAATTTCGGTGATGGTCACCGTGGCGATGCCGCCGATCAATGCGGCGGGCGCCGTGACTTGGACGGGCTGGAGATAGGGCGAGCGGCCGACCAGCTGCCCGGCATGGCGGCCGGGGCGTTCAAACAGGACATCGAAGCTCCGGCCGAGACAGCGGCGATTGAACGCCGCCTGGTTGCGGTCGATGGCTTGCTGCAGGCGCCGCAGACGCTCCGCCTTGGTGCATTCGTCGATCTGGTCGTCCATCTCCGCGCCCGGCGTTCCCGGCCGCGGCGAGTATTTGAAGGAGAACGCCCCGGAATAACCGACTTCGTCGACGAGGCTAAGCGTGGCGGCGAAGTCGCTTTCGGTTTCGCCGGGAAAGCCGACGATGAAATCGGAGGTCAGTGCCAGGTCAGGCCGTGCGTCGCGCAGGCGGCCGATCATGTCGAGGTAATCCGCGCGGCTATGGCGGCGATTCATCGCCGCCAAGATGCGGTCGGACCCCGACTGGACCGGCAGATGCAGCTGCGGCATGAGTTCGTGCAAATCGCGATGCGCCGCTATTAGATCGTCATCCATGTCACGCGGATGACTCGTCGTGTAGCGCAGCCGGTCGATGCCTTCGACTTGCGCCGCCCGGCGCAGCAGTCGCGCCAGCGGCCACGGCCGTCCATCCGGTCCTTCGCCGTGATAGGCGTTGACGTTCTGACCGATCAGCGTCAGCTCGCGCACGCCGGCCGCCGCCAGTTGCTCGATTTCAGCAAGAATTTTCTGCACCGGCCGCGAGATTTCGGCGCCGCGCGTGTAAGGCACCACGCAGAAGGTGCAGAACTTGTCGCAGCCCTCCTGCACCGTGACGAAGGCGCTGACGCCGCGCGCGCGCGTCGCTGCCGCAGCGGGTGCGGCGAGGTGATCGAATTTGTCGTCGACCGGAAACTCGGTGTCGACGGCCTTGCCGTCACGCGCGGCACGCGCCAGGAGTTGCGGCAAGCGGTGATAACTCTGCGGGCCGAATACCAGGTCGACGGCGGGCTGACGACGGATGATCTCATCGCCCTCGGCTTGCGCCACGCAGCCGGCAACGGCGATGACAAGATTGCGCCCTTCGGCGGCGGCGGCGTCCTTCATGCGGCGGACACGGCCGAGCTCGGAATAAACCTTTTCCGCGGCCTTCTCGCGGATGTGACAGGTATTGAGGATGACGAGGTCGGCGCTCTTGGCGGAGCCGGTCTCGACGTAGCCGTGCGGCGCCAAAGTGTCCGCCATACGACGCGAATCGTAGACGTTCATCTGACAACCAAATGATTTGACGTAGAGATGCTTGCGGGGTCCGTTCATGCCGGGTGCAGTCGAGCCTTAAGTCTCTGTGTTAGCTCGCAAACTCCGCTTCCTTCGCGCCATGGCGAGGCTGCCGGGCAACGCTTTCGTCTTATCGGGAATCCGAGCAAAAGCAAATCCTCGCTCCGGGGTTCAGGTCGGATCCTAGTCCATCGGCTGGATATTGGCGTCCTTGATGACTTTCGCCCATTTGACGACCTCGGACTTGATATAGGCATCAACTTGCTCGGGCGTAGTGCCGCCGGTGCTGTTGACGGTCATGCCGAGATCGGCATAGCGCTTTTTGGTATCCGCGCTGGCCAGCGCCTGCAGCGTCGCTGAATTGAGCTTGGCAATTACTCCGTGGGGGGTTCCGGCCGGCGCGATAAGACCGAACCAGGTCTCGGCGGCGTAGCCCGGCAGCGTTTCCGCGACGGTGGGCACGTCCGGCGTCAGCGGCGAGCGCTCGGGGCTCGTGACTGCGATGGCGCGCACCGTGCCGGCTTTGAGTTGGCCCATGATCGCCGAAAGATTGGCGAACATTGCCGGGATCTGGCCGGCGACAAGATCGTTGATCGCGCCGGCTTCCCCGCGATAGGGCACATGGGTCATTTTGATGCCGGCCGCGAACTGAAACATCTCCGACGCGATGTGCGGCGTCGTGCCGGCGCCGCCGGTGCCGAAAATGATCTTGCCCGGTTGCGCCTTGGCCATGGCGATGACTTCAGACGTGGTGTGCGCCGGGAACGAAGGATTGACGACGAGCACCAGCGGTGACGCTCCGCAATAGGCCACCGGGGTAAAATCCTTGACCGGATCGACGGTCGCTTTGCGATAGAGCCGCGGCGCGACCGCGAGGACGGTCTGGCTCGCCATCATTAGGGAGTAGCCATCAGGCGGCGATTTCGCGACATCCCCGGCGGCAAGAAGCCCACTGGCGCCGGGCCGGTTCTCGACCAGAACCGACTGACCGAGAATTTCCGACATCTTCTGCGCGACGATCCGGGCCGCGACATCAGTACTGCCGCCGGCGGCGAACCCGACGACCATCTTGATCGGCCGGTCGGGAAATCCCGCGCTCTGCGCTTGCGCAAAGTTGACGATCAAAGAAAAGGCGAGTGCCAACACAAGCGTCAACACGCCGCGCCCATATCGCGTGACCGTCATGGCGGTGTCCTCCCGTGCGGCCCGATTTTTTCGGGTCCGCCGCCATTCTATCGATTTTAGGAAAGCGCGTCAGCCGAGGTCGCGGCGCAGCACCAGCGCCGTTGCGCCGCCTTCGTAATAGCCCTGCCGCCGGCCGACCTCGCGGAAGCCGGCGCGCCGATAAAGCCTGCCGGCGGGGGCGTTGCCTTCGCCGACTTCCAAAAAAACCGCGCGCACGCCAAGTCCGGCCAAGCGCCGCAGATGCAGGTCGAGCAGCGGGCGCGCCAGCCCCCGGCCGCGCCAGGCCGGGGCGATCGCGACCGAGAGGATTTCGGCTTCACCGGCAGCAAGCCGCGACAGGATAAAACCGATCAATTTGCCGCCGCTCGTGACACGATGGCCGACGACGTTGCTTTCGACCAGAAGCCGAGAGATCTCGTCCTCGCCCCAGCCGCGCTGGAACGACGCGCCGTGCACGGCGGCAATGGCCGCCGCGTCGGCGGATCTTGCTTCGGAGAAAGCAGGCTTGCCGCGGGCGAATAGCCGGGAGACGAAGTTCATCATCGGCGCGGCAGCGAGGCGGCGTTTTGCGGCTGGGCGTCGGGGGCGCGCAGATAGAGCGGCTTCGGCGGCGCGGTCGTCTGCGGCACGACGGCGCCGATCTGCGCGATCCAGTCGATATCGGGCGCATCGCTATTGTCTACCGTGACCGGCGCTGGACCGGCGGCGGGCAGGCCGTCGGCGACCGCTTGTGCGGCGGAGCCTACGATACGGGCAGGGGCCTCGGACGCGGCATGTACCGCTTCGCTCAAGGGGGCCAAGCGCGGCGCGAGCAATGTCCGCCCGCTTGCCGTGAAAACCTCCAGATAAACGTGCGCATGCCGTGCATCGATGGCGGCAATCACGGGATATTTGTTGTCGGTGCCGAGATAGGGCGCGGCATAAGCGCTAAGGGTCGAGACGCCCACGACCGGGATTTTGATCGCCAGCCCGAGGCCGCGCGCCGCCGCAATGCCGACGCGCAGCCCGGTGAAACTGCCGGGTCCCGTCGTGACCACGATGCGGTCGAGATCGGCAAACGCCAGTCCGGACACCTTCATCACCCGGGCGATCAGCGGGATGAGCGCCTCGGCGTGGCCGCGGATCATGGGCAGGCTTTCGCTCGCAATAATTCCGCCATTGAGCGTGCGATGAGCCGTGTCGAGCACGGCGGCGGAGCAGGCCGCCAGCGCCGTATCAATGGCGAGCAAGCGCATGGCGCGAGTCACATTTTGCCGCTGCCCGGCGCTAGACGCCGGGCCGGCCGATTACATGGGACGGACTTCGGTGACGTCGGGGATGAAATGACGCAACAAATTCTGGATGCCGTGGCGGAGCGTCGCAGTCGATGACGGGCAGCCCGAGCAGGCGCCCTTCATGTTGAGATAGACAATGCCGTCCTTGAAACCGCGGAAGGTGATGTCGCCGCCGTCATTGGCCACCGCGGGCCGGACCCGCGTTTCAATCAGCTCTTTGATGGTGGCGACGGTCTCGGCATCGGCGTCGTCGAAGAACTCGTCGCCGTCGCTCGTCGCGGCGCCGTCGCTGTTCAATAGCGGTGCGCCGGACATGTAATGTTCCATGATCGCGCCAAGGATCATCGGCTTGAGCTGCTGCCATTCGCCGACGCTTTTGGTCACGGTGATGAAATCGGAGCCGAAGAACACCCCGCTGACGCCGGCGATGCCGAACAGCCGCTCGGCAAGCGGCGACTGCGCCGCCTGTTCGGCGTCGCGCAGATCGAGCGTGCCGGTTTCCAGCACCGGCTGACCGGGCAGGAATTTCAGGGTCGCCGGATTGGGTGTCGCTTCGGTCTGGATGAACATGTCGATTCCTCCGTCACCTGCGGCCTAGCGGATTGGGGCGCGGTAACCTGTTGTCATCATAATACGTGGCGAATTGCCTTGGAAGTTCAAGAGCTCGCTCCCTCGCTCAGGACCGTACAAAACCGACCACATCTTTCACAGCATTCATGGTCTGATGGGCGATCTTTTGTGCCCGCGCCGCGCCGTCCGCCAGGATGCCGTCGATGGTGACCGGGTCATTGACCAGCCGCTTCATCTCGGCGCCGATCGGGCCGAGCTTGGCGACGGCAAGATCGGTCAGCGCGGCTTTGAACGTCGAAAATTGCGCATTGCCGAATTGCGCCAGCACGCCGGCGCGATTGGTGTCGGCAAGCGCGGCATAGATGCCGACGAGGTTGTCGGCCTCGGGGCGCGTCGCAAGGCCCTTTTCTTCGCTCGGCAGCGGCTCCGGATCGGTCTTGGCGCGGCGCACCTTGAGCGCGATGGCGTCGGCATCGTCGGTGAGATTGATGCGCGACTGGTCGGAGGGATCCGACTTCGACATTTTTTTGGTGCCGTCGCGCAGCGACATCACCCGCGTCGCTTCACCGGTGATCACCGGCTCCGGCAACGGAAACAACGTTTCGCCATAGCCTTTTTGCCGGATCGATTGCGCGAAATCGTTGTTGAATTTCTGCGCGACGTCGCGCGAAAGTTCGAGGTGCTGTTTCTGGTCTTCGCCGACGGGCACGTGCGTGGCGCGATAGACCAGGATATCGGCCGCCATCAGCGTCGGATAGGCATAGAGCCCGACCGAGGCGTTCTCGCGGTCCTTGCCGGCTTTCTCCTTGAATTGCGTCATGCGGTTGAGCCAGCCGAGGCGCGCCACGCAATTGAACACCCAGGCCAGCTCGGCATGTTCGGCGACCTGGCTCTGGTTGAACACAATGTGCTTTTTCGGATCGATGCCGCAGGCGATGAACGCAGCGGCAACCTCGCGGATGGCGTGCGGCAGCTCGGTCGGCTCCTGCCACGTCGTG
>DATJBH010000029.1:0-14907 GCA_035515455.1 Xanthobacteraceae bacterium
ATCCTGCTGCCGCGGCAATTCCATGTCGCGGTGGTGGAAAACAACAACGAAGGCGAGATCAGACGCGCCGCATGGCTGTTCCCGCTCTATCTGGTGCTGATCAATTTGTTCGTGGCGCCGATCGCGCTGGCCGGCCTGCTCACTTTTCCGCGCGGCCTGGTCGACAGCGACATGTTCGTGCTGGCACTGCCGCTGCAAGCCGGCTCCAACGTGCTCACCATCGCCGCCTTCGTCGGCGGACTGTCGGCCGCCACCGCCATGGTGATCGTGGAATCGGTGGCGCTGGCGATCATGGTGTCGAACGACATCGTGGTGCCGTTGGTGCTCAAGCGCCGCGCGACGCTCGCCGGCCCGAGCGATTCCGGCGCCTGGCTGCTGACCACGCGGCGCATCGCCATCTTCGTCATCCTGCTGCTCGCCTACATCTATTACCACTCCGCCGGCGAGGCCCAGCTCGCCTCGATTGGGCTTCTCTCCTTCGCCGCGGTAGCGCAACTCGCTCCGGCATTTTTCGGCGGACTGATCTGGCGGCGCGGCACGGCATTCGGCGCCATCGCGGGCATGAGCGCCGGCATTTTGGTTTGGAGCTACACGCTGCTGCTGCCGAGCATTGCCGATGCCGGCATTGTCGGCGCGCGCATCCTGGCCGATGGACCGTGGGCTTTTGGCTTGTTGCGGCCGCAGGCGCTGTTCGGCATCGACCTGCCGCCGCTGGTGCACGGCGTATTGCTGAGTCTCGCGATCAACATCGCCGGCTATGTCGGCTGCTCGCTGTGCCGCCGTCCGATTGCGATCGAGCGGGTGCAGGCCACCCTGTTCGTGCCCCTGTCGCTCAAGCCGATCGCGCCGAGCTTCCGCCTGCGGCGCGCCTCGGCGACGGTCGAGGAATTGATCGCGACCGTAGCGCGCTATCTTGGCGAGGAGCGCACCCGTGAATCCTTTGCGAGCTTCGCGGCGACCCGGCGCATCGACCTTACGCCGACGGCCGAGGCCGATTTCGAGCTGCTGCAATACGCCGAATATCTCCTCGCCTCGGCGATCGGGGCGGCATCGTCGCGGCTCGTGCTGTCGCTCGTCTTGCGCAAGCGCACGGTGTCGACCAAAGCGGCGCTGAAACTGCTCGACGACGCCAGTGCCGCTATCCACTACAACCGGGAAATCCTGCAGACCGCGCTCGATCACGTGCGCCAGGGCATCGCCGTGTTCGACAAGGAACTGGCTTTGGTCTGCTGGAACCGGCAATTCGGCGACCTGTTCGATCTGCCGCACGAATTGACGCGAGTCGGCATCGCGCTCGAGGATATTTTGCGGCACATCGCTCGACATACCGAGCGCAATGGGACCATCGACGAGTTCGTTGCCGAGCGCATCGCCAAATATGCCTCTGAAGCTGAGCCGTTCCTCGAACGTTTCGCCGAGCGCGGCTTGGTGATCGAAGTGCGGGGAAACCGCATGCCGGACGGCGGCCTGGTCACGACCTTCACCGACATCACCCCCTCCGTGAAGGCGGCCGAGGCCCTGGAGCGCGCCAATGCGACGCTGGAGCGCCGCGTCCGCGAGCGCACCGGCGAGCTCACGCGGCTCAATGCCGAGCTCGAGCGCGCCAAGGCGGAGGCCGATGACGCCAACGTGTCGAAGACGCGATTTGTCGCCGCGGCGAGCCACGACATCCTGCAGCCGCTCAACGCGGCGCGGCTTTACGTCACCAGCCTGATCGAGCGTCAGCGCCAAAAGAACGGCGATGGCGGTGACGCCGATCTGGTGGCGAATATCGACGCCTCTCTCGAAGCCGTGGAGGAAATCTTCGCCGCGCTTTTGGACATTTCCCGGCTCGATACCGGCGTGATGAAGCCGGAATTCGCCGATTTCCGCATCGATGAGCTGCTGCAGCGGCTCGAGGTCGAATTCGCGCCGCTGGCGCGCGAAAAGGGCCTGGATCTCACATTCATGCCGTGCTCGCAGAGCGTCCGTTCGGACCGCGGACTGCTGCGGCGGCTTCTTCAGAATCTGGTTTCCAACGCGATCAAATACACGCCGCGAGGGCGCGTGCTGGTCGGTTGCCGCCGGCGCGGCGGGCGGCTGCGCGTCGAAGTCTATGACACCGGCATTGGCATTCCCCATGCCAAGCGCCGCGCCGTGTTCAAGGAATTCCATCGGCTCGATCAGGGCGCGCGGGTGGCGCGCGGCGTCGGCCTCGGGCTTTCCATCGTGCAGCGCATTGCGCGCGTGCTCGACTGCGAGGTGGCGCTGAAGTCGAATGTCGGCCGCGGCTCGCGCTTCTCGATCGAAGTGCCGCGCGCCGCCCCTGTCGCGGCGCCGAGATCGCGCGCGCCGGCGCGGCCCGATGTCGGCAGGCTCGACGGCACGGTGGTGCTCTGCATCGACAACGATCGCGCCATTCTCGACGGCATGGAGACGTTGCTCGGCGGCTGGGGCTGCCGCACGCTTTGCGCAGCCGACCTCGCCGAGGCGCTTGCCGCGATCGAAGCAAGCGGGCTGGAGCCGGACGGATTTTTGATCGACTACCATCTCGATGGCGCCGACGGCGTCGCTGCGATTGCGGAATTGCGCCGCCGGCTCGGCCTTCACTTGCCGGCCATCGTGATCACCGCCGATCGTTCGCTGCACGTGCGCGAACAAGTGCGGGCCGAAGGCGCGCACCTCCTCAACAAGCCGATCAAGCCGGCGTCATTGCGCGCGCTGATCACGCAGTGGCGGGTGCAGCGCGTGGCGGCGGAGTAACGGTCAGGATGGCTTTAGCGGCCACTGGCCGGCTTCGATCTTGCCGGCGGCGATGACAGCCTGGGTGCGACTTTCGACGCCGAGTTTTTGCAGGATGGCGGAAACGTGGACCTTGACGGTCGCTTCGGAGACGCCGAGCTCGTAGGCGATCTGCTTATTGAGCAAACCGCCGGAGAGCATCATCAGCACCCGCACCTGCTGCGGCGTGAGCGATGAAAGCCGCGCGATCATCGCCGCCGTCTCGGCATCGGCGCCGCCCGCCAGATCGACGTCGGGCGGCGTCCATACTCCGCCTTGCAGCACCCGCGCGATCGCCTCGCGCAACACGTCGATGCCGAGCGTCTTGGGAATGAAACCGGAAGCGCCGAATTCCATGCAGCGGCGGATCACGGCGGGATCGTCATTGGCCGAGACCATGATGACCGGCAGGCCCGGATATTGCGCGCGCAGATACATCAGGCCGGAAAAACCGCGCGTGCCTGGCATCCGCAAGTCGAGCAGCACGAGGTCGATCTCGCCGCCGCGCTCCAAGAGCCCGGTGACCTCCTCGAAGGTGCCCGCCTCGGCGACGTCGACGCGATCCAACAGGCCGCCGACAGCCTCGCGCAAAGCGCTGCGGAACAGCGGGTGATCGTCGGCGATCAAAAGGCGATGAGATGCGGTCTCGCTCAATGGCAGCCCTGGCCCGCGCAGGCGGGCGGATGATGTTACCGCCGTTCGCCGGCTTCGGTCCACCGCTGCCGCGTTCCGCGGCGGGACCTGCATCGGCACGCCACGCCGGCAAAACATTTCCAGGAACGGCCCTGACTCATTCACGACAGCCGATGAATTGCAAAACCACCTCGCGCCGGTGCGGCTGTGCGCGATGCTCGGCGAGGTAGATGCCCTGCCAGGTGCCGAGCGCCAATTCGCCGTCGAGCACCGGTACGTGCAGGCTGACGCCATTGAGCATGGCTTTGACGTGCGCCGGCATGTCGTCGGGTCCTTCGACGTCGTGCACCCAGCCGGCCTGCGCCGGCGCCAGCCGATCGAGCGCAGTGACAAGATCGGTGCGCACGTCGGGATCGGCGTTTTCCTGAATCACAAGCGATGCCGAGGTGTGCTTGAGATAGAGCAGCACCGTGCCGTCGCGGGCTTTGATCCGTTCGACAAACTGCGCAACCTCGCGCGTGATCTCAAAGAAGCCCTGGCCCGAGGTCGCCACGGTCACCAGCGCGGCGGCAAGCGTATCGAGGCGCGCGGTGCGAAAGGCCGACAATTCGCTCAACGCCGAACCTAGCTCTTGTTCAAAATCTGTTTCTGGGCGTGCTGGACGGCGTCGATCAGGCGATGCCAGAGCTGACCGGCATAGGCGACCACGCGATCGATATCGGCATTGCTCGGCAGCGGCAGCGTCACGCTGTTCCGCGGCGCCGACGATGCGGTTGCCGGTTCCGGATTGGCGCCCGCCGGGAGCGGCAGGCCGCGCGAGATGATTTCTTTTTTCAGCGCGGCATTTTCGGCGCGCAGCCGCGCGATCTCGTCTTCAAGCACGGCACGGTCTTCCGGCGCCGCCTGACAGGCCCAACCCACATTGCGCGGACTGCACAGCGCGACCTCGCCTGTTTGAGTGTCGAGCCGCAGATAGCCGCCGTCTGGACTGCCGTTCTGCTTCTCGAACATGTAACGGCCGCCGGCGGAGTCCGGCGCCGTTGCGTCGGCGATCGCGGCCTGGGTCATTGCGGGCAGACCGACGAGGCAAATTGCGGCCGTGGCGATAACAATGCGGCGGCAGATCATGGTCCACTCCCCTGCGAGATATTTTGCGGCGGGTTCCATCCGGGCAATGCGCTCCATCTTAGCCCGTCTTGTGCAGCTTCGCAGTGCACAAGCAAGGCCGCCGCCGCTGCTGCAAAAACGGCACATAAATTCCGTATTTTCAATATGTTAGTTCAGGTCGCCGGTTTCTTGACTTGCCGGAACTACGTCAGTATGGTCCGCCCGGCTTCAAGGAGCGGGCGTGCCGCGATCGCTGCGAGCCGCGAGTGTCGGAAGCATGAGCGACGCGCGCGATAACGGCGAGCACGACAAGCAACAAACCAGCGAAGCTGCTCTCTCCGCGAGACTCCAGCGGCTCGGCGAAAGGCTTGCACGCGATCAGGCGAGCCGGCCTTCCGATAGTCCTGGTGCAGACGGGGGGGCGACTGCATCCGGCTACGCCAAGGGCTTCCGGCTCTCGAGCGAACTCGTTGCAGGCGTGGCGGTTGGCGCCGGTATTGGCTGGGCGATCGACCGCTGGCTCGGCATTTCGCCGTGGGGATTAATTGTATTTCTCCTGCTCGGCTTTGCCGCGGGCGTGCTCAATGTGATGCGCTCCGCCGGTGTTGTGCCAAAGTCGCGATTGGACGGCGGCTGGGACAGAAACGAAGAAGGCTAGTTAGCGCTTAAGGCGCGCAACGACGAAAACCATGCAGCTCAATCCGGTCGAGCAGTTCGAAATCCATAACATGATGCCCATGGTGAACATGGGCGGCCACCAGATCGCGTTCACCAACGCGTCGCTCTACATGCTGCTCATCGTCGCCGTCGCCTCGCTGCTTCTCGTCGGCGGGACGGCGCGCCGCGCCATCGTGCCGGGCCGTATCCAGTCGATGGCGGAAATGTTCTACGAGTTCGTCGCCCACACGGTGCAAAGCTCGGCCGGCACCGAGGGCATGAAATTCTTTCCGTTCGTCTTCACGCTGTTCATTTTCGTGTTGCTCGCCAACCTGATCGGACTCATTCCGTTCTCGTTCACGGTGACCAGCCAGCTGGTCGTCACCGCCGCGCTGGCGCTGACGGTGTTCTTCGTGGTGGTCGGCTACGGCTTCTACAAACACGGCTTGCGCTTTCTGAGACTGTTCGTGCCAAAGGGCGTACCGAGCTACATTCTGCCCGCCATCGTCGTCATCGAAGTGCTGTCGTTCCTGACGCGGCCGCTGTCGCACAGCGTTCGATTGTTCGCCAACATGCTGGCCGGCCATATCACGCTGCAGGTCTTCGCCGCCTTCATCATCATGCTGGCAGGCTTCGGCGTGCTCGGCTGGTTCGGCGCGGTGCTGCCGTTCGTCATGGTGGTCGTGCTGTTTGCGCTCGAGCTTTTGGTCGCGATTCTGCAGGCCTATGTATTTGCCATCCTCACCTGCATCTATCTCAACGATGCGATACACCCGGGCCACTGACGGTCCCGCCAACAGACGAAAAGGAGCTTGTTATGGACCCCACTGCCGCGAAATACATCGGTGCCGGTATTGCCTGCATCGGGATGGGCGGCGCCGGCGTCGGCGTGGGCATCATTTTCGGCAATTATCTCGCCGCCGCGTTGCGCAATCCGTCGGCCGCCCAGGGCCAATTCGGCAACCTGATCTTCGGCTTCGCCATTACCGAGGCGCTCGGCATCTTTTCGCTGTTGATCGCGCTCTTGTTGCTGTTCGGCTTGTAAGCGCCGCGCACGAAAGACGCCCGCCGTCATGGCAACGAACGCCACCACCCAAGCGCCTGCGGAACGCACTTCGTTCCCGCCGTTCCAGACCGAGAACTTTCCGTCGCAGCTGGTCTGGCTGGCGCTGACTTTCATCCTGCTTTACGTGGTGATGGCCAAAGTGGCGCTGCCGCGTATCGGCTCGATTCTCGAAACGCGCGCCAAGCACATGTCCGACGACCTTGCTGCCGCCAGCCGGTACAAGGAACAGTCGGACGCGGCGCACGCCGCTTATGAGAAGTCGCTCGCCGATGCGCGAACCCGTGCGCAAGGCATCGCCCATTCCACCCGCGAGCAGCATGCGCGCGAAGCCGAAGAATTGCACAAGCGGATGGAGGCCGAAATGCACGAGCGGCTTGCCGCCGCCGAGCGCTCGATCGCCCAAACGCGCAAGGCCGCCATGAGCAATGTCGGCAGCATCGCCGCCGATGCCGCGTCGGCGATTGTCGAGCGGCTGACCGGTCAGGCTCCGGCCAAAGACGACGTCGCCGCCGCCGTCGGCGACGCGATGAAAAGCTGAGGACGGAACAAGCGCCGATGCCCGCTCCGGAAACCTGGGTTGCCCTGGCCTTCGTCTGCTTTGTCCTGATGCTCGCTTATCTCGGCGCGCATCGCCGGGTGATCGATGCGCTCGACGCCCGGCAGGCGCGCATCAAGTCCGAGCTCGATGAAGCGACCAAGCTGCGCCAGGAAGCGCAGGCGCTGCTGGCCGAGTTCGAACGCAAAGGGCATGAGGCGGAAGCCGAGGCCGAGGCCATCATCGCCAGCGCCAAGGCCGAGGCCGAGCGTGTTGCCGCCGAAGCCAAGGCCCGCGCCGAAGATTTCGTGTCGCGCCGCACTAAAATGGCGGAAGAGAAGATCGCCCAGGCCGAATCCGCGGCGCTGGCCGAGGTGCGCTCCGCCGCGGCTGAAGCGGCGGTCGGGGCCGCGGAAAAGATTCTTGCCGCCACCGCCAAAGGCAAGCGCGCCGAGGAATTGCTGGCGCGGGGCATCGAAGACATCAAACAAAAATTCAATTAGACCTCGTCGCGCCCGTCTGTCGATTGATATTCCCGGCTTGTGGATTCCATCCGTTGTGCATTATGTCCGAATTCTGTGCATAATTGCGCAGCGGCCGCGTTGAGACGCTTTGCATAATCGCGGCGAGCGTTATCGTCCGATCCGCACTTCCCCGGAAAGCCGGACATGGCCGTATATGCGGCCGAGCCATCGGAGGGACCCTTGGTCATCTTCGATTGTAACGGCGTGCTTGTTGATAGCGAACCGATTGCCGCTGCTGTGCTTTCTGAAGCTCTCGGCCGGATCGGCATCGTACTGTCCGCGGCCGGCGTGACGCGCCGCTTCCACGGGCGGCGGCCGGCCGACGTTTTTGCCGCCATCCAAAGGGCCACCGGAACAGCACTGCCGCCCGATTTTGCCACGCTGGTCGCCGCGCAAACGCTGCGCCGCCTGCGTCACGAGCTGCGGCCCATCGCCCATGCCGCGCATGCCCTGACCTGGATCCGCGGGCCAAAGGCCGTGGCCTCGTCCTCATCGCCCGAGCGAATTCGCACCAGTCTCGAAGTCACCGGACCGATGCGCTTTTTCGACCCGCGCTGCTTCTCGGCCAGCGCCGTGCGCAAGGGCAAGCCGGCACCTGATCTGTTTTTGCTCGCGGCGGCGAAATGCGAGGTTGAGGCTTCCGCGTGCATCGTGGTCGAAGATTCGACGCCGGGGGTTGCCGCCGCAGTGGCCGCGGGCATGACGCCGATCGGCTTTGTCGGCGGCAGTCCGACACCGTGCAAGCTCGCCGCCGAACTGCTCGCCACCGGCGCCCGCACGATCGTCGCCGACATGCGGGCCCTCAAGAGCGCGATTGCCGATCTGCGCGGGTGGTGAACGCGCCCTGCGAAGCGCGCACGATGCGGGCGAAAACTATCCGGTCGGCGCGCTCAGATTCGGTTTCGGCTTGGGTTTCGGCTTGCTCCGAACTGCCGGCCGCGACCTCGCCCTGTCCTCTTCCTGGGCACCGATCGGATCGAAGCCGATATAGACCAGATAATTGTCGAGCTCGGCCGACGATGGCAGCGGGAACGCGAAATTATCCTCGATGTGCGTGAACACTGCGCCGGTATCGTCGTTTGTGACCGCCACCGGAATTTGAACGAGCTTGGTCAGGATGGTTTTCGTTCCGGCCGGCGACTGATCGACGACGGCGAGACGAAGGGGCACCTCGACCTGGCCCGGTCCGCCGGCCGGACCGACGATGATGCGGCCTTGCACGCCGATCTTCATCACCAATTGCCCGTTGATCACCTTGCAGTCGCGCGCCGCGCGCACGAAGGTGCCCTGGTACTTCAGCGACATGGCGTCGTTGCTGCCGTCCGGCGGCGGCATCGGTATGCTCAACGTGGCGGCGCCTTGACGAATGTCGATCAAGGGACAGTCGACATTGGCTTGCTGCGTATTGACCACCGGCCGCGGCTCACTCGCCGCTCCGGCGCTCGCGAAAAAATTCTCGATCTTGTCCTTGAGCGAGCTGGAACTCGGCGATGCCGCCGCTGTCACCGGTGCGGTCGCCGGCGCAGGAGCAGAAGCGGATGGCGGCGGCGCGCTTGCCGTCGCGGTGGTCGAAGGTCCGCCGAATATGCTGCTACCGCCGCCGGAACAGCCGGGCAAAGTCAAGGCAAGCGCCAGCACCGCCGCCCTCGACGCGCGCTCAAGCAGTCCGCCGCGATAAAGGTTGCGCTGCATTCCCCTTTTCATCGCTCCCGGCAGGATCAATTCCGAAGATCGCCTATCGGCTTTCTAACAAGATCGTGCCGGAACCAACAGCGATGCCCTCAAACTTATAACGAGCAAACCGTGGCCTTCCCAAGGCGCTACCGCCATTCGCGCCTAACCTAGCCTTTCCGGCGCACCGCAGCGAGACGGCGAGCCACTATGGTTAAAGCCTGAGCCAATCAGGATTTCGGCGGGTCCTTGAGGCGGGCAAACAGCAGGTGGTCCTGCCAGGTGCCGTTGATGCACAGATATTCCCGGGCATAGCCTTCGCGGACGAAACCGGTCTTCTCCAACAACCTGATCGAGGCGGCATTGGTGGGGATGCACGCCGCCTCGACGCGGTGCAGCCTCAAGCTCGCGAAAGCGAACGGCAGCACCGCGCGCACCGCCACCGTCATGTAGCCGTGGCGCACGAAAGGCAGCCCCATCCAATAACCCAGGCTGCCGGCCTGGGCGACGCCGCGGCGGATATTGGCCAGCGTCAGGCCGCCCAGCAGCGCGCCGTCGGCATAACGGGCGATCAAAAAGGCGTAGCCTTGGTCGCTGCGCAAATCCTCGGAATAACGTTTGAGCCGCCGCCGGAACGCGCCGCGGGTCAGATCGTCGTCCGGCCAAGTCGGCTCCCATGGCGTGAGGAAATCCCGGCTCGCCTCGCGCAGCGCCGCCCACTCCTCGAAGTCGGTCATCTGCGGCGTGCGCAGCACCACGCCATCGCCCTCGATGGTCGGCAGCGGCTCGGTGAAATTGATGGTGCGAAAAAACGCCATAGCGGCAGCTATCGGCAACTTTTCGTCATGCGGCGCGGCGGGTAAGACTTTCGGCAATCGCGGCCGCGCTTTCAAGCCCCGAGCCAAGACCGAGGACGGCGATGGCAAGTTTGCCGCGGGCGAGCAACGCCCGTCCGGCGGCGCGCGCGCTCTCCACGGTGACGGCCTCGACTTTCCCGACAAGCTCGGCAAGCGGGATAGGCCGGCCACGCGTGATCATCTGGCGCGCCAGCTGCTCGATGCGGGCGCCGGAGCTTTCCAGCGCCATTAACAGGCCGGCCTTCATCTGCGCCTTGGCGCGCGCCAGCTCCGGCTCGGAAATGCTTTCCGCGGTCGAGGCGATCTCGTCGACGATGAGCCGCATCAACTCCGAGGTGTCGGCGGCGTCGGTGCCGGCATAAAGACCGAACATGCCGATGTCGGAATACGGCACATGGAAAGAATAGATCGAGTAGCACAGCCCGCGCCGCTCGCGCGCTTCCTGAAACAGGCGGGATGACATGCCGCCGCCGAGAATATTGGTGAAAACCTGCAGGCTGTAGAGCGCGGGGTCGACGATCGACAGGCCGGGCAGCGCCAGCGCGATATGGACCTGCTCGAGTTCGCGCTTCTCGACGCGGGTGCCGCCACCGAAACGCGCCGGCTCCGGCAGCGGGCCGGCGGTTCCGTTGAAGCCTGCGAAGCGCCTCTCGACCTCGGCGAGAACCGCCGCGTGCTCGACGGCGCCGGCGGCGGCCACGACGATATCCGGACCGCGGTAGTTTCGGGCGAGATAGTCGCGCAGCTTGCCGCCGTCGAACGAACGCACCGTCTTCGGCGTGCCCAGGATCGACCGGCCGAGCGACTGGTCGGGAAAGGCGATGACCTGCAGATGCTCGAAAATGAGGTCGTCCGGCGTGTCGGCCACCGCGCCGATTTCCTGAACGATGACGTTCTGTTCGCGAATGAGCTCCTCGCGGTCGAAGGCCGGCTCCGACAGAATGTCGGCCAGCACGTCGAGCGCCAGCGGCACGTCGGCTCTGAGGACGCGGGCGTAGTAAGCGGTGCTCTCGGCGCCGGTCGCGGCGTTGAGATCGCCGCCCACCGCCTCGATTTCCTCGGCGATTTGCCGCGCGCTGCGCCGCCGCGTGCCCTTGAACGCCATGTGCTCGAGCAAATGCGAAATGCCGTGCTCGTCACGGCGTTCGTCACGGCTGCCGGAATTGACCCACACGCCGAGCGAGGCGGTCTCGAGATGCGGCATCGTGTCGGTCACGACATTGATCCCGGATTTCAAGGTCGTCACCTCAACGCTCATGCTGCCGCTCCTTCCTGCGCGGCGCGGCTCGTTTGCAGCACGAACCGCTCGACCGCGGACTGATCAGCCGGCAGCACGGTGACGTGCTCCGGCCGGTTACCGATATCGGAAAGCCATTCCGGCAAGGCCGGCCGCACGCCGCAGGCCGCTTGGACCGCGTCGGGAAATTTCGCGGCATGCGCGGTCGACAGCACCACCATCGGCACCGCGGCTTCGCGGCTTTCCTTTTCCGCGACCGCGATGCCGACCGCGGAATGCGGGTCGATGAAATTGCCGGTCTCGCGCTTTACCGTGCGGATCGTCGCCGCAACTTCGTCCTCGTCGGCGCGGCCCGCGGAAAACAGCCCGCGGATATAAGACAGCGCATGCGCCGTGAGCACGACGCGCCGCGATTGCTGGAGCGATGCCATCACTCCCCGGATCGCGCTGCTGTCACGATCGTAGGCCTCGAACAGCAGGCGCTCGAAATTCGAAGCGACCTGAATGTCCATCGACGGCGAGCTCGTCGATACGACGTCGCGCGGCTCATAGACGCCGGTCGCCAGCGTGCGCGCGAGGATGTCGTTGACATTGGTGGCGATGACCAGCCGGTCGATCGGCAATCCCAGGCGTTGCGCGACATAGCCGGCATAAACGTCACCGAAATTGCCGGTCGGAACGGTAAAGGCGACCTTGCGTGCCGGCGCGCCAAGCGCGACCGCGGCGGTGAAGTAGTAGACCGCCTGCGCCACGATGCGCGCCCAGTTGATCGAATTGACGCCGGACAGACGGACCCGGTCGCGAAAGGCGTGATGATTGAACAGGCCTTTCACGATGGCCTGACAATCGTCGAAAGTGCCTTCAATGGCGATGGTGCTGACATTGGCGGAGGCCGCGGTCGTCATCATCCGCCGCTGCACCTCGGAAATGCGGCCATGCGGAAACAGCACCACGAGATCGACCTGACTGCGGTCGCGGAATGCCTCGACAGCGGCGCCGCCGGTATCGCCGGATGTGGCAACCACGATGGTGCGGCGTTCGCCGCGCGCGGCGAGCGCATGGTCCATCAGCCGCGCCAGGAGTTGCATCGCCAGATCCTTGAAGGCGAGCGTTGGGCCATGAAACAGTTCGAGCATGAACGTGTTCACGCCCAACTGCGCCAACGGGGCGACCGCGGGATGGCGAAAGCTGCCATAGGCCTCGCGCGCCATGCGGGCGAGATCGGCTTCGGCAATGGAGTCGCCGACGAACGGCCGCATCACGGCGACTGCGACTTCGGCATAGGACCGCCCGGCGAAAGCGGCGATCGCGTCCGGCTCGAGGCGCGGCCAAGCGTCAGGCACATAGAGACCGCCATCGCGGGCGAGACCCGCGAGCATGGCCTCGGCGAAGCCGAGCGACGGGGTCTCACCCCTGGTCGAGACGTAGTGCAAGTTCAGTTCCTCATAGGGGCTTTCGGCACCGGAGCAGCAATATCAAACCATTGATTCCAATAACTTTTTCACGGGGACCGCACGTCGCGCGACCGTCAGGCCGCAGCCACACTAGATGGCTTCAGGGGGAACGCCAAGGGAGCCACAACAGTCCCAGAAAAGGGACTTAGGTGGTCGGCGTGGAGGCCTCTCCGGCGCCCTTTGGCCCTCGCGCGGTCAAAGCATAGGAAACGAAAACACCGGCCAGGACCGCCGCCAGTCCGAACCAGGTAAGGGCGTATTGCAGATGGTTGTCGGGCAGGCTGACGACGAGCTTTCCGGGCTGCGGCAATCCGCCCGGCGGCACCGGGGACTCCTGCTCGACATAGAACGGCGCGACCGGACCGATATTTTTCGCTGCGGCGATCGCCACCGGATCGCGCGCAAACCACAAGTTCTGGGCCGGATCGTCGTTGGGCGTAAACCAGTGCCTGGCGTCCGGCCAGCGCATGGCGCCAACGATGTCGACCGGACCGGAAAGCTGACCATCGGGCCGCGATTTCGGGTTTTGGCGGCTGTCGGGAACGAAGCCGCGATTGACCATCACCACCCCGCCGTCGGTGAGCCGCCCTGGCGCAAACACCCAATAGCCTGGACCGGTCACGTCGGGGCGGAACGCCGTGGCCGAGGCAAAGACCAGCGCTTCATGCGTGTTGTCGAACGTGGCGCGAAATTCGACGCGGCGGTATTCATCCTGCGCCTGGTTTAGCTGCCCCCATGCTTTCGGCGGCGGCAACGCTTGCGGCGGCGCCGCGAGCCGCTCGGTGAGCGACGCGATCAGGTTTTCCTTCCAGGCCTTGCGCTCAATCTGCCAGACGCCGAGCCCGATCAGGATGCAGAAGACGAGGAGGGCCGGAAGCAGGAGACCGGGCCACGAACGGCGGCGCGGTGCGTCCCCCGAATGCCCGCCTTCGCTCGGCGCCCTCATGCCCGGTCGCCGCCGAAGCGGCTTTCCGCGGCCTTGTGATGGTATTGCAGCGCGATCATCAAACCCTTCATCGGCCGCAACGGGCCGAGCGTGAGAATGAAGATCAGCGGCAGCCACAACACCGCATGGACCCAGTAAGGCGGGTGATACAGCGCCTCGGTGACGAGCGCGGCGCCGACCACGATGGCGCCGGCCAGGAACATGATGAACACCGCGGGTCCATCACCGGAATCGGCAAAGCCATAATCGAGCCCGCAAACGTCGCAACGCGGCCGCAGCGAGAGAAATCCCCGGAACAGCTTGCCGCGTCCGCAACGCGGACAGGCGCACGCCAGTCCGGCGCGGACCGATCCCGCAAGCGTGCTGATGGTGTCCTGAGCCATGCCGGCTATGTAGGAAACCGCCTGCACCCGCGGAAGCGGGGATGGAGCCCTTACCGTCTAAATTTCTGCTTCCGCGGAATGCGCGGCAGGCCGCCGCCGATCCTAGCCGGCGACGGGCGGCCCTTGGCCCCACACATAGATGCAGGCGAACAGAAACAGCCACACCACGTCGACGAAGTGCCAATACCAGGCGGCGAATTCGAAACCGAGATGCTGCGTCGGCTTGAACTGTCCGGCGAGCGCGCGGAACAGGCAGACGATCAGAAAGATCGAGCCGATGATGACATGGGCGCCGTGAAAGCCCGTCGCCATGAAGAAGGTCGCGCCGTAGAGATTGCCTGAATAGTGGAAAGCCGCGTGCATATACTCCCAAGCCTGCACGCAGGTGAAGCTCAGGCCGAGCGCGATGGTCAGCACCAGACCCCAGACCAAGCCTTTGCGATCGTTCTCGAGCAGCGCGTGGTGCGCCCAGGTCACCGTGGTGCCCGAGGTGAGCAGGATCAGCGTGTTGAGCAGAGGAAAATGCCAGGGATCGAAGGTCTCGACGCCCTCGGGCGGCCAGACGCCGCCGGTATAGGCGATCCGCGCGATGTCGCGGAATTCGTCGGGAAACAGCGCGGTGTTGAAATAGGCCCAGAACCAGGCGACGAAGAACATCACCTCCGAGGCGATGAACAGGATCATGCCGAGGGTGAGCCCGTGGCGGACAAGCGCGTTGTGATGGCCGGTCTGCGCCTCGAAGATGACGTCGCGCCACCACCCCGCCATCGTGAACAGGATGCCCGCGCCGCCGACCGCCAGCACGAGAGGGCCGGTCTTGCCGCCGAGGAAGCTCAGGTCCTTCATCGTCAGGATGAGCCCGACCGCGGTGAGGAAGGCGAAGATCGAGCCGACGACCGGCCACGGGCTCGGGTCGACGAGATGGTAGTCGTGGTGCTTTGCGTGGGCGTCGGCCATGAGGTGATCTCCGTTGGGCGAGCGGGCTTACGCGCTCAAATCACAAACGCTGAATTGATTGGGCCTCAGGTGCAACTCAGACCGCGCCACACGCTCGGCGGAACTCCCTCTCCCCAGCGG
>DATJBH010000030.1:0-66259 GCA_035515455.1 Xanthobacteraceae bacterium
ACCCACGGTCGCATCGGCAATGTTGCAAGCCGAAGGAAAGCAGCGCTTGGCGCCGTATGTCCTAGCCATCGACCAGGGCACCACCTCGACGCGAGCCATTCTGTTTCGCGCCGACACCTCCGTGGCCGCCGTCGCGCAGCAGGAATTCCCGCAGCATTTCCCGGCCGATGGCGAGGTCGAGCACGAGCCCGATGATCTTTGGCGAACGACCGTCGAGACCTGTCGCGGTGCGATGCGTCAGGCCGGCGCGCGCGCCCAGGACATCCTCGCCATCGGCATCGCCAATCAGCGCGAGACGACGCTTCTGTGGGAGCGCGCAACCGGACGCGCGGTGCATCGGGCCATCGTCTGGCAGGACCGGCGAACCGCGGATTTATGCGCGCAGCTCAAGGCCGCCGGCCACGAGAATCTTTTTGCGGCGAAGACCGGGCTTTTGCTCGATCCGTATTTTTCCGGCACCAAGCTCGCCTGGTTGCTGGCCAACGTTCCCGACGCCGCCGAGGGGGCCGCGCGCGGCGAGCTTATCTTCGGCACGGTCGATACGTATCTGTTGTGGCGGCTCACCGGCGGCAAGGCTCACGCCACCGATGCCACGAATGCCTCGCGGACTCTGTTGTTCGATATTCGTGATGGCCGCTGGGACGAACAACTCCTGCAAATCTTGCACATACCCCGATCCGTGCTGCCGGAGGTGCGCGATTCGTCGGCCGCCTTCGGCACGACCGATCCTGACCTGTTTGGCGCCGCGATTCCGATCTACGGCATTGCCGGCGACCAGCAGGCGGCCATGATCGGGCAGGCGTGCTTCGCGCCGGGGATGCTCAAAGCCACCTACGGCACCGGCTGTTTCGCGCTGCTCAATACCGGGGGGAATCCGGTACGATCGCACAACAAGCTTTTGACGACCATCGCTTATCAGCTCGGCGGCAAGCGGAGCTATGCGCTCGAAGGTTCGATCTTCATCGCCGGCGCCGCGGTGCAATGGCTGCGCGACGGCTTGCGCATCGTGCAAAGCGCTGCCGAAACCGGCGCGCTTGCGGCCGCCGCAGACCCGACGCAAGAGGTCATTCTCGTGCCGGCGTTTGTCGGTCTGGGGGCTCCCTATTGGCGTCCGGACGCGCGCGGCGCGCTGTTCGGCCTGACGCGGGCGACCGGCCCGCGCGAATTGGCGCAAGCTGCGCTCGAAAGCGTCTGCTTTCAGACCGCCGATCTGCTCGCGGCCATGAAGGCCGACTGTCGCGACGCCGGCACCGCACCAAGAGCTTTGCGCGCCGACGGCGGCATGGCGAATTCCGATTGGTTCATGCAGCGCCTCGCCGACATCATCGCCAGCACCGTCGATCGTCCGCAGATCAAGGAAACAACCGCGCTCGGCGCGGCCTATCTTGCCGGGCTATACGCCGGATTTTTTCCGGAGCCGGATCGGTTCATGGAGCGTTGGCGCTTGGAGCGTCAGTTTAAGCCGCAGATGGAAGCCGCGAGCCGCGAACGAAAATTGGCGGCCTGGAGCACGGCGGTGCGCCGCTTGCTCACCTGAACTGTGAGCCGCATCAAAGCGCGCCCGCAAGCCATTGAGATCTCTCAAGTAGTCCCGTCGAGCCCGACTCCGTCACGGAACTTCACTCCGTGCGACGGCGTTATTGCGGCCTGAGGGCCAGGCTCTTCGTTCCGGCAGAAACGAAATGTGCGGGATTTGCGGCGAGGTGAACTTCGAAAATGACGCGGCGGGCGGATCGCTCGTTGCGATGATGCAACGCATGTGGTCGCGCGGGCCGGACGCCGGCGGCACATTTTCGCAAGATCGCGTCGCGTTCGGCCATCGCCGGCTCAGCATCATCGATCTCGCGGCGACGTCGCAGCAGCCGATGGTCGATCCCGAGCTCGGTCTTGCCATCGTCTTCAACGGCTGCATCTATAATTTTCGCCAGCTGCGCAGCGTGCTCGCGGCCAAGGGCTATCGGTTCTTCTCGCAAGGCGACACCGAGGTCATCCTCAAAGCCTACAAGGAGTGGGGCCCGCGCTGCGTCGAGCGCTTCTACGGGATGTTCGCCTTCGCGATCTGGGAGCGGGATACCGGCCGCGTCGTGCTGGCGCGCGACCGGCTTGGCATCAAGCCGCTGTATTATGCCGAGCGGCCCGGCCATTTCCGCTTCGCTTCGACCTTGCCCGCTTTGCTGGCCGCGGGCGACGTCGATACCGCGATCGATCCCGCGGCGCTGCATCATTATTTGAGCTGGCACGCCGTGGTGCCGGCGCCGCATACGATCATCAAGGGCGTGCGCAAGCTCGCTCCGGCCACGATCTGCATCATCGAGCCCGACGGACGGCGCCGCGAAGAGACCTATTGGCAGCTCGAAGTCGGTCCGCGCGCGGCCGATCGGACGCTCACCGAAATGGAGTGGCGCGAGGCGGTGCGCGATGCGCTCGGCAAGGCTGTCGACCGCCGGCGCGTCGCCGACGTGCCGGTCGGCGTCCTGCTGTCGGGAGGTCTCGATTCGTCGCTTTTGGTCGCTCTCCTCGCCGGGCTTGGCCAAAAGGATCTGAAAACCTTCTCGGTCGGCTTTGAGACGATCGGCGACGTCGAAGGCGACGAGTTCCGCTATTCCGATTTGATCGCACGCCGTTTCGGCACCGATCATCATCGCATCCACGTCGATGGCTCCAAGGCCATCGAATCGCTGCCCGGCATGGTCGCGGCGATGTCTGAGCCGATGATGAGCCATGATGCCATCGGCTTCTATTTGCTGTCCCAGGAAGTGTCCAAATACGTCAAGGTCGCGCAAAGCGGGCAGGGCGCCGATGAAATCTTCGGCGGCTATCACTGGTATCCGGCGCTGGTGCGCTCCAACGACGCCACGGAAGACTATGCGCGCGTCTATTTCGACCGCGACCACGCCGAGATGGCCGAGCTGGTGACGCCGGCGCTGATGAACGGCGATTACAGCCGCGACTTCGTCGACGCTTATTTCCGCAATTGCCGCGGCGTGAGCCCGATCGATCGCACGCTTCAGCTCGATGCCGAAATCATGATGGTCGACGATCCGGTCAAACGCGTCGACAACATGGCGATGGCGTGGGGCCTGGAGACGCGGGTGCCGTTCCTCGACCACGACGTTGTCGAGCTGGCGGCGCGGATCCCGGCGGAACTTAAAGTGTATGGCGGCGGCAAACATATTCTCAAGGAGGCCTCACGCGGGCTCGTTCCCGATGCGGTCATCGACCGGCCGAAAGGCTATTTTCCCGTTCCGGCGCTCAAATATATCCGCGGCGCGTTTCTCGACTTCGTCCGCGGCGTGCTCGACGCGCCGCGGGCGCGGCAGCGGGGCCTGTTCAATCGGCCGTATATCGAGCGATTGCTCGCCGACCCGGAGGGCGAGCTGACGCCGAAGGGCCATTCAAAGCTGTGGCAAGTTGCGTTGCTGGAGTGCTGGTTGCAGACGCAAGGCGTCTGAGAAGCCGAGGTAGATTCCACCGCGCAAGCAACGGACCGGATCATGGAATTCAGATACGACCCGAACGAGCGACGATTTCACATTCGGACGCTGCTTTCGCCGGGGCAGCCGCCGCGCGTCTTTGCGTCCGATGACCATTTCCAGTTCGGCATCGAGGAGGAATACTTCCTTGCCGACTCGGAAAGCGGTGAAGCGCCTGCCGAAACGCCGGACTCGCTGTTCCAGGCCGCCGCGTTCGGCATGCCCGGCAATATCGGCCGCGAGTTTTTGCAGGCGCAGATCGAGGTGGCGACAGAGCCGCATCGCAGCGCCGGCGACGCGCGCATCGAATTGCGCCAGTTGCGGCTGAACGCGGCGGCGGCCGCCGCCGAGCACGGGCTCGCGATCTTGGCCTGCGGCACCCATCCGCTCGCCTCCTGGCGCGAGTCGGTGCAATCGCCAAAGGATCGCTACGACAAGGTGATGGACGATCTGCAGATGATCGGTCAGCGCAACATGCTGTGCGGGATGCACGTGCATGTCGAATTTCCGGAACCGGCGCGGCGGATCGACGTGATGCTGCGCATGCTGCCCTATCTGCCGCTGTTCGTCGCGCTGTCGACCTCGTCGCCATTCTGGCAGCGCCGCGCCACCGGGCTGAAAGGCTATCGTCTCGCCGCTTACGACGAGTTGCCGCGCACCGGCCTGCCGGAATTGTTCCGGACCGCGGAGGAATACGAGGCCTATGTCGACGCCATGGTGCGTTCCGGGGCGATGGCGGACGCCAGCCATCTGTGGTGGTCGATCCGTCCCTCGCTCAAATATCCGACCTTGGAGCTGCGCGCGCCGGACTGCTGCACGCGGCTCGACGACACGGTCGCGCTCGCGGCGCTCTACCGGTCCCTGGCCCGCTTCCTCTACGGCCATCCCGAGCATAACGCCGGTCTCGATGTCGTCGACCGTGCCATCGCGGTGGAGAACAAATGGCGTGCCCAGCGTTACGGCGTCCAAGGCACGTTCGTCACCCGCTCCGGCGCGGTCCGCGTCGCGGCCATGCTCGATCGCGTCCTCGACCTCGTCGCGCCAGATGCCGAGGCGCTCGGCTGCCTCGACCAGGTGGAGAATTGCCGCGCCATCGTCGTGGAAGGCACATCGGCCGATGCGCAGCTTCGCATTTTTACAGAAAATCAACACGAAGGTGCCGAAATTGCCTTACACAAGGTGACTCGGTGGATTCGCGACGCCACATTGATGGCGTGACCCTTGAGACAGAGGCTTAAATCATGTGCCGCTGGATCGCATATCGCGGGGAAACCACGGCGCTCGAACATTACGTGACCGAGCCCGCGCACTCCTTGATCTCGCAGAGCATTGCGGCGCTCGAATCGACCGCCAGCACCAACGGGGACGGCTTCGGGCTCGGCTGGTACGGCAATCACCCGGAGCCGGGCCTCTACCGCGAAGTTCGCCCGGCCTGGTCGGATGAAAATCTGCGCTATCTGTGCCGGCATTTGCAGTCGCATTTGTTTTTCGCCCATGTCCGCGCCGCGACCGGCACCCCTATCACGAGGCCCAATTGCCATCCGTTTGCCTGCGGCCGATGGATGTTCATGCACAACGGCTTCGTCGGCAGCTGGAACCGTCTGCGTCGCCAGGTCGAGGGGCTGATCCCCGACGAGCTTTATCCGGCGCGCATCGGCACCACCGATTCCGAAGCGATCTTTCTCGCCATCCTGGGCGCCGGCACTGAGCATCCGGTTGCTGCCGCAGAGACGGTCTTTGCCCGGCTGACCACGTTCGTGAACGAGACCGCGCCGCCGGACCGCCTCCGCATCACTGCGGCGCTGTCGAACGGCCGCGATCTCTACGCTTTCCGCTATGCCGTGAACGATCGCGCCAACACGCTTTATTACCGGGAGACGGACCGCGGCATCGTCATCGTCTCCGAACCGCTCGACCGCGATCACAAGAATTGGATCGCGGTGCCGGAGAACAGCGTGGTCGTGGCTTGTGCCGGCGAACAGGCGCGCGTCTTGCCGCTATTCCATCGCCACCAGGAAGCGGCGGAATAGACCGCCGCCGGCGCTGGCCGCTTCCGCAGGTTCGAGTCTTGCCGCGGGCTTACTCCCGGAGCACGCCCCAGCGCTCGATGGTCATGATTTCAAGCGTGCGCAAGAACACGCGTTCGAGCAACAGCCCGACGATGCCGACGACGAACAGCGAACCGAACACGACTTCCGAATTGAAATATTCCTGCGCCCAGTAGATGCGATAGCCGAGGCCCGCCGAAACCGACACCAGCATCTCGGCGACGACCAGGATGCGCCAAGCCCGCGAAAACCCCTGCCGGTATCCGGTGATGATCGAGGGCAGCGCCGCCGGAATGAGCACGCGCCAGAACAGGCCGAAGCTCGAAGCGCCGAAGGCGCGTCCGGCGCGGATCAGCGAACGGTCGACCGTCTTTACGCCGGTCCAGGTGTTGAGCATCACTGTGAGCGACACCTCGTAGATGAGGATCGAGATGATGGCGAGGTCGGTCAGGCCGAACCAGATCATTGCCAGCGGGAACAGCGCCGTGCCGGGAATCGCGAGCAGGAAATTCATCGGCGCGACGAGAAATTTCTCCCAAAGCCGGAAATAGCCCATCAGCAGGCCGAGCACGGTGCCGAAGACGATGCCGACGGCGGTGCTTTTGATAAGCCGATAAAGCGTGGCTGCGATGTCGCTCCACAGCGTGCCGTCATAGGCCATTTTCCCGATCGCGGCGAAAATCCTGCTGAGCGGCGGCAACACGGCGGGCGGAACATGACTGAGCCGCACCGCTACTTCCCACAGCAGCATGATGCAGACGAGCGGCACGATTGTCCACAGGACATTTTCTGCGGCGACGGACCAGCCACCGCCGACGTGGATTTCCTCGGTCGACGCCGCACTCGTGTGCGTATCTTGAAAGGGCTCTACCACGGCCATGCCGGTCTCCTTATGGCCGCTCGGCCACCGATGCAAAAGACTATACCGCGACTTTCGGCGTCACTAGCCCATCGAGATGCGCGGTGATTGTGCCGTTTCTGATCGGCATGCAGGAAGCGGGCAAGTCTTGGACGATTTCGATATCCGCTTCGACGATACGGCGATGAAATTCACTCAACGTGTCCATCATGCCCGCAATGTGCTCGTCGTGGAGGACCAGCACCGACCACGATGACGCGGCCAAGCTTGCCAGCGCGCGCTCGAGCCAGTTTCTTTTGGGCTCCTGCCAGTCGCGTGGCACATTGTTCCAGGTTGCGACGGTGAAGCGGTGCTCGACGAGATAATCGACCGCATGCCGGCTGAGCAGATGCGGCCCGAGCGCGCCCCTTCCGTTCGGCCTGAAGAGTCTTTGCGGATGCGCGAGGGGTCCGAGGAGACGCTGCGTTTCGCCGATCTCGTGCTCGACTCGGCGGCGGCTGCCGCTCACACCGAGCGGTTCGCCATGACCGTAGGTGTGGTTGCCGATCCAATGCCCTTCGGCATGCGCGCGTTCGGCCAGCCGGCGGCCGTCCGGCGTCCGCAGATGGCTGCCGACGACGAAAAAGATCGCCTTGATCGACCACGCGGCGAGGAAATCGAGCACCTTGTCGGTTGCGCCAGGCACCGGGCCGTTATCGAACGTGAATGTCAGCGGCATGAATGTCCGGTGGTGGCCGCAACGAGCGTGTTGCCGGCGCAGGTCACAGCGCTTCCGCGGTGCTCGCTTTGGTCAGGTGCAGCAATTCGCCGGTGCGGCGATAATGCGCCACCAGACGCTGAACGGCGAGATCGGCATCGCGCGCCAGAACCGCGGCGGCGATTTCATCGTGCTCGCGGTCGATATTCGGCCGCTCGTAGGAGCTCAGGCGCGCGGTGTAACGATAGCGGTTGGCTTCGTTATAGAGCTGGTTCCACAACCGCAGCAGAGTGCTCGAGCCGCAGGCGGCGACCAGGCTGACGTGGAACGCACGGTGACAGCGTTCATAGTCGATATTCGCCGCGGCATTGACGTCCGGCGGAACGCGCGGCGTGCGCGACAGGTGAAAGCGCGCAACGACGATGCTCTCCTCCCAATCCTTGCCGCCCTTGCCGATGGCTTGGCGGACCGCGCGTTCCTCGACCCAGCAACGCAATGCCAATAGCTCGTCGAATTCGGCGTCGCTCATCTCGGCGACGCGAAAGCCCCGCTGCTCCAGCCGTTCCACGAGCCCGTCGGCCGTCAGCAGGCTCAGCGCCTCCCGAATGGGGGTGGCGCCGGTGCCATATTGATCGCGCAGTAAATCGATCTTCAGCTTGAGCCCGGGAGCGAGCTGGCCGCGGATAATGTCGTCGCGCAAGCGATCGTATATGTGCGTCGTGCGCGAACGCGCCGCGTCGCCGCGGCCGAGCGTAGTTGGCGTCGCTTGGGAGGTGTCCCACATCCGGAGCCAGAAATATCGATATTATTTTCTCTCGTCAACAAAATACGAAATATCGATATTTGGGTTGACCGCATCGCCGCCGTCGCCCTATGGTTCGCCGTATCGGGTCGAAAACAAAATAATCAAAGGGGGGAATCCCGTGATCAGAGCGCTCGCCGGTTTCTTGCTGTTCGCTTCCACGCTGTGCATCGGCGCGTGTCCAGCGGCCGCGCAGGTTCACGTCAGCGTCGGAATGGCGAGCGGCGTCAATCAGGTCACCTCGCTCGTGGCCGATGAGAAGGGCTTCTTCAAAGAGGAGGGCCTCGACGTCGATCGCAAGCCGATCGCCCGCGGCAATCTCGCCGTCGAGGCCATCGCTTCGGGCTCCATGCAGTTCGCCGAGGTTTCCGACGTGGTGTTTTTCTCCGCAGTGACCCACGGCATTCCGCTCGTCGCGCTCGGCGACGGCTCTCGCGGCTTTACCGGAAAGATGATCGCGGTGCCGGATCACCGTCCGGTGAAAACGCTCGCCGACATGAAAGGCGACCGCCTCGGGCTTCAGGTCGGCACCGGTTTGCAGGGCGTATTTTTGATGCTGCTGCAGAAAGAAGGGCTCAAGGAGAGCGACTTTAAGATATCGAACGTGCGGGTTGTCGATATGCCGACCGCAATGGAGTCATCGCCGCCGGCGTTCGACGCGGTGTTGGGCTGGGATCCGATGATGACGCGCATCGTGCAAGCCGGCCGCGGCAAGGAAGTGATCAGCGCCGAGCAGTTCCAGAAAATGGCCGGGATCACCTATCCGCTGCTTCTGGTCGCCTCGAAAACCTACATCGACGCCAATCACGACGCCGTCCAGCATTTTGTCAACGCCTATGCCAAGGCGCAGAAATTTATCCGCGATCACCCCGATGACGCTCTGCAAATCTACATGCAGACGATTCGTCAGTCGGGCGCCAAGCTTGATGACGCCATGGTCAAGACGATGATGTTCGAGGTTCCAAAATTCATCGGGGTGAACATCATCCCCAGCGATTGGACCGAATTGACGCGCAGCCGCGACTTTCTCTTCGCCAGAGGTCAGATTCCAAGTAAGCCGGACCTCAAGGCGATCATCGATCCGTCCTTTGGCGACAAGGCGGAAGCGAGTATCAAATAGGCTCGCTTGGTCACTTGCTCATGTTTTGCGTGTGGCGGATAGACGAGTATGGGTGAGCTGCGCGTCGAAGGCCTGAGCAAGACCTATGCCCGGCGGGAAGGCTGGAACCGCACCCGGCATCTGCGCGTGTTCGAGGATATTTCGTTCACCGTGCGTGACGGCGAGTTCGTCAGCATCATCGGCTCGTCCGGTTGCGGCAAATCGACATTGCTCGGCATCGCCGCCGGCCTCGCTGAAGCGAGCGCCGGCGTGATCACGCTCGACGGCCGGCCGGTCCGCGGCCCCGGCCTCGACCGCGGCATCGTGTTTCAGGAGTTCGCGCTGTTTCCCTGGCTGACCGTGCTCGGCAACATCAAGTTCGGCCTGCGCTCGAAAGGCGTGCCGCGCGCCGAGCAGGACCGGATCGCGCGGAAATATGTCAGGCTGGTCGGGCTGTCCGGCTTCGAGGATTATCATCCCTATCGCCTGTCGGGCGGCATGCGTCAGCGCGTCGGACTGGCGCGGGCGCTGGCGATCGGACCGTCGGCGCTGCTCATGGATGAGCCGTTCGGCGCGCTGGACGCGCAAACCCGCGAAGCCATGCAAGGCGCGTTGAGCGAAATCTGGAGCAAGACCAAGATCACCATCCTGTTCATCACCCACGACATCCGCGAGGCGATCTATCTTTCCGACCGCATTCTGGTCTTGAGCGGCCGGCCGGCGCGGGTGTCGCTCGAGCTCACGGTGGATTTGGCGCGGCCGCGGCGCCGGCACGATCCGGTCTTTCAGCATCACGAAACCACGCTGGAAAACGCACTCAGCGCGCCGCTCGCCGACGGCGCCAGGACCATCGCGTGATCTGCCGCGCCGTCAGAATATGGTGAAACGCAATGCCGGTACCGAGCACGAATTTATCGCCCGCGTTTGACATCACGCGCGCCAGCCACATCGTCTTGACGGTCCGTGATCCGGCCGTGAGCCGCGCCTTTTACACCGAGGTGATCGGGCTGCAGGTCAGCGACGAAGGCGATGACGGCGAAATCTATCTCCGCGGCGTCGAGGAGACGTGTCATCACAGTCTGGTTTTGCGGCAAGCGGCCGAAACTGCGGTCTGCGAAACGCTCGGATTCCGCGTTCGCCGGGACGAGGACCTCGATCGCGCCAAACGCCACTTCGACGCCAGTGGCATCGAATCGGCTTGGGTCACGCGCCCGTTCCAGGGCCGCACGCTCAAGCTGCGCGACCGCGCCGGAATGCCGCTGGAGCTTTGCGCCAGCATGCCGACGCAGCCGCGGCTCCACGACAAGCCGCATCTTCAGCGCGGCGCCGGCGCCTTGCGCTACGATCACGTGCAATGCCTGGTGCCGGATGTTGCCGCGGCGGGGCAATTCTATGCCGACCTCGGCTTCCGCGTTTCCGATTATTTCGTCGAGCGTCCGGAGGACGACGATCCGCTCGGTCTGTTCCTGTTCCGCAAGAACAATCCGCATGACATCGTTTTGCTGACGCGGCCGGGGCCGCGCATGCATCATTTCGGTTATATCGTCGCCGAGACGCATCACCTGTTTCGTGCGCTCGATACCGCCGGCGCCATCGGCTTCGCGGCCAATTTCGAACGCGGGCCCGGACGGCACGGTCAGGGCCACGTCTTTTATGTGTATTTCCGCGACCCCGACGGCCATCGCGTCGAAATCCTGCCGCCGCCGATTCAGATCATCGATTTGGACGACGTGCCGCAGCGTTGGCATAGCGGCAATCGCTTCACCTGGGACCTGCCGCCGCCGAAAAAATGGCTGTACCAGGCAACGCCGTTTCACGGCGCTCCGATACGTGATCCAAAAGCGGTGCAGAAGCTTTATTCGCTGGAAGATTTTCTCAACACCGTGACTTGAGCCGCGCCTCGTCAGCGCGCTTCGTCGCCCATGGAGACTACGAATTGTCCGATCGCATTCCTCTTCCCGATCTTGCATCCTTGAGCAGAGAGCAGCAGCCGGTGGCCGACGCCGTCGCCGCCGGACCGCGCGGCGAGGTGCGCGGCCCGGTCCGCGTCTGGCTGCACAGTCCGGAGCTTGCGGCGCGGGCGCAGAAGCTCGGCGAATTCCTGCGCTGGAACACCGTCCTCGACCCGCGCATTTCGGAGCTCGTCATTCTCGTCACCGCTCGGCATTATGATTGCGACTACATCTGGTTCAATCATGCGCCGCTGGCGCTCAAGCACGGCCTGTCGCCGGAAGCGATCGAGTGCATCAAACATCGGCGGCATGCGACGTTCGGCACGACGGACGAAGCGGCGGCCTATGGGTTCGCAACTGAAATGCTGAACGCCAACGCCGTGAGCGACGCCACGCTCGCCGCCGCGCGGGCCGCTTTCGGCGACCGCGGCACGATCGAACTGGCCACGATCATCGGCCATTACCATTCGGGCGCGATGGCCCTGTCGCTCGCCGAGATCGCTCTGCCCGACGGGTCGAAGACCTGCCTGCCGCGCTGACGGCGCGGCTTCCGGCGGAAGCTTTACGGCTTCCAGCCCTGTCCCCAGGCCGGCGGGGTCTTGGCGTCGATGAGGATGAAGGCGATGCGGCACGGTTTCGTGCCGTTATTGACCCAGGCATGGTTGGTGGCTTGCTGCACCAGGACGTCGCCGGCTTTGACGTGGATTTCGGTGTCGTCGAGCAGCATGTCGATTTCGCCGTCGAGCACGATGGCGTAGTCGATGGTCCGGGTGCGGTGCGTATTGGCGTGGCGCGCATAGCCTTGCGTCGCCGGGTCGATGCCCATCGAGACCAGGATTTGATGATGATCGACCGGCGGCGCGTTCGCCGGCAGCGGCGCGAAATCGACGATGCGGAAGATCGTGCCGTTCGCGGGCGGCGGCACGCCGACCTGCGTTTGCGCCCGGTCGGCGGCGCCGGCGGCGTCGACCGGCGCTTCGCTCGTCACCCATAACAGCGTCATGCCGTTGCCGCCGGCGCTGCGCTGTTTCGCCGGCAGCGCGCCGTCGAACAGTACCACCGCTTTGCCCCGCGCGTCATGCCCGGTGACGATCCGGCGCGTCGATTTCAACTCCATCGTCAAGCTCCCTGCTATTTCGCATCGATATGTAATCTCACTTAGTAGCAAATTTACAAGATCGAGACAGCCCACGGCATATCGCTAGGCATTAAGGCGGGCGCACTGGCGCCGGCCGCCAAACCTGCCGTGCAAATGCGCACGGTATCCGCGGCCGCACTGAAGGAAGACGCCGAGTTCTAGCCTCAGTGGCTCGCTCCTTTCGTCACGTTGCAGCCCCGCGGTTTGCTTGCCAAGCCGCGGCGCATTGACATTGACGGCCGGCGTGCAACAAGTGCGCTATCCATAAATTGTCGCCGCATGCGCGCGAATGGTGCGCGCGGGATGGGAGGATTGCGTGAGCGTCGAGACGTCGCGTCCGAAATCGTTGCAGTTGCCGTCGGCGGAAAATCCCGGACCACATTACGATCGCGAGCCGGCGTTCACGACAATTGCCCGCGATGTCGACGTCATGGTGGCGATGCGCGACGGCGTCAAAATCTGCGTCGATATATACCGGCCGGAGGGAAACGAGAGATTTCCCGCGTTGTTGGCCTTCGCCATCTACAACAAGGACTTCCAGGGTCCCGATATGGCGGAAGCGCTGCCGCCGCAGCCGGCCTGGTCGCCGCTGTGGACCGGTCCGCTGGAGGCCGGCGACACCAAGTTCCTGGTGTCGCGCGGCTATGTCCACGTCATCGGCTCGCCGCGCGGCGTCGGCAAGTCGGAAGGCGGCGGCTCGCGCGAATGGGATTGCTACGATCTCATCGAATGGATTGCCGCGCAGCCCTGGTGCGACGGCAATGTCGGCATGGTCGGCATTTCCGGTTTCGGCGCCGAGCAGCTTGCGGTCGCCAAACAGCAGCCGCCGCATCTCAAAGCGATTTTCCCGTTCGATTCGCGCGGCGCCTATGGTGAGCTCGGCGGCTTTCGCGACGAATATCCGGGCGGCGTGATCCATCTGTTCCGATATCTGGTCGGTCATTTCTCGGCGATGCACCAGCACAAGGGGCCGCCCGCCGCGTTGCCGGCGGAACGCGACAAGCTCTGGCGCGACGCCATGAACAATCCCGACTACAAAATGTATCCGCACGTCTACAACGTCATCGCGCAAAAAGGCCAGCACATGCCGCCGTACTATAATGTGCTGGTCGATCCGTTCGACTCCGAGGCGGCGGTGGCAAAAAGCGAGGCGGAGTTTGAGCGGATAAAAGTGCCGACCTATACCGGTTCGGGATGGTACGGCTACAGCTACAAGACGCATCTCAACGGCTGCCAGCACTGGTATCGCAACATCAGGTCGCCGAAAAAGCTGTTGCTCGCCGGGCCGGCGCATTTGGAACGGCCGTACCACACCTTCCACGGCGAAGTCCTGCGCTGGCACGATCATTGGCTCAAGGGCATCGACACCGGCATCATGGACGAGCCGCCGGTGCGGTTCTGGGTCATGGGCGCCAACGAATGGCGCAGCGCCGACGACTGGCCGTTGCCGGAAACGCAATGGACCAAGCTCTATCTCAAAAGCTGGGAACGCCTGACCACCGATGCCGTCGCGCCGTCAAGCGCCACCGAGACGCAGCCGCCCGACGCGTTCGTGCAAATGCCGCCGTCGCAGACCAAGGTCGTCCAGCGCCTGCGTTACATGACCGATCCGCTGCCGCATGACGTGCTGGTGGCGGGGCCGATCGCGCTGACGCTTTACGCATCGATCGATCAGGACGACACCAACTGGATTGTCATCCTCAAGGATGTCGGCCCCGACGTTTCGGTCTTGAGCGTGCGCGAGGGCGAGCGCGAGGTGCCGAAGGACCTGCCGGAACGCGAATTGACGCGCGGCTGGCTCAAGGCATCGCATCGGGCGATCGATGCGACGCGCTCGAAACCATGGTGGCCCTGGCATCCGCTGACGCGGGCGGCCGCGAAGCCCGTCACGCCCGGCGCCATCGAGGAATATCAGATCGAGATCATGGCGACGGCGAATCTATTCCGCAAAGGTCATCGCATTTGCCTCGACATAACCAGCCTCGATCTGCCGACCGGCGTCGCCGGCGCCACCAACGCCGAATACGTGCCGTACCACATCTGCTCGAGCAAGACGGTGCTGCACAAGGTCTATCACGATCGCGCGCATCCCTCGCATTTGCTGCTGCCGGTTATTCCGGATTGAATTTTTCTGCTAGATTCGCTTGCAATCGGAAATGAACGGCACGGTGCGGCAGTGTTGAGCGCGATACCCATCGTCGATCTGCGTGAGGGCGGCCCACCGCGGCATGCGCAAAAAAGCGCGCCGCGGGCCCGCGCGCTGCGCGATGCCTGTCTCGGCTTTTTGCCGCGCGCCTGCTTGCCGCTCGTTCCGGCGCTCGACCGGGCATCGCGGCGCTGGCTGGCGCGCTCGTGTTCGCCTTATGTCGAGGAGATCGGCGAAATCGCCGCGGCGCTCGATTTCTCCGGCGTGTGGCTCCTCAATGCCTCATACCAATGGGCCTGCACTTCGCTCGCCGTCGAGCATGACGCCGCGCCGTGGATCTTGCGCACGCTCGACTGGCCGTTTCTCGGTCTCGGCCGTTATGCCGAAGTAGCGCATATGCATGGCGGCTGCGGCGATTTCTACAGCGTCACCTGGCCGGGCTATGTCGGGGCGCTGACGGCCATGGCGCCGTTGCGATTCGCGGCTTGCGTCAATCAGGCGCCGATGCGCCGGCGCACCGCGCATCGTTGGCTGCGGCCTTACGATTTTGCCGCCAATGCGCACGCCATCTGGCGCGCGGCGGACCTGATGCCGCCGGACCAGTTGCTGCGGCAGACATTCGAGCTTTGCCGGGATTTCGCCGCGGCGCGCCACATGCTGGAGACCACGCCGGTGGCGCGCCCGGTCATCTACGTGCTGGCCGGCTGCGCGGCGAATGAGCGCTGCGTGATCGAGCGCACCGAGACCGCGTTCGTGACGCGCGAGGAGGAGACCAGCGCCGCCAACGATTGGGTACCGCCGCGCGAGGGCTGGGAGGGCCGCATCGGCACGCGCCGTTTTCTCACCAGTTCTTTCGCCGATGCCGCGAGCTATAGCCATGCGCGCCGCGAGTCCCTCAAGGCATGGGACGGCGCGGCCTCGGCCCCGGGCTTCGACTGGGTACGCGAGCCGGTGCTCAATCCTTATACGCGGCTGGCTGTCGCCATGTGCCCGGCCGAAGGCGTCTTGCGGGTTCTCGGCTATGACCGGACCGAGGCCTTGCTGCCGGAGCCGGTGACGCAGATTTGCGAGGTTTTATCGCTGGCCGCGCCGGTCGCTGCCTGAGCCGGGAGAAGGCACTGCAACTACCGCCGCCTCGGCCATAAATTATTGTTTTATTTCAGTATCTTACTTGAAAAGCACCGAACTGTGTTTGCGATCACATTTCGCACTGCAAACTCTGCCTACAGTGCACCTACGTTCAGATTTGCCGCATATGGAGACAGCCATGACCATCAGCACAATCACCAGCTTCCAAGCGCAGCGCTTGTTCGGTTGGCAGAAATTCATGCACCGCATTGGCGAGTGGCAGCGCCGTTCGCGTTCCCGCCAGGAACTGGAAGGTTTGAGCGACGCGACATTGCGCGACATCGGGATCACGCGTTGCGACGCGCACCGCGAAGCCCATAAGCCCTTCTGGATGGCGTAAGCGACGCGCGCTCCATTCGGCATGCGGAAGGCCGCCCCATTTCGGGCGGCCTTTTGCTTTTTGCGGAATCGCCGTCGCGCCAGTTTGCCGGCGGCGCGCCTGTTTTTGTAACATGACGCCGGTTGTCGCGAGTAAGGTTCTTGCCATGTCCAGGATTTTAGCCGTCGGCCGCGGGCTTTCGCCTTGGGCATGAGCCCTGCCGAGGGCGAGATGAATCCGGCGCCGTCGTTTTTGGCGCCGTTTCGTCATCGTGCTTTTGCTGTCATCTGGACGGCGACGCTGATTTCCAATGTCGGCTGGTGGATGTACTCAGCCGCGTCCGGCTGGCTGATGACGAGCCTTGATCCCGACCCCCTGATCGTGGCTCTGGTGCAGGCCGCGAGCTCGCTGCCGATTTTCATTTTTGCCGTGCCGGCCGGCGCACTCGCCGACATTTTCGATAAGCGAAAATTTTTGCTTGTTGTTGAGTCGCTGACAACCGCGGTCTCGGCAATCTACGCCGCTATCGTCGGCTTCGGTCTGGCGACCCCGGGCAATCTGCTGCTGTTCACCTTTCTGATCGGCGCCGCTGGAGCTTTGACCGTACCGGCGTGGCAGGCGGTCGTGCCGCAGCTCGTCCCCAAAGACGACCTGCCACCGGCGATCGCCGCCAACAGCGCCGGCGTGAACGTGTCGCGTGCGCTCGGGCCGGCGCTCGGCGGCCTGACGATATCCGCTTATGGCGTGGTCGCGCCGTTCTGGGCCAATGCGCTCGCCAATCTGGCGATCGTCGGCTCATTGCTGTGGTGGCGGCCGCGGTCCGGCGCGCGGACCCTGCCGGCGGAACGCTTCGGTCAAGCCATCTTGGCCGGCCTGCGCTACGCGCGGCATAACCAGCATCTGCGCGCAACGATGGTGCGGGCGGCCGGCTTCTTTCTTTTCACCAGCGCCTATTGGGCATTGCTGCCACTCGTCGCCCGCGAGCAGATCGCCATGGGACCGGATTTCTACGGCGTGCTGCTCGGCGTCATCGGCGCCGGCGCGGTAGCGGGAGCATTTTTTCTTCCGTGGCTGAAAGACAAAGTCGGCCCGGATCGGCTCATGGCGCTCGGCGCGCTCGGCCAGGCCGTGGCAATGGTGCTTTACGGTCTCGCGCGCGATCCGCTCACGGCGCTTCTCGCCAGCGCCGTCGCCGGGGCGTCGTGGATCGCCGCATTGGCGACGCTCGGCGTCTCGGCGCAGGTCGCGCTGCCCGATTGGGTGCGCGCCCGCGGCCTCGCGCTTTATACGACCGTGTTTTTCGGCTGTCTGACCGTCGGCAGCGCCGCGTGGGGCGAGATCGCGGTCCGCGTCGGGCTTTCGGCCGCGCATTTTCTCGCCGCCGCCGGCACGGTTGCGGCGACGGCGCTCACCTGGCGCTGGAAACTGCAAACCGGCGCCGGCATCGATCTGACGCCGTCGATGCATTGGCCGGCGCCGATCACCGCGCAGGCGATCGAACAGGATCGCGGGCCGGTCCTGGTCACCGTCGAATATCGCATCCGGCCGGCGGACCGCGACGCCTTTCTCGACGCGCTGGCCAAGCTCGAACACGAACGGCGCCGCGACGGCGCTTATGCCTGGGGCGTCTTCGAGGATGCAGCGGAGGCTGGCCGCGTGGTCGAGACCTTCCTCGTGGAATCCTGGCTGGAGCATTTACGTCAGCATGAGCGCGTGACCAATGCCGACCGTCTGGTCCAGGATGCCGTGCAGCGTTTCAATCTGAGCGGCGCGCCGAAGGTGACGCATTTCATCGCGGCGGAGCTATAAGCGGCTCACTTTGCGACTAGTTTTATCGGCTGGATGCCACGCCACAGATTGCTTCAGTCATCGCCGCGAATATTTGCTTGAATCGAAGTCTTTAGACGCTTGCCAGCCGGCCGCGCACGCGCGCGGAGAGCATTTTCCAGATCGTGCAACTGCCGCTGCGCCGCGCTCGTCGCCTGAGTCTCGATCGCGCGATATTTCTTGATCACCTCGCGGCCGAATCGCGTCAGCGCCGCACCGCCGCCGCGGCTGCCGCCGGGCTTCGTGGTCACCACAGGCTCGCGAAAGCAGCGATTGAGATCGTCGACCAGGAGCCAGGCCCGGCGATAAGACATGCGCAGCGAGTGCCCGGCTTGCGAGATCGAGCCGGTCTTTTGGATGGCCTCCAAAAGCCGAATTTTGCCGGGCCCGAGTGCCCCGGATGAGCCGAAATCGATACGCAGCGTCAGCCTTACGTCGCCCATCGTTCACCCGCCGCGAGCCCGGCACCTGCGACGCGGCGTATCGGCTTCTGTACCTGCCCCAGGCGCTGTGGCAGTCTGCTGCGCTTGCCGCGATGCGCCGCGCCGGCGCCATGTGGGGTCCAGGGAGAAAATCATGAGCGAAACAAAAAGCAGAAACCACGCAACCGTTGCGACGTTCTTCGCGGTGGCGCTGTCGTCGATGATCGGGCTGGCGTCGCCCGCCGCCGCGCAAACCGCCACTCCTGTTATCATGAAACTGAGCACCGCGACGGTCAATGATACGCAGCACGAATGGCTCAAACGATTTGCCGCCGCGGTGGAAAAGGACTCGGGCGGCCGCATCAAGGGCGAAATCTATCCGGCGAGCCAGCTCGGCGCCATTCCCCGGCAGATCGAAGGCACGCAATTCGGCTCGATTCAGGGCTGGGTTGGGCCGCCCGAGTTTCTGGTCGGCGTCGACGAGCGGTATGAGATGCTGAGCGCGCCAGGGCTGTTCTCAAATCGCGACCAGTATCTGCGTGTGATCAACGATCCGACCGTGCGCGATCTCATCCTGGGACTGGGCGCGAACAAGGGTTTGATCGGGGCCGGCATTTTCCCGATCGGTCCGTCCTCGATCATCACCAAAAAGCCCATTCACAGTCTTGCCGACTATGCGGGGCTGAAGATTCGCGTCTTGGCGTCGCAGTTCCAGTTGGAGCTGATCAAGCGGATGGGCGGCTCGCCGGTGGCGATGACCTTGGCCGACGTGCTGCCGGCGCTGCAGCAAGGCGCCATCGACGGTTCGCTGACCACGGTCACGCAATATACGACCTTGCACTATATTGACGCGGCAAAATACGTCGTGGAAACCGGCCAGCCTTACGTCAGCTCGATTGCGGTCTTGAGCAAAAAATGGGTCGACGGTCTGCCGCCCGACCTGCAGAAAATTGTTCGTGACGATGCGCTGAAAGTGTCGGCCGACATCGTTCCGTTCATCAATCAATTCTTCGAAGCGCAGCGCAAGCTGTGGGTGCAGTCCGGCGGCAGCCTGACCACTCTGCCCGCCGCCGATCAGGCCGCTTTCATGTCGAAAATTTCCTCGATCGGTCTCGACGCATCGGCGTCGAAGCCGACCTTGAATGCCGCCGTGAAGGTCGTCATGGCCTCGGCGGCGAAGAACAAATGAACTGATCAGCGACCCGCCGCGGCGGCCTGCGCAAGCTTGCGCAGCCGCGGCGGCGTGACCGGCAGCGCCGTCACCGCGCCGTGCCGGCCGAGCGCGGCGTCGATCGCCGCGGCGATGGCGGCGCCGACCGCATTGGCGCCGCCTTCGCCGGCGCCCTTGACGCCGAGCGAATTGAGCGGGCTCGGCGCGTCCTCGGTGATCAACACCTCGACCGGCGGAATTTCACGCGCCGTCGGCATGACGTAATCGGCAAAAGTGACGCAGAGCGGCTCGCCACGTGGATCGTAAACAAACTCTTCGAATAGCGCGCCGCCGATGCCTTGGGCGACGCCGCCGGCGATCTGGCCGTCGATCAGCATCGGATTGACCGCCTTGCCGATGTCGTAGGCGACGAAAAAACGCTCGAGCGCGGCGGCTCCGGTCTCGCGATCGACGCGCACGACGGCGATATGGATTCCGTAGGGGTAATTCATATGCTGTTGCTCGAACAGGCCCTCGGCACAAAGCCCGGGCAGCCCTTCGCCGACAAGCTTCGAGCCGGGATTGAGCGCGCGCGCAATGTCGCCGAGCGAGATGGACGGCCCCTGGGCGGCGTTCTTCCGCCCCACGATGCCGTCAATCACATCGAGGCCGGCGGCGGGGGTTTGCAACAAATCCGCCGCGGCGGTGAGCGCCCTGGCGCGCAGCTTGGCCGCCGCGATGCGCGTGGCCTCGCCGGTCATCACCGTCACCCGCGAGGCGAACGTGCCCATGCCGTAGGCGATGCGATCGGTCTGCCCGTGCGTGACGCGCACGCGCCGATAATCGACGCCGAGCGCGTCGGCGCAGATTTGCGCAATGACTGTCTCCATGCCCTGACCGACCGAGGTCGCGCCGCTCACGACTTCCACGGTGCCGCCGGTATCGATCGACGCGCGCACCATGTCGAAGGGCCCAAGCCCGCTTTTTTCGACGAACATCGCGAGCCCCGCGCCAACCGCTTCGCCGGCATCGCGCCGGCGCCGCAGAGTTTCCTGCAGACGCCGCCAGCCGACCGCGGCAAGCGCCTTGTCGAGAAGTCCGGCATAATCTCCGGAGTCGTAGGTCATTTCCGTGCCCAGCGTATCGAGCGGCCGGGCATAAGGCATTTCGTCTGCGGCGATGAGATTGCGCCGGCGGATTTCGACCGCATCGATGCCAAGCCGCGCCGCGAGCGCATCCATCAGCCGTTCGCGCACGAACGTGCTCTCATAGCGTCCCGGCGCGCGATAGGTGCCGCACGGTGTTTTGTTGGTGAGGCGGATGCGTCCGGTCATGCGGTACGCCGCGACGCGATAGGGCCCGAGCATCATGGTGGCGGCGAGGTCGGGAACGGTCGCGGCATGGGTGCGCACATAGGCGCCCTGGTCGTGAAAGAACTCGCCGTCGATCGCGAGCAGGTGCCCCATTTCATCGACCGCGGCCCGGATCCGGTAATGTTGTTGGCGCGAATGATTGGCCGCGACCAGATGCTCGCGGCGGTCCTCGATCCATTTGACGGGGCAATCGAGTCGCAAGGCGCCGAGGCAGGCAAGCACGTCCTCGGGATAAAGCTCCCCGCGCACGCCGAAGCCGCCGCCGGTGTGACCCTCGTGCAGGTGCAAAGAGGAGGGCGGCAGGTCCAGCATGCGCGCCAAGCTGTCGCGATTCCAATGCGGGACTTTCGCCGCGCCGAAAAGCTCGAGTGCGTTGCGCGCCCTGTCGTAACGGGCGATGGCGCCGCGCGTCTCCAATGGAACTCCGCTGTGACGGCCGATTTTGAGCTCGAGCGCGACGACCTCACGGGCGGCGGCAAAGGCCGCGGCGACGTCGCCGTAACCCTTCTGCACCACCGCAGCTTCGGTCGAATGGCCGGCCGCAAATTCGCCGGGCGGCGCATCGGCCGCCAGCAACTCGGTCAACGGCTCGATCTCGGCGGTCACCGCTTCGGCGGCGTCCTCGGCGGCGTAAGGATCGGCCGCGAAAACAACCGCCACCGGCTCGCCGACATAGCGGACGCGGTCGCACGCGAGGATCGGCTGGCGATAGGGCTCAAGTCCTTCAATGCGGGTGAGGCGAAAATCGATCGGCGGAATCGCGGCGACGTCCGCCGCGGTCCAGATCGCAACGACGCCGGGCATCGCGCGTGCGGCGTTCGCATCTATTGCAACGATACGGCCATGCGCGTGAGCGGAGCGAACGACGCGCATATGCAGTTGGTGCGCAAACGAGACGTCCGCGGCGAACCGTCCTTGCCCGGTGACGAGCGGCCGATCTTCCAGGCGCGGCAGCGAACGGCCGACATGGGGCAGGCGTTGTGGCGCCGCAGGGCTGCGGCCGAACCGCGCATCGGCGTCATCGCGCATCGTATTCTCTGGCGACGGTCTCAAGATGCTGCGTCGCGTTGATGCCGCGGATGCACACCGTTCCACTGCTGACATCGATCTCGTTGATGCAGCACGGTTCTTGCGCGATGCGCCAATAGGCTGACAGCGGCAGATCGAGAAAACCGAGCAGCAGCACGCGGTTCACGCTGTCATGGCCGACCAATACGATCGTCTCTTCGGCGTGGCGCGCCAGCACCATACGCACAGCGTCGGCCAAACGCGCGGCGACATCCTGCAGCGCTTCGCCGTTGGGGAAGCGGACAAGATGCGGGGTGGCGAACCAGGCTGCGAACAGCGCGGGATCGAGTGCCTTGGCCTCGGCGAAAGTCTTGAATTGCCATTTGCCGTAATCGATGTCGCTGAGTGCTTCGCAGGTTTCGACGCCGATGCCGCAAGCCTTGGCGATGGCAGTCGCGGTTTCGACGCAGCGACGAAGCGGACTCGTGTAGATCCGGCTGGGCTGCCAGGCATCGGCAATGCGGCGCGCGACCGCGTCGGCCTGGGCGCGGCCACGCGCGGTCAGATCGAGCGGCTGACGGCCACGAAACCGCTCGGGCTTGATGCCTTCGACGTGGCCATGGCGCGTCAGCAGGATCTTTGTCATGCGCGGCGGCTACTTCCATCCAGGCTGTTCCAGAACGACAAGAAGTCTGCCGCTTGCGGGGCCGCGCCGCAATGCCGATCGGCTAAAGACGGCGCAGCGGCAGCGACCAAGCCAGCACCGCGCCGCATCCGGTGAAGGCCGCGATGGTGAGAAAAGCGGCGCGGAAGGCGTCGCCGATCTCGGCATGCACGAGCGCTTGGCGCGCCGGGTCGAGCGTGGCGAGCGCTTCCGGACCTTGCTCGATGATGGTGCCGAACAAGGTCGCCGAGCCGCGGTCGGTGGCGGTGAGAATCGAAAACAGGATCGCGGCGACGGCCGCGGTGCCGAAAGCGGCGCCGACCGAGCGGGAAAATTGCACCATGGCGGCGCCGGTGCCGAGGAGGCGCGGTCCCGATACGGCCTGGACCGTCACCTGGACCACGCCCATCACGGTCCCCATGAACAGCGCGATGATGCAGAATGCCCAGGCCATCTCAGCGGTCGACATGTGCGGGATCCAAAAGGCGATGACGAGGAGCCCCACCGTGGCGCCGATCAAGCCGCCTGTGGGAAATCCCGCGGTATAGCCCGTCCTGGTCACCATCTGTCCGGTCAGCATCGAGCCGATGCCGATCCCGGCGGTGAGCGGCAAAAGGATCAGTCCGGTCTCGCCCGGAGAAGCGCCGCGAACGGCACGCAGGTAGATCGGCAGAAACGTGATCAGCGACACCAGCGCCGCGCCGTGAAGGGCAGCCATCGCGTCGGCGCGCCAGATCGAGGGCTGGCGAAACAGCTTCGGTGGAATGAGCGGCGCCGGAGTGAGCCGTTCCTGCCACGTCAGAAGACCGAGCGAAACCAAGCCGACGGCGAGCATAGCGAGCGCCATCGGCATGGCGCTCAGCTGCATGCGCTGCACTTGTTCCAACGCCAGAATCACCGGACCGACGAAAAAGATGAACAGCACCAGGCCCGGAGCGTCGAAGGTGGTGCGGCGGCGGTCGCCTTGTCGCGGCGGAATGCGAAACACGAAAAGCACTGCAAGCAGTCCCAGCGGGATGTTGATCAGGAAGATCGATTGCCAGCCGAACGCCTGGGTGAGATAGCCGCCGGCGACGGGCCCGAAGGTGTTGGAACTGACCGCGATGCCGGCCAGATAGCCCTGATAGCGGCCGCGTTCGCGCGGTGGGATTGCTTCGCCGATCAGCGCTTGCGACAGCGTCATCAGGCCGCCGCCGCCAAAGCCCTGCAGCACGCGGAATGCGGTCAGGAGCTCGATATTGGGCGCGAGCGCGCACAGCACCGAGCCCAGCATGAACAATCCCAGCGCCAGCACCATCATCAGTCGGCGGCCGAAGGTGTCGCCGAGCCGGCCGTAAACCGGCGCCGCGATGGTATTGGCGATCAGGTAGGACACCACGACCCAGGACGCGCGTTCGATTTCGCCCAGACTCGAGGCAATGGCCGGCAGCGCGGTGGCGACGATGGTCTGGTCCGCGACCGCCAAAAACATCGGCAGCATGATCGGCGGAAAGACGGTGAGAAACTGCGCGGCGGTCGACACCTCCTTGAACGGCGGCTCGGCCGGCTCCGTCACGACGGTGTCCGGAGAAGGCGCGGCCGCCGGCCCGACGGCGGCGCGTTCTTCGGCTGCTGCCGAGGGATCCAACGATTCATTCATCGGGCAATATTTATCGGAAAGATCGTGACGGAGCGGGGCGGTCCGACGTCCCGCCACCCGCTGATTGGAGACTCAAAGGCAATTTTCTACTTCTTCCGGGTTCGAGTCACGGCGAATTACGGGCGCGGAGGGCCCCGCGCCGATTTGGCGCCTTCAGCTCAAACGCGGGCCAGGGAGGGCGTGTTCCACTCCCGAAAAGCCGCGAACCCGCGGCTCCTGGCGCAACGTGCATGCCCGCATGCATGCCAGCATGTAGCCAGCTCGGCATCCGCCGGATGAATGGCGACAAGAACGAACCCTGCGCCGCGGAAATTCAGTGCTCCGCGTCCGCCAAGGGTGGCCAGTTCAAGGCGCCGGCCGCCATGAGGCGGCCGGCTGTGCTGTCGTGCGCGCTTGTCAGCCGACGTAGCTGACGCGTTCCTGCTCGCGCGCTTCTTCGGCGCTCTTCGGCTGCGCCGGCAATTGCAGAACCGCCGCTTCCTGGCCTTCGCACAATAAAGTCAGCAACACGATGCGCCCGTCAGGAAATTCGAGCGCGTCGTGATGCGCGGCCATTTTGTCCTTGTTGACTTGCCGGAAGATGGCCGTTTGGTAGTTGATCGTCTTCGTTTTCCAGCCGAGCAGGCCGGCCGGCAGGCAGGCGACTTCGCCGGCAAAGGCGAGCTCGGTACCGGGCAGGATGCAGACTGCCATTCCGGGGTCATCGGAAGCAGAGAACCCGCGGGTCCCGGTTCCGAAATCACGCGTCACGAGCTTGTCACCGACTTTGGCTGGTCTCGATCGCACGCTTTGAAGGCTAAAGTCACACATTGGCGACTCCTTTCTTCCCAGATCTTGCGTCAGTCAGCCCCCACAGCCCCTCGATCAACGAGTCTAAGCAAGTTTAGTGCCGCAGTTGGGCAGTCTCGGGACATTTCAGCGCATACACGAAAACGTGTTGCGTTGCGTTTGATATCCGGCCATCCGCTGCGTGCGCGCTCGATGCTGTCAGCCGGTTCAAATAGCTGCTGCCGAAGCGCTGGCGAGATCGGCAAGCGATGCCGGCACTTTTTTCGGCAACATGCCCGCAACGAAGGCGTGCCGCCGGCAGGACGACCGATCGAAAGCGTTAGTCGTGTTATTTGACGGTTATGCCGCCAACCATGCCGTTCCAGTCGTGGTCGGCACAACGCAAGTCGTAAGTGCCGGGTTTTCCCGGAGTCAGGAAAACGTCTTTGACGTCGCCGGGCTGCATCACCACCTCGGTGCGCTCGCGGTTGAGCACATCCGGATTGTCGATCTTGGCGGCGGCGAAGAACACCGGCGTGGTGAACTCGTGGGTTTCCTTGCCATGGTTTTCCAGATGCAGCCGGTAGTGCACGCCGTGCTGGAAGGTGAGATGATCCGGCATGAATTTGTAGTCGATCATCGTCACGTTAACTGTTATCGGATCCGGCGCGGCGGCGGCGAGACCGAGCGCGAGCATGATCAAAAGGCACAGCTGCGCCAGCGGACGGATCATGACTGCCTTCCCGGGCAAGGCCATCGGCGTTTCCTCGTTATGCGCGTGTGAGCCGCTACGCCACCTCGGCACCGTGAACCAACACAGTCGCGGCAGCAAAATTCCACAGGCTGCTTAAGCGTCTGACATCAGTGTCCAGCCACCATCCGACCTTGACTTTGCACGCGCCGGACCATGACCAGGACCAGCGGTATCATGACCGCCGCGGCAATGGCACAGACATAGAATACGTCAATATAGGCTAAAATCGTTGCCTGGGTTTGAATGAGCTGACCCAATTGTCCCAGCGCTTCGCCGCGTGCGGCGCCGGGCGCCGCGCCGCGGTGGACGAAATAGTTGGTCAGCGCTTTCAAGGTAGACTGGAATATCGGCGAGGTCGGGGTCGTATTCTCGACGAGCCGCGACTGGTGGAATTGCGTGCGCTGGGTCAACACCACGTTGGCGAGCGAGATGCCGATGCTGCCCCCCAGATTGCGGGCGACGTTCATCAAGGCCGAGGCCTGATTGGTCTTGTTGGCCGGCAGGCCGTCATAGGCGACGGTATTGATCGGGATGAACAGGAACGGCAGCCCGATCGTCTGATAGATGCGCACCCAGGCGAAATAATCGAAGCTGGCATCCGGCGTGAGCGAGGTCGAGTACCACATCGACAGCGCGATCCCGCTCAGGCCCAGGACCATCAGATACTTCGGTTGAAACCGGCCGGTGACCTGGCCCGCGATCGGCATGATGATCAGCATGGCGAAGCCGCCCGGCATCATCGCCAGTCCCGACAGCATCGCGGTGTATGGGAACGTGGTCTGCAAGAGCTGCGGCATGATCTGGTTCGAGCCGAACAGGATCGCCCCGATCATCAGCATGGTGAAAAACGCCATACCGAATTGGCGGTGAAACAGCAGACGAATCTCGATGATCGGATCGTCCTGGCTGAGTTCCCACGGAATGAAGGCGAGAAACGAAACGGCAGCCAGTATCGTGAATGTGACGATGGTGCCCGAGTGAAACCAGTCGTCGATCTCCCCGCGGTCGAGCACGACTTCGAGGCAGGCCAGCGTCGCCGCGATCAGCGCGAAGCCTATCCAATCGACCTTCAGCCCGCCGGCCAGACGCTCCTCCCGTTCGCGTTCGAGCACTGCGGGTTCGTCGACGAACCAATGCACCAGGGCCAGCGAAGCGAGCCCGATCGGCACATTGATGAAGAAGATCCAATGCCACGAAAAATTGTCGGTGATCCAGCCGCCGATCGTCGGGCCGACGGTCGGCGCGACGATCACGGCGACGCCGTACAGCGCAAAGGCCTGGCCGCGCCGGTGCGGCGGAAAGGTATCGGCGAGGATGGCCTGCTCGCTGGTCGGCATGCCGCCGCCGCCAAGACCCTGCAGGATGCGAAAGATGATGAGCGCGCTGAGGTTCGGCGCCAGGCCGCAAAACAGCGAGCTGATCGTGAACAGCGCCACACAGATCATATAGAAGCGCTTGCGGCCGACGACGTTCGACAGCCAGCCGCTGGCCGGCAGCACCACGGCATTGGCGATGAGATAGGTGGTGACGATCCAGGTGCTTTCGTCGACGCTGGCGGCGAGACTGCCGGCAATGTAGCGCAGCGACACGTTGGCGATGGCGGTGTCGAGCACCACCATGAAGGTGGCGATCGATACGATGACCGCGACGAGCCAGGGATTGCGATCGCCCGCCGCAGACCGGCTCGAATCCCAGCCTCGCGAACGCGATTGATCGCTCATCGCACCTTGACCGTCGGGACGACCGACATCCCGGGGCCGAGCAACACGTCGGGCGGCTTATCGAAGACGATCTTCACCGGTACGCGCTGCACGATCTTGACGTAGTTGCCGGTTGCGTTCTGCGCCGGCAACAGACTGAAAGCGGTGCCGCTGCCGGCTTGCACGCTGGCGATATGTCCCTTGAAAGTGCGGTCTGGATAGGCGTCGATCTCCATGCTGACCGGCTGGCCGGGACGCATGAGGTCGAGCTGCGTTTCCTTGAAATTGGCCGTGACCCAGACCTCGCGCGGCACGAACTCCATCAGCGCCTGTCCGACGGCGGCGTAAGCGCCCTTCGCCGCGGTGAGCTGCGTGACCCGGCCGGCGACGGGCGCGGTGATGATGGTGCGCGACAGATTGGTCTGGGCCTGTTCCAGCTGCGCCCGTGCGCTCTCGAGTTGCGCCTTGAGTACGCTAAGCTGTTTGTCGGTGGCGACAGCGTTGGCCTGCGCCGCCGCCAAGGTTGCTTGGGATTGCAGCAGGTTGGAGTGATATTGCTGCGCCTGCTCGACGGTGCCGCTGCCCTGTTTGGCAAGCCGCTCGTAACGGTCAGCCTCCTGTTCGGCGAATGTCAGCGTGGCTTGGGCCTGCGCGACCTGCTTGTCGGCCTGGTCGATCTTGGCCTGCTGCGCCGCGATTTGCGCAATGAGATTGTCGACGTTGGCCTTAGCTCCGTCTCGCTGCGCGATATAGTCGCGGTCGTCGAGGCGGACCAGTTCGGTGCCGGCCTCGACCTCTTGGTTATCGGTCACCGGCACGTCGACGACGGCGGCCGCGACCTGCGCGCTGATCTGGACGCTGCGGGTGTCGATAAACGCGTCGTCGGTCGATTCGTAATTCCTGGCATGCAGCCACCACAGGACGATGGCAACGATGGCCACCGCCGAAGCGAGGACAATCAAGACCGCCAAGCCGCGGCGCTGGCGAATGCCGCGCAACAGCGAAGGCCTCTTCTTCGCACCGCCGGAAGCAGGTTTTGCTTCCTGGCCGGGCGCCGAATCGGCGCGGCGTTCGTTATCGACCCGTTGATCCATGACCAGGCTTAAACGTTTGCCATGCCAAATGGGTTGCCGGCGGCGCTTTTTCAAACGCCCGTATGCCGTTTGGCTTTTACCCGGTAATGGCGACGCAAGCCAGTCAGGACGGGCTGCCGCGGAATGCCGCGGATATTTTCTGCACGAACTCGTCGAGTTCGACCGGATCAAGATCGCTGACGGCCCAGAAATCGAGGCCGCCGGCCGACCAATGCCGCACATTGTAGCCCTGGACCGTCCGGTCGGTCACCTTGGCATGCGCAGTGCCCAAACGCTGTGCGACGAAAAGATTGATCACGTGCTTGCGGCGCTTGTACACGACCGAGGCGACCGGCTCGCCGTCGATGTAATCGAGCCGGCCGCCGAGCAGCGTAAAGCCCTCGGCGGTGAGATCGATCACCGGCGGCGCGACGTCGACCTTGCCGTCGAACCACGGTTTGACCGTATGCTGATCGCTCGTCTCCACGTCCATCAGATGGCCGGGCTGCAGCGAACGGATATGCGCCGAGACCACCTCGTCGGCGACGACCTGCTCGTCGCCGCTGGTGAAGACGGTGAACACCAGCGTGGCGGCAACCGCGGCGGAAAGCGCCGTGCCCAGCGCGAAGCCGCCGAAGAAGGACCGGCGCGACGGCCGCATGAATTGCTTCGGTCTGACGACTTCCGCCGAAGCTTGCGCGGGTGGGACGGGCAACATCGCCTCGATGCGGCCGCGCAAATGTGCCGGAGCTCGTTCTTTCAGATCGGCTTGCGTCATCGCCTCGCGCATGGCGCGGAACGTCTTGAGCTTCTCGGCGCAGCCGGCGCAACTCGCCACGTGCGCTTCGACGTCGCGCGCGTGCCCGGCATCGAGCTCGCCGTCGATCAGCGCGTGCAGTAGAACCTCGCATTCGGCGCAGTTCATGACACCGCCCCCGGGCTTTTGGCTTCGGCGCCGTTCCATGCCGAACGCAGCATCGACCGCCCGCGCGCCAGTCGCGACATCACCGTTCCCACCGGCACCCCGGCGACCTCGGCGATTTCCTGATACGACAGTTCGTTAACCTCGCGCAGGACGATGACCTCGCGGAACGGCTGCGGCAGCGCGGCGACGAGACGGCGGACGGTCTCGTCGTCCTGGCGGCGCAGCAATGCGGCTTCGGGCGACGCCAGCGGCTCTTGCCACAGCGGGGGCTGCTCCGATGCTGGATCGTCATCGGCGTCATCGGGCGCCATCTCCTGCTTGCCGCGCCGCACGAACTCGGCGTTGCAGACGTTCCTCAGTATTGCCAGGAGCCACGGTTTCATCGCCGGTCCGCGATAGCTGTCAAAATGGCGCAACGCCCGCAGATAGCATTCCTGCACCGCATCCTCGGCGTCGGCGGCGTTGCGCATCAGGTAACGCGCCAACGCGAACACGTCGTCGAGATAAGGCAGCGCGGCGTCGCGAAAACGCCGCGCTTTTTCTTGTTCGGCATTGGCGTCGGCCATCATTGCGTCGCGCATCGTGCCGCCGATTTGAAGTTCCCACGCCGGTTGCCGCACGGGCGTCGCCGCGCCACATCGCTAGCCGTTGGGTTCTACCACGATCGTCCCGGTCATGTGGGGATGGACGTAGCAGAAATACTTGTAGGTGCCGGGCTTGGTAAAGGTGAACGAATAGCTGTCGTCGGTGTCCAGCGCTTTCGATTTGGCGAAAGCGTTGTTGTCCGAGGCGATGCCGTGCGGGATGTCGTCCCGGTTCGTCCAGGTGACCGTGGTGCCGGCTTTCACCGTCAGGCTTTGCGGCGTGAAGGTGAAGTTGTCGATCGAAATGGCGCCGGCGGCCGGTTGTGGCGCGTTTTGCGCCCAGCCCGGCAGCACGACCGCAGCCAGCATGGTCGCGGTCGCGGCGCCGAGTCCGGCCGCGACCAGCGCGCTGCGGACGGTATTTGATAGGGACTTTGCAATGGGCATTGGCGCACCTGTTAGCTTTTCAAAGGGCTGTCGATGATGGCAAGCCGCTGCTCGTTCTGCTTGAACGTGACGTTGGCGATGCCGAGCATCTTGCGCAGCTGATCGTCCGGCACTTTCATCGGTCCGGGCGAGGGACCTTGTCCCGGCGCCGGCTGCGGAAACGCGGTCGAGCGCGCGGTGTGGAACGTGACGTTGCCTTCCACCTTCTGCATGACCTGGTGGATATGGCCGTTGAGCACCGTCACCGACCCGAAGCGCTTGAGATAAGACAGCGCCTGTGCCGAATCGTCGGTGCCCCAGCCCCATTGCGGATAGATCGTCCACAGCGGGATGTGGGCGAACAGGACGATCGGCGTCGAGGCGGAGCGCCCCTTCAGATCGTCCTCGAGCCATTCGAGCTGCTCGGCGCCAAGGTCGCCCATGCCGCCGCCCTTGAGATCGAAGACATTGACCAGGCCGACGAAGTGCACGCCGTTGGCGTCGAACGAGTACCAGCCGGCGCCCTTGGTGCCGCGGCCGTAGCGTTGCAGATAGAGCTTGCGGTCGGCGTCGAGAAAATCGTGCTCGCCGGGAACGTAATGCACGTCGAGCCGCGCCTGCGAAATGATGCGGTCGGCATCGTCGAATTGCGATTCCAGAGACAGATGACTGATGTCGCCGGTATGGATCATGAAAGCCGGCTTTTGCGGCTGCGCATTGACCTTGGCGATAGCCTCTTCCAGCGTGCCGAGCGCATTCGGGTTGGCCGGCTTGTCGAAGCCGACATGGCTGTCGCTGATCTGCAGAAAAGTGAGGCCCTTGGCTTCGGCGGCCGCGGCCTCGCCCATAATGCCGAGCGAGTGGGGGACGCCGCCGGATACCGTCCATAACACCCCGGTGCCGACCCAGGTCATGCATTCCAGAACTTTGCGCCGGCTCGGGCCGTCGTCGCGGTCGGTTTCGCTCATTATCGCTCTCCTCTGAAAGGCCGCTGACCACGAGACCACGATGGCCGTGGCGGCTTTTGCGGCTTCCGAGGACGTGATTGAGAAGGCCGGCGCTTTATTCCCGGGAGGGATGCGAAAATTCGATGGGCGGTAGCGCGGTGCCGCTGTTATATCGTTCGGTCAACGACTGCGCCGGGCGCGCCAGCAACGCGGAACTCATGCTGCAATCGACAGTCTCATCGGTCGAGACGCGGGCCTCTTGGCTCGTCGCCAGCATGATCCTCGTGGTCATGGCGGTTGCCTTCGGCGCGCCGTGGATCTCCATCGTGGCGCTCAAGGACATCGCCGCCGAAGTCGACGGCGAGCGCTCGGTCCCGGCCTTGGCCAGCGCGCTGATGTGGATCGGCTCCGGTGTCGGCGGCATTCTGATGGGCCGCATCGCCGAGCGCATCGGGGTCCGTTGGACCGTGATGTTCGGTGCGGTAATGATCGCAGTCGGGCTGGCGCTGTCGACCTTGGGGCCGTCCTGGCCGCTTTATGTCGGCCACGGGCTGTTCATCGGCTTGATCGGCATCGGCGGCATCAATGCGCCGTCCTATGTCTATGTCAGCCGCTGGTTCGACCGCCGGCGTGGTTCGGCGCTGGCGTTGATCTCCAGCGGCTCGTATCTCGCCGGCGCGCTCTGGCCGCCGATTTTCGCCCGCGCTATCGCCTATGCCGGCTGGCGGCACACGATGCTGTATTACGCGGCCTTCGAGCTTCTCATCATCGCGCCGGCCGCCGCGATGTTTTTGGAGCGGCCGCCGGATATATCGCACCACGTTCTGCACGCGGCCAAGGCGACCAATCTCAAATCCGTGCTGGGCTGGCCGCCGAATTTGGTTTTCGGACTGCAGATGTGCGCAATCTTTACCTGCTGCATTCCGATGTCGATGCCGCAAGGCCATCTGGTCGCGTTTTGCACCGACCACGGCATCAGCGCGGCGAGCGGCGCGGCCATGGTATCGGTGCTGCTCGGCGCGGCATTCTTCAGCCGGCAGGTGTGGGGCGTGATCTCCGACCGGATCGGCGGGCTCTACACCATGCTCGCCGGCTCCGGCTGTCAGGCGCTCGGCATGCTGGCGTTTCTGTTGACCCAGAACGAAGCCGGATTGTTCACGGTCGCTGCGCTGTTCGGGATGGGCTTTTCCGGCCTGGTGCCCGCCAACGTGCTTGCTTCGCGCGAACTGTTTCCGGTCAACGATGCTTATTGGCGGATGCCGACGCTGTTGTTGTGCAGCGGCTTCGGCATGGCGACCGGCGGCTGGATTGCCGGCGTGCTGTACGATTATTTCGGCTTTTACGCGCCGGCGTTCGCCACCGGGCTCGGCGTCAATATTCTCAATTTCATGATCATCAGCGCGCTGGCATTGCGGCAGAGCCAGACCGCGCCGGCGTGACCGGCGGCCGCTGCGGCGAAACCAAATTGACGCGCTTGAGCGGCGCGGCGGCCTTCGCTTCCACTGGTGTTGCCCGCGCCGCGCAGAAATCATCCACCGCGGCAACGATGGCCGCGCTGGTCAGCGTACGGCGTTCGGGGCTCGCCAGCTGCAATTCTTCCGCGCGATTGACGATCGAGCCGGCTTCGAGGAGCACCGCCGGCATGTGCGTCGCGCGTAGCACGATCAACTGATCGTAGCGGTAAACGCCGGCTTTGGCGTCGACGAGTTCGCGGCGGCGGTGTCCCATCAGGCGCAACGTGTAATGCGGCGTGTACTGCAAGCCGCGCGCTTCGAGCTCCTGGCCGAGAAATCTGCCGAACAACAGACTGCCGGCGCGATCGGTATTATCGTTGGAGATGAAGATGGCGTAGCCGGGATAGTCGTCGTTGTAATGCTCGTCTTGACCGGCATATTGCCAGGTCTGCAGCAGATTGTCCGGGACCGAATCGTGATGAATGGCGATAAACAGCTCCGCGTGCATGGCGTTGGCGCGCGCCGCCCTTTCGAACAATCCCCGCCATGGTGCCGTGGTCGTGACCAGCAGCACAGCCTCGCTGAAGCCGGCATCGTCGAGCGATTGTTTGACCTGTTGGGCAAGCGCAAGATTGAACGCATATTCGGGAATGCCGCGCGCGCTCATCGCGCCGGGCACCTTGACGGTGTGGCCGACATCGATCAAGACGCGGAATTTCGACCGCTGACACGGGTCCGGCTTGAGCGAGGCCGGCGCCGGCTCTTCGCTCCGGGCCGCGAGCGGCACGCCGACCAGCAAGATTGCTGCAAGTAGCGCGCACAGTGCCGATCGGGCGTGCTGCAAGCCGATCATGTCGCGCATCTTCCTTTCCTCGTGACCTATGTGCCGGATCGACGCTTAAACGCGGAACCCGAGTTTATACGCAAGCTTGCGCTTGTGCGAGCCGCGCTCCTGTCGTACCAAAATAGACGTCATTTATGGGGCAGAGCTGGATATTTTCATGGCGAGATTTGTCGGAATTTGCGTTGTCGTGTTCGTACTTGCGGTCGGGCTCATTGTCGTGAACCAGCCGCAGGATATGGCGGCGTTGTTTGAAGCGTTCCGCTCCGAACCGTTGGCGCAGAAACTTGCCTGGTTCCTGGTCGTCCTCATTCCACTGGCGCTGATCCCCTCGGCGCTTTGGCTGTGCGACGCCCTTTTGCGTCAGCGCCGCGCCAACGAGGCGCTCGAATTGCGGCTCGGCGGCGTGCGCCTGGGCGGCCGCGAACTGGCCAAGGCGCAGGTCGATGCCGACGCGTCGGTGCACCACCTCGCGCGCACCGATCCGGAAGGCGCTATCGGCGCGATCGGCGAGCGTCTTGCCGAGGCCGAGCGGGTGACGCAGGTCCAGGAAAGCCGCAACGAGATCGGCGATCTGCAGTCTCGCGTCGACGAGTTGCGCGCACGCCAGCAGGCGTTGCGCGAACGGCTCGTTCCGGTGTTGCAGAAGAGAAGAACGATCGAACAACTGTTCACGGACCTCGACAGCCGCGAGAACGACATCGACCGCTCGCTTGCCGAGATCGTCAGCGGCGACGACGCCACGGCGATCGAGGTTCGCCTCAACAATTTGATGGAATTCGTCCGCCGCGGCCATGAGCGCTGCGATCAGCTCGAGCAGGCGGCAAAAACCATCGGCAGCTTGAAAGAAGATTTCAACGCGCTGCGGACGCGGCTCGAGCCGCATGCCGCGGCCCAAGACGGCATCAAGCGCAGGGTCAAGGATCTCGACGAAGTCCAGGACCGCCTGGCGGCCGATATCGAAGCTTTGCAGCAGACGCCGCAGGGCAGCCTCGCCGAGCGCGTGCAGGCCTTTGCCGATGACAAGAAGAAACTTGAAGACGGCGTGGCCAATCTGGAAATGCAATTGTCCCGGCTGGCGTCGCTGCGCAAGGACGTCGAAGGCGTATCGGCGAATTTCGATCGGGCACTCGATCTCGTGGCGGCCACCGGCGCGGACGATGCCGAAGCCAGGCTCGCCGAGCTCGCGCAATTCATCAAGGCCACGCAGGGCCGCCTCGACGAGATCGAGCGCAGCATGGCCGCTGCCGGCCAATTGCAGGCCAAGCTCGGCGACCTGCAGGCTCGCCTCGTGCCGCTCGAAGCCGGCGACGGCGGCGTGGCGGATTTGATCGCGAAGGTCGCGGCGATTCGCGACCGCCTCATTGCCAAGATCGAAAGCATCGACTCGGACGAGAACGGCGACCTCGCCACGCGGGTCAGAAAAATCAGCGAAACCAAGCAAGAGCTTGAACATCGCGTGGCGACCGTGACTGAGCAATTTTCCAAGCTGGCGACAATTCGCAGCGACATCGCCGGTCTGTTCGACAAATTATCGAATGCGGCCGACACGTCCTCGAACTGAGCGCCTTCCATCCAGCCCTGCATGACTTGATTGCAGGTCAGGTTCCCCGCCCTCCGGTTTCCGCTTGCGGCCGGACGGACGCTGGGGCAAATTCTCCTGCGATAAAAAATCACAGGTCGGGGCAAATCTCCTCGCAAAGCTCCGCCAGCAGTGGGAGGATTCGCATGAAACGCGCGTGCAGCGTCGCGGCAATCGCCATCGCCGCATTCACGGCCGCATTCCTGGCAGCGTCATCGGCGCCGCTTCACGCCCAGAACGCCGTCAAGATCAAGGGCGACGATATTGGTGGTGTGGTCACCGGGCCGCACGGTCCCGAGGCGGGCGTTTGGGTTATCGCCGAGACCCACGACTTTCCGACGCGCTACGCGAAGATCGTGGTGACCGACGATCAGGGCCGTTATGTCGTGCCCGACCTGCCCAAGGCGAAATATCAGGTTTGGGTGCGCGGCTATGGCCTCGTCGATTCTGCCAAGGTCGACGCCGAGCCCGGCAAGCACGTCAATCTGACCGCGGTGCCGGCGCCCAACGATGCGGCGGCGGCGAAATATTATCCGGCGATCTACTGGTTCGCGATGCTGAAAATCCCGGGCGAGGATCAATTCGGCGGCAAGAGCGACATTCCGGCCAATGTCACGCAGGTTGACTGGCTGACCGCGATGAAGAACCAGGCTTGCGTCGGCTGTCATCAGCTCGGCCAGCTGTCGACACGGACCATTCCGGCGGCATTCGGCGAATTCAAGAACGGCGAAGAGGCTTGGGAGCGGCGCGTTCAGGCCGGTCAGGCGTCCCCGCTGATGGTCAACGTGCTAGCCGGCAAATTCGGCGGCGTGCCGTTCAAATATTTCGGCGAATGGACCGACAGCATCGCCAACGGCGCGCTGCCGTTTGCCAAGCCGCCGCGCCCGCAAGGCGTCGAACGCAACATCGTGATCACGGAATGGGACTGGAGCACTCCCGACAAATATCTCCATGATCTGATCTCGACGGACAAGCGCAACCCGACCGTCAACGCCTACGGGCCGCTGTACGGCTCGCCGGAATATGCGACCGACCATCTTCCCGCGCTCGATCCGAAGACCAACAAGGTCGCCTACATCACGCCGCCGGAAGCCGCCGATGTGCCCGAAGCGTTCGGGCCCGGACACGCGGCAATCGAGAAGCCGCTGGCGGCATCGGCCTATTGGGGCATGCAGCAGATCTGGGACACTAAATTCGACAACCACAACGACATGATCGATGCCACCGGCAAAGTGTGGATGACCGGAACCAATCATGCGCCGGGCACTCCGGCGTTCTGCCGCAAGGGCTCGGACAATCCCTATGCCAAGGTCGCGCCGCTCGACAGCAATGAGCGGCAACTCGCGATGTATGACCCGAAGACCAAGAAGTTCACCTTCATCGACACCTGCTTCGGCACGCATCATCTGCAGTTCGGCTTCGACAAGGACAACACGCTGTGGACGAGCGGCGCGGGCGTCGCCGGCTGGCTCGACACCAAAGTGTTTGAGGACACCGGCAGCGCCGAAAAAGCGCAGGGCTGGGCGCCGTTCGTGCTCGATACCAACGGCAACGGCAAGCTTGACGACTTCACCAAGCCGGGTCAGCCGCAAGATCCGACAAAAGACATGGAGGTCGGCGGTTCCGGCACCTATGCCGTGATGCCCAATCCGGTCGACGGCTCGATCTGGTACACTTGGGACGTGTTCGCCGGGAGGAGCGGCATCATTCGCTTCGACCCGAAGACCAAGCTGTCCGAAGTGTATTATATCCCGAAGCCCGGCTTCGGCCCGCGCGGCGGCGACATCGACTCCAAGGGCGTGGTCTGGGTGTCGCTCGCTAGCGGCCACGTCGGCAGTTTCGATCGTTCGAAATGCAAAGGCCCGCTCAAGGGCGCCAAGGCGACCGGCGATCAGTGCCCGGAGGGCTGGACCTTCTACAAATATCCCGGCCCCGGCTTCCAAGGCCTCGGCGACAACAGCGCCGAAGCGAGCTACTACACTTGGGTCGATCAGCACAACGCGGTCGGGCTCGGCAAGGACGTCCCGATCTCGACCGCCGACGAGAACGACGGTTATGCGGCTTTGGTCGACGGCAAGATGGTGATGCTGCGCGTGCCTTATCCGCTCAGCTATTACACCAAGGGCCTCGACGCCCGCATCGACGATCCGAAAGCCGGCTGGAAGGGCAGAGGGCTGTGGGGCTCGGAGGGCGACCGCACGCCGTGGCTCAAGGAGGGCGGCAAGGGCATGACGCCGATGGCCGTCCATATCCAGATCCGTCCCAATCCGCTTGCGGATTGAGTCTTTCCCAAATCGCCAACCAAATACCGCCCGGCGCAGCGTGACGCCGGGCGGCTTGCTTTTGCAGCCCGCCTCTGCCGCTATTGCCGCTTCACACCGTTTGCTTGAGGGAGCGGAAAATGGTTCGCGAGCCTGTTCTTACGACGATCGACGTTTCCGATCTGCGGCCAACCCAAATCACCGTCGGCATGCGCGAGGTTCAGGAAAAGCGCAAACGCTGGCGCGATACACCGATCAAAAAAGGCGAAAAGTTCCTCGGCCGGCACATGATCCCGGTGATCCTCGGCCCGAAACAGCGCCATTACGTCATCGACCATCATCACCTCGCCCGCGCGCTGCATGACGAAGGGATCAAAGATGTGCCGGTTACCGTCCTTGCCAATCTCGGCAAGCTCGACCCTGACGAGTTCTGGAACGTCATGGACAATCGGTCGTGGATGCATCCGTTCGACGCCAAGGGCGAGCGCCGCCACTACAGCGACCTGCCCAAAACGGTGACCGGGCTCATTGACGACCCGTTCCGGTCGCTCGCCGGCGAATTGCGCCGGCAAGGTGGATTTGCCAAGGACACCACGCCGTTTTCCGAATTTCTGTGGGCCGATTTCCTGCGCCGGCGGATCAGACTTAAGCTGGTCGAAGGCGACTTCGAACGTGCGCTGGAGAAGGCCATGCAATTGGCCAAGAGCGAAAATGCCGGCTATTTGCCGGGCTGGTGCGGCCCGGTGCCTGAAGAATGACGGCACAGACCGCGCGCGAGTGACCGCCGCGGCCTGCGGTGAAGTGCGCCCATGAATGGGCAAAATGTCTCTGCTATATTGCCTGCGATGTCGATCGATGGGTGGGCGTAAGTGATTGCGAGTGCAGCACAATTCCGCGCAGCCGCGGTGGCGGCGCTGCTGGCTGCGGCGCTCGCGGCCTGCAGCGGCTTTGGCGGTCCGAAAAAAGACGCCGCGCCGACCGATCCCAACACCTATCCGGCGAACTTCCGCAAGGAGATCGCCGAATTCCTGCGGCAATCTCTGAACAACCGGGCCGACTTTCGCGGCGCGCTGATTTCGCAGCCGATCCTGATGCCCATCGGCGACAGCCAGCGCTACATGGTCTGCGTGCAATTCCACGGTGGCGGGCAGGTCAAAACCAAAGTGGCGATTTATTTTGCCGGCATGATCCAGCAGTTCCTCGACGCCACGCCGGAGCAATGCGGCAGCGTTCCCTATACGCCGTTCACCGAGCTTGCCGCCGCACTGCCGCCGGCGTAATCGGTGTGACGTGATCGCCAACAGTGTCTAAATAATGCGAGTGAATAGCGACGTTCTGATTGTGGGCGCCGGACCCACGGGGCTTACTTTGGCAATCGATCTCGGCCGGCGTGGCGTGCGCTGCACCCTGATCGAGCAGAAGGAGCGCCCGGCATTCTTGCCGAAGATGGAGCGCATCAATGCGCGCTCCATGGAAATCTACCGCCGCATGGGGCTTGCCGACAAAATCCGCGCCGCCGGCTTGCGGTCCGATTGCCCGATGGACGTCTACATTATTCTCAAGCTGACGGAGCCGCCGCTCCTGCATCTGTCCTATCCTTCAGTGGACGAGGCGCGGGCCAAGACGCGCGCCAGCAATGACGGCACGCTGCCGCTCGAGCCCTATCAACTGATGTCGCAATATACGCTCGAGCCGTTTCTCAAATCGGTGGCCGAGACGCTTCCGAGCGTAACGGTGCGTTACGGCTGCGAATTCCTGTCGCTCCAGCAGGACGGCGCCGGCGTCACTGCGCGGGCGCAGACGGCCGGCGGCACGCAGGAGATCCGCGCCGCTTATCTCGTCGGCTGCGACGGCGGCGCGAGCCCGGTACGCCGCGAACTCGGCATCGCGCTTTCCGGCGAAGGCAATCTCCTGGCGCTGCGCCAGGCGCTCTATCGCTGCGATGAGCTGTTCGACCGCATGCCGATCGGCAATGGCCCCGGTCACGGCCGGCACTATCATGTCGCCGACAACAGATCGACGTTCCTGATCATGCAGGATTCGACCAGGCACTGGACGCTGCACTCCGTCGTCGACAGCGACGAAGAAATGAAAGCCGCGTTCGAGCGCACAGTCGGCGTTCCGGTCAAATACGAGATGCTGTCCTGCGCGCCATGGCGGCAGAACTTGTTGCTCGCCGACCGTTACGGCAAGGATCGGGTCTTTCTGGCCGGCGACGCTGTGCATCTCGTCATCCCCACCGGCGGGCTGGGCATGAATTCCGGCGTCGGCGATGCCGTCGATCTGTCGTGGAAGCTCGCGGCGACGCTTGCCGGCTGGGGCGGACCGGGCCTGCTCAAATCCTACGAGATCGAACGCCGCCAGATCGGCGAGCGCAATGTCGGCGCCTCGCGCTACGCCACCATCGGCCGGCGCAAGTGGCGCTCGATGTGGCGGCCGGACATCGCCGAGCAAACGCCGGCCGGCGCCGCGACGCGACAAAACCTCGCCGCCGTCGCCGATGTCGAGCAGCGCAAGAGCAACGAGATGATCGGCGCCGAGCTCGGCTACCGCTATGTCGACTCGCCCGTCATCTGCAACATCCCGGGCGGGCCCGAGCATCTGTTCCGCGAATATCAGCCGACCACGTGGCCCGGCGCGCGGCTGCCGCATGTCTGGCTCGATGACGGCACGCCGCTTCAGGACCGCGTCGGCGAGGGTTACACAGTCCTGAAACTCGGCGGCACCTCGGCCGACGCCGGCGGACTGGAACGGGCGCTTGCCGCGCATGGTGCGCCGGTCGCCGTCCTCGACGTTCCGGATCGCGCCGCGCGCGACGTTTACGGCTACGATCTCATCCTCATCCGCCCGGACATGCACGTCGTTTGGCGCGGCAATGCGGCGCCGGAGGATCCGGCGCACATCGCAGCCGTGGCCACGGGACATTTCGCGCCGGCGGTTTGAGGATCCTCAGGCCGCTCGGCTCAAAGCTTGGCCAGCGCCAGGCCGATGCCGCCGAGCGCGCCGAAAATGACCACGACGAGCGGCGGCGCGCGCCACACCGTCAGCAGAACGAAGCCGACCAGCGCGACGCCGAAATCTCCCGGCGTCTTGACCGAGCTCGTCCACACCGGATTGTACAGCGCCGCGCCGAGTAGCCCGACGACGGCGGCATTGATGCCGCGCATGATCGCCTGGGCGCCGGCACGTTTTCGAAATGACTCCCAGAACGGCAAGGTGCCGAGCAAGATCAAGACGCCGGGGAGAAAGATGCCGATCAGTCCCAATGCCGCGCCGGCGACCCCGTGCGGCGACAGCTTCAGCACGGTGCCGAGATAGGCCGCGAAGGTGAACAGCGGGCCGGGAACCGCTTGCGCGGCGCCGTAGCCGGCAAGGAAAGTGTCGTCGCTGATCCAGCCCGGGCCGACAAAGGCTTGCCGCAGCAGCGGCAGTACGACGTGGCCGCCGCCGAACACGAGCGCGCCTGAGCGATAGAAGGCATCGAACAGCGCAACGCCCTGCGTGCTTTCGAAGCTCTGCAGAATCGGCAGGCCCAACAGCAGAACGAAGAACAGCGTCAGCGCCGCCAGTCCCGTCGCGCGACCGATCGGGATCGGCATATGCGCCCCGGCGATCGGCGCCGCGCCGCGGCACAGCCACAGCCCGGCAAGGCCGCCGAGTGCGATCGCCAGGATCTGCGCCACCGAAGATGTGCTGAACAAGATGACGAGTGCCGCCGCCACGGCGATCGAGGCGCGCTCTTTGTCCGGGCACAGCGCGCGCGCCATGCCCCAGACGGCTTGCGCCACGATGGCAACGGCAACGAGCTTCAGCCCGTGCAGCAGGCCGGTACCGACCGGACCGATCAGCGCGCCGGCGCCATAGGCGAACAGCACCAGGGCGATCGCCGACGGCAGCGTAAAACCGGTCCACGCCGCCAATGCGCCGCCATAGCCGGCGCGCATCAAGCCGATGGAAAAGCCGACCTGGCTCGAAGCCGGCCCGGGCAGAAACTGGCACAGCGCCACGAGATCGACATAGGCCTGCTCGTCGAGCCATTTGCGGCGGACGATGAACTCCTCGCGGAAATAGCCGAGATGCGCGATCGGCCCGCCGAACGATGTCAATCCGAGTCGCAGGAAGGCGATAAAGACCTCGCCGATCGAGCCTCGCGGCGTCACGGCAGCGGGCGTCGCGGTTGTCTCATCTGCGCTCATAAATTCTCGCAACCTCCGCCCGCGCCGGCGGGCATTTTGGCAGCGTTACGGAGCGAGGCAACAGTCTGATGACGCGTTGTGCGGCGCCTGGAACAAATGGACCCGGGCTGCGGCGGACAAGTGTTTGCTACGCCGCCGCGGCGCTGGACGAGCTCGTTCGCCCGGCCGGCTTTATCGGGCGCAGGACCATCTCGATCGCCTTGACGACGTTATTGTAGGTCCGCATCGCGTGCTGCAGCTCGACCAGCGATATCTCCTTGCGCTCGGCGCGGTCCTTCCATGACTGCTCGAATTTCCAGTTCACCGACTCGATGACAAAGTCGACGCCGAGATAGACGCCGAGCGGCGTATTGGCGGCGTTGGCAGCCATCCATTCCCGATTGGCGGTCTGCGAGAACAAGAGCAGGCTGTCGGGCGTGATCGGCCGCACATGGGTCGGATCGCCAAGAAAGCTGTCATGCCGCGGATGCGGCACCGCGATCATGATCTTCGCCCCGTCGCGGCAGACACGATAAAGCTCTTTGATGATTCCGAGATAAACCGCGGTTTCGGCGCCGAGATGTTCGAGGACGTGAAACAGCAGCACTTCCTCGGCGCTATCGTCCGGCCACGGCCACGGAAACTGCTCGAGATCGACGACCTGGTCGACGGCGGGCGTGGCCACTTTGTCGGCATTGATCCAGCCGTCGAGGTGCTTGTTGCCGCAGCCGAGGTTCAGGCGCATGGGGCTCCTCCAGGCTTGCCGCCGCCGGATCGTTTGGGGCCGGGCGCGATCGCCTTGCAACGCCAATAGATACCGCAGCGGCTTGATTCGCGCCAAAACGCCGCCGCCATGCGCAATATTGCGTAGTCCCTTCGCGCCGCGCGCTTCGGCTCCTGAGCAAAGGACGGCGCTGCTGCGGCGCCGCGCCCGCGACATAAAACCGGAATTCGCCTATATGCGCAGGATCATATTGCCATTGAGGTCATCATGACTCCTGTTGTTGCCATCGTCGCGCCCGGCGCCATGGGCGCCGCCGTCGGGAAGAGGCTTACTGATAACGGGCTGAAGGTCCTGACCTCGCTTGACGGCCGCAGCCCGGCGACCGTGGCGCGGGCCAAGGCCGCCGGCATGGCCGCCGCGACCGACAGCGAGATCGCGGCAGCGGATTTTGTCCTTTCCATCTTGCCGCCCGGCGACGCGCTGGCGCTGGCCGAGCGCTTTGCGCCGGCGCTTAAAGCCAGCAACGCAAAACCGGTCTATGTCGACTGCAATGCGATCAATCCGATGACGGTCGAGCGCGTGGCGGCCGCGATCGCGCCGACCGGATGTCCTTTTGTCGATGCCGGGATCATCGGTGCGCCGCCGACCCCTCTGCCTCAGCCTCCCCCGCCTGCGGGCGAGGCTAGGGTGGGGGGCAGCCCGCGCTTCTACGCCTCCGGCCCGGCGGCGCCGCGCTTCGCGAGCTTGCGCGATTACGGCCTCGACGTTCGCGTGCTCGGCGGCGCGGTGAGTGCGGCCTCGGCGTTGAAAATGTCCTATGCCGGCATCACCAAAGGCACGCAGGCGATCGGCGCGGCGATGATGCTCGCCGCGATGCGCGCGGGCTCTGCCGACGATCTCTTGGCCGAACTGCAGGGAAGCCAGAAGCAATTGTTTCCATGGCTCAAGCGCCAGCTTGAGCTGATGCCGCCCAAGGCCTACCGCTGGGTTGCCGAGATGCAGGAGATCGCCGGCTTCGTCGCCGACGATCCCGCGGCGCGCGACCTCTACGAAGGCGCCGCGCATTTCTACCAACGCTTCGCGCAAGATTTCGAGAGCGGCGACAAGAACGAAGCCGCGGCGCTGGCGGCGTTTCTTGGCAAGGATTCGCCGGGCCGCTGACGCGTGCCGATCTATCGGACGACAACCTCATCTTGCCCTGCAATCTAAACTGGCTAGAATTAATGACATAACCAGAGCGCGAGCCGCGCATTACGAGAATGCGGGGCTTGTCATGCGGGCTGTCATGCGGGCTGTGATGGGGGCTGTGATGGGCAGGGCAAAGGCTGTCGTCGCGTTGGTGGTTTTGAGCGTAGCGCTCTTTGGCGTATCCGCCGATGGCGCCACGGGATATCAGCCGAGCGCGGTGTTCTGCGCCGATCCGGGCATCAAGACGTTATGTCCGGTCATCCCCTCGAATATCGGTGACGATCCGCCGCTGCACTTCGGCGACTATTCCGGTGTCTTTCCGAAGGACCCGACCGCCAAGACCGACCTGCAGTCGCCGTTCGACAATTATTCCTGGCAACTGTTCGTCGCGCTCAATTGGCCCGCCGGCACGCCGCCGAAATCGGTGCGAGCGGCGCTCACCGGCGATCTCGGGCCGCGGGTCTGGGAGACATGGAACCGGGTCTCCCAGGTCTTCGGCCCGTCGCCGGGACTTGCCCATTGCGGCCCGACGCCGGCGGGGCTGGAGCGCTTCGACATCGGCTCCGACACTTACGGCCGGCCGGTCGGCGAGAACGAGGAATATATCCAGGCCGCGACCGGCGATCCGGTGATCGACGTCTCCGGCAACTGGACGATCTACGAGCGGCGCGTCGGCAACGTCGAGGTCGCATTCCTCAAAGCGCCTTACGGCCACAAGGAATGGACGCTCACGACACGTCCGGGGGCCAGGCGAATCTGGTCAAAAATTACAACAAGAAACCCGCGGTTTTCTTTCCGGTCTCCAGCGACAAGACCGATGGCGCCAATGGGGCGATGGAGATCAAGGCGGCGTGGCGGATTCTCGATCCCGCCAAGCACGCCGAAAATGTCAAACGCTATTACGTCAGGCGGGCCTTCCTGACGGTGGCGCCCGACCTGGTGCGCGATGCCGCTGGAAAGCCCGGCGGCAAGATTTGCGCGCAGGTCGATCTCGGCCTGGTCGCCATGCACATCCTGCAAAAAAATGCGCGCATCGGCGGACTGCAGCCGCAATGGATCTGGTCGACATTCGAGCATGTCGACAACGCCCCGCTGGCGAAGGCGCCGTGCGATCCGGCCAATCCCGACCAGTGCAACATGGACGGAAAGTACGATTGCCCGGCGGCCATCCCCCAAGCCAACGCCAATTATTCCTATTTCAATGTGAACTGTCCGGAGTGTTCGACGAACCAGCCTCCAAGAAAATCCACCGACAAGCCGCACTTCGCCTGGAATTCGAAGCCGCCTTATGCGCGGGCTTACCTGAGCCCGACCCCCGACGGCCGGCAATTCGGCACGCAGGTCTCGCGCTGCTGGTCGATTTACGGGCTGACTGAATCACTGAACGAGCAGTGGCGGATGGCGCTTGGCCACGTCGGTTCGGTGCTTGCCAATTACATGCTGGTCGGTTCGCAATGGGGTTTTATCACCGTCGGCATCCATCCCGTGCAAGGCTTCCTGCCGAAATACATCGCGAACACGCTGATCGAAACCTACCTGCAGCGCGCCGCCCCCGATTCAGGAGTCTCGTCGTGCATGGCCTGCCACATTCAGGCGACGCTGCCCCAGCAAACCGGCGTGACCAACGTGTCGTCGGATTTCAGTTTCCTGCCGGGTCTCGCTCCGCTGCTGGGTCACCCGGTGGTCCGGCGCGCGCCACTGCAATAGGGGTGATAAGGCACATCGGAGCGGCGCCGCCTTTGCAACGCCCCCGCGGGGCACGCGCTGCTCGCGCTCAGCTATCGTATTCGGTCGCCTGCCCGTCGGCCGTCGCGATCAGAGACTTCGGCACCAACAACAGCGTCGGCAGAATGAGCGCATAGACGACCGTGATTGCGATCACGCAAGCGACAAAGCCGCCGAGATGATCGTACAGGTTCGTCCCCAGAACGTCGCCGAAACGCGTCACGATGACGCTCAGTCCGCCGGACATCATCAGTGTCGTTCCTTGCAGGCCCGGCGGACATGAACGAATGATCAGGGCCAGATAGGCGGCCGTGGCGACGCCGCCCATCAGCCCGATGGGCACCGCCGCGATGAGGGCTCCGGCGATCGAATGGATGAACAGCAACGGCACCAATTGCGGAACCGCGACGACGGTCCCCCACCACAGCAGGGTCCTCAGCGGCAACGTGCGGCAGAGCAGACCGAACAGCATGAACGTCGGGATGAAGGAGACGGCAAAGATCGCATTCCATTGTCCCCATTGAGCGTCGTTGGCGTGCAGCGAATTCTGCAGATAATACTGCAGCGGCGTGGCCGAGCCCGGCGCGAAATTCCACAGCGTCCAGATCAGCAGCGCAGGGTAGATCGGCCAATGGCGGGTCAGCCTCTTGAGATCCGTCATGGGATGAGCGGCGAGCACCCGCTCGTCATGGACGTTGTCAAACACGATTTTGGGTTTCCACAGCGCGTAAGCCGCGACCAAAGTCATCGTCGCGGCGCCGGTGAAAAACAGGATGTGCGCGGCCTGATTATTGCTCCTTGATTCGAGGAAGTCGCTCAGCGTGCCGCCCAACAGCAGCGCCGCAACGGTCGGGATCGAGCCGAAGATGTTCCAGACCGCGCTGATCTGTCCCGACATCTCGTGCTGCTGCCCAAGCACCGAAGTCAGGCCGTTCTGGGCGCTTGCAACAAAAAGAAACGAGGTGGTCAACAGCACGACCGCGGCAAGAAGCGTGACGTAGGTGATGGGAACGAAAGCGAACAGGACATAGAGGCCGGCGGTCGCGATGCCGAACGACAGCATGAAACCGCGATCCCCCATGCCGAATGGATTCCAGATGTCGCGGATGAATCCGAAAATGAAGGACAGGTAGAGCGGGATTCCGGCCATCAGCCGGAAATTGGCGAGTTCATGCGCCGGCAGGTGCAATTTGTTCTTGAGCAGGAAGCTTATCGGGATATCGATGAGACCTCCGGCAGGCGAGCCGAAGGCCAGCAATATGATCAAAAAGCCAAGATAGACAAAAATCCTTTGCCGCACCGGGTAGGGCAGGCCGCTCGGCGCGGCGGCGAGCGACGCCTCATCGTTGTTTCCCGCGCGATCTGCCGTCATTGCGCCAATACCGTGCCGATCAGCATGGCCGCCCCCGGGGCGGCGTTCGGCTTACGGCCTACCGGTTGAGCCACCGTCGCGCAAATCCGAGTATGCCCTGCGGCAGGAAAATGATGACGGCGATGAAAACCAGACCAAGCGGGATCAGATACGGGAACTGATCGCCGAACGCCTGCGCCATGAGCTGCCGCGCCAGCTGGAAGAAGCCGGCGCCGACGATCGGGCCGACCAGCGTGCCGATGCCGCCCAAGACGTTGTAGATCACGGTGTCGCCCGAGGTGAGAAAATAGACGAAATCCGGCGCGGCGAATTCGTTCTGGATGGCATAGAGCACGCCGGCGAGCCCGGCGAACAGGCCGGACAGCATCACCGACATCATCTTATAGCGCTCGACCGCGTAGCCGATGGCGCGGGTGCGCGGCTCGTTCTCGCGAATCGATTGCAGCACCATGCCGAACGGCGATTGCGTGATCCGGCGCAGGATCAGGTAAGAGGCCGCCACCACGGCCAGCACGAACCAATGCAGCGTCGTCGACGTAAAGCGCGCGTTGACCAGGAACGGAATGGTGAAATGCGGCCGGGTGAAGATCAGGCCGTTCTCGCCGCCGGTCAGCGCCGTCCAGGTGAAGATGATGACATAGAAGATCTGGCTGAAGATCAGCGTGGTGATGGCGAAATAGATATCGCGCAGCCGGGTCGAGAAGAAGGCGACGAACAAAGCGGCGCCCGCCGCGCCGGCGAGCCCGAAGATAATCGCGAGCCAGAGGTTAGGCGGGCTCACGATCAATAGAGCGCCGGCGGCGCCATACATGCCCAGCCCGAAAAACGCCGAATGGCCGAACGAGATCATGCCGGTATAGCCGATCAGAAGATCGGACGACATGGCCAGCAATCCCCAGATCAGCACTTCGGTGAGAAAGCGCCGCCAGAATTCCGGGAGCACGAGCGGCGCCGCGATCAGGAGCGCCATCACCGCGCAGAAGCCCAGCCAATAAACCGTGTTGTGGCTCAGCCGCGGCTTGCCGAGCGGAATCGCTTTATCGAGCGGTGCGGTCGTCATCGGGGCGTCGCCACGAACAAGCCGGTCGGACGGAACAGCAATGTGAGGATCAGCACGACGAAAGAGACGATCACCGCCTGCGACGGATCGAGCCAGATCGTGGCGTAAGCCTCCAGCAGGCTGATGAAGATGGCGGCCACGATCGAGCCGGCGAGATTGCCCATGCCGCCGACCACCACGACGATGAAGGCCTTGAGCACCCAATCGAGCCCCATGGTGTGGCTCACCCCGACCATGGGCGCGAACAAGACGCCGCTTGCCGCCGCCATCGCGGCGCCGATGGCGAACACGCCGGTATAAACCCACGGCACCGGAATGCCCATGGCCTGCGCCATGACGCGGTCTTGCGCCGTGGCCCTGATCCACACGCCGAGCTTGCCGTATTTCAGATAGAGCCAGAAGCCGCCGATGATGGCCGCCGACAGCGCGGTGATGAGCACGCGGTACCAGGGATATTGCAGATAGAACAGCGTGAACGAACTGCCGATCGGTTCCGGAATCTTGCGCACCACCGGACCGAATTGCCACAGCGCGTAATTCTGCAAGACGAGGGAAATGCCGAAGGTGGCGAGGATGGTGTTGAGCGGATCGCGGCCGATCAAGGGTCGCAGCGCCACGATCTGTATCGCTGCGCCGAGGATGGCGACGATCAGCGAGGCGCCGATCAAGGCGAGCCAGAAGCTCCCGGTGGCGACGAAAACGACGAAGCCCATATAGGCGCCGAGCATGAACAATTCGCCGTGGGCGAAATTGACCACGTCCATGATGCCGAAGATCAGCGTCAATCCCGAGGCGATCAAAGCCAGGATCATGCCGGTGACGACGCCGTTCACCGTCTGGATGATGATGAGGTCGAAGGGAATGGCGTGGAAAAATTGGCCGAGCATGCCCATCGATCACACTCCGAGATACTGCTTGATGACGGGGTGGTGCAAATCGAGCTCGGCCGCGGCGCAATGGTGCCGCACGCTGCCCTTCTCCATGATGTAGACGCGCTGGCTTGCGGCGAGCGTCAGCGGCACGTTCTGCTCGACCAGCAGGATGGCGACCCCCTCGTTGTGCAGAACCTCGATGATGTTGCGGATCTGCGAGACCATGCGCGGCATCAGCCCTTCGGTCGGCTCGTCAAGCAGGATGATTTTCGGTTCCAGCATCATGGCCCGCGCAATGGCGAGCATCTGCTGCTCGCCGCCCGAGAGCGTGCCGCCGGCCTGGCCGCGCCGCTCCGCCAGCACCGGAAAGAACGCGAATACCTTGTCGAGCAGCGTGCGCCGCTTGTCCTCGGTGACGCCGTCGCGATCGAGCCCGGTGCGCAGGTTTTCCATCACCGTGAGGAAGCGGAAGATGCGGCGGTCCTCCGGCACATAGCCGATGCCGCGGCGCGCGAGCTTGTGCGGCGGCAGGCCGGCGACGGCGCGGCCTTCGAGCCGCACCGAGCCCTGGCTCGGCTGCACCAGTCCCATGATGGTCTTGAGCGTCGTCGATTTGCCGACGCCGTTGCGGCCGAGCAGGCCCACCACCTCGCCGGGCGCGACATGAAGCGAGACGCCGTGCAGGATGTGGCTCTTGCCGTAATAGGTGTGGACGCCGTCAAGCGCGACGAGCGGGGTGGCATCGGCCGCCGCGCTATTTGCCGGAATTTCCGCGAAGTTGCCTGCTGCCACGCTCATGTTTTCAGATATACCTCCAGCACTCTCGGGTTCTGCTGGATTTCCGCTGGGCTGCCTTCGGCGAGAATGCTGCCGTAATTGAGCACGGTGATGCGATCGGCGAGCTCCATCACCACCTGCATGTCGTGCTCGACGATCAGGATCGTGAGATTCTCGGCGATGCGCTTGACCAGTTCCTTGGTCTCGTCGGTTTCCGCTTGGCTCATGCCGGCGGTCGGTTCGTCGAGGCACAGGAGCTTGGGCTCGGTGGCGAGCGCAATGCCGATTTCGAGATTGCGTTGCTCGCCATGCGAAAGATTGGCCGCCAATTCCTCGGCCTTGCCGAGCAGCCCGATGGAATGCAGCGCGGCCTCCGCCTTGCGGTTGATGTCGGCGAGCGCGCTGTGATGCGCGAACATGTTCCAGCCGTGGCGGCGCGATTGCGCGGCGATGCGCACGTTTTCGAGGACCGTGGCATTGGGCAGGATATTGGTGATCTGATACGAGCGGGCGATGCCCTTTTGCGAGATCGCGTTCGACGGCAGCCCGGTGATGTCTTCGTTGTCGAAAACGATGCGGCCGCTGCTCGGCCGCAGCACTCCGGTCAGGCAATTGAAGAACGTGCTCTTGCCGGCGCCGTTCGGCCCGATGATGGCGTGCACCTTGCCCGGCGCCACTTCGAAATTGACGTCGGACAACGCGGCCAGTCCGCCGAAACGGATGGACAACAGCTCGGTCTTGAGGATAGGCGCCGACGCCGCTCCCCGGTCGGCCACCGGGGAGCGCACGTCGATCGAAGCTGCCGCGCTCACTTAGGCGGAGAAGTTGCAGGCCGGCGGCACGACGGTCTTGTCGCCCGGTACGGTCTCCATGAGATGATAGGTTCCGCCTGAGACGGTGAAGATAAACTCCTGCGGGAAGGCCTGATGGTCTTCCTTGCGGATGGTCTTGTCGCCCTGCGGGAAGTCAGGACCCGCCTTCAGCTTAAGACCTTCAAGCGCCTCGATCAGTTTCATGGTGTCGGGGCGGCCTTGGAACTTCGACATTTCCATGCCGATCTTGAGCGCATTGAGCGCCTCGAAGTTCGACTGCACGTATTTGTCGGGCAGCGGACCGGATGGATCGATCTTGGCCAGCCGCGCCTTGGCCTCGTTGAACCAGGCGTGGTGATACGGCGTGTCGAGCGGGCCCTGGAACACCGGGATGTAACGATTGATCGCGGTGAAGCCGTCGATCTTGTTGCCGATCGCGATCAGATTGGTCGATTCCGAGATCGAGCCGTCGCCGGCCCATTTATATTTCTTGGTGAGCCCGAGGTCGTAGGCCTGGGTGGCGATGGTGACGCCGTCCTTGCCGAAGAAGATGCCGAACAATCCGTCGAAATCGCCGGAGATTTTCGACAGGAACGGCGTCATGTCCGGCGTGCCGAGCGGGATGCCGGTGGTGCCGACCACTTCGCCGCCGTTCGCCTTGATGTGGGCGATATAGGCATCGCGCGTCGACTGGCCCCACGAATAATCGGCAAAGGCGATGTGCCACTTCTTGCCCATCTTGGTCAGTGTCGGCGCGAACGCCACCGCCTGCGCCGGCGCGTAATCATAGGTGCGGAAGCTGTAGCGGTTGCAGTGGCTGGTGGTCAGCGTGGTGTCGAGGCAGACCGAGATCATGTTGACGATCTTGGCGTCTTCCCACACCGGCATGCAGGCGAGGCAGATGTTGGAGAGGAAGCCGCCGACATGGGCGTCGACATTGTCCTCCTGCACCAGCTTTTCGCTCTTTTGCCGCGCCACCGCCGGCGAGCTTTCGTCGTCGACGATGTCAAGCTCGACCGGGCGGCCGTTGATGCCGCCGTTCTTGTTGATGCGGTCGGCCGCCATCTGCAAGCCGACCACCGCGGTCTTGCCGCCGGCCGCGCCGGGGCCCGACAGCGGCTGCTCGGAGCCGATCTTGTAGGCTTTTTCAGCGCCGAAAGCGGCGCGCCACGGCGCGGGGACCAGCATCATGGCGCCGATCGCGCCGCCGCCCCAGCCGATGACACGGCGGCGTGTGGCCTTGCCGCTGTACCAAATGTCCTCGGCCCATTTCTCTTCTTTCCACTTCTCACTCATCGGATGTCCCTCCTACTGGATTGGCAAAAGCCCCACGCGACCGGCCCTGATCGGGCTCTTTTGTGCGCAATTTCATGTAGCAAACGCGATCTTGCGACCATTTTCAACCCGAATTCGCATTGTCGCAATCGACGCGCCGCGCCCGAGCCGCGCGTAACATCGTCGCGGGCGGCGCCGGGCTTTTTCCCGGTCGGCTTGATGATAAAATAGGCAAGTGTTTTGAAAAGCTTCGCGGCCTGGTGAAATAGGGCCTGGTGAAATAGGACTTGGTGAAATGGGAGATGCGCAATGGCAGTAGCGGCGGTGCGGCGGGACGATACCGAAGCGCTTCTCACCGGCCGCGCGGCCCGGCTCGCCATCCGGCGCAACGCGCATTCCGGCCCGACTTCCGGCCTGGCGCCGGGCTTCGTGCAGGCCAACCTCGCCATCCTGCCGCAGGCAATGGCCGAGGATTTTCTGCAGTTCTGCCGGCGCAATCCGAAGCCGTGTCCGCTGATCGGGGTCTCCGCGCCCGGCGATCCCCGCGTCCCGGAGCTTGGCGAGGATCTCGATATCCGCACCGATTTGCCGCGCTACCGGGTCTGGCGCGGCGGCGCGCTCACCGACGAGCCGGCCGATCTCCTCAAATACTGGCGCGACGATCTTGTGACCTTCGCGATCGGCTGCTCGTTTTCCTTCGAGCAGGCGCTGCTCGACGGCGGTATCGAGCTCCGTCATATCACCTGCGATTGCACGGTGCCGATGTACCGCACGTCGGTCGAGACGGCTGCGGCGGGCCCGTTTCACGGCCCGCTGGTCGTGTCGATGCGGCCGATGACGCCCGCCGACGCCATCCGCGCGGTGCAGATCACCACGCGCTTTCCTTCCGTGCATGGCGCGCCGGTGCATCTCGGCAAGCCGGAATCGATCGGCATCAAGGACATCGCCAAGCCCGATTGGGGCGACGCCGTGCCGATCCGCGACGACGAGATCCCGGTGTTCTGGGCCTGCGGAGTGACGCCGCAATCGGTGATCATGGCGGTCAAGCCGGAATTCTGTATAACGCATTACCCCGGCGCCATGCTGGTGACCGACCGCCGCAACTCCGAATTTGCCATTATGTGACTCTGTCATTGCGGATTGCCGCGCAGCGGCAAGTCCGGAATCTATAATCACGAATCGTGGATATGGATTCCGGACTCCTCGCTTCGCTCGACCCCGGAATGACACGCAAGGAGTCTCATGCTCATCGACTTCCAGCAACACTACACGCCGCCCGAGCTGCTCAAGGGCGATCCAAGCAAAGTCACCGTCGATCTCGATCGCGACGGCAATCCGAATTATCTGCTCAATCCGCTGCTGTCCGATCTCGGCGCCCATGTGCGGATGATGGATGCCGCGGGCATCGATGCCGGCGTGCTGACCTGCGGCTCGGGCTTCGACCAGCCCGACCTGGCCGTCTGCCGGGCAATCAACGACCGCATGCGCGAAGCCGAGGCGGCGCATCCCGGCCGCTTCATCGGGCTTGCCCATGTGCCGGCGCTCAAGCCCACGGAAGCCGCGGCCGAATTGAAGCGCTGCGCCGTCGAGCTCGGCTTTCCCGGCGTCGTCATCGCCTCCGAGCTGCAAGACCAGCCGCTCGACGCCGAGGCCCTGCGGCCGTTCTGGAAAACCTGCGCCGATCTCGATCTTTACGTCTTCATTCATCCGCTGCCGCGCGTCATCCGCTGGGCGCGCATGGATGCCGACGATCTTGGCCGCATGCTCGGCTGGGAATTCTCGCTGATGACGGCGGCGGTGCGGATCATCAATTCCGGCCTGCTCGACGAGTTGCCGAATTTGCGCATTCAGTTCTCGCATTTCGCCGGCGGCATCGGCCGCTATCTCGGCCGCATCCGCGGCTTCGAGCAGCGCGGCAAATGGGGCACCGCGGCGGTGCCGCGCCACGGCCGCGAGCCGCGGCGGCCGTTCGACTATTATCTCGACCACCGTCTCTACTATGACATCGCCGGCTGGGCCGGCCCCGACCATGCCGCGGAGTGGGGCGCCGACTGGGTCCGCTTCGGCCTCGATGAGCTTGCCTTCTCGCAACTCGTTTTCGCCTCCGACTATCCGCAGGCCGTGCGCGAGCCGAGCGAGGTCGCCGGCTATGTCGAGGCGGTGCGCGCGCTCGGCGGCAACGGCCGCGCGCTTGCCGCCGGCGTCAACGCCGAGAAGCTCATTCCCGATATCGGTAAGCGTCTTGCCGCGCGCGGCAGGACCAAGGTGCCGGCATGAACGACCAGGCGGCGACTGACGTGGCGGCGTTCGATCCGGCCGCCCACGGCTGGGAACGCGTCAAGGCGCATAATTTCGGCGAGCTGATCGGGCCGGTTTGGCGCAAGGGCGAGGGCTTGTTCGGCATCGTGACCGCGGACAAGCACAGGAACCATCGCAGCATGCTGCACGGCGGTGTGCTGATGAGCTTCGCCGATCAGGCCATGGGCATGACCGGACGCCGCCTCACCGGCGACAAGCCGCACGCCACCATCGAGATGAACATCCAATTCATCGCCGGCGTGAAGATCGGCGACTTCGTCGAGGCGCATTGCGAGGTGGTGCGCGAGACCCGCTCGGTGCTGTTCATCGAATCCAAGCTGAAAGTCGGCGACCGCATCGTCGCCTCGGCGAGCGGCATCTGGAAGATTTTGGGGGAGCGGTAATCGTTATCCCGTCACCCTGAGGTGCGTGGCGCACTGCGCCACGCCTCGAAGGGCGACGCCGAGGCGCTGGGGCCGCATCCTTCGAGGCGCGCCCTCGGCGCGCACCTCAGGATGACGGAATCCGAAACCTCTTCAAAGTCCCACCCTTCATCACCGAACCAGGCAGCGGATGGCCGACGATGTCTTCCGCGAGTTTGGCGCAGTCGATCAGCGCATCGAGATCGATGCCGGTTGCAATCCCCATTTCCTCGCAGAGAAAAACCAGGTCCTCGGTGCAGACATTGCCGGCGGCTCCCGCGTGGCCGGCGAAGGGGCAGCCGCCGAGCCCCGCCACGGCGGCGTCGAACCGCGTGACGCCCATCTCCAGACCGGCATAGGCGTCGGCAATCGCCAGCCCGCGGGTGTCGTGCAGATGCAGCGCGAAATCCATGTCGGGAAAGCGCTCGCGCAAGCTCCCGAGCGTGCGCTTGATCGCCAGCGGCGTCGCCCAGGCCATGGTGTCGGCGAGCGTGATGTATTTCAGCGTCACGCCGTGCTCGGCGGCGACGTCGAGAATCTGCTGCGTCAGCGCCACGACGTGGGAGATCGGGATGTCGCCTTCGAAATTGCACCCGAACGCCGCCATGATCGAGCCGCGCTCGACCGGCACGCCGGCCGCCTTGTACATTTCGACGATGGTGTGCTGAGCGGCGAGTTGCGCCGCGGCGTCCCGATTCTGATTGCGGATGGAAAACTTCTCCGAGGCGCAGAGCTGGATGGTGCCGGTATTGGTGAGCCGGTTGGCGTGCTGCAGCGCGCGCTCAAAGCCCTTTTCATTGAGCCACAATACAGTGTATTCGACGCCCGGCTGCGGCGTGATGCCGGCTACGACCGCATCGGCATCCGCCACGCCCGGCACGTTTTTCGGATTGACGAAGGACACGATCTGGATGCGCTCGAGCCCGGTCTGCGCCAGCGCGTCGATCAGTTCGATCTTGCGCGCGGTCGGGATCGGGCCTTTCTCGATCTGAAAGCCCTCGCGCGGGCCTTCCTCGGTGATGTGCACGGCCGCGGGCAAATCGCTCATGAGGCTTCTCCAGCGGCGACGACGCCGCGTTTGACCAGCCGCCCGATCTCTTCCTCGGCAAGGCCGAGCTCGGCGAGAATCTCGCTCGAGTGCTCGCCGATGCGGGGCGCCTGACGGCGCAGCGCGAAATCGTGCTCGCTCATCTCGATCGGCAGCCGCGGCAGCTTGGCATGGCGGCCATTCTGAAAGGCAATGTCGAGCATGCGGCCGCCGGCGTTAAGCTGCGGATCGTCGAACAGGTCGCCCGGCCTGGCGACCGGCGCAAACGGAATGCCGATGCGGTCGAATAGTTCGGCAAGCTCCGCGAGCCTATGCTTGGCGACAATGGCGGCGACGATCGGAACCAGCGCCGGCCGCGCCCGCACCCGGTCTTCGTTGGTCTTGTAGGCCGGATCGGCGAGCAGGTCCTGCCGTCCGAACTCTTCGCAGAAGCGCTGCCAATGGCCGTTGCTGGTGATGCCGACAAAAATCTGTTCGCCATCGGCGGTCGGCAACGGTTCGTAAATCGCCCAGGCGCCTTGCCGCAGCGGCATCGGCGGCATCGGCTTGCCGGTGACCACCTCGCCGGCCATGTGCGACATCATCAGAAACGCGGTCGATTCGAACAAGGCGGATTTGATCATCTGGCCGCGGCCGGTGCGCTCGCGCTCGCGCAACGCGGCCTGGATGCCGATCACCGCGAACATGCCGCCCATGATATCGACCACCGAGCCGCCGGCGCGCAGCGGCTGGCCGGGCGGCCCGGTCATGTAAGCGAGGCCCGCCATGAACTGCACCACCTCGTCGAGCGCCGGGCGGTGCTCGTACGGGCCGCTCAAAAATCCCTTCAGCGCGCAATAGACGATGCGCGGATTTTTGGCCGCCAGATCCGCGTAGCCGGCGCCGAGCCGGTCCATGGTGCCGGGCGCGTAGTTCTCCAGGATCACGTCGGCGGTTCCCACGAGACGATAGAGCAGGGCGCGGCCCTCGTCCGCCTTCAAGTCGATCGCGAGGCTGCGCTTGTTGCGGTTGAAGGTCGGGAAGAACCCAGCGGCAAAGCCGTAGAGCCGCCGGGTATGGTCGCCGGCCGTGGGCTCGATCTTGATCACGTCGGCGCCGAGATCGGCGAGGATGAGCCCCGCCGTCGGGCCCATGATGGTGTGGCAGAATTCGAGCACGCGGATGCCGGCAAGCGGCAGCGCGGAATGCACAGGGGAGGCGTTCATGTGCGGTAATCTAGGCCGTCATGGCCGGGCTTGTCATCGCAAGTCGGGTTTACCCGACTTGCGGCAATCTATTAGTCTGCGCAACTTCGGAATACGAAGTTGCGCCTGCATCCACGTCTTTAATCTCCCGGCGTAAAGACGTGGATGCCCGCAACATAGGCGAGCGAAGCGATTCTTCGAACGGCTATGTGCGGGCATGCCGCGCGCAGGGAGGTCAAATCATGCAAAAGTCATTCGTGCGCGGCGAGCGCGCCCAGAAACGCGCTTATTCGCCGGCCGTCATCACCGAGGGCGGCAAGATCATCTGGCTCGCCGGCCATACCGGCGCGGTCGACGATGCCGGAAAATCGCTCGCCGGCGATTTCGACGCGCAATGCCGGCAGACCTTCCGCAACATCGAAAAGACGCTCGCCGAGGCCGGCGCCAAGCTTTCCGATCTCGTCACCATGACGGTATTCCTCATCGACGCGCGCCACACCACGCGGATGACCGAACTGCGCACGGAAATTCTTGGCCGTGACTTTCCGGCCAGCGCCGCCATCACGGTCGCCGGCTTCGCGCTGCCGGAGATGATGATCGAGATTCAGGCCGTGGCGGTGGTTTGAACAAAAGTCAGGTCAGGTCGGTATCGTGACGAGGTCCGCGCCCAATTGGAGCTTTCCGGAGAAATCCTTGATCACCTCGGACGGCAGCTTGCCGACGCCGTGCCCTGCCGAGCCTTTCAACACCGAAGCCAGCAGCACCTTCTCGTTATCGTTCAAGCTCTTGTGCAGTTGATCGAGCTTGGCGCCAAGCGACTCAACGGATTTCTTGTCTATGGTGTAGTCCATCGCTCTGTCTCCCTATCGAATGCCGCTAACGGCGAACGAGAACTACGGAATTATACTAGTCCTACGTGTAGCTAACAAGACAAGTGCGGCAAAGTGGAACTACGCACTCTTCGCCCGCGCCTCGTTGATCGCGCGCCATAAGACTTCCGGCGTCGCCGGCATGGCGACGTGCTTGACGCCGAGAACCGAGAGCGCGTCGACCAGCGCGTTCGCCACCGCCGGCATGGCGCCGACGCAGCCGGCTTCGCCGGCGCCCTTGACGCCGAGCGGATTGGTCTTGGTCGGCACCGGATTGCTGTCGACATGAAAGCCGGTCATGTCGCCGGCGCGCGGCATGGCATAGTCCATGAACGAGCCGGTGAGGATCTGGCCCTCGCGGTCGAACTTGATGTCTTCCATCAGGATCTGGCCGATGCCCATGGCGATGCCGCCGTCGACCTGGCCGTGCAGCAAGAGCGGATTGATCACGGTGCCGACGTCGTCGACCACGTTGTAGGCCACGATTTCGACCTCGCCGGTGTCCTCGTCGATCTCGAGCTCGCAGACGTGGACGCCGTTCGGATAGCTCGCCACCTTGCCCGAATAGATCGCCTTCTCGATGAGCCCGCATTCCATGCCCTGCGGCAGGTTCTTCGGCTCGAGCGAGGCCTTGGCGACCTCCTTGATGGTCATGGTCTGGTTGGTCTTTTGGCTCGAAAACACGCCGTCGGCGAATTTGATGTCGGCGACGTCGACTTTGAGCATGTTGGCGGCGATCGCCTTGGCCTTGGTCTCGATCTTGTCCGCCGCCAGCGTAAAGGCCGATCCCGACATGGTCGCCGAGCGCGAGCCGCCGGTGCCTTCGGCGAAGAACACCTGATCGGTGTCGCCCTGGATATAAGTCACTTCATTGGGATCGAGGCCAAGCCGGTCGCAGACGATCTGCTTGAACGCCGTCTCGTGACCCTGGCCCTGGTTGATGCTGCCGGAAAAGATCGACACCGTGCCCGTGCGATCAAAGCGGATTTCCGCGCCTTCGAGCCCGGCCGCCGCCGAGCGCTCGATGGTGTTGGAGAAGCCGAAGCCGCGCAGCTTGCCGTGCTTCTTCGACTTGGCGCGCCGGGCCTCGAAGCCCTTCTTGTCGGCGGCTTGCAGCGCCATCTCCAGGTTCTTCTCGAACTCGCCGCAGTCGTAGGTGAAGGTCACGCTGGTCTTGAACGGCATCGCGCTCGGCGGAATGCTGTTGCGGCTCCGGATATCGGCCGCATCGATGCCGAGCTCGTCGGCGGCGAGATCGACCATGCGCTCGATGACATAGCCGGCCTCGGGGCGGCCGTTGCCGCGATAGGGCCGCACCGGCTGGGTGTGGGTGAAGACGGCCGTGACGTCGATATGCGAGGCCGGCGTCTTGTAGACGCCGGCGAGCGTGCCGAGATTGCCGGTGAACGCCGGCATGCCGACCTGCAGATAGGCGCCGATCGCGGCGGTGATCTTGGCGCGGAAGCCCAAGAACATGCCGTCCTTGTCGAGCGCCAGCTCCGCCTCGGTGACGTTGTCGCGCGCCTGCGCGTCGCACAGAAACGATTCCGAGCGCGTCGCCACCCATTTCACCGGCCGGCCGACGAGCTTGGCGCCGAGCAGAACCAGCGCCACCTCGTTATAGACCGCCGACTTCATGCCGAACGAGCCGCCGATGTCGCCGCACACCACGCGGATCTTGTTGTCGGGGACTTTCAGCACGTATTGCGACAGCTCGGTCTGGAACACGTTGGTTCGCTGCAGCGTGGTGTAGATGGTGTAGCGGCCGTCGGCCGGCTCGTAGAGGCCGATGCAGCCGCGCGGCTCCATGGCCGCGGCGGTGACGCGGTTGATGACGAATTTGTGCTTGACCACATGCGCGGCGCGCGCGAACGCCGCGTCGGTCGCTTCCTTGTTTCCTTCGACCTGGACGAAGCCGATATTGTTCGGGCAGTCCTCCCACACCAGCGGCACGCCGGGCTTGGCCGCATCGCCGGTCGCGACCACCGCCGGCAGCGGCTCGTAATCGACCTCGATCAGTTCGGCGGCGTCGACCGCCTGGAAATAGGTCTCGGCGACGACGAAGGCGACATAGTCGCCGATCATCCGCACGCGGTCCTCGACCAGCGCCGGATAGCGCGGCCGGTAGCCCGCCGCGCCGTCGCGGCGCTTTAATCCGCCGGGCACCGGCAGGTCGCCGAAGCCCGCGGCCTTGTAGTCGGCGCCGGTGAACACGCCGAGCACGCCGGGCGCGGCCTTGGCCTTCGCCGTGTCGATCTTGCGGATCCGCGCATGGGCATGCGGCGAGCGCAGCACAAAGCCGAACGCCATGCCGGGAAACGTCATGTCGGCGATATAGCGGCCGTGGCCTTTGACCAGGCGCGGATCCTCGAAGCGGGGAACGGGCTGGCCGATCGCGTATTCACCCATCGCAATCCTCACATTTCGCTGGCGCGGTCGGGGTCCATCGATCCAAACCGCTGCAATGGCCGTTATTCATGGACATGCCCGGCAGATGGCCGGGCATCGGCAGGGGTTTGGTCTTACAACGGCCGGTCAGGCCCTTCAATCGGGCTCCGGCGTGACGGAAGAGACGTAAAGTAACGTCGTTTCCCGGGCGCAGCGCAGCATGAAGCGAAGCGGAATGATGCGCTGCAGACCCGGGATCGTTGCGGGCTCGGAGTTTGATACGATCCCGGAACAGCGGCGCACCACTTCGTGCTGCGCCGCATCCGGGAAACGGCTTCTGATTGGCGCCCGTAACCCGTTCGTCCCCGCGAAAGCGGGGACCCAGAACCTGACGCACCCAGCAAGCGATCTGGATTCCCGCTGTCGCGGGAATGAGCGGAAGGGGCTATATTGTCCCCCATGCCGGAGACATTCGAGTCCGCCCTCCAAGCCCGCGTCGACGGTATGATCGACGCCTGCACCCGCTGCGGCAAGTGCGTCGAGGCCTGCCCGGTCACCGCCGCCGCCGGCCTGGAAGCCGCGGCGCGCAACGCCCCGGTCGAAGTCATCGGCGGCGTCATCGATATCCTGCGCGGCGCTGAGGGCAACGCGGCGGCGCGGGCCTGGGCCGCCGGCTGCGTGCGCTCCGGCGACTGCATCGAGGCCTGCGACTATGGCGTCAATCCGCGCTTTCTCCTGAGCATGGCGCGCGCCGCGATGGCGCGCGCCGCGAACGATCCGGCGGCGCTGCGCAAGAAGGGCGTCGAAGGCTTTCGCCATGTCGCGCGCGACGTCGCCGCGATGTCGAAGATCCAGCTCGACGACGCGCTCTTGGCGCGGCTGGGGCAGGGGGCCCGGCAGGCCGGCGAGTCCGGCGCGAAGGCCGACTTTATCTTTTACACCGGCTGCAACGTGCTCAAGACGCCGCACATCGCGCTCTACGCGCTCGACATCATGGACGCGCTCGATATCTCTTACGAAGTCATGGGCGGGCCGACCCATTGCTGCGGCGTGCAGCAACTGCGCTCCGGCGATCTTGCCACCTTCGGCCGCGTCGCCGAGAGCGCGCTCGACAAGCTGTCGCAAAGCAAGACCGGGCAGGTGATCTCCTGGTGCCCGTCCTGCCACGTCCAGTTCACCGAGATGACGCTGCCGGCGGCGGAAAAGACCCGCGGCGCCAAGCCGTTCGACATGACGCCGTTCACGATGTTCGTGCACAAGCATCTCGACCGGCTGCGGCCGCTGCTGCGCAATCCGGTGCCGATGCGGATCGCGCTGCACAAGCACCCCGGCGTCCGCGGCGTGGTCGCCGCCGCCGAGGATATCCTGCGCAGCGTTCCCGGCGTCGAAATCGTCGATCTGCATCAGCCCGCGGTCGGCCTGCAGGCCAACGACTTGAAACCGCTGCCGGGCGGCCATCGCCGCGACCTGCAAGTGAAGGAACTGGAAGCCGCCGAAGCGGCCGGCATCGACGCGCTGGTCGCGCTCTACCATTCCGATCATCGCGAGCTCTGCGCCCACGAGCGCGACTTTCCGTTCCAAATTTTGAATCTGTACGAAGTCGTCGGCCTGAGCATGGGGCTCTATTACGAAGACAGCTTCAAGCGGCTGAAGCTGATGCAGGACGCCGACGCCATCCTCGCCGACTGCGAGGACCTCGTGGAGCGGCACGGCCTCGACCGCGACACGACGCGGGCGGCGATCCAGACGATGCTCGCCGAGCAGCCGGCGCCGTTAAGGGGCGGGATGTCTCAGTAACACCTCATCCTGAGGTGGCCGCGAAGCGGCCCTCGAAGGATGCCGTCGCAGGATTGTAGGATGGCTAGAGCGAAGCGAAACCCATCATCGATCCTCGCCGCACTGAGGAGTGGGGCCGCGCAGCATTCGCCACCTGAGATGCCCGCGCGTAGCACGGATATCATGCTAGCGCCACGCTATGTGGTTTTCAATTTTATTATATCGCCATCGTGAGGCTTCCTGTTGCCAGTGCCCCATGCATTCGCGATTGTTCCGGCCTTTGCTAAATCCACGCAAATGCTATTTCGGTAGTGACGCATTTTGAATCTCAATAATCCCCAAGGTCTGCTTCCCAATCATAGTCTCTGCCGTCCTCCGTCCAAACTCCGCCGCGCAATTCGATCTGATCGTCACTTAAAATTCTGCACACACCGGCAAACGTAGCATGTATCTGGTTTGAGCCGACCTGACGCGCTGAACCTTGGCTCGATTCCACATCAAACGTTGCGAGATATTCGGTGCCTTCCCAATTATATTGAAAAACGACTTTTCCATTAGGCTTCAAAGAGCCTTTGATCTTTGCAGTTCCTGGATCATCAGGATAACTGCGATCAGTCCACGTAATGTCGCCGGTCAACATCGATTTTCGCCCGTTCTTTTCCTATAATGGTCGCGTTTTGCTGGCGGTTGTTCTGCCACTTCAATCATCGCGACAAAATCGGCAACGCTCCACACATGGTCGGTCACGCCAGCGGCCATGGCGGGGTAACACGGAGTGTCCTATGGGTGCGGCAGCAAGCGTAGCCCGGATGAGCGAAGCGAAATCCGGGGCCGGCGTCTCCGTCGTAACCCCAGCTTCTTCGCGTGCACCCGCCGTTCGGAGCGTAATGAAATCGAATTCAGTCACTTCTCATAGCATTGATAATTGAGGACCGCTCCCGCCGCCCATAACCTGAATGACTTTCAGGATTTCTAACTTTGATTCAACGAGCGTCCCGGATTCATCGTAGCTGTACGTCCACCTAACATCGCATTTTAGGGCGTCGCCGGAAAACAACGGAATTTTCCGTTGATGGAAGTCTTCCAGCCATCTCTCATCTAGGATTTTTGCCGAAATGGTCGCTCTGCCGTGACTAAACTGCCACATGGCGTCGCCGAGGAGATCGGCTTTGCGAATTGTGAGGATTATAGTCCCCGTGCTTGTTGTCTCGGCTAAATCGGCGGGCGGCGGCAAAATCTCGGAAGCCTCCCAAGTTTGAGAAAGATCAACCTCATAGGTTTTGTCCTCTGACTCAATTCTCAATTTGTCACCTGGACCGAGCGTGCGTTTAGCGTCTTGAAGCGTATCCAATGACGCTATCAATTTGCCCTCCTGTATTGGCGGATAGGAGGGCAGGTGTTTGATATTTGTTTCTTCGGCTATTTCGTGCAACTCGTGCCTGAGTATGTCGATTGCCCTTCCGGCTGTAGCCTTATCGTCATTTAGAAATTCTAAGGCGAGGATTCGTCCTCGCGCGAGGGCCTTGCCGACGATCTTTTTCCATTCCCCTTCACGCAAGTCTCTATCGTCTATTCGTTCCAAAAGGTTCTTGAACCAGACCCGAAGTGATCCAGCCTCGATGTCCTCCAAAACCATAAGCGTCCTAATCTGACCATCGACCGAATTGGCGAGTGCGCCGTCAAGCGCCTCAAAGCCATCGATTAGGAGGGTAGCGGCATCAAATACACGACGCGGATCGCCAGTCCCCTTTACAAAATCAATCGTGAACGAGAAGTCGGCATCTGGCGGCGGCACTGGTGGTTCTCCCGAGATAATCGCACGAAGAATCATATTGCGACCTCAGGATTACACAGCGCGCTAGCTCGCTGAAAAGTTGATTCCGCAAAAGCGGGAATGTTCCCCGCTTTTCACCGCGTCGTAGGCATTGTGTTGTGTGGCTTGACCTCTTCGGCAAGTTGCCACGGGTCGCCACGCTCTTTGAGTTGCTCGACCACGTGATCGGCTACCGCGTGGCGTTCGGGCTCGGTTAGACCTTGCCGCAGTCCGCGCACGATCTTGACGGCGCGGCTCAGGGCGAAGGCGATCCGGTAGCGAAGCATGTCCCCACGGGTCATACTTGATGATAGGAACAAAAAGCGAACATTTCAAGACGCTACCAGTAGCCTCAACGGCCTGAAATGCCCACAAATGTTGGGTTTACGGCGTTTGCGTCCCTAAGGCCGGGAGGACTCTCCTCCGTCCGTATTCGCTCGCAATGACGCCGTTCGACATCGCTCTTTGACATCGCTCGCGCGCACAGTGCGCTCGCGAGACCGGGATCGTATGCATCCGCCCCCGCGAAAGCGGGGGAGGGGGACCGCGCGTTTGCGTGGTGGAGGGGGCCTCTGACTCGACCCTTCGTTGTCGGTTCAGAACAAGCGTCACGGCCCGCGCCCCGCCCACCGCCTTCGGCGGTCCGCCCCTCCCCGCTATCGCGGGGCGGGAAGCTGACTGGAACCGCGCGCGCCCGCCTCACGTTGAGCCAGGACCGTGACGCATGTCCTCAAAGAATGGTGGTCGTTGATCCGCGAGACCGCGGACGATTGGGTGGCGCATAAGGATGCGCGGCAGGGTGCGGCGCTCGCTTATTATTCGGTGTTTTCGCTCGGACCGGTGATCGTCATCGCCATCGCCGTTGCCGGTTTGGTGTTCGGGGAGGAGGCGGCGCGCGGCGAAGTGGAACTGCAGCTTCGCGGCCTTCTTGGCGACGCCGCGGCCAAGGCGATCGACGCCATGCTGGCCGGCGCGCGCCATCCGCAACAGGGCTTGCTGGCGACGGCCGTCGGCGCCGTCATCCTGGTGTTCAGCGCGCTCGGCGTCGTCGTCCAGCTCAAGGACGCCTTCAACACCGTGTGGGAGGTCGACGCCAAAAAGATCGGCGGACTTTGGCAATTCATCCGCGCCTACCTGGTTTCGCTCGCCGCGGTGCTGGCGCTCGGCTTTTTGCTCCTGGTCTCGCTCCTCGTCACCGCGGGACTGTCGGCGGCCAGCGCCTATCTCGGCGCCGCCTCGAGCTTGCAGATCGCGGGTTCGCTGGTCTCGCTCGCCGTGATCACCGTGGTCTTCGCCGCGATGTTCCGCTGGCTGCCGGATGCCGAGGTCGCCTGGCGCGACGTCTGGCTCGGCGCCTTCATGACCGCGGCGCTGTTCGAGATCGGCAAGTTTCTGATCGGGCTTTATATCGGCCGGCTCGCGCTCGATTCCACCTATGGCGCGGCGGCGTCGATCGTGATCCTGCTGATCTGGGTCTATTACTCGTCGCAGATCGTGCTGCTCGGCGCCGAATTCACCCACGTTTACGCCGTCCGCCGCCGCGGCGCGCGGCGTAGGCGGTCGCCCCCATGAAAGCGGGGGAGGGCGACTATGAGAGCGCGTCGTTTCCCGGACGCGGTGCAGCGCGTAGCGGTGCACCGCCGATCCCGGATCGTTTTACGCGCAGGCGTTTGCGACGGTCCCGGGTCTGCCCGGGAAACGACGGCGCCTCAATCCGCCTGGATATTGGCGTCGGTGACCATCTTCTTCCACTCGACGATCTGGGACTTCATGTAGTCGCCGAGCTGATCGGGCGTCGAAGAAAAGCCTTCGAAGCCGACGTTCTTGAATTTCTTCTGAACGTCCGGTGAATCGATGATCGGGCGCAGCGCCTTGTTGAGCTTGGCGATGATTTCCGGCGGCGTGCCGGTCGGCGCCACGAGCCCCGCCCAGGCGTCGAGGTTGAAGCCCTTGATGCCGGCCTCGTCCATGGTCGGCAGGTCGGGGAACAGCGCCGAGCGCTTGATCCGCGTCACCGCCAGCGCGCGCAGCGTATGCGCCGCGACATGCGGCATCGCCGTGGTGAAGTCGGCGAACATCATCGAGACGCGGCCGCCGATGATATCTTCCAGCGCCGGCGGCGTGCTCTTGTACGGTACGTGAATGAGCTTGATCCCGGCCCAGTGCGCCAGCGTATCGCCGGCGACGATGCCGGCGGTGTTGCCGGAGGCGAACGACAGCTTGTCGGGATGCGCCTTGGCATAGGCGACCACGTCCTTGACCGAATTCAGCGGCAGCTTGGGATCGACCACCAGCATCAGCGTGAAGCTTCCCACCCGGGTGATCGGCGTGAAATCCTTGATCGGATCGTATTGGATGTTCTTGTGCAGGAACGGATCGGCGGAGAGCGGCGAATTGGTTCCCATCAGCAGCGTGTAGCCGTCGGCCGCCTGATGATGGACGTAGAGCGCGGCGACCGCGCCGTCGGCGCCGGGACGGTCCTCGACCACCACCGGCTGGCCGAGCGCCTTGCTCAACGGATCGGCGATGATGCGGCAGATGGTGTCGCTGGCGCTGCCGGGCCCGAACACGGCGACCATGGTGATCGGCCGGGTCGGATAATCCTCGGCATAGACGGTGACGGCAAACAACGTCGCCGCCACAAAAAAAGCAGCCGCGGCGGCGGCGAGAACGGCATAAAGCTTTCTCATTCGGTCCTCCCAGATGACGCAAAGGTGGCGCAAATCTTGTTGATGGCCGGGGTGTCGGCTTGCGGCGCCGCACGCCCTTACGCTTGAAGGCAGGATAGCAGATTTAAAAGCCGCCGGTTGCGTCGATTTGCGGCATCGTCATTTGCTCGCGGAGGGTTGGAGCGGGGCAGGGTGGGTTAGCGCCGCAATCGACGCCGCATCCTGAGGCGCGGGCCTCGAAGGATGCTGCTGATGAGGGTTCGATCGTGCGGCGCGGTGTGGCGAAAACGTCTTCTGAGACTGCACCGCTACCGCCAAGCGTGTCCTTTGGCGAGAGACAATATTGACATTCGTCTCCGTTTCGACTACATATGTCACCGAATCATCTCGCCCGCTGAAAGGACGCCGTCGCGGAGGCAGACCGCGGCGGTGGGGCGAGAGGCGGAGCCCGCGGGCGAGCTTGCTACTCGCTTCCGGGCGGTCCGGGCATCATGTCCGCCGGCATTACGACCGGCGCGCGGGGTGCGTCGCTGGATGTGGGTGAGGCCGTCGGCGGAGTGACCCCCGCCCCGTGATGGCTTCGCCCACGAAACCTGGCCCGGATCGCACCAAGGGGGCCTCTGACTCGACGCTTCGTTGTCGTCGCAGGAGGATCGTTGAGGCCCGCGCCCCTCCACCACCCGCTGCGCGGGGCGGTCCCCCTCCCCCCGCTATCGCGGCGGCGGAAGATACATAACTTGACGCCGCCGCGTT